>JAFVTW010000008.1 GCA_017503005.1 Clostridia bacterium | reverse complement strand
CCTCTGCTCTACCGACTGAGCTACCGAGGCACATAATATAAATTTAATTATAGGATAGGGTATTGAAAGTACCTTATTTATTCCTATAATTATTGGCGACCCGGAAGAGACTTGAACTCTCGACCTCTAGCGTGACAGGCTAGCGTTCTAACCAGCTGAACTACCGGGCCAAAATAAAATATAGGGAATTTAATTGGTGGGCCTTCAGGGACTCGAACCCCGGACCAACCGGTTATGAGCCGGTCGCTCTAACCAACTGAGCTAAAGGCCCAATTAATCAACATTTTTTGGAAAATGGTCGGGGTGAAGAGATTTGAACTCCCGGCCCCTTGATCCCAAATCAAGTGCGCTACCAAACTACGCCACACCCCGACGAAAATTCGCCCTCAAATGCTGACAATGAAATTTTACACCAACTACACTCATTTGTCAATAAAAATTATTAAAAATTTTACTTTTTTTATTTTTATATTATTAGGACAAAAATTATTCGTTTTCTTTAATATTATTATTTGCCTATATTCTTTAAAAAATGTCTTTTTAGTAAAAAATAGACTTTATATTACAAAGGTATATATTTTTTTTAGTTATAGGTTTGATAAAATCAAAACAAGATTAAATAAGGAGAAAATGTATGAAGATTAAAAACAGAGTTTACAACAATACTATGTATATAATGTTTGTTGGTGAATTAGACGAATATTCCGCTGGATATGCTAGAAATTGCTTGGAAGAGTTGTTTAGTGCTGACAATTTTAAACAAGTTGTTATAGATTTGTCTGAGCTTGATTTTATGGATAGTACTGGTATTGGGGTGTTAATAGGTAGGTACAAGAAATTAAAAATGCAAAATATACCTATTTATATATGTAATCCAAATTTACATATCGAAAAAATTTTTAAAATGTCAGGGCTATATGAAATTATGCCTAAAATTAGTTAAGGAGAATATTTTATGTATAGAAATGAACTTAAATTAAGTTTTAGTAGTTTGAGTGAAAATGAAGGGTTTGCTAGAAGTTGTGTTGCTAGTTTTTGTTTGCCACTAAAACCCTCTATTGAAATCATAACCGATATAAAGACGGCTGTTAGTGAGGCAGTTACAAATTGTGTAGTGCATGCTTATCCAGATACAAAGGGGCTTATTGATATAAGAGTTGTTTTAGAAGAAAAGTATATATACATATCTATAAAAGATTATGGTGTGGGAATTGCAGATATTTCCAAAGCTAAGCAACCGTTTTTTACTTCAAAACCAGATAGTGAGCGAAGTGGTATGGGATTTACGGTTATGGAGAGTTTTATGGATTCTGTAATGATTAATTCTACTATAAATCAAGGAACAGAAGTTGTTTTAATAAAAAATTTGGAGGAAGAGGCTATTGCAATAGGAGGTTGATAAATGCTTGATTTTGCTGAAACTATGGTACTTATAGAAAAATCACAAAATGGTGACAGTGCAGCAAAAGACAAACTAATAAATGAGAATTCTCCGCTTATAAAAAGTATTGTAAATAGGTACAAAAACAAAGGTGTAGAATATGAGGACTTGTATCAAATAGGAAGTATGGGATTTTTGAAGGCTATTCAAAATTTTGATAAAAATTTTAATGTTAAGTTTTCAACTTATGCTGTTCCTATGATTGCAGGTGAAATAAAAAGATATCTAAGGGATAATGGAATTATCAAGGTGTCTAGAAGTGTAAAACATCTAAGTGTACAGATAAATAAATTTATAGAAGAATATATTTCTACAAATTTTAAATCTCCACCAGTATCGACGATAGCAGAGTATTTTGGTGTAAGCGAACAAGATGTAGTGTTTGCTATGGAAAGTGGTGTAAGTCCGCTTTCACTATATTCGCAAGTGGGAGGAGATGGTGATGATTCTGCTCAAATGCTTATTGAAAAAATTCCTGATGATAAACCACTTGAAAAACAGATGGATTACTTTTTGTTGTTTAACATTATAAAAGGACTAAATAATAGAGACAAAAAGATAATAATGCTTAGATATTTTAGAGATAAAACTCAGCGAGAAATTGCTGAGATTTTGGGGGTTAGTCAGGTACAAGTTAGTAGATTAGAAAACAAAATATTGAGCGAAATGAAATCTAAATTGATAGGGGTTAATTAACTATTATGCAAAGAGCTATGCATATATCAAAAAAAGTGCTAAATTTAGCACTTTTTTCTATCTTTCTTCTAGAGTTTGAATACCATAGTTGTTTTCTGAATCTTCTTCTAGTTTATTTTCTTTTTTGCATTCTTCACAAGTGTTGTTTTCTTCGCAATTTTTACAATCATCTAATGATGAAACAGTTGAACCGTTTACCATTGTAGGTTTTTCTTTCTCACTAATATTTAGAGTGTTTATACCATTATTTACAGTACCATGATTAAGCATATCTATAATAGTATTTTGGCCATAAGTATCTACATTTTTATTTGTAGAATTTATGCCGTTATTTACATAAGGCATATTTGTATATCCCGAACCAGTATGATTGCCATTTACTCCATTATTTACACCGCTATTTAAGTTGTTTTGTGTAATTATTCCGTTTTGAAATGTGCCGTTTGGTGCATTTATTTTGTTTTCGTCAACCGTTGGTGTTTGTAGAGGAATATGGGTTGTATTGTTGTTTACTATAGGTGTAGTGTTTGTAATAGTATCTGTTACTACATTTTGACTTGTGTTTTCTACAATTTTTTCTTCTTCTTTTTTGTATGTGTCGAGATTGTTATTTGTATTTAGGTATGTGTCAATATTTGTTTCTTTTACAGATTCTTTGTCTTGTTTTTCTAATTCTAATGTGGTTGCTTCTTCATTTTTAATTGTTTCATTTTCAATATTTTCAATCTCGATATTTTTGTCTGTTGTATCAATATTTGATTGATTATTTGTATTAGTTTCTTTTATTTCTGTATTTATATCGTTAATTTCTTGTGTATTATCATCAGTATTGTTGTTTTGATTTTCAACAACAATCTCATCATCATTTACATTATTATTTTCGCCTTCATTTAGAGGGTTTTCTTCATTTGCATAGTTTTGATTTTCTGTTGATTGATTTGTGTCTGTAGTAGAACTGTAATCTTCTTTTTCTACTATATCTTCTGGTGTTGATTCTTCTTTGATACTTGGTTGCAATTCTGGATTTTTATCATAAATTGCTTGAGCTTCTTGTAGTAGATATTTTACTTGTTCTAAGGTTGTAATAGCATTTTTAAGATAAGCTATTCTAGTGTCGATGTGGTTTAATACACTTAGATAATTGCTATTTATTACATCAATACCTGCTGTTAATCCGCCGACATCAGTATTATTAATATTGTTTACTTCGTTTGTTAGGTCTCCGTTGCAATTTCTTATTCTCTTGATTGTTATTTTTAAATCTTCTATATAATTATTTAATGCGGAGATTTGATTGTTGTTTGGTTCAAAAGTTCCATTTTCGATAGAGTTGTTTAATTGCTTTATTTCTACACAATAGGTTATTACATTGTTCTTGTATTTATCTAACTCATTATTAGCTTCTATAGCATCATTTGTAATAGCATACAGTGTTCTTACTTTATTTATATAATTACCTAAATAATCGTCATTTTCACTATTTGTGCTATTTAAATATCTAGGTGAGTATTTTGTTGGTTCTATTGTGTATTGAAATATTTTGATTTCTTTGTTGTTGTCATTTTTGTATGTGTCGATATTGGCTACTTTATTTTTGAATTTATTTTTTGCAGGTGTGATATCTTCACTAATACTGGCGACGAAGTTTCTATTTGAATTTTCTGCTGGAGCAGATGAAATCATAGTTTGAGGGTGTATGTCAGGATTTGTAAGATATGTGTTGTCTATTGTATCCATTTTATTAACAACATTTGTTAAGTTTGTTAAGTTGTTTTCGAGCTTTCTTGAAATATTTGCTGGATTTGCAGGAGTTGTACATCCAACTAAAAGTAAGCCACTACAAAGTATACCTGTTGTCCAAATTGTTGATTTTTTCATTTAATACCTCCAAATGTATTTAACATTTATTTTTTTTTAGTTTGTCAAAAACAGTAAAAAATATTTATGTACAACATATTTTTGTTTAAAAATTTTTTGGTGGTAAATAATTTAGAAAAAAGGAAGTTGAAATGAATAAAGAAAAACACTTTTCTAGAAATGAGCAATACAATGTGTATGTGGAATCAAAAATACCTAAGACAAAGGACTTTCCTACACTTATATGGGCTTTTCTTGTCGGTGGACTAATATGTGTAATCGGTCAGGGAATTAGCGATATTTTGATGTTAATTGTTCCTACAATGGGGATTGAGGAGGCAAATACATGGATGTTGATTATTCTAATTTTTGTGGCTAGTTTTTTAACGGGAATAGGTGTATATGATAGAATAGGTGTTTTTGCTGGTGCGGGCTCTATAGTTCCTATTACTGGTTTTTCCAACTCTATTACTAGTCCGGCTATTGAGTTTAAAAAAGAAGGAATTATTTTTGGGTTGTGTGTAAAAATGTTTTCTGTGGCAGGTCCGGTAATTGTTAGTGGTTTAGTAATTAGTTTTGTTACTGGAATAATATATTTGTTGTTTTAGTGGGGTGATGTAATGGGTAAGAAGATGGGTGACCAAACGATTGCTTTTTTAAATAAACCGCGAATTGTCGGTAATTATTCTATTGTGGGCAAAAAAGAAGGATGTGGACCATTTAAGGATTATTTCCACTATATTTTGAAAGATGACTTATTTGGTGAAAGTTCGTTTGAACATGCTGAAAGAAAGATGCTTGAACAGGCTATAGGGTGTTCTATTAAGAATGCTGGAATGAATATAAACGATGTTGATTTGATTGTGGGTGGAGATTTGCTCAATCAAATTATATCTACCTCATTCACGGCTAGGTATTTTGATAGACCTTTTTTGGGTATTTATGGGGCATGTAGTACTATGGCTGAAAGTTTAGCAATAGGAGCTACATTTGTTGACGGCAAATATCTAAACAATGTTGTATGTGCTACAGGTACACATTTTTCCACAGCAGAAAGGCAATATCGTTTCCCTTTGGAACTAGGAAACCAGCGACCACCTACTAGTCAGTGGACAGTGACAGGTGCTGGTAGTACGGTTTTGAGATTGGCAGATGAAGGGCATATGATAACTAAAGCTACATTGGGGAAAGTGACAGACTATGGAATAAAAGATGCAAACAATATGGGTGCAGCTATGGCACCTGCTGCTATGAGTACTTTAATTTCACACTTTAAAGACACAAAAACAAGTCCAGACGATTATGACCTTATTTTGACCGGTGATTTGGGTAAATTAGGATCAGAAATTCTTATGGATTTGATGGAGCATAATGGCTATAAGCTTGGCAAAAATTATAACGATTGTGGTCAAATGATGTACAATAATAATCAAAAAACTTTTCAAGGTGGTAGTGGTTGTGGTTGTAGTGCAGCTATATTTAACTCTTTTATATTGAAAAAATTAGATGAAGGTGTATACAAGAATGTTTTGTATGCTGCTACAGGGGCATTACTTAGTACATTGAGTACTCAGCAAGGTGACAGTATACCTGGCATTTGTCATGCTGTTGTTATAGAAAGGGACAGTAAAGTGGGAGAATAATATGGATATATTTTTGACATATTTGAAAGTGTTTTGTGTAGGCGGATTTATATGTATGTTGGGTCAAATACTTATTATTAAGACCAAAATGACTAGTTCTAGAATACTTGTGTTGTTTGTGTGTATAGGTGCTGTTTTGGAGGCATTAGGACTATATGAGCCTTTAATTGATTTTGCGAAAGCAGGAGCTATAGTGCCTATTACAGGTTTTGGTAGAAGTTTGGCTAAAGGAGCCATACAAGGATTAAAAGAGATGGGTCTATTAGGTGTATTTGCTGGTGGACTAACTGCAACTGCTGCTGGTATAACATGTGCAGTAATTTCAGCATTTATATTTGCTTTAATATTTAATAGTAAAACCAAAAAGTATTAGTTCTTTAGTTTTAATTATGTGGTTTTAGTCATATATTTTTTTATGATTAAAAAACTAGCATCAAAATTTAAAAAGAACAAAAAGAAAATCATTGCATGGATGATTGTTGTTTTTGTGATTCTTTTGGGCTGGTTAATGTTTAAAAATAGTATTAATACTATAATTTCTGATACCATTGAATTAAAGTCAAAAGCACTTGCAACTAGAGCAATGAATAGTGCGATAGCTGATGTTGTAATAAACTCGATTGTATATGAAGATTTGGTTAATATTATTACAGATGAGTTAGGAAATATTAGTATGATACAAGCTAATAGTTTAGAGATAAATAATCTAAGTAAGGATTTGGCTCAAACTACAGAAATAAAGATAGAAGAATATGGTAGAAATGGTGTGGGAATACCTATAGGTTCGTTTACGGGTATACCATTGTTTGTAGGTCGTGGCCCTAAATTAAAATTAAAAGTAAACCCTATAGGTGCTGTTAATTGCTCATTTTTATCTAGATTTGAAACTGCTGGTATAAATCAAACAAATCATAAAATATATTTAGAAATATCTGCAGATGTAGGTGTGGTATTGCCTTTGCTTAGTAGTAAATACAATATTACTAGAGAGGTTCTAATATCCGAAAGCATAATAGTTGGACAAGTGCCCGAAGTGTATTTGTATTCAGATACATTAGACACTTTGTTAAACTTTGTACCATATTAAAAAATTTTCATTGTTTATTTCTTTATACTATGTTAAAATTGTTCGTAGTGAATAAAAGGAATATACAATGATTTTTTTAGATAATGCAAGTACAACCAAAATATATAAAGAAGCATTAGATGAATATGTTTTGCAAAGCGAACAAAATTTTTATAATGCATCAGCTTTATATAGAAATGGTTCACAAGTTATAAAAGAAGTTAATAAGGCTAGACAGAATATAATCAAGTTATTGGGCGGAAGTTCATTTGATAATTTGGTATTTACATCTGGTGCTACAGAAGCTAATAATATGGCAGTAAATGGAGCTATTCGTAGAGATGGTACAAAATTAGTTTTTTCTATGGCAGAACATCCATCAATTTACAATGTGGCTAAAAATTTAGAGAATGCAGGCTACAAGGTTGAATATGTAAATCTTACTAGTGATGGTGAAGTAGATATAGAAGATTTCAAAGCAAAAATAAAAGGTGCTTCATTTGTATCTATTATGCATGTATGTAATGAGACTGGTGCTATAAATGATATAAAACAACTAGTAAGAATAGCTAAAGCAGAAAACAAGGACATAATCTTTCATAGTGACGGTGTTCAAGCATTTGGTAAAGTCCAAGTAAATATGTATGATTTGGGTGTGGATTTATATACTATAAGTGCTCACAAAATACATGGACCAAAAGGTGTGGGTGCTTTATATATAAGAAAAGGTATAAATCTAAAAGCTTCTGTATTTGGTGGCGGACAGGAGTTTGGCATAAGAAGTGGTACAGAAAACACTTGTGGTATTTTAGCATTCAATGTAGCAGCAACCAAGATTGTTAAAAACCAAAAAGAAAACTTTGAGTATGTTAAAGGTTTGAAAACAGCATTTATTAATGAATTGACAACTGACTTTAATCCTGTGATTAATTCTACCGAAAGTTGTTCTCCTTATATTGTTTCTTTTGCTGTAAAAAAGGTAAAAGCTGAAACAATTTTGCATATGGCAGAAAGTGAGTCTGTGCTTATAAGTAATGGCTCTGCATGTTCTAGTAAGCATACAGAAAATAGAATACTATCTGCTATGGGAATAGACAAAGATACTATGTTGAGTTCTGTAAGGGTTAGCTTTAGCGAATTTAATACAGTAGAAGAAGTTATACAAGCGGCCAAGGTAATCAAAGAAACTTGTATTAGATATATAAAAATTTTAAAGTAGGAAAAGTATGGAAAAAGCAATATTGATAAGATTTGGTGAAATATTTTTGAAGGGCAAAAACAAATATGTTTTTGAAAATTTGCTTAGTCATAATATTTTGCAAGCATTAAAAGAATATAAATTAAGATTAACAAAGATTTCTGGTAGATATATTGTTACAGAATATGAGGATTTCTATGAAACAGAAATTATGGAAAAAATATCACATGTTTTTGGTGTACATTCTATTAGTCCGTGTTTTGTAGTGAAAACTTTAAAGCAAAACATTGAAGATTGTATAAAAGGTATCAAAATTGATACAGATACATTCAAAGTAGATGTAAAAAGAGCAGATAAGTTCTTCCCAATACAATCTACAGAATTTGCAGCAATGATGGGTGGTGTTATTCTAGATAGTCAACCAAACTTAAAAGTTAATTTAAGAAACCCTGAAACAACTGTATTTATTGAGATTAGAGAAGATGGTAATACATATATCTATAGTTCTATAATTAAGGCTGTTGGTGGTATGCCGGTAGGATCTAGCGGTGGTGGTTTATTGCTATTGTCTGGCGGAATAGATAGTCCTGTTGCAGGATATTTGATGAGTAAGAGAGGTATGCCAATTCAAGCTATACACTTCCACAGTTTCCCATACACTAGCGAATTAGCTAAAGATAAGGTTATTACTCTAGCAAAAATTATTAGTGAATATACAGGAAATATTAAAATTCATATTGTACCATTTACTAAAATTCAAGAAGCTATTCACAAAAATTGTAGACCGGAATTTATGATTACTTTAATGAGAAGAATCATGATGAGAATTAGTGAAAGAATAGCAAAACAAAATAATTTAAAGGCGATTATTACAGGTGAATGTCTAGCACAAGTGGCTTCTCAAACAATAGAAAGTATGACTGTTACTAATGCTGTGATAGAAGATTTGCCAGTACTTAGACCACTAATTGCTATGGATAAAGAAGATATCATAGAAATTAGTAAAAAGATAAATACATACGAAACATCAATTCTTCCTTATGAAGATTGTTGTACAGTATTTTTGCCTGAGCATCCAGTAATTAAGCCTAGAATGGATAAGGTTTTGAAAGAAGAAATTAGATTAAATGTCGAAGAATTAATTGCTGAAGCGATGGCAAATATAGAAGTAGTTGAGACAAACGAAGAATAATATGTAACAAATAAGATAAATAATTCTTTATATTTTTACAACCATATACAAAAAGCCGAAATTTATTCGGCTTTTTTGTAATTATATTATTTGACAAAATTGACGATATAAACTAAAATTAATATAGTAGTAAATATGGTTTTGAGTTGTGCGAAACTATATTTATTCATAAAACAAAATCCTTTACGAAAGTAAAGATTAAATTAAAATCGTACTATAAAAATTTAATAAAGGAGAAAATAAATGACACACAGTGCAATGTTTAGTTTAATGGCATTGTCTACTCCTGTCGTAAGCATTATTGTGGCTATTTGTTGTATTGCTGTAGCACTTCCATTGGGAATGTACTTAAATACTGTTTTATACAAAAAGAAAACAGAGAAAAACAAAGCAACTGCAGCCAATATTATTCAAGAAGCTTTAAATGAAGCAAAAACAGTTAAAAAAGAGGCTGTTTTAGAAGCTAAAGATGAAGTTTTAAGATTAAAAAATGAATGTGATGCTGAAATCAAAGAAAGACGTGCTGAAATGCAAAAAGCTGAAAATAGAATTGTTCAAAGAGAAGATTTTATTACAAAAAGGGAAGTAATGTTAGATAGTAAAATCGAATCTATAGACAATATGAAAGCAGCTCTAGAAACTAAAGAATTAGAAATCGAAAAAGCAATTGCTGAGCAAAAGAAAATTACTGAGCAAATTGTTGCAGAACTTGAGAAAGTTGCTGGATTATCTAAAGAAGATGCAAAAAATCAATTAGTTTCTATGTTTGAAGAAGATGCAAAGAAAGATGCTGCTATTTTGATTAGAAATATTGAACAGAATGCAAAAGATGAAGCAGACAAAAAAGCAAAAGATATTATTACATTAGCTATTCAAAAATGTGCTGCCGATCATACTAGTGAAGTTACAGTATCATCTGTTACATTACCTAGTGACGAAATGAAAGGTAGAATAATAGGTAGAGAAGGTAGAAATATTAGAGCTTTGGAAAATGCTACAGGTGTTGACCTAATTATTGATGATACTCCAGAAGCTGTTGTATTATCTTCATTTGACCCTGTAAGAAGAGAAATTGCTAGAATTTCTCTAGAAAAATTGATTCTTGACGGTAGAATTCATCCTACCAGAATAGAAGAAATGGTAGAAAAGGTAACTCGTGATATGGAAGTTACAATTAAAGAAGCTGGTGAATCTGCTGCATTTGATGCTGGTATAAATGGGTTACATCCAGAATTAATCAAGACATTAGGTAGATTGAAATATCGTACAAGTTATGGTCAAAATGTGTTAAAACACAGCTTAGAAGTATCATACTTGGCAGGTTTAATGGCTAGTGAACTTGGTGCAAATGTTAATGTTGCAAAACGAGGTGGTTTATTACACGATATAGGTAAAGCAGTTGATCATGAAGTAGAAGGAACCCATGTTTCTATCGGTGTTGATTTGGCTAAGAAATACAAAGAAACAAAAGAGGTTATTCACTGTATTGCTGCTCACCATGGTGATTGTGAATTTGAAAGTCTAGAAGCTATTTTGGTTCAAGCTGCAGATGCTATTTCAAGTTCAAGACCAGGTGCTAGAAGAGAAAGCCTAGAAACATATATCAAGAGACTACAAAAACTTGAAGAAATTTCAAATGGATTCAAGGGTGTAGAAAAATCTTATGCAATTCAAGCAGGTCGTGAGGTTAGAATTATTGTTAAACCTGGCGAAGTTAGTGATGATGATGCATTGTTTATGGCTAAAGAAATCGCTCAAAAAATTGAGAAGGAAATGGAATATCCTGGCACCATTAAGGTTAATGTAATCAGAGAAACTCGTAGTGTTGAATATGCTAAATAATTAATAAAAAAAAGAACATCGATTTGATGTTCTTTTTTGTTGTTAATAATTATTTTTGTATTACATCTTTAATTAATCTTTTAAATATTTCTTCGTTTCCTTTATAACAAAGTGGATTTATAGGAGAACAATGATATATAGGTATTATTGTTTTGTCGCCAAAAGAATATGATTTTCCTACATAGTCTTTAAATTTTTTAATTTTTTGATTTAGTAATATTTGGGTAGGGAATATTCCCATAGTTAAAATAATGTTTTGTTTGCAATTTTTGATTTGTTCAAATAAATATTCTTTGCAATTATTTGAGCAATCAGTTAATTTTGACCTATCAGAGATATGGCATTTGCAGCACTCAGTAAAAGCAATATCGTCTATACTTAAATTGATTAAATTAAGCAACTTTACTAGAATTTTGCCTGTGGCTTGAAGGTTGCCATTTACATCATAAAAAGCTCTACCAGACTTTAGCCAGCCATCTTTAGCAGGTGATTCACCAACGATAAGAATGTTACTATTGCCATTTTTTAAAGAGTTGCAAGTTGGCTTTGGCAAAACTCCACATTTATTACAATTTTTAATATTTAATTCTAAGTCATTCATCATATACATATCTCTTTTTAAATAAAAAAATAATGCAATAATGCATTATTTAAATTTGGCAGGGGAGAAAGGACTCGAACCCTCAACACGCGGTTTTGGAGACCGCTGCTCTACCATTGAACTACTCCCCTAAATAGAATAATAGTTGATAACCATCAATAACATATCTAGTATAGTTTATATTTTATAAATTGTCAATAAAAAGCTAAAAATAGTTAGTTTAAAAATAAAAAATGTGTTATTATACTTATGTGTTTGTAAAGGAGTAAAATGAAACAGGTCGAATTGTATACAGATGGTGCTTGTTCTGGAAATCCTGGTCCTGGAGGATATGGTATTGTTTTAAGATACAAAGGGATAGAGAAGGAATTTTCTGGATATGCAGATAATACCACAAACAATCGTATGGAAATCACTGCAGTAATCGAAGGCTTTAAGCTTTTGAAAGAGCCTTGCGAAGTTACAGTATATTCTGATTCAGCATATACTTTAAATGCTTTCTTGCAGGGGTGGATAGAAAACTGGCAACAAAATAACTGGAGAACAGCTAATAAGAAACCAGTTTTGAATCTTGATTTGTGGCAAGAACTATTGAGCATTATCGAACAACACAAAGTAACATGGGTAAAAGTTAAGGGACATGCTGATAACGAACTTAACAATAGATGTGATGCTTTGGCTCGTAAACAAATTGAACTTAATACAAAATAAATATGACAATGTAGGTTAAATTTTATAGGTTTAACTTCTCATTTGTCATATTTTTTTTGGTTTTGTTTTATACTTTATAAAAAATAAATAATATTAAGGAGTGTGTAACATGAGAACAGTAGGAACAGTTGCTAGAGGTGTAAGAGCACCAATTATTAGACCAGGAGACGATTTGGTAAGTATAGTTGTTGATTGTATTGCAGCTACAGTAGAAAACGAAAATATCAAGCTTAAAGACAAAGATATTGTTGCAGTAACAGAGGCTATAGTTGCAAAGTCTCAAGGGAATTTTGCATCAATAGACAATATTGCTACAGATGTAAGAAGAAAATTTGGTGGTGGAACTATAGGTGTTGTATTTCCTATATTGTCTAGGAATAGATTTTCTAGTTTATTAAAAGGTATTTCTAGGGGTGCTGATAAGTTGATTATTCAATTATCATATCCTTTTGACGAAGTTGGAAATCCTTTAGTATCTATAGACAAGTTGTATGATTTAGGAATTATTCAATTCAATAAACCTTATACAGCTAAGGAGTTTACTGATTTAGTTAAAGATGTTACACATCCTTTTACTGGTGTGAATTACATAGATTTATATAAAAATTTGTGTGAATGTGATTGTGAGATTATTTTGTCTAACGATCCTGTAGAAATACTAAAATATACAAAAAATGTAATTAATGCTGATATTCATTCTAGATTTAGAACAAAGAAACTATTGTTGGCAAATGGTGCAGAAAAGGTTGTTTCATTACATGAAATATTAAATGAAAGTGTTGATGGTAGTGGATATCACGAGCAATATGGTATTTTGGGTAGTAATTTGTCTACTGACGAAAAAGTTAAATTGTTCCCAAGAGATACTAAGAGTTTTGTAAATAAACTTCAAGCTGCTTTAATTGAAAAGTTTGGTGTTGCTATGGAATGTATGGTATATGGTGATGGAGCATTTAAAGACCCAGTAGGTGGTATTTGGGAGCTTGCTGACCCAGTTGTTAGTCCTGCATTTACAGATGGATTAAAAGGAACTCCTAATGAAATCAAATTGAAATACTTAGCTGACAATAAAATTGCCAATTTAAAGGGCGAAGCTGCAGTTATTGCTATGAAGCAAATGATTAACGAAAAGTCCGAAAATTTGGTAAATAAAGCTGAATCTTTGGGTACTACACCTAGACAAATTACAGACCTTGTTGGTTCATTGTGTGACCTTACTAGTGGAAGTGGCGACAAGGGTACACCTATAGTTTTGGTTACAGGTTATTTTGATAATTATTCTACCGAATAGAATTAATAAATCGCAAAATAATATAAAAAAAGACAATCTCAAATAGATTGTCTTTTTTTGTTTTTTTAGAAATCTCTTAGTTTAAATGAAATATAGGTAATTAGTAAGAATATTACAATTGTACCTGTAGCAATTCCCATAGATATAAAGAAGTTTGCATTTGAAAGTAGTGTAGGTGTAAATAATGAGTTGAATGCACTAGCTTCTGTTGTTAGGAATGTGCCACCTAAGAATTTGAATAAATCCGCATTAATAAATGGAATGTAAGCATACCATAATGCACCACCAAACAATACATTTAAACTGATTGCTAGTAAGTACATAATACAAGAAATAGAAATTGCTGATGTGTATGACCTAAATATTGTAGATATAGATAGGGCAATTACAGAGTAGAAGAATACTTCGAATGTAATACATATCAAGTTTATAAACATAAGTACTAATGGGTTTACAACAAATGCTTGAGTAGAGTTAAATACCATAAGTACAGGTAAATCGGTAAGTGGGTACATAGCTGCACCAGCTACATAGCAGATAACAAAGCTAAATAATATAAATATAACTGCAAATATCATTGTGGCAAGTAGTTTGCCTGTAATTATCTTCCATCTTTTGAATGGTCTCATTGCTAACAACTTTATTGTACCACTATCGTATTCTGATGCCATCAAACTAGCTGCTAAGAATATAGCAAATACTGTGATTATTAATGTGGCAATTTCCATACCGTAGAACATAAAATCATATGCATTAGTTTCGGTTGTGCTATTTTTGTTAAATGCAAATACATCTGAGAAGTGTTGATTGTATTCACCATTATCAATTAGATAATTAATTTTGGTAAGTGATTCTTTTGTTTCGTAAGAGTTGAATGAATCAAAACCTATATAATTTACTATCTCGTTAGATTTTAAAATTTGTGTAGCCTCTAGGTCGATTGTTTGATCTACTAGATCTTTTGTATTTATAGATAATACTCTATAACTTGTAATTAGGTCTCTAATGCTTTCCATATCTTTAGTAGCACTAGATACTGGATTTTGTTGATATAAAGATTTGATTGTAGAATCCAGTCCATCTCGTAGGGCATATACATCTTTTGTAATTGTATTGTTTAAACTTTCTAGTGTTTTTGTACTAGCAGAATATTCGATAATGCTATCTTGTAAAGCTTTTGTTTTATCTTGTAATGATAATTTAGCAATCTCTGTAATAACAACTTTATTTTTTTGATATTCTGTTGTTGCACCACTAATAGTATTGTTGTTGTATGCATCTACTAGAGATTTTGCTTCTGCTATTGCATTCTTTAATGTTTCGTATTGTTTTTTGTCAATGAATGCTAATGTGTTTTTTGATTCAGTTAAGTTTACTAATACATCATAAAAATCGCTAATTTCAGTGTGTAATGCAGTTCTTAAAGGTCTAAGGGTGGCTTGAGTTGCATCAGGATTATTTATAACCTTGTTGTAATATGCATCTTGTGTATCTTTTATTTGTTTGTTGTAATATTCAATAGTTGAATTTATATAGTTCTTGTTTGTATCATAGATTTTGTTTAGTTTTGTAAGATAGTCATTTTGGTCTACAAAGTTTACAAATATTGTAGGTGTTGTAGATACATCTTGAGCTTTTAAGGTTAGCTTTCTAAGGCTTTCTTTTGCTTCTGTATATATAGGTAGGGTAGTGAAGTTTTCGTAGAATGTAGAATTATTAACTAAGTTTTCTGTACTATTAAAAACTTCATTATATGTAACTAGTTTATTCTTTACAGAACCAAATGCTGTTTGTGTTTTTGCACTATTTGCATCTAATTTGTGCTGTAGTTTTAAATCACTATATAAAAGGGTAAATTCGTCACCAACTAGTTTTAATGATTCGTTTCTAGTGTTTATAGTGTTATAGAAATCAATTTTTGTAATAGCATTGGAAATTGTTTCATCAAAAGCTGATTGTTTTAGGTCACTGGTATTAGATGCTGTAAATTTATCGTAAATTTTGCCTACAGTGCTACCATCAATATTTGCAGTAAAGTTTTGTTTGCCTATAGGCTCGAAAAATAAGTTTGACAAAACTAAGACAGCTGCTAATAAAACACCCATCAAATAAACACTTGGTTTTTTAAAAATTTTAATAAATTCCGCACGGGCAATTCTTAAAACACCCATAATATCTCCTTAAATTAGAATTAGAATATTTGAATACTACCTTTGGTCTTATTCTTAATCAATTCCATAAATATTTCTTCTAATGTTTTTGAAATAAATTCTACACCGAATATTGACAAGCCGTTGTCAAGTAGTCGTTTACTAATTTCTGGTACTTTATCTTCTCCAGCAGCAACATAAATACTGTTGCCAGCTACTTCAACATTAAATCTAAATTCATTAATAACTACTTTACCAGCGAAGTTAGGGTAGTCTACTTTGAATTTGATTCTTCTAGAACCAACGATATTTTCTTTTAGTTGGTGAATTGATTTCATCTCAATTAGTTGACCACCATTGATAACTGCGAGGGTGTCGCATAATTGCTCCATTTCTGCAAGCATATGTGAGCTTACCATAATAGCAATTTTGTATTTTTGAGCTAAGTTCTTTAAAAACTTTCTCATTTCTACAACACCTTGTGGGTCTAAACCGCTAAATGGTTCGTCTAGGATAAGTAGTTTAGGATTGTGTAATAATGCTTGAGCTATACCTAATCTTTGTCTCATACCTAATGAGTAATATTTTACTTTATCTTTTAGTCTGTGTTCTAGTCCAACAATTTTAGCATAGGTAAGTATGGTTTCTTTTGTAATACCTTTGTAAAGGCCAGCATAATATTTTAGGTTGTCCCAACCAGACATATATCCATACATAAGAGGGTTTTCGATAATACCACCAGTTAATTCCATAGCTTTTTCGAAGTCTCTTTGAACTGAGTATCCACAAATAGTAATATTGCCGTGGGTAGGTTTGGTAAGACCACATATCATTCTCATTGTGGTGGTTTTACCAGCACCATTAGGTCCTAAAAAACCAAAAATTTCCCCTTCGTGAATTTGGAAGGAGACATTATTTACAGCAACTCTATCTTCGAATGCTTTAGTTACATTTTCTAACTTTAGAACAACTCTACTCAATTTAAAAATCCTCTTTACATAGATTTTATTGAAATTTTTCGTTGATATTTTATCACAATTGTATATCTTTGTAAAGTCATAAGACTTGCTTTAAATTAATATATTATTATATATAAACTATATTTCGCTGATTTTGGGGGTAAAATGAACAATAAAAAATGGTTTAGTTTTGTTAATTTAATTTTTCCTTTTGTAAGTTTTTTTGTTGTGTTTTTGAATTATTCTTACAATGATTTGCATTTTTTACACTTTTTATTACTTACTTTGATACTGACGACATCAGTTTTGTCTATTTTTTTAATCATAAAAAATAAAAAGAAAATGTTATCAAAATTATTGTTTGTAGTCAGTGTGATTTTATGTGTTGTTTTAGGTGTATGGGTGTTGTTAGATAGATACAATATCTTGGATATTTTTTCGTCAATAGCAACTTTTAAAAACTTTATATTATCAACTAAAGAAAAGGGTATGATTGTATATGTTCTTATTCAATTTGTGCAGGTATTATCAGTGCCGATTCCTTCAATGATTATTACTCTTACTGGTGTAGCAATCTATGGACCACTTATTGCTTCTATTTTGTGTACAGTGGGGGTTTTGTTGGGGTCTTATTGTTCATTTTGGATAGGTAAAGTATTTGGTTTCAGGATTGTAAAATGGGTGGTTGGTGAGGCAAATGCGACAAAATATGCTCAAATTATAGAGAAAAAAGGTAAATTTTTCTTAATATTTGCATTTTTATTGCCACTTTTTCCAGATGATGTGTTGTGCTTAATATCAGGACTTACTACAATGAAATTTAAAACATTTTTTTGGATAGCTTTGATTACTAGACCGTTAGGAGTAATATGTATGAGTTATTTTGGTGGTGGATATATTATTCCTTTTACAGGCTGGGGATTGTTTGTGTGGCCATTTATTTTGATTCTTGCAATAGTTGCTATTACTATACTTACAAAATATCAAGAAAAGATTGAATCGCGAGTATTGCAGTTAATATCTAAAATATCAAAAAACAAAGAAAAAGAGTCAGCATAACTGACCCTTTTTTATTAATACATTTTCTTGTCTAATGTTACCATTTTGTATACTAATGGTGTAATTATAAAGTTGATTGAAAGTATTATAGGTAACAATAGCTTTGTAGAGAATTGTGATACATTTGCTGAATTTAAACCTGCGAAAGTATTTAGAGCATATGTAAGTGCACAAGCTGATAAGAATAATAGAATCCCAAATAATAGGGAATATGATAGTTTGAAGGTATTAGATTTTCGTTTGTCTGGAATGATTAGGTAAGGAATTAGACAAACAAGTAATAATACTACTGCTACACCATAAGCAATGCCATACAACACATAATCAGTGGTATATAGTAAATTTTGAGCTTTTAGAATTATGAAAAGGGTAGATATTTGTAAAATCATCAATACAAACATAAAAATTCCATAATTTAATCTGGCTTTATTAGATAATATAAAGTTGGTTTGTTTGTCTGCTTCATCAACTTCTGTAACATAAGGCTTAAATTTAAACCCATCACTTTCAAAATTTGCAGTTCTATTTTTGGCAGAATAGTTATATGTTTCTACTTTTTGAATAACTTCTTCTATAACTTCGTCTTCTAAATCTTCTTGGGTATAGTAGTTTTGTTGGATAGGTTCTTGTTCTATTTTTTCATCATCTGTGGCTAATAGTTCGCCTAAGATATTTTTGTAATCAACATTATCGTCATCATCTTCTTCTGGTTGAGAAACTTGAGAAGGTGAGGTTACACCAGTTTTTTGACTAATAAGATTGTCTAATTTTTCATTAAATTTTCTATTTTTTAATTCTCTTTCTTCTTCAGAAAGTTCTTCAGATGTGTTAGTTTGAGTATTCTTTTTGATAACTGGATCATTATACTCTATTCTAGTTCCAACATTGTCATAAATTTTTTGTTCTTTTTTCTCGATTGTTTCGCCAACTTTCAATATTCCATATTGATCCATCACGACTTGATTTTTTATAGGT
>JAFVTW010000007.1 GCA_017503005.1 Clostridia bacterium | reverse complement strand
TTACATACCTTTGCCAGTTTCTTTTTCTTTGATTTGCATTTGAGCTTTTCTTACATCGTCTAGATCGTAATAAGCTTTTGTATATCTGGTACCCATTATTTTAGCTGCAGCATTTGAAGTGTAAGATTTCAATGTTTCAATTTCTCTATCGCGACATTGTTTTAGTTTTTCTACTTGATTTTCGTTTGCTTCACAAACAATAGCTAGTGAAACAATCTTTTTGGTTAAATCTACACCCAAATGTTCTTGTAAAGATTTTTCACAAAGTTTTACTCTAGACATTGCAAAGCCTTTTTGTGTGTGATTTTTCTCTTCGATATGTTTTCTTAGTGATGTTTTGAACTGTTCTACTACACCGATAGCATTGTAGTCGGTTTCTTTTGGGTATTGTTTTGCTATAGTTTTTTCGATTTCATTTTCTAATTTTTTTACTTGAGCTTCGCAACCAGCCAAAACTCTCTTTGTAAACTCATGTGCAATAAGGGCATTGCAAAATTCTCTAGCAAGTTTTGCACCTAAAATATCGGTAATTTTATCTCTATATTCGTTTAGATTTTTTTGTAATTTTATTTCTTTTTCTCTTAGTTCTTCTTGGCTTAATTTTATCATAATATTTAACCCCTTATATTAAAATATTTCAAATAGCACATAGTTGTAATTTTATACTAAAATTATATTATATGTGTATTTTGATTTCAATAAATAGATAAATATTTTGGTTATTTTGCACAAAAAAAGACCCATAATATGGTATACTATTATGTAAGAAGAAAAGAGAGGTGTTGATATGGCTATATATAGCGATATTGAAAGAGAAAGGGAAAATGGCGTTCACTTTATCAAATACGATCTTAAGGAAATGCACCCTGACATTCCTGATGAGTTTTCAACAGATTTTGTATGGTGTAAATATTGGGTTGATGGTGTAAATGGCGGTGCTTCTAAAAGAGATGTTTACAGAAAAAAATGTAGCAAACCACGATAAATATAGATATGACGGTAATTCCGTTGTACATAAAGTTGAAGCAGCATTAAGAAATTTACCATTAATGAAAAATTATCCAAATGCAGAAAAGACAATATCTCAATTTACCGATGCTATTTCAATGAACAATAAAGTTATAAATATGCATGCAGGAAATGCTAGTGTTGATGATGTTGAATTGATTAAAGCTTGCAAAAACTGTAAAACACCATCAGATTTGTCAAAAGTTTTGAGATCTCTTACTGCTCAAGTAAACGCAGCTAGACTAAACTCTGCACTTTCACAAGTTTATGATATTGCAAACCGTATAGGTAAAAACACAATACCTAATGATGTTGATAAGTCAATAGAAAATGCAATTACAAATATATATAATAGATGTATGAATGGTGATCCTAAAAGAAAGCTTAAACCAATAGAAATTCCAAGTAATCCAAATGAGCCTTTTGCAGCACCTGATTTAATTTTTAAATTGTGCGAAAAAGTGAAAGATAAAAAAGGATTAACACCTCAACAAGTATATAAAGAATTGGTTGCACCTTGCGAAACTACTGTAAATAAAGTAATAGAGGCACAAAAAAACAAACAACTAAAAAGAACCACAATCGTGGTTCTTTTTTTTGTTGTTTTAAATAGATTAAAAAATCAAATTATTTACAAGCAAATATTTATTAAAATTTACAAACTATACATTAATAGCTTTGCTAATTTCAGCACAAAAAGCATCTAGGTGTAATCTCTTTCTTGAGCTATAAACCTTTCTAGTACCATCTTCAAAATACTCACAACATACATACATCAAAGCATCATCTTTATCATAATCCAATTCATAAGTAAACAATTTAATTTTACCATCATCATCTATAAATACAGCCGCATAATAAGCATCATATCTTTCTACAATAAACGCATTATTAAACTCATGTAAAACAATAATAAATGGGGTACTTTTTTTATGATCAGATTCTACATATATTAAAGGTAAATCAATTTCAGGCATACCCAACTTTTTATATATTGCATTTGCAAGCCCATTCATAAATGATTTATAAGCCTTATCGCTTGCAAACGCTTTTTCAAAATATAGTTTTTTGTTTTTATTTAGACCACCTAATAAATTTTTTATAAATGCTCTATTATGAGTCATACTTATTATCTCCGTTTATATTTATTGTACTTATTATTTATGTGAAACAGAATCATTTAAAGTCAAACCATTACCAAACATATTATTAAGATCTGCTTTCACATTTTCAACCTTTCTTTTTCCAAAATCGCCTTTATTGAGATTACCTTCAGGTATAACACTAGTCTCATTTTTCTCTCCACTAACAACTTCAACAGTAACCGTTTCATTTTTGGCATCATCTTTTATATTCTCAAGATTATAATCAATATTAGCTTGTGTTTTATCATCTGAATTCTTTAGTTGTTCTTTAGTAGAATTGTTCTTTCCCAAGGATTCTAGTTTTTGAGGATTTATGGTTAAGTAACTCATAAGTTTTGAAAATTCTTCATCATTACCATTACTGTTTGTAGAAACATCTTCTTTGGTTGTACTCTTACCTTTACCTGATAGCCTGTTGGTTAGATCTTTTAATTTGTTCCCATTATCTTTTGCTACCATTTCAGTGTTAGATTCTTTTACTTGAGGTGCTTGGCGGCTTACTTGAGCTTGTTTTACATCCAACAACGCCTCGGTCATATCGTCTTTAAATTTCTTTGGAACATTATCTAATACCGACTTTTTAGCTGAAGCATCAATTCTTTCTGCACCAGAAATAAACATAGTAAGAATTGGCAATAAGCGTTGTTTAAAGTCTTTTTCACTTTCAGCATATTCATCTAATCCATACAAATCGTCGAATGCTTTGTCAAGAAGCTCATTCATAGCTTTGTAGTTAAGTGCTTTTTTTGTCTTTTTGTCTAGCAAGAAGAAATCTGAAATTTTATTAAATTCATCATTACATTTTGGGTCTAATTTATTATAGTGGTTGTATATTTACTTTAATATTTACAGTCACTTGTGGGTGTAGTTTAATTTTTACATCAAACATACCTACAGTTTTTACAGGGGCGAATTCGATTTTCTTTTTGTCTACATCATATCCCATAGAGCTTAACTTGTCAGAAACTTCTTTGTTTGTTACACTGCCAAATGTTTTTCCGTTTTCGCCACATTTAATATTTAGCTCTACAACTTGACCATCTAATTTAGCTTTTAATTCTTTTGCAGCATCTAAGATTAGTTGTTGTTTGTGTTGCTCACTTGCTTTTTCTTGATTTGCAAGGTTTAGGTTGGTAGCATTTGCAGGTTTTGCTAATTTGTTTGGGATTAGATAGTTTGCACCGTAGCCATCAGCTACATTTACAATGTCTCCCTTTTTGCCAGAACCTTTTACATCTTTTAATAAAATAACTTTCATAGTATCTTCCTTTTATTTTATTTCTACAAAAAGTTTAATGTAAATATGTTAAATTGTCAATTTAATTGTGTTTAAAAACCTTCATTTTATCCATACTATATAAAAAATATAGTAAAATAGGAATAATTTATGGATTTAAAATGTAAAAAATTGGATTGTGTATATAACGATAAATTTAGTTGTAAAGCACGAGGAATAGATATAGGACACAATTTGGATTGCAATACTTTTGAGCAGAATCAAAATTTAACTAGTGAGCAAAAACAAAATGTAAGCAAAACAATGTTTGAAATTGCACCAGAATATCATTCTTTTAGACACAATAAAAATGTGAACATATGTTGTAGTGCATCTAATTGCCTATTTAATGAAGATGGGGATTGTTGTAGTAACGGTATCACTATCCAGAGAAGTGATGATTGTGCATATTGTTCTACAGCTATTCACAAATGCATTGATTAACATATGATTGCTTTTAAATATAATAAAAAACCAACACGATTTTGTGTTGGTTTTTTATTTTAATCATCTCGTTTTGAATTCATAAGTATTACTAAAATAAATCTTAGTAAGTTTAGTATGCTGTTTAGTAATGCAGCTACATAGGTTAGTGCTGCAGCTGAAAGTACTTTTTTGGCTCCTCTTGTTTCTTCTTCTGTAAGGATTTCAGTTTGAGAAAGTAGTGCCAAAGCACGATTGCTTGCATTGTATTCTACTGGTAGTGTGATTAAGTCTAAAACAACAGCTAAACCGAAGAATATTATGCCTATCCATAAGAATATATTTCCTAGTGTTGTGCCAGGATATACGGCGAAGTTAAACATCAAACCTATTACAACCATAGGCCATAGTATTGTAGAACTTACTCTGGTAATAGGTATTATAAGTGAGCGAAGCTTGATAGGTAGGTATCCGTCCTTGTATTGTAGGGCATGTCCTACTTCGTGAGCTGCTACACCTAGTGCTGCTACACTTGCAGAATTATAGGTAGAAGAACTTAAGGCTAATACTTGATTTTTGTGGTCATAATAATCGGTTAATTTACCATTTACTTTTGTAACAGTAATATTATTTAAATCTGCACAATCAAGCAATAATCTTGCAATTTCTTGTGATTTGATACCTTTTTGAGATAATACTTTAGAAAATGTAGCATAAGTTGTAGAAACTTTGCTTTGGGCATATATTGCTAGTAATATAGCAGGTAGTAGTATTATGCCCATAATATAATAATCCCAGTACATTATCTTCTCCTTTTCTTTTTGCCGCCTTTACTAAATAAAGCATTAAGTTTATTTCCAAAAATAATAAGACCATCAAATAATGAAGCTATGTATGTTTGAGCTGCAATACCTAATAGCTTTTTAGCTTTGTGTAGTTCGGTATTAGATACATAGTGATATTCTTTTAAGTACCACAAAGCTCTTTTACTAGCATTGTATTCTACTGGTATTGTGATTATTTTTTCCAAAAAGTTAAAAATAAATACACCAATAGCTATCCAAAGTAGTGTTAAGGCAGTAGACATATTGAAAAATAATACAATAAAACTAGCTATTAGTAATGGTGTAAAGAATTTGCTAGTAAATCTGTTTATTCTTCTCCAGATTTGAGAAAGTCCAAACATTGTATCATTTTTTTGTTGTTGCATAGCATGACCTAATTCGTGAGCAGTGATTGTAAGGCTAGCTAAACTAGCAGTATCACAAACTTGACGGCTCATTATAAGCATGTTTTGTTTAGGTGAGTAAGCATCAGCTAATTCGCCATCAGTTACACCCAATGTGATGTTTAGGTCTAGCTGGTCTATAGCTGTACTAGCAAACTGGCTGCCAGTTAGCCCTACACTATTGCCAACCTTTAGATATCTTCTATAAACTCTTCTAATTCTAGATCTACTAGATAGAACTATTGTTAATAGTAGTAGAAGAATTCCAGTTACTATTAATATAATTTTTATTTCGGTAGTCATAATTAAATCCCTCTTTTGTTTAATTATAGATACAATCTACTCTTTTATTATACTTTAAAATAATAGAATAAACAACAATTTTATTTTTAATTATTATTAATATTATTTTATATATCTACTTCTTCTATCTCAATTATCTTGTCATTTGGTATATAGAAGTTGAAATTTTTAGGTTCAGGATTAAATATTGTGTAATTGGAATAGTTGTTGTTTAGGTTGTAACAGTTGTAGTGTATAGAGTTTATCTTGCCAAAATATTGTTTTAATTTTTCATTGTCTACAGCTAGGGTGTCCGTATCTAAAAATGTTGTGGCTAGGTTGTAGTCTTTTTGTTTGATGGCTTCTAGGAATGCAAAAGGTATTAGGTTCTTTATGCTTATATTTTTGTAATTATCTAAATACACACTGTATTTATTTATTGTCAATGATGTTGTGTCTAATTCAAAAACTTCTGCAGTTTTTAGTATTTGATTGTTTTGTTTTAGTGCTTTGATTTTGTTGTTTGATTTTTCTACAATATTAAATACATCACTTAAGATGATTTCATTTGTTTTTGTGTTAAAAATCAATAAAAATTGCAGAGAATTACAGGTTGAATATGCTAACAATAATTCATTGTATTTTTCAGCATTTATGCTGTCTAACTTTTCGGTTGTAGTTGTATACAAATTTGAATTGTTTTCGAATATTGATATTGTTGTGTATTTGTCTGTAAGGGCAAGTATTTGATAATTTCCTACTTTTTTATTTTCGATAGTGTGTTTGTTTGTAGTGTTTGATTTTTTGAAACTTATACAAATATCGTAATTTGATTTTGGAAATGGGATTATCTGTACATTGCTGTTGTCTGTATATACAACATCATTAAAGTTTAGTTTAAACGATAGTGGTATATATATGTTGTCGTTATCGCTTAGTGGTTCACATGTTATTATTAATTGCTGTGTATATACTACCATATCTACAAAAAAATTATAGTTATTGTCAATAAGTCCTACAAGTTCGCCATTAACAAACAAGTTGCAAGGTTGTTGTGAATAAAAGTGTATGTAATAATTTTTCATAATTCTCCTTATATGTGGGAAAGTGTTTAAATATGTGTATGCTATAAAATGACAAATTAATACAAATTTTGTTGAAATTCTATGCTGTATAAGTGAAACAATTATTACAAAAACTTTAGGTGTAATATATGTTGAAAAGTAAGATTTATTTAAGAGAAAGTAAAACCAAATTAAAGGGTGTGGTCTATAGATGCTGTGAGAAAAGCAATGTAATCAAATTAAAAAATTCTAATGCTGTGTTGACTGATGAAGATATAAATTATTTGTTTACTGCCATTGTGGGACTTATAAAAACTAATGCTACAAAGACTGCAGAACTTAAGTACAAAAAACAAATTTTATATTACAAAAATTTGTTAAACATAAACAGTATAAAACTTAAAAATTCTAGTAGTCTTAAAACTTAAAATTTTATTAAATTTTATACTGCCAACTTATTTGTAACTCATATTGTAATTTGCTATAATTAATGTGTAAAAATTTTTTTAAGGTATAGTAAATTGCTAAATATCTTTTATTCGAAAACAGTCAATGGCTGTATGTCAAAAATGTTTAATACTCTAAAACAAAATCGTGGTAAATTTAGACATGTTGTTTTTTCGCCGGACAGAATGAATGTGCAGATAGAGGAAAAACTTTTTGAAGAGTTGAATGAGAAATGTTTTTTTGATATTGATGTTGCTACACTTACTAGATTTGCTGAGAGGATAATTTCTAAACATAATTACAGCTTTAAAGTTTTGACTAAACCAGTAGCTATAGCTATTATCAAAAAAATTCTTAATGAAAACAAAGATGAATTTAAGACAATAAAAAAAGCATTGAACTTCAATGGTTTTGCTTCTATTTTATTTGATACTATTTCTATGTTTAAAAGTTGCAATGTGTCTTATGATAAAATTGATACAAATACAAAAAATACAAACTTAAATTTAAAATTAGAAGATATTAGACTTGTTTATCAAAAATATGAAGAATTTTTGCAAAATGAGTATACTGATAGTTTCAACAAGTTGGATTTATTAGCTAAGTTGATTTGTAGTGAGGATTTTAGTGATACACATTTTTACTTTGTAGGATTTGATGATTTTACACCTCAAATGTACAACATCATATCTAGTTTGGTCAAAGTGTCTGCTAGTGTAAATGTGGCTACAGCAGTAAATTACATAGACGAATTAAATAACAAAAATATTTATTTGAACAATGTGTATTTGAATTTGTTAAATCTTGCTAATATAAATGGTTTTAATTTTAACAAGATTTATTGCAAACAAACTTACATTGATGAATTTGATGTTATTAGTAATAATTTGTTTGGTATGCAAGTTAAACCACAAAACATTTCGGCTAATCACATTTCATTATATAAGTTCAACAATATTGATGATGAGATAGAGTTTGCTATCAAACAATTACAACATCTTATTGTTGCACAAAAACTAAGTTACAATGATTTTGTATTAGTTGTACCTAGTATGGGGGATTATAAGCAAAAACTTCAAAATATGTTTATCACAAACAATGTTCCACATTTTTTTGATGAAAGCGAAGCTATATCTAAATCAATTGTATTTAGATTTTATACCGATTTGTTTGAAGTGGTTGCTAGCAATTTCAATAAGAGAGAGCTACTAAACTTTTTGAAATACTATAGTGGGCTAGATGTTGCTTTGTTAAATAGTTATGAGAATATGGTTGCAAAGTCTGGCTTGAATTACAAAAAGTTGTTGAAGCCTATAGAATATATGTATGTTGATACATTGGCACCAGTGTATGATGTACTTAATAAATTATCTGTATTTGCTGATAATCTTAAAAACAAAGCAACTCTTTTCGATGTGATAGATGAACTAATTAGATTTACAGAGGATTTTGGCTTTAATAACTATTTAACTTCGTTAATTTTGAAATATCGTGCTCAAAATAATGTATTAGAGCACAATAAATTAAACAATGTAGTTATCAAGATAAATAAAGGGTTGGAAGAACTAAAACAAGTTTTGGGTGGTTACGAAACCAAATATCTGGAAGTTTTTGATATTATCAAGGCTTATTTTGAGAATATAACCATAGTTATGCCGCCTATTTTATCTGAAAGTGTGATTGTGACAGATATATTAAAGGGTGCTTTGCCTAAGAAACAATATGCCATTATATTGGGTATGGCAGAAGGTAAAATGCCTATAGTGCAAAATGATTTGGGATTGATTACTGATCAAGATATTAGTTTGATGTCTTCTAAATATGTGTTGTCGCCTACGGTAAATGTTTTGAACAAGCGAAACAAATTTAAAGTATACGAAACTATGCTTATGTATCCAAATATTGTGGGAACATATGTTGCTGTAACCAAAAATGGCGAAGCAATAATGCCTAGCGAAGTTATGATGAATTTGACTACAATGTTTGACAACTTAAAAATTGTGAACGGTAGTTTGATATTACATAGTTACCAAAACGAATTTACTAATCAGTATTTATTGTTTAATAATATTAATCCAGCATTTGCTACTACAAACTTTATCGAAAATCTAAAGACTGAGCAGGAAGATGAATCTGTAGTGGTAAAAGAAAATACAAACAGTATTTATTCTGCATTGTTAGCTAATGGGAATAGTGTGGATTCGTATGTGGCAAATCTTGATTTTGTAAATAATGTGCCAAATATTACAAATCCATCTGTGTTTTTGCAGACAAATAAGGTTAGTGTAAGCGAGATAGAGAAGTATTATAATTGTCCATTTGCTCATTTTGTAAGATATGGACTAAAACTGGATGAGGGCGATAGTGCAGAGTTTAATGCTAGACTTATAGGTAATATACTGCACGAATATACCAAAATTATTGTGCCTTATATGCAAAAGCATAGAGATGAGGGGTTAGAAGAATATTCTTATAAAACCTTAGACAGTATTTTAGCCAAAGATGACTACAAATATTTGGTTTTAAATCCTAATAACTCTAATGAAATAAAAAGCTTAAAGAAAGAAGTTTTGAGAATAAATACAGCATTACTTTCTTTGCAAGATGCCGAAAGTCTAAAACCTGAGTGGTTAGAGAGAAATTGTGATGGATTCACTTTGGACAATGGTAAGGTTCAAATCGAATTAAAGGGTGTTATAGACAGAGTTGATTTTGATGAAGATAACTTTGTGGTTATAGACTACAAGAGTGGCGAAAGTGATTTCAAAAACTATACAGATATTGCTAGTGGAAACAAATTACAGTTGATTGTATATGTGTATATAGTTTCTCAAAAGACAAACAAAAGGCCTATAGGTGTGTTCTATATGCCACTTAAAAATTCTTATACAAAAGACGATAATGACGATTTGTACAAATTGAAAGGGGCTGTATCACAACAAATAGGTGATATAGTAAAAATTGACAAAAATTTAGCTCAATCTGGTTATTCTAGTAAGGTTGTTAATCTAAAGACTAAGGTTGGTGGCGGAATTAATGCTCAAAACAAATTGTTATTGAGCCAAGAAGATTTTGATAAAATAGTGGATTATACTATCAAAATGGTATTAAATGCAGTAGAAAAGATAAAATCTGGATATATTGCACCAAATCCATTAAAAATAGGTAGTAAAATATCTTGTAAATATTGTCAGTTTAAGGCAATGTGTAATTTTACTGAAGAGTTTGGCAATAGTTATAGGGAAGTAAAGCAAACAAAAACAGTGGGAGAATTAAATATAGATGCCATTGAATAATGACCAATTATTGTTTGTAAATACATTTGGACACGATGTGTTGGTTTCTGCTGCTGCAGGCAGTGGAAAAACTACGACAATGATTGAAAAACTGAAAAAGATAATATTGCAACAAAGAGTACCAGTAGAAAATTTGCTAGTGGTTACTTTTACCGAAGCTGCTGCAAGTGAAATGAAACAAAAGTTGTATTTTAAGCTACAAGATGAGCTTAGAAATGAAAAAAGTGAATATGGACCTTTTGCTAATGAAGATTTGGAGTATTTTTATGAGCAACTATTTAAAATTTCTACTGCAGATATAGGAACTCTACACTCTGTTTGCAAAAAAATTGTATCGAAGTACTTCTATGAAGCAAATATAGAACCATCTTTTTCGATTTTGAGTAACGAAGAAGTAAACAACTTGTTTAACCAAGCATTAAACAAGGTTTTGCAAGACTGTGTAGAAGCTGGTGACGAAGAGTACTATGAATTGTATGAATGTTTCAACGATAAAAGAAATAATACAAAAATAAAAGAAATTATATCTAAACTTTTCGGGTATCTTAGTGAAAAAAGTGAACCACACAAATATATAGAATATTGCTTAGGCGAGTGTTTGGCTAATAGTGTAAACGACAACATATGTGCAAAGTATCTACTAAAGCAATATATGGGTGTTGTTTCTAAATTTGTAGATAGACTAGCAGAGATTCAATTAACTGTAGATGATGAAAAATTAAATCCATATTTCGAAAAAATGATAGCAGCATTGCAGGGTGTAAAGATTGCATCAAACTTTACTGAATTTGTAAGGTTTGTACACGAATTGGATTATCCTACATTGTACAAACCAAAAAATAAAGAGTACTTAGATATTCACGAACAATTATCTAGTGAAGTGAAATTATTTAAGGATACTCTAAAAAGATTTAAAGACAAAATACCAAATTATTCTGTAGAAGAATTTGATGATGTTACACAAAAATTAAATAGATATATGTCTAAATTTTTTGAGTTGGCTTTGGCAGTCGAAAAAGAATTTACCAGTCTAAAAATGGCATTAGGTAAACTTGACTTTGCAGATTTGCAAAAGTATGCATTTAAGATTTTGCAAAATGATACTATCAAAGAAGAAGTAAGGTCTAATTATACATATGTGTTTGTAGACGAATATCAGGACATTAACCAAATTCAAGAAGATATATTGTTGTTGATTAGTGATGGAAGCAATCTAAATATGATAGGCGATATCAAACAAAGTATATATGCTTTCCGTCAATGTATGCCAGAAATATTCTTAGCTAAATATAATGCGAATATAAATAAAAACGATCATTCGCTTATTCCGTTAAATACAAATTATAGATGCACCAAGATGGTTGTTGATTTTGTAAATATGTGCTTTGATACACTTATTACAGAAGACACTATCGGTATCAATTATCAAAAAGATGCACAGCTTGTGTGTGGTAGTGGAAATAGTGGTGAAGTTAATTTGAGATTATTGAATTTCAAAACAAAACAAAAAAATGGTGATACAGATGCTGATGCTGAAGATGATGAGCCACTAGAAAACAATGAAGCAGAAGCTCAGCAAGTTGCAGAAATTATTGCGGAAGTTTATGGTAAAGAGTATTACAACGATGCAGTAAAACAAACGATGAAAATTAATTATAAAGATATTGCTATACTAGTAAGAGATGCTAGAGGATATGTAAATACTTTATACAAAACATTAAAGGCTCACAATATTCCTGTAAGTACTCAAATCAAGACTAATTTATTTGATACTAGCGAAGTGAAGATTTTACATAGCTTACTTAAATTAGTTTCAAATTCTAGTAGTGATATTGATATTTGTACAGTTTTACTTAGCCCTATTGTTGGTGTTACATATGACGAACTTGTAGAAATGAGAATGACAACAAATGCAGGTTCATTCTATGATTGTTTTAATAACTATATACTTTCTGGCAAAAACACTATAATTATTGACAAACTAAATAAATATACACAAATGCTAGATGAATTTCGTTATTACATAAATTACCTAACTTTGGCAGAGTCAATGAATGAAGTTGTTGTAAAATACGATCTATACAATCATTATTTGAGTCTACCGAATGGATACGAAAAAGTTGAAAACATCAAGCAATTTATAGGACTACTTGATAATGTCGGTTTTGAATACAACATTTCAAAATGCTTAGAGTTTTTGGATTCTCTAAAAGACAAAGAAGACTTTTTGATTAATGTAGAGTCTGGTGAAAACTCTGTAAAAATTATTACAATGCACAAATCAAAAGGGTTGGAATATCCGTGTGTTATTTTAAGCAATCTTGGCAAGCAATTTAATAATCAGGTGTATAGAGAAAAGGTTGTGCTTACAAATAAATTTGGTGTGGGAATAAATTACAGAAATATTGAGACAAGGAAAGAAGTTTCTACAATTTTTAAAACGGCAAATACTTTGTTTGCAAAGAATCAAGAACAAGAAGAGCAAATTAGATTGTTGTATGTAGCCCAAACTAGAGCAAGGAATTTCTTGTATCTAACTGGTTGTTATGATTTTTCTACATTTAAGGCAAATTATCAAAAAAATATTTTTGCATCTAAAAACTTTTTGGAGTTGATTTTTAAATGTTTGCCGCAAAGTGCAGTAGGTGCATTGTCTGTGTTGAACGATAATTTTGATATAACTGCAAAAGTTGATGGTATTGATACAAAACTTGCAAATGTTCAATTAAGAAATGTGACCGATGTATTGCTTGAGAGCGAAGAAGTAAAAAATCAGGTTTTAATAAATACTGTACAAAACGATGTTACTTCTAAGATGTTGTTAAATTTTAAAGCTGTCGAACCAAAGCAAAAGGAAATGATTGCTACAAAAAATAGTGTGTCAGGACTTATGCGAGATAGCGACTATGTCAATGTGAATGAATTAGGCCTTACAGTGGGGTGTGTAGATAGTGCTCAAAATGATTTACCTTTGAGAATAGGAACTGCATATCATGCTGTTATGCAAAATTTGAATTATACCGAATCCGAAAAAGAGATACAGACAGTATTTGATAATTTGGTAAATTCTGGAGAGATAGATAGCGAAGTAAAAGGGTACATATCTGTAGAGAAAATTTACAAGGCAGTTTGTGCAGTCAAAAAACTTTTGACCCCAGACACCAAAATTCTAAAGGAACAACAGTTTTTATTTAAAACCGAATACAACAATATTGTGGAAACTAGTGACAACAATCAAGAAATACTTATTCAAGGTGTGGTTGACTTGATTTTGTTGAATGGAAACGAAGCTATATTGATAGATTTCAAGACAAACAAAACCAAAGATATTGCAAAACTTATCAATGCATATAGCTTGCAATTAGAAGTGTATAAACAAGCAGTAGAAAACGGCTTAAAAGTAAAAGTAATTAGCTCAAAATTGTATTTATTTGAGAATGCAAATTTTGTAGAAATTGTATAGTGTTGTACATTTATTCTTTGATTTTTCACAAAATAAAGACAGGGTATTAGCCTTGTCTTTGTTTTATTTGGTTAAAATAACCATAAATTTGATTTTGTAGATATAATAAAATAACTATTATTTTTTTAAAAAATAAACAAATTCGTTTTTAATAAATTATGTGTTGTGTTATACTACACTTAGATTTATGTAATTTACATAGGAGAATGGATAATGACAATTTTTGATTCACTTATAACATTTTTGAAGGAATTGAGCAACTATGTAACTTTTGACTACTTAGTTTATGGTAGTGCAGGGTTGCTAGTACTAGTTATGCTGTTTGGTATTATTAGGTCTAGCTTTACTTATGAGTTGAAGCTTTTGAAAAATATCATCAAGCTAAATAAGTACTTTGCTAAGAATCCTTACATCAACGATGAAAACATTGTGGAGTTAAATACCAGAATGAAGAATGTACCTCGTACACTTCGTTATTGCTGGCAAGAATATATGTTGAGTCGTGATAAATCACCAAGTGAATATATGAACACAACTTCATGTATTGACCAACCATGTAAGACCAGTGCTTATGCAAATACAGCTACTACTTGTGGTATTTTGTCTATCATCATTGCAGTTGTAACTTTCTTATTAGCCATGTCAAAAATGGCTGTAGACGAAGCAGTTAGATTCAATACATTCTTGTTTGAAGTATTATTGTTGCCACTATTAGTTTTAGGTTTAGGCTGGTTGTTTGTTACATTTATGAGAGCTAGATATACAACAATTATTTCTGACTTGTACTACAACTTCCACGAATTCGAAAGAAATATCAATAAGGCTTGTACTACAATGCCACAATATATTGACTACGAAGTATTGTTTACAAAGAAAGAAATCAAAGACGGTATTCCTGTACTGCAAGACTACTTAGAAAAAAGAGCTATCGAAGAAAAGAGAGAAAGAGAAGAAGCTGAGCTTAATGCTAACAAGTTTGAATACTACGACTTCGATGAGTTAGGTGTTGATAATGCATTGCTTTTAGAAAGAGCGATGAAAGAATGTGAAAAATATATCAATGTAAAAAGAGATTTATCTGCAAAAGTTCAATCTAAAGAAACAGAAATGTTTAACTATCAAAAGAACTTTGATGAAGTTACCAAAGACTTCGAAAGAAAAGCGCAAGCTGCTAGAGAAACAATTACACAGTTGACCGATCAAATCAACCAAACAACTGTTAAAATCGAAGCAAACTATATGAAGAAAAGATTGAATGAAGAACAAACAAAACTTCAACAATTAGAAAAAGACTACGAATTAGCTACTAGCCGTTTCCAAAAACAACAAGACGAAATGAAAGCAGAAGTTACTTCATTGACAGACGAAATTGCTAGAAGAAAAGCACTTACAGAAGATGCTATGAAAGCAGAATGTAAGAACTATGCTAACAAAATTTATGGTCAAATCAGTAAAACTGTACAAGAACAAAGTAAACCTTATATCGATCAAATCAACGAAGATAAGGCAAATCTTGAAACTACTATCAATGAATTAAAGAGTAATTTAGCTACAACAACTGAAGATTTAAACAAAACAAGTGCAGACTTAAATGCTAGAACAGAAGAGTTCAACTTAAAAGTTGCTGAATTAAAAGCATTGAAAGAGCTTAAAGAGTACTTAACTTCTTCTGAATTTAAGCAAAGTTTCCTAAGTAAAAAAGAACTTAGAGAATATCAAGGTCGTCAATTAGAAATTTCTGAAGATGTTGTAAAACAAATCGGTAACTTAGAAGATAGGGTTCAACTTGCAGAAGAAAATGCAAAATTGTATCAAGAAAAAGCTGTATTGTTAGAAAAGAGCTTAGAGGCTGCAACTAAAGAGGTAGAACAAACCAAGAAATTAAATGCTGAATTGTTTGAAAAGGCAAAAAATGCTAAAGCTAACGAACAAAAAGCTATCGAATTAACTACCGTTAATCAAGCAGATATTAGTGCTGCTTTAGAAAATTCTGCAAAATCAGCTCCTGCTCCTGCATCTAAGGCAGAACCAAAAATGTCTATAGCTGCTGCTGCAAGTGCTGTAAGTACAGCTGCACCTAAAAAGAAGAGTTTTGAACTTCCAAAGAGACAAACTCCTGTTTCATCTACAACCGTTAGAGCACCTAGAAAGAAAGCTTCTCTAGATAGTTTATTAGATGCTGTAAACAAGATGAACAAAGATGGTGACAAGTAAAAATATAAAACAAAAAATCTCGCATATGCGGGATTTTTTTTGCTATACACTAAATTTTGTCAGCTCTCTTATTTTGCCATTTATTCTAGCGATGTCTAGTATTTTTGAGTTGATTATTTGATTTTCTTTTATGATGATTTCACCATTAAAATTTGTAATGTTTTTGGTGACTTTTCGCTGTATTAAAAAGTTGTAATTTATTACAGTTCTGTTAGGCAAAATTGTCTCATTTTTATCCATAATTTTTACTGTGTTTTTATCAATATTTTTTGTTGGAATTTTAATTTTATCCATATGTCTAAAATGGCTTAATTTATGCTTTTTTTGTGTATTGTTATGTATGATTACAGTATCGGAAATATTGAGTACATTTTTTAGGTTTATGGTCTCATTTTTTGTTGTTATAAATTCGACAATATTGTACCTATTATCTAGTTCAATATCTGCCACATTTCCTAGCATATTTCCATCTATATCAACTATGATGCTGTTTATAGGGCTAAAGCAGTTTTTGATTGCTAATTCCTGTGTCTCCATTAGGGTTAGAACAGTATCATTTTTTATAAGCACAGCACCATCTCCAAGCTTATATATATCATTTGTATTTAGTATCAAAAATTGTTCATCATTTTGACTGATTATCAAGTATCGTGCCTTCTTCTTTTTGTCAAACAAAATATTTAGTACTATTCCTTCTATCTGTCCATTGTATATGCTTACTACATAACTAGAAATAATATTGCTAACTTTTGGCATAAATTCCCCCGTGCTAGTTTTATTGAAGTTGTCCTTTGTTTAAAAGAATTATTAATGTATATGCAAAAACACAAAAGTTTATTATTTATATAATAAATTTATTTGTAAAATATTTTGCTTTATTTTTAAATGTTGCTATAATTTAGTATGATTGTATAGTGGAGTGGTATGGGCTTAATTGCAAATTTAAAGAAACTTTTTAATAAAAACATTGAGTGTGGAGACGAACTTGATGGTCATTTTATATACCCCTATCCTAATTCAAAACGAATTATACATGTTAATTCGCACATAATAGTAGGGGACAAGTATTGTGCTGTCTTCGTGTGCAACGATAGGGTGGGCGATGTATTGCCACCAGGTAAGCATAAAATCACTGCTGCTACACTTCCTACTACATTTGCAAAGTTAAGGCTTGACAAGCCAAATAAGAATGGCAAAATTCCTAAAACTTTCAAAGCAGATGTGTACTATGTGCTAAAGGAAACTTTGAAACAACAACAATTCTATTCTTCCGAAAGATTTGTGAAAAAATCAAATACTTTTGGTAAGGTAAAAGGGTATAGTGAAGGACTATGTGATATACAGGTTTTAGACCCTGAGAAGTTATTTAAAGTGTTGCTTATAGATAGATACTACATCAAGCCAAAACAGGGAATAGAGCTTGTTATGAACCTTGTAGGTAATGAGGTTAATCTGGTTGTAGAAAAGAGTAAACATGGGTTTAGCGAAATAGTGTTGAATCCACAACTACTTAATGAAGAAATGGAAACTGACTTAAACGAAAAAACAGATAGTTTTGGTGTCAAAATATCAAATGCAGAAGTTACTAGTTTTAAACTAAGTAAGAAAGTTCAAAAGAAAGTTGCTGAGTTTATTGCTGGTAGAAAAAGCATAGAGAGTCAATTTGAAAATTCTGGTATTAAGTATCAACCAGAGCAGGTAGTACCAAATAAGGTTAATATAAACGAGACTAGTGGGCAAGCACAACATCAAGCTGCTCAACACACAGACTCTCAGCCTCAAATAATTAGGCGAGGCGGCTTAAAGCTGGAAGAAAATGCAAATCAAACATACAATGCTAAATTGAATACTAGTGAGGTTTTTGATGGTCAAAATCAAAAAGTTTGCAAGTATTGTAACAAAACAATAGGTGATAAATATGTTTTTTGTCCACATTGTGGATTTAAACAATAAAAGGAGAAATATATGGCAAAAGAAGTTAAGTTGGCTAATAATACAGCTAAACAATATGCTAAAAAGAAGACAAAAAAATTCACTAAAGATATGACTATAGGCGAAGCTCTAAAGGTTAATGATCAAGTAGAAACTGTACTTAGTGGATTTGGTATGCATTGTTTTACTTGTCCTTTTAGCTTGATGGAAACACTTGAACAAGCTGCTATGGTTCATGCTGTTGATATCAACTTTATGTTGGAAAAATTAAACAATCTATAAAAAAATAAAAACAAAGGATAATTAATATGGCTTATGTAAGCAGAACAAAAAGGTTATACTTTTCTGTATTTTTGTGTACAGTCTTGATTGTTGGTGCTATTGCATTATTTGTAATATATGTAATGCCTAAACATGCTGCCCTTACATTCAAAGATGTAGAGCTAGATGTGATGCAAGTAGAGAAAGGCGAACCGATGCCAGAATTGCCAGAGCCGACCCTATATGGTCACAACTTTAATGGCTGGTATTATTCTCGTAATTTCAATGAGACACAAAAGGTTAATATAGGTGTAGATATTGTAGAATCTAATTTGGATTTGTACCCATATTTTACACCTGCATCATTCAATATTCAGTTTAATCCTGGCGAAGGTACTGGTCTAGGAACCTCTTATACTGACCAAGTATACAATACTAGTTTTATGTTTCCAAATTTGACACAAGCTGGTATTTCTAATGGAGATAAGGTATTAGTTGGTTGGACTACAAGCGAAGATGGTTCTGGTACAGTATACAAGCCTGGCGATATTACATCCGTTCCTGGTGAAGATGTAACTTTCTATGCAGTTTGGGACTTCCCAAAAACTACCGTATACTTTGTTACTGGTGAAGGTGCTGCATATAAGCCTTCATATACTGGCTATTCTGGTGAGCCTCTACCTAGAGACCATCAATTAGAGCCTGTAGGTGGTTTAACTGGTTACAAATTCGGTGGTTGGTACGAAAACGAAGACTTTACAGGTAGTCCTGTAGACTTTGGTACATGGACATTGCATGGTGAATCGGTATCACTTTATGCTAAATGGAATCCTGAAATTTATACTGTTACTTTTGTAATAAATAGTGAAATTTATACTACAAAAGATGTTGCATTTGGAACTAAACTTGTTAAACCAGAAGACCCAGAAATCCCTGGCTATGACTTCTTAGGTTGGTTCTTACAGGTGAATTTTATGAGTCCTTATAACTTTGATAGTTTGGCAACAAAAGCATATAAGGACCTAGTATTGTACGGTAAAATAGCTGAAAATAAAACAGAAGTAGAAAATGTTACTCCTGCTGAAGCATTTGAAACTCAACCTGCTGGTGCAAATACTGATGAAGTAATTATTAAAGGTATTACTACTAATTACAAGAACTCAACTTCTTTGATTATTCCTAGATTCTATAATGGCAAAACTGTAGTGGGCATTACTGCAGATGTATGCAACTTATCACAATTAGTAGAGGTTTCTATTCCTCATACAATTAGAACTATTGATGAAAGAGCATTTAGTCAATGTCCAAAATTGACAGAATTCAAGCTTCAAACTTCTAGTGAATACTTTGCTGTAGATGGTGGGGTATTATACTCTATTACTGATGGCGAAAAATCATTACTTCGTTATCCGGCTGCTAAAACCGCTCTTGAGTATGCTACTTTAACTGATACTAAAGCTATTCTATCTAATGCATTTGAAGGGGTGTCAACACTAAAAATCCTTACAATCAATGCACAAGAAATTGAGTCGTATGCATTTGAGGGTGCTACAAGCATTATAGATATTACTTTAGGTAATGGTGTAACTACTGTGGCAGATGATGCATTCTTGAATTACTATGCTTTAGAAGAAATGACTTCAAACTCTGCTTATATTGAAGTAGCAGATGGTGCAATTTATAGTGCAGGTAAGACTAAACTTATCAAGTTCTTTGGTAAGGGTTCTAACATTAACTATGTGACTCCAAATACAGTAGAAACAATATGTGCTTATGCATTTAGAGAATGTTCAAATATTGTATCTATCGAATTAGGTCCAAACTGTGTAAATGTTGGTATAGGTGCTATGAGAAATTGTACTGGCTTAGTTACTGTAACTATCAGAGGTAATGCTGATGCTACAAATACAATTGACCATGAATTTATTAGAAACTGTAATGCAATTACAACTATTTACTTAAATATGACAAGCACAAATAAATTCTATACAATTTTACAAGCTAGCGATTATGCTGATAAGCTACAACAACTTCCTTAATAATTTGAAAAGGCGACAGAAAATTGTCGCCTTTTTCTTTATATTATATTTATATTATATATAGGAAAAATACTTTCATTATATATAGTGGTCAAAAACATATATGACACAAGATATAGTGTATATGTCAGCTATTTAAAAATTTTGTGCAAAATGACCAAAAATATTAATCAAATATTTTCAAGATAAGTGTTGACTTTTGTCGTGTTTTTGAGTAAAATTAACTTGCTGTACTATGGGGTGAAACGCAAAGTTACTCCTAAAACCGCCAATTTTAGGGGATAATTTGAGTTTGACAAGTGTTCGTAACATCGATTATGAACGACTAAATCCATACATATTTTTTTTAGGATACAGCACTAAACACACGGGAAAGTGTTTTAATTATATATAAAATATGTATTTTCTAGGGTTTAGGTAAGTTAATTTTTCATGGAGGTAAATTAATGGCAACACAAAAAATCAGAGTTAAACTTGCTGCATTCGATCACAACTTAATTGACCAAGCAAGTAAGAGAATTATTGACACTGCTTTGAAGTCAGGTGCTAAAGTTAGCGGACCAGTTCCTCTACCAACTGACAAAGAAGTTGTTACAATAATCCGTGCTCCTCATAAATACAAGGATTCACGCGAACAATTTGAGATGAGAACTCACAAAAGACTTATTGATATTTATAGCCCATCAGCAAAAGCAGTTGATGCTTTAATGAAGCTTGAACTACCTGCTGGCGTAGACATCAATATAAAATTATAAAAACTGTAAGGAGAATTAAAGAATTATGAAAAAAGCAATTTTAGGCAAAAAGCTTGGCATGACTCAAATTTTTTCCGCTAATGGTTTAGTTGTTCCTGTAACAGTTGTTGAAGCAGGTCCATGCTTTGTTACTCAAGTTAAGAGCATGGAAAAAGATGGATACAAAGCTGTTCAAGTAGCATTTGAAGAAAAGCGCGAAAATTTGGTTAGCAAACCTGAAAAAGGCAAGTTTAAAAAAGCCGAAATCACACCAAAGCGTTATGTTAAAGAATTAGCATTAGAAAACGCTGAAAGTTATCAACTAGGTGCTAAAATCGATTGTTCAATTTTTAGCGAAGGCGACTTAGTTGATGTAGTTGGAACAAGCAAAGGTCACGGATGGTCTGGCCTAATCAAAAAATGGAATTTCAGCCGCATGAATATGTCTCATGGTAACGGTCCTGTTCACCGTCATGCTGGTGGTACTGGTGCAAACACTTATCCTGGTAAGGTTTTCAAAGGCCACAAAATGAGCGGAAGATGGGGAAATGAAAGAGTAACCATTCAAAACTTAAAAATTGTTAAAGTAGATGCTGAACACAACATTATCTTAATTAAAGGTGCTGTTCCTGGTGTTAAAGGTAGCTTACTAACAATTAAAGAAGCAGTTAAGGCTAATTAAGGAGAGTTAAGTTATGAACGTTAAAGTTTTAAATATTTCAGGTGAAGAAGTAGGAACCTTAAAGTTAAGTGACGAAGTATTCAAACAAGAATACAATGAAGGCCTAATTCATCAAGTAGTTGTTGCTTACTTAGCAAACCTTCGTCAAGGCACAAAGAGTGCATTAACTCGTTCCGAAGTTCGCGGACATGCTAAAAAACCTTGGAGACAAAAACATACCGGTCATGCTCGTCATGGTTCTACAAAGGGACCACAATGGAGAGGTGGTGGTGTAGTATTTGCTCCAAAGCCAAGAGATTTCTCTAAAAAGGTTAATAAAGAAGCAAAACGTACCGCATTCAAGAGTGCAATCAGCACAAAATTAAGAAATCAAGAAGTTATCATTGTTGATAACCTAACCTTAGCAGAAGCAAAAACAAAACTTATGGCTCAAGTTCTTAAAAACTTAAAGATTGAAAAATCAGTTGTTTTTGTAACTAAGGAAAAAGATGAGTTGGTTATGCGTGCAGCTAATAACTTAGGCAATGTAGATGTAACCAATGCTTCTGTGGTTAATGTATATGACATTGTTTCAAACGACAAAGTTGTTTTAACCAAAGATGCTGCTAAAGCTTTAGAGGAGGCATATAAAGGATAATGAAACAATTCGATATTATTATTAAACCGCTTTTAAGCGAAAAGACATATGCAAACATTGCAAACAAAAGATATGCATTCGTAGTTAAAAAGGATGCTAACAAAACTGAAATCAAAAATGCAGTTGAAACATTATTCGGTGTTAAAGTTGCAAAAGTTAACACAGCTAATGTTGATGGAAAATTAAGAAGACAAGGCAAAACTCAAGGCTATACAGCTGACTATAAGAAAGCTTATGTTACTCTAACTGAAGATAGCAAAACAATCGAGTTTTTTGACAGCTTGTCATAAGAGTTAAGGAGGAATAAATAATATGGCTATTAAAACATATAAACCAACTTCTCCAGCTCGTCGTACTTACACCACAGCAAGTTTTGAAGAAATTACTACAACAACTCCAGAAAAGAGCTTGCTTGCAGTTAAAAAGAAATTTGCTGGTCGTAACAACCAAGGTAAATTAACAGTAAGACATAAAGGCGGCGGAAACAGAGTTAAATACAGAGTTATTGACTTTAAGAGAAACAAAGACAATATCCCTGCTCGTGTTGCAACAATCGAATACGATCCAAACCGTTCTGCTTATATTGCTTTACTTAACTATGCTGATGGTGAAAAACGTTACATTATAGCTCCTGTTGGACTAAATGTAGGTGACACTGTTATGAGCGGACAAGATGTAGAAATTAAAGTAGGTAACTGCTTAAAATTGAAAGATATGCCTGTTGGTTCAGTTATCCACAATATCGAACTTCAACCTGGTAAAGGCGGACAAATGGTTCGTTCAGCTGGTAACGAAGCTAGATTAATGGCTAAAGAAGGCGCTTTCGCAACAATCAAATTGCCTAGTGGCGAAATGAGAATGGTTTCAAATGAATGCCGTGCTACTATCGGTACTATCGGTAACTCAGAACACGAAATCGTTTCATTAGGTAAAGCTGGTCGTGTAAGACACATGGGTGTTAGACCAACAGTTCGTGGTTCTGTTATGAACCCAGTTGATCACCCACACGGCGGTGGTGAAGGCAAGAGCCCAGTTGGTAGAAAATCACCACTTACTCCTTGGGGTAAACCTGCACTTGGCATGAAGACAAGAAAACACAAAAAACAAAGTAATAAGCTAATTATTAAGCGTGTTAATTAGGAGTGAAGTATGAGTAGGTCATTAAAGAAAAAACCTTATGTTGAAGGTAAATTATTTAAAAGAATTGTTGAAATGAACGAAAGTGGCAAAAAACAAGTTATCAAAACTTGGAGCCGTTCTTCAACAATTTATCCTGAATTTATTGGACATACCATTGCAGTTCACAATGGCTCTAAACACATTCCTGTTTATTGCACAAGTGAAATGATTGGTCATAAATTAGGAGAATTCGCACCAACAAGAACCTATAAGGGTCATGGTGGAGATAAAAAGAAGTAAGGAGTAAGTTATGGCAAAAAGAATTAGAGAAAAAGCCGCTGCTAGAATTGAAAACAAAGATAACCGTCCTTATGCAACTGCAAAATATGTAAGAATGAGTTCTACAAAAGCTAAACGAGTTATTGATTTAGTTGTTGGAAAACCATATGCAGAAGCTGTAGCTATGCTAGAACAAACTCCTAGCACAGCAAGTGATGCTGTATTAAAAGTTTTAAATTCTGCTGCTGCAAATGCAGAGCATAATAAAGGCTTAAACAAAGAAGATTTATTTGTAGCTGAAGGCTACGCTAACCAAGGTCCAACATTAAAGCGTGGAATTTGGAGAGGTAGAGGCGGCCACGATATTATACTAAAGAGGACCTGTCACATCACAATCGTGTTAGACAGTGTTAATAAGTAGGAGGTTTTCGATGGGTCAAAAAGTTAGTCCTCACGGAATTAGAGTTGGCATTAACAAAGACTGGAGTTCTTCTTGGATTTCAAACAAGAAAGATTTCTCTAAGTTTTTAGTAGAAGACCAACAAATCCGTAAACATATTAACAAGAAATATGCTGCTTGCAATGTTTCTTCAGTTGTTATTGAAAGAACTGCAAACCGTGTAGTTGTTGATATCTTCACATCTCGTCCAGGTGTTTTAATTGGAAATAAAGGCGCTGGCGTAGAAGAAATCAAAAAAGAAATCTTAGCATTAACAGAAAACAAAAATGTTAGTGTTAATATTAAAGAAGTTAAAAAACCAGACCTAGATGCTATGTTAGTTGCTCAATCAATTTGTGCTCAACTTGAAAAGAGAGTTGCTTTCCGTCGTGCTATGAAACAAGGAATGCAAAAAGTTATGAAAGCTGGTGCAAAAGGTTGCAAAATCATGATCAGTGGTAGATTAGATGGTGCTGAAATTGCTAGAAGCGAACATTACCAAGAAGGTATGCTTCCACTTCAAACACTTCGTTCAGACATTGATTATGCTAACTGCATTGCTAAAACAACTTATGGTGTTTTAGGTGTTAAAGTTTGGATCTGCAAGGGTGAAATTTTAGGTAAAAAAGCACCTGCAGCTAAAACAGAAGAACAAGGAGGAAATGCAAATGTTAATGCCTAAAAGAGCTAAACGTAGAAAACAGTTCCGTGGCAGAATGACAGGTAAGGCTACTCGTGGTAACAAAATCGCTTATGGCGAATATGGCTTAGTAGCTACAGAACCTTGCTGGATGACAGCTAACCAAATTGAAGCTGCCAGAATTGCAATTTCTCGTTATACAAAACGTGGTGGTAAACTTTGGATCAATGTTTTCCCACACAAACCAGTAACCAAAAAACCTGCCGAAGTTAGAATGGGTAAAGGTAAAGGTAACACAGAATTTTGGGTTGCTGTAGTTAAACCAGGTAGAGTGCTATTTGAATTAGGTGAAGTTAGCGAAACAGTTGCTAGAGAAGCTATGAGACTTGCTGCTTATAAACTTCCTGTTAAAACTAAATTCGTTACTAAAGCTGATTTAGAAGCATCTGCACCTAAAGAAATTGTCGAAGGTGGTGCTGAGTAATGAAAGCGAAAGAATTAAGAGAAATGACCAACGAAGAGCTTAATGCTAAATTAAAAAGTCTTAAACAAGAACTTTTTAACCTTCGTTTTTCACATGCTACAGGTCAATTAACAAACCCTATGCAATTAAACAAGTGCAAAAAAGATATTGCTAAAGTTAATACAATATTGACTGAAAGAGCACAAAAATCTGAAGGAAATGCGTAAGCTTAGGAGGATTATATGAGTAACGAAACATTAAATAGAAACGCTCGTAGAACTCGTATTGGTGTAGTTGTAAGTGACAAAATGGACAAAACTGTTGTTGTTGCTTGTGTTGAAAACAAAAGACACCCAATCTACGGCAAAGTTTACAAACAAACCACAAAATTCAAAGCTCACGATGAGAAAAATGAATGTGGTATTGGTGATACAGTAGAAATTATGGAAACTCGCCCACTAAGCAAGGATAAGTATTTCAGAGTAATAAGAATTATTGAGAGAGCAAAATAAGGAGTAAATTATGGTACAACCACAAACAAGATTAAAAGTTGCCGATAACACTGGTGCTAAACAAATTATGTGTATCCGCGTTTTAGGTGGCTCTTTTAGAAGAAGCGGTAACATTGGTGACATAATTGTTGCTTCTGTTAAAACTGCTACTCCTGGTGGAGTTGTTAAGAAAGGTGATGTTGTTAAAGCTGTTATCGTTAGAACAAGTAAAGGTGTTAGAAGACCTGACGGTTCTTATGTAAGATTTGATGACAATGCAGCTGTTATTATCGATAACCAAAAACAACCTAAAGGAACCCGTATTTTCGGACCAATCGCAAGAGAACTTAGAGAAAAGGGATACATGAAAATTATTTCCCTTGCTCCAGAAGTATTATAGGAGGGTATTATGGCTAATTTACATGTTAAAAAAGGCGATACAGTTGTTGTAATTGCTGGTAAAGACAAAGGCAAAACTGGTAAAGTTTTAAGTGCTATGCCTTCTGAAAATGCTGTTGTTGTTGAAAAAGTAAACATTATCAACAAACACAAAAAATCAAGAAATGCTCAAGAAAAGAGCAGCATTGTTAAAATGGAAGGAAAAATTGATGCATCTAATGTTCAAGTAATTTGTTCTACTTGCAAAAAGGCAACTAGAATTTCATACAAAGAAGTTGATGGCAAAAAAGTTAGAGTATGCAAACACTGTGGTGCTTCTCTAGATGTTGCTGTTAAAATCAAAAAAGAAGCTAAAAAAGCTGACAAAAAAGTAGTAGAAGCTACTAAAACAGAAAAACCTGCAACTAAGAAAGCTGCTCCTAAGAAAACTGCAGCAGCTACTAAGACTGCAAAAACTACAACAACAAAAACAGCTGTAAGAAAGACAGCTGAGAAAGTATAAGGAGTTATGTTATGGAAAAAGAACTTAATAGATTACATGCACACTATTTACAAAACGTAATTCCTGCATTACAAAAGGAATTAGGTTACACAAATGTTAACGCAGTTCCAAAAATTGAAAAAATTGTTGTTAACCGTGGTTTAGGTGATTGCAAAGATAATCAACAAGCTTTCAACAAAGCTGTTGACGAATTAGCTGCAATTACAGGTCAAAAACCTATTGTTACAACATCTAAAAAATCTATTGCTAACTTCAAACTAAGAGAAGGTATGAAGATTGGTGCAAAAGTTACACTTCGTGGTGAAACAATGTACGAATTTTTAGACAAATTAATTTCAGTAGCTCTTCCAAGAGTTAGAGATTTCCAAGGCATTAATCCAAAAGCTTTTGATGGCAAAGGTAACTATGCTTTAGGTTTGACAGAACAATTGGTATTCCCAGAAATTAGCTTTGAAAAAATCGACAAAGTTAGAGGATTAGATATTGTAATTGTTACAACAGCAAAAACCGATAAGGAAGCTAAAGCTTTACTTGAAAAAGTTGGCTTACCTTTTAAGGCATAGGTTGTTGGGAGGATAATATGGCAAGAAAAGCATTAATTGAAAAACAAAAAAGAACTCAAAAATTTTCAACTAGAGAATACACTCGTTGCAAACTTTGTGGCAGACCTCATTCAGTGCTAAAGAAATATGGCATCTGCAGAGTATGTTTCAGAGAACTTGCATACAAGGGTGAAATTCCTGGTGTGAAAAAGAGTAGCTGGTAAGAGGAGGTTTAATTATGATTACTACAGATCCAATTGCAGATATGCTTACTCGTATGCGCAATGCTTTAACAGTAAAACATAATACCGTTACTGTTCCAGCTAGCAAAATGAAAGTAGCAATAGCTGAATTATTAAAAAATGAAGGTTACATCAATGAATTTTCTGTAACCGAAGGTGCTAAAAGTTCAATCGTTATCGATTTGAAATATGGCCCAAACAATCAAAAAGTTATTAATGGCTTAAAAAGAATTAGTAAACCTGGTTTGAGAATATATGCTGGTTACGAAGATCTTCCAAAAGTATTGAATGGTCTTGGTATCGCTATCATTTCTACAAGCAAAGGTTTAATGACAGACAGGCAAGCTCGCGAACAAAAAATCGGTGGCGAAGTTCTTGCTTATGTTTGGTAAGGAGGATACAATATGTCAAGAATTGGAAAAAGTCCTATCACATTACCTGCTGGCGTTGAAGTTAAAGTAGACGGCACATTAGTAACAGTTAAAGGACCTAAAGGAACTCTTTCTCGTAACATTAGTAAAGACCTTACTGTTAACATTGAAAACAATGTTGTTACTGTTGTTAACAATAGTACAAGTAAAGAGGCTAACGTTAAACATGGTCTATATCGTCAATTAATCAACAATATGGTTGTAGGTGTTTCTGAAGGTTATAAGAAAACACTTATCATCAACGGTGTTGGTTACAAAGCTATCATGAAAGGTAGTGATGTAGAACTAGGTTTAGGTTATTCTCACCCTATTTTAGTTAAAGCAGAAGAAGGTATTACCTTATCATGCGAGAAAAACTCTGTTACCGTTAGTGGAATTGATAAAGAACAAGTTGGTCAATTTGCAGCTCGTATCCGTGATTTGAGACCAGTTGAACCATACCATGCTTATGGTGTTTATTACTCTGACGAAGTTGTAAGACGTAAAGAAATTAAGAGCGGTAAGAAGTAAGAGGTATAAGTTATGATTAATAAAGTAAATAAAAACGAACTTAGAAAGAAACGCAGCTTGCGAGTTAGAAAAAATGTTCACGGCACTACAGCAAGACCTAGATTAAGCGTTTATAGAAGTTTAAATCACATCTATGCACAAGTTATCAATGATGAAAACGGCACAACAATTGCTAGTGCATCAACTGTACAAAAAGATGTTGTTAAACTTATTGAAGGAAAAACTAAAAAGGAAGCTGCATTTATTGTAGGTGAAGCTGTTGCTAAAGCTGCAATGAAGAAAGGTGTTAAAGCAGTTGTATTTGACAGAGCTGGTTATTTGTATACTGGTCGTGTTAGTGCATTAGCTGATGGCGCTAGAAATGCAGGCTTAGAATTTTAGGAGAGGTGTGTTATGCAACAAAATACAGAAAAGAAAGATAGAAAACCTCTACGCCGTCAACCAAAAGTTGTTGAAAACGATGGCATTGACAAAAAGTTAGTTAATGTTAACCGTGTAACTAAGGTTGTTAAAGGTGGTAGAACAATGCGTTTTGCAGCACTTGTTGTTGTTGGCGATAAAAACGGTAAAGTTGGTATCGGCACAGGTAAGGCTGCTGAAGTTCCAAACGCAATAGAAAAAGCTACAGCTCGTGCTAAAAAAGCAATGGTTAAAATTGCTCTAGAAGGAACAACAATTCCTCACGAAGTTATAGGCAAATTTGGTAAATGTAGTGTAGTATTACTTCCATCTAAGGAAGGTACTGGTGTTATTGCTGGTGGCTCAGTTCGTCCAGTTGTTGAACTATGTGGTATCAAAGATATCACAGCTAAAATTTATGGTTCAAGAAACAAAATCAACTGTGTTAAAGCAACATTAAATGGTTTACAACAACTTCGTTCTAAAGAAGAAGTTGCAGCTCTTCGTGGCAAAACCGTTGAAGAAATTCTATAGGAGTTAATTTAATATGGCTGAAACAAAAAAAACTAAAAAAGTAGCTGAAGAAAAAGCAACAACAACTAAAAAAACTACTACAACCAAAACAACAACTGCTAAAGCAGAAGTAAAAAGCACACCTAAAACAACTGCTAAAAAAGCAGCTAAGAAAACATTAAGAGTTACATTGATTAGAAGCACAATCGGTTGCAAACCTAATCAAGTAAAAACAATCAAAGCCCTAGGGCTAAATAAAATTAATTCTCACAACGACTTAGTGGATAACGCAGCTATTCGTGGAATGATTTTCACTGTTAAACACTTAGTAAGAGTTGAAGAGATTTAAGGAGGGAATTATGAAACTAAATCAAATGTCTCCTGCTCTAAATTCTACTACTGATAAAAGAAGAGTTGGTCGTGGAATCGGTTCTGGGCTTGGTAAAACCAGCGGAAAAGGTCACAAAGGACAAAACGCTAGAAGCGGTGGTGGAGTTAGACCTGGTTTTGAAGGTGGTCAAATGCCACTTATCCGTCGTCTTCCAAAAAGAGGCTTTAATAATAAAAGATTCGCAGCAGAATATACAATTATTAATGTTAGCGATTTAAATGTATTTGAGGATAACACTGTTGTTACAACAGAATTATTACAAGAAAAGAATATTATTAATAAACTTGCCCCTTATGGATTAAAGGTATTAGGTAATGGAAATTTGGAAAAAGCTTTAACAGTTAAAGCAAACAAATTTACTGAATCTGCAGTACAAAAAATCTCTAAGGCTGGTGGAAAAGCTGAGGTTCTATAATGTTTAAAACCATAGTAAACGCCTTTAAGGTTAAGGAAATTAGAAATAAAATTCTTATTACTTTGGCCCTTTTACTTATTTATAGAATTGGTTGCTGGCTTCCTGTTCCAGGATTAATCCTTAGCAAATTTTCTACAGCAGTAAATGGTCAAGATTTCTTATCCTTAATTAGTTCTATTAGTGGTGGTGCATTATCTCAAGGTGCAATCTTAGCTTTAGGTATTTCACCTTATATTAGTGCATCTATCATTATTCAACTATTGACAATTGCTATCCCAAGTTTAGAAAGATTATCTAAACAAGGCGAAGAAGGTAGAAAAAGAATTGGTTTCTACACAAAAATTTGTGCTCTAGTTTTGGCTGTAGCACAAGCAGTTGCAATCGTTATTTCATACAAAGATTGTCTAAATACACATATGTTTGGTTATGAATCTTCTATTTGGATTATTGGAACAATCGTTTCAGTTATCCTTATTGCTGGTTCAATGTTCACTTACTGGTTAGGTGAAAAGATTACCGAATTAGGTATTGGTAACGGTCTTTCATTATTGATTTTTGTAGGTATTCTATCATCAGCTGGTACAGCTATATATTCTACAATTACCGGAATTTTCCAAGGTTCAACATCAAATATTATTGATTTAATTGTATTTGCTATTGCACTTCTATTAATCTTCGGTTTCATTGTATATATGGACTTAGCTGAAAGAAAGATACCTGTACAATATGCTAAGCAAATTAAAGGTAGAAAAATGTATGGCGGTCAAAGCACATTCATTCCTATTAGAATTAATTCTACAGGTGTTATGCCTATTATATTTGCTATGAGCTTATTAACATTCCCACAATTACTAATGAGTATTTTCTGGCCACAAAGTTCAGCTTATGCTTGGTACTCTCAATGGCTAGGAGCTGGTAGTTGGGTATATATTGTGGCTGTTGGTCTGCTAATTTTATTCTTTGCATACTTCTGGCAACAAGTAACATTCAATCCAGATGATGTTGCAAGAAATATTCAACAAAACGGTGGATTTATTCCAACTGTTAGAGCAGGTAAGCCAACTGCTGATTATTTAAGAAGAATTTCAAATAGAATTACATTGTTTGGTGCTGTATTCCTTGCAATTATTGCAATCGTACCAAGTTTGATTTTCAAAGGCATTGGAAGTGGTGGTCTAGTTTCTGCATTTAGTGCAACTGGATTGTTAATCGTAGTTTCTGTTGCAATTGAAATTAATAAACAGCTTGAAGCCCAAATGTTAATGCGTAATTATAAAGGATTTTTAAAATAAGATAGTAACCTCTTAGCTCGCAGAGCAATCTGCGAGCAAGGAGATTAACTAGTTTTAAGGAGAATATATGAAACTGCTTCTTTTAGGACCAGTAGGCTGTGGCAAAGGTACACAAGCTGCAATTATAAGTAAAAATTATAATATTCCACATATTTCTACAGGTGAAATATTTAGATGGAATGTTCAAAACAATACAGAATTGGGACAACTTGCTAAACCATATATGGAAAAAGGCGAATTAGTTCCAGAAAACTTAACATTTAAGCTAGTTTCTGATAGACTAAGTAAAGAAGATTGTAAAAACGGATTTATATTAGATGGCTATCCTAGAAACTTAGAACAAGCTAAAGCACTTGATCAAATTGTTCAACTAGACAAAGTTATAATGATTCATATTACAGAAGAAATCATCTTAGAAAGACTAGGTACTAGAAGAATGTGTAGTCAATGTAAACAACCTACAAATATTAAATGGTTGGTTGATGGCAAATGCGAAAAGTGTGGTGGCGAGGTTTATACTCGTGAAGATGATAAACCAGAAGTAATCAAAAATCGTTTAGAAAAACAAGCTGTTTCAAAAGAACTTATCGAGTTTTTCGAAAACAAAGGCATATTCTATACAATCGAATCTACTAACGAAGTTGAAAAAACTTATGCTAGAATAGATGAAGTTATCAAAAAATAGAAGGCAATTTATGATTAAGATTAAAACTGATGCAGAGCTTGAATTACAAAGAATAGCCTGCAGAATTACAAGAGATACACTATTAGAAATTGAAAAACATATTAAGCCGGGTGTATCTACCAAACAACTAGATAAAATAGCCTATGATTATATAGTAAGTTTAGGCGCTAAACCATCATTCAAAGGTTATGGTGGATTTCCTGGTACAATTTGTGCTTCTGTAAACGAAGCTGTTGTACATGGAATTCCTAGCAAACAATGTATTTTGCAAGAAGGCGACATAATCAGTGTAGATGTAGGCGCTTGTTATAAAGGTTATCATGGTGATGCAGCTAGAACTTTCCCTGTAGGAAAGATAGATGCTAAGAAAAAGAAACTTATAAAAGTTACCAAAGAAAGTTTTTTTGAAGGTATAAAAAATATCCGTGCTGGTAGTTATGTTGGAGATATTTCAAATCAAATCCAAACATATGTTGAAAAGAATGGTTTTTCCATTGTTAGAGAGTTAACCGGTCATGGTGTAGGTGCTGAGTTGCACGAAGATCCATATGTTCCAAATTTTGGAAAAGTTGGTTCTGGTGCAAAACTGGTCAAAAATATGGTTATAGCTATCGAGCCTATGGTAAATATGGGCGAAAGGTATGTACAATTTATGCCTGATGGTTGGACCTGTTTAACTAGAGATAGATTACCTTCAGCACACTACGAAAACACTGTACTCATTACTGAAGATGGTGTTGAAATATTAACCCAATAATTATGGAGGAAACATTTAGTGTCAAAAACAGACGTTATTGAAATTGAAGGTGAGATAGTTGAAGTTTTAAGAAATGCAGTTTTTAAAGTTAAACTAAGTAATGGCTTCATTATTACTGCATACTTAAGTGGAAAACTACATCTTAACAATATAAGAATTTTGGTTGGTGACCAAGTAAAAGTTGAAATGTCGCCATACGACCTAACAAAGGGCCGAATTGTTTGGCGTTTAAAAACTAAAAATTAGGAGGAAACAATGAAAGTAAGACCATCTGTTAAAAAAATGTGTGATAGTTGCAAAGTTATTAAAAGAAATGGAAAAGTTATGGTTATTTGTTCTAAATACCCAAAACATAAACAAGTTCAAGGCTAATATCGCACACGAAACTTTCAAATTCAAATTTGAAAATAATTGTAAGAAGGGCGGCTGCGCTTTAAAATAAATTTAGAGTGTACCTTCTTGCGTAAATATATAAAAGTCCTATTAATTTAGGCAAATTAATTAATCATTTTATATTTTTATGGAGGAATAAAATGGCACGTATTGCTGGTGTTGATTTACCAAAAGATAAACGAGTTGAAATTGGTTTAACTTATATTTATGGTATTGGTAGACAAACTTCTAACAAAATTTTACAAGCAACAGGTGTTAACCCTGATACTCGTGTTAAAGACTTAACTGAGGATGAAGTTAACGCAATTAGAACTTACATCGAAAAGAACTGCCTTGTAGAAGGCGATTTGCAACGTGAAGTTTCACTAAACATTAAACGTTTGCAAGAAATTGGTTGCTATCGTGGTGTTCGCCATAGAAAAGGTTTACCTGTTCGTGGTCAAAACACAAAACAAAACGCTAGAACTAGAAAAGGTCCAAAGAAAACTGTTTCTAAGGGCAAAACTGCTACTAAGAAGTAAAGGAGATAGATGATGGCTGCAAATAATAAAAAAGTAACTAAAAAAAGAAAGTCAACTAAAAACCTTAATAAAGGTCAAGCACATATTCAAGCATCATTTAACAACACAATCATCACAATTACTGACGATGCTGGTAATGCAGTTTCTTGGTGCAGTGCTGGTTCTTTAGGTTTAAGTGGTTCAAGAAAGAGCACACCATATGCTGCTCAACAAGCTAGTGAAACAGCTGCAAAAGCTGCTAAAGAACAAGGTTTAAATAGTGTTGAAGTATTCGTTAAAGGACCTGGTAATGGTCGTGAAACAGCAATCAGAGCTCTACAAGCTGCTGGTCTAGAAGTTACTTCAATTAAGGACGTTTCACCTATACCACACAATGGTTGTCGTCCACCTAAACGCAGAAGAGTTTAGTATTTAATTACATAAAGTTTATACTTTATCAAATTTTCTTAAATGAAATATATATATAAATCAAGGAGATAAATTATTTATGGCAAAATATACTGGTGCAGATTGCAAAATTTGTCGTAGGGAAGGCTGTAAACTATTCTTAAAGGGTGAACGTTGCTTAACTAAAAAATGTTCATTCGAACGCAGACCTAATGTTCCTGGTGTTCATGGTGCTGCTAGAAAGAAATTAACTGAATACGGTTTACAATTAAGAGAAAAACAAAAAGTAAAACGTGCTTACGGTTTACAAGAAAAACAATTCCGTGGATACTACGAAAAAGCATCTACAATGCGCGGTAAAGTTGGTGAAAATATGCTTTCACTACTAGAACGCAGATTAGACAATGTTGTTTACAGAATGGGTATCGGTGCATCTCGTGCTGAAAGCCGTCAAATCGTAAACCATGGTCATATTACTGTAAATGGTAAAAATGTTAACATTCCTTCATTCTTAGTTAAAGTTGATGATGTTATTGAAATCAAAGAAAACAAGCGTGAATTAGCAATGTTTAAGGAATTAAAAGATGTTAAAGTTGTAATGCCTAAATGGTTAGAATTTAACAGCACAAAACTTGCTGGTAAAATCAATGCATTACCACAAAGAGACGACATTGACTTGAATATTCAAGAACACTTAATCATCGAGTTGTACTCTAAGTAATAGTTAGTTTGTAACAACAAACGATTGTTTTTAAAATTAAATTTTATCAAAGTGAGGAAGTTTTCGTATGATAGAAATCGAAAAGCCAAAAATTACTTGTGAAGAAACCAATAACGGATGTTTTGCTCGTTTTATTGTTGAACCACTTGACCGTGGTTTCGGTATTACACTTGGTAACTGCCTAAGAAGAGTTTTACTTTCAGCTCTTCCTGGTGCAGCTGCTGTTGGTATCAAAATCAACGGTGTTCAACATGAATTTTCTAGTTTAAAAGGTGTTATGGAAGATGTTGTTGATATTGTTTTAAATATTAAACAATTAGCTCTAAAAACAACAGACACAAGTCTAGATTTCAAAACAATTTTACGTATTAACAAATACGGTGCAGGTGAAGTAACAGCTGCTGATTTCGAACCAAACGATTTAGTTGAAGTTTTAAACCCAGATTTACACATCGCTACATTAGACGATGGTGCAAAGTTTGAAATGGAAGTTTTTGTTGGTCGTGGCAGAGGATATGTTCCTGCAGATTTAAACAAAGATGAAGAAGCTCCAATCGGTTATATTGCAGTAGACAGTATTTTCACACCTATCAAAAAGGTAAACTACTTTGTAGGTAATACTCGTGTAGGTCAAAATATTGACTATGACAAACTAACTATTGAAGTTGAAACAAACGGTACATTAACAGCAAGAGAAGTTATTTCTCTATCTGCTAAATTAGTTAATGACCACATCGGTTTGTTTGTAGAATTAGTAGATTCTATGGCTCAAATGGAAACATTAGTTAGCCGTGAAGAAGACAAACAAACTAAAGTACTAGAAATGACTATTGAAGATATGGACCTTTCAGTAAGAAGTTATAACTGCTTGAAGAGAGCAGGTATTTGCACTGTTGAAGATTTAACTAAGAAATCTGAAAGCGATTTAGCAAAAGTTAAAAACTTAGGAAAGCGTTCACTTGAAGAGGTAGCTGAAAAATTACAAAGTTACGGGCTATCTTTACGAAATGATGAAGAATAGGAGGATATAATGAGAAAGTTACAAAGACCTACAGACCAAAGAATGGCTTTAATGAAAAATTTGGCAACAAATTTGCTTTGGTATGGCAGAATTGAAACAACACTAGAAAAAGCAAAAGATGTTCAAGCTTATGCAGAAAAGCTTCTTACTGTAGCTATTAATTCTTACGAAGACACCGTTAAAGTAACAAAGAAAGTTGTTAGCGATAAAGGTGTTACTTCTAATCGCGAAGTAATCAATGATGGCCCTAAGAAACTTGCTGCTCGTAGAAAATTAATGTCTAAATTGTATGATATTCAAGAAGTTAGAGCTGAAAAAGAGTCAAAAGCTGCTTTTGTTGCTCGTACAGAAGACATCAAACATCCATTAATCGAAAAAATCTTCAACGTTTATGCTCCAAAATATGCTAAACGCAGAGAAGAACTAAATAATGGCGGCGGTTATACAAGAGTAATTAAACTTGGCACCCGTAACGGTGACAATGCTTTAATGGCTATTGTTGAATTAGTATAATTATTTATATTAACCGATAAGAAAAAGAGGTAAGGAATTTTTCTTGCCTCCTTTTTTTACTCTAAAAAATTGTCGAATTATAGGGAATTTACACTAATTTTAGGGAGAAAACAATTACGACTATGAAGAGTCTAAAATATATTATTATTTTAATGTGTACATTGTTTGTATTTGGTTGCTCTACAGGTAATGGTGCTAAAGGAAATGATTTAAATACATCAGGAAGTGATATCTATATTACAGAAATGAGTTTTGTAGACCATAAAATTTCTGTAAAAGTAGGTGACAAATTAGATGTTAGCACTTTGGAATTAAACATATTGCCTTCTAATGCTAAAATATCACCAACAATAGAACTTAGACCTACAACAAAAGCTGTAAAAAATGGTAATGTTGTTACATTCTTAGATGTAGGAGAAGTTGAGTTGGTTGCTAGAGCTTTGGGCGATAAAGGAGTATATAAGACTGCCACATTAATATGTGAGATAAGTAAAGCTCCAATATTTGCTGTAGATGTTGCTTTTCAATACAGAACAATTACATTCGACATAAATGATACTGCTATAAACAAATTAATAATAAGCCCAGAGACATATAATCAAGGTGTTGTTGTTTCATATGTAAATAATAATAAAGTCGCAAATTATGACTATATTACAGGGGTTTTGACACCTGTCAGGGTTGGTACTGGCACAATAAGTGTTCAACTAAAATCTGATGAAAACAAAACAATTTATTCTAGCTTTGATGTTAGTGTAACAAACAATGTATATGCTAATTCTATTGATAACATTACATTAAACAACAAAGCTATTAGTGATGAAATCACACTATATACTGGCGATTCTGGAGAATTGAACTATACTGTATTGCCAAATGATTTCAATATGAATTCTACTATATCTACAAATAACAATTTGATTTCCTTTAATGGCAAGAATTTTGTGGTAGGCAATGTAGAAGGTGAATCAATTATAAATATTTCTGCTCAAAAAGTAGATGGGAATATAACAAAATCTATCAAGGTAAATATTGTTAAAATACCTGCTGAGATTGATTTTAAATTGTATGAGAATAACAACTCAAACGGATATTATACCAATACAGAATATATATTAGAAATAACTACTGAATTGAGTGATTACTCAAAAGTGGTTTTTGACAACTGTAATTTTGAATACTTAAATGAAAACAAATATAAAGTTAAGTTTACAAAAGCAGGAAATGTAAAAATTAATGCTGTAACAACAGTAAATGGACTAGTTTCTTCTAAAACGGTATATGGTGAGAGATCTTATAGGGTTTATAACCCGATTTTGGACATAAATTTCTCATTAAGACATCAAAGTGAGTTGATACACGATAATGGTGTATACACTCTATATTTGCCAAATTTGGAGCTTCTAGATAGTGCAATAGCAGACAATGAGTTAGTTTATGCAGATTTAAATATTTCTGCTAGAGGTTTATATACAAATTCTACTTCACTAAGTTATTCAATTGAAGGAGATTCCGTCATATTAAATGGCAATAGAATTATTGCAAATAAACTAGGTCAAAGCAAAATTGTTGTTAAAAGTGCCGATGAAGGTAAATTTACTAGAGAATATATTGTAGATGTTAAACCACTTGAGGTTCGAGAAATTGTATGTGAAGATAATATTCAGTTGTATTTAAATGGAGATAATATTCAAAAAGACAATGTTACAATTTGTCCAACTGTAGTGCCATCTTGTGCTTATAATACTAATGTGATTATTAGCAAAAACAACAATAATGTTCAAGTTGTTGATAACAAAATAATGGCTTTATCTGGTGGAAAATCTAGTGTAACATTGAGCTGTGGGAATGTTTCGAAAATTGTGAATATAAATATTACTTACATACCTACACATATGGTTGTTTACTTGAATGGCTGTGCTATTAAAGATGGCAATATGTACACATGTGAACTTGGTGCTATGTTTAATCTTGCAGCATGTATGTATAGCAATGATGTTGCTTTAGCTGGTTGCAATTTTGATGTAAAAATTAATGGTGTAAGTATAGTTTTTGAGGCAAATAATAAGCTTTCGTTTAACGAAACCGGTGAGTATTTGATTGAAGTTTCATATATGGATTTGACAGTTTCTTTTACTATAAAAGTGACTTTAGTTAATAAAATTTTGTCTTTCAATTTTGAGCAAAATGAGTATAAAGTGAATACTTTTGTGGCTGAAGAGTGCAAAATAAAACCAGAATATTCTATGGTTTTGCAACATCAAAATATAGCTTTTACCGATACAATTAGTTTTGTTTCTACTAACGAAAATATTGCCAAAATTGATGGTGAATATGTTAATATTGTAGGTGTGGGAACTGCTACTATTGAGGCTAGAATTAATGGCGAAAAAGTAGACGAATTTACAATTTTGGCATACAGCAAAGAAGTGTATCAAATCGCTTCATTAAGCGATTTCTGTAATATTGAAAGTGGCAAAAACTATATAGTCACTTCTGATATAGATTTCGATACATTTTCACTAGAAAACAGCAAAAATTTTAATGCAGAAATTGATTTTAATAACAAAGTAATTTCAAATCTAAAATGGCCATTATTTTTGACTTTAGGACAAAATGCTATTGTTAAAAACTTGGTTGTTTCTGGTCAATATTCTATAGATGTTGTTGATGCTGTTTCAAATGCAGAATATGGTCTGTCTATGGTGGCTATTAGCAACAATGGAGTGATAGACAATGTATCTTTTAGGGATTATTTTTTGTCAATTACTAATAATCAAGAATTAACTGACTATGTTGAATTAAACTTGATTGCTTATTCAAATTTGGGAACAATTTCAAATATTTTGTATGACGATGCTTCTATTGTTGTACTAGATACAAATGCTACTAGTGTTAATTCATACAAAATCAGCGGAGCTGCAAACGAAAATTATGGTGAAATTACTGATGTTTGTGGCAATTTAAGTCTATCTGGATTTACTAAAGCTGCAGGATTGGTTATTACTCATTATGGTAGTTTAAGTGATGTTGATTTAACTATTAATTACACTTGCACTCAAGAGAACAAGGTTCAAATTGCTGGTTTAGTGCATAAAACAATGCTTATTGACAATGATTCTTGTCCAACTTTTGAAAATATCACACTTAATATTGTGACAGAAAATAGTTCAGGTTGCACTTCGTTAACATTTGCAGGTTTGGTATATACAAACAACTATGTTGATGGTCAAAATGTTACAATTTCACATCAATTCGATGGCGAATTTGATGAAAATAAAACACATTTGATGTTTTATACTAATGAAACAAACAACTTAACAGAAGTTTCTGTTTCTAGCAACTATGAATATCAAATGTAATACAATAAAAAGAACAGCATATAGTGCTGTTTTTTTGTTTTTTCGACATATTAAAAAAAGTTTTTAATAAGGGCTTTTATTGTTGTTTAAGTTTGACAATATTCTATATAAAATATTATAATCTATTATATGGAGAAGTGTGCATATTTTGTAGTATTTAAACTTTGTTTAAAAATATGAGATTAAGCTCGACTTCATATGCTGTGTTATACAAATAATTTTTTGTTTTGTAGCACATATTATTGTTATAAATAAACTATCTTTAATTTAAAAATACGGAGCGACAAATGAAGAAGTTTTTCAAAATATTAGGTTTAGCATTAGCTGGATTATTCGGCTTACTTGCTGCAGCTGTAGGTATTGCTGCAATCACTGGTGTATTTAGTGAGGAAGAAATCAAAATAGAATCTCTTGCATGGGAGGTTACTAAAGCAAGGGTTGTTGATGACTATACAGCAACTGTTAATTTTTTGCCCGAAAATGCAAATGTGTTAGATATTGAACTAAAGATACTAACATCTGGTGGAGACAATATTGTAGAACTTCCAAAATCAGTAAAGGCTGGCGAGCCATTTGTTATTAAAGTTAAAAAAGATGCTAATAATAACAATATCGGTGGTGAAGTTCAAATTCAAGCTAAGACTAGCTTAGTTGTAACATCTCCTAACTTGCAAATGTTGGTTGATGTTGCTATTCCTAACAACGGTTTACTTATCGCTTCTGACCACGATACAGTTGATGATCAAATGCGAATCAATGCAGGTACAAATGAATTTGGTTTGTATGTGTTCACAAATCCTATCAATGCAATCAATCCTAATACAGGGTTAGTTCCGGACCTTGCTGAGGATTATAAAGATATTCAACTAAAAAGTACAGATCCTTCTGCTTTACAATTAGTAAATGCTACAGGTACACAAAAAGAAGGTTTCTATTGTCCAAACTATATCGCTCATGGACATATGGGACCATTCAAAGATGCTGATGGAAATCCATTGTTATCTACATGTACAGGTGCAAAACTTCAAAAAGTTAAATACATAGAATATAGAGCTAAACCACTTACTAGTACAGCTCCAGAAATTCCTGTAGTGGTTACAGCTAAAACTTTAAGAACATATGCAATGCAAGATCAATATGTTTCAAAAGATGATGTTAAATATTTAAATGAAGATTTAGTATTTGACGGTCCGGGCAGAGCATTGTTCTATCAAGATCTAAGTAATTATGTAAACGAATTCAAAGATTATATTATTGCTGATACTAGAGCTTGTGTTGATCCACAAAATCCTTCTCGTGTTACATTTGAAAATGGTGCTGCATTTATAGAAAGTGTTACAAAAACAGATGCTGATGGTAATACATACATTAATATTGTTGATGGTAACCGTGATGCAGAAGAAGCTGCATTCTTCTACTTCTATGTAGAGAGCAAGACAAGCTTTAATATTGAAGATATCGAAGTTAAAAATGTTGTTACAAACCTACAAAGTAAAGTAGAGTATAATCTACATGGTGCTTTAGAACAATACGACATTAACGATTTAAGAACAACATTTGGCTTATCTTTACAAGCACAAGACGATGAGTTTGATGAAAGCGATTTGGCTTATCGTTATCGTGATTTGAGAGTGCTATCTATTAGTGACAAAGCTGAGGGTAGCGAAAGCCCTTATGGTTTTGATATAAACAATTATTTTGAAATTCAAAATCCATCATCTACTAGTGAACCTATTTGGACTATTAGAGCTATCAATCCTATTTCGTCTGCAGAGAGAAGCAAAAACCCTCGTTTGAGATTCTATATTCCAACTTCTCCTACTAAAGAATTTACCGAAGCAAATCCTAGTGAGGGTATAGAAGGTGATCCATATGTAGATGTATCTATTGAAATTCAAGAAATTCAAGTACAAGAATTGAGATTGCTTACTGATGGCGAAAATATGATTGACGGTAAAATGATTATCAATAAGCAAGATTATAACGGATATTCATATCGTCAAATTCTTGATTCTACTAGATATGAGTTGAAGGGTGTAAATGATCAAACACCTACATATACAACTGTTAGATATTTCGTTACAGAAACAAGTGCAAAAACAAAGTTTGAAAAAGTTGATACATCATTCTTCAAAGTAAGATTAAACAATGATGATAAAACACCTGCATTAATGACAATGCCTTATGGTACTGGAACTTTAAAAGGTTATGAAATAGCATATCAATTTAATGGCCAAACATGTTTGGAAGCATTAAATATTACAAATGGTGACGATTTAAAAATATTTGCCGCTGTTATCAAAACAGATTACAATGGTAGACCAGTTGATAGTAATGGTGTAAGTGAAGGTGAAGAAGGCTACAATGGTATTTATCAAATCATTGCTGAATCAACAAACCAAATTTCTATTACAATTGAAAATTACTTAGAAAAATTAAATTTTTACACTGTAAATACAGACAATAATTATTCATTAAGGAATGTTCAAGCTGCTGGATCATCTGAGCAAGACACAGTTCAGTTGTTAGCTGGTAATGATTATCATTTATATGTATCTCCATATTATTTGACTAAAACAGGTGATATGGATAAAACAAATCCAGAATATGCTAATCAAACAATTATAGATTATGAAACAAATATAAAAGTAGCTATGCAAACAGCTATGAATTCAGCTTTGGTTCAATTCAAAACTGATTCATCAGATTTTACATACGATGTTGCAACAATTTTGAATCCAAAATATATCTTTTATGATATAAATGTTATTGCATTGGTTAGTGAAAATGCTAACTCAGATCAAAAAACTACAGCAGACTTTAATGCTTATGGTGTTGGCGAGATAAAAGATTCCTTTAGTTCAAACAAATCAACTGTAAACATGTATGTCAATTATTCATCAATTGATTCTTTATCAATTCTTGCTAATGTTTCGCAAAAAGAAGAATATGTATTGTATCCTCAAGTATTTGAAGTAAGTGAAGATGGTGTTCCTATTGTTTCTTGGGTAGAGGCTGAAACCTTAGAAAACAATCAAACCGATGTGTTTGCAATTGATACACAATATACTTTTGATATTGAAAATCTAATTGATATGGAAGATGGTTCTCAATCATTTGGACCAAAAGTTGATAAAAATTGGGGAACATCTATATATGTAAATGATTATATTAAAGAGTATTTAAGTTTCTCTAATGCAAATGCTGTTGATGTTAGTTGGGATTTAGAAATTATAAAGGGTGGAACAGGTGAGCCTGTAGAAAACTTTATTAGTATAATTCAAACAGAAGCCCCAGCAGGATCAGGTAAAAGATCAATAACAAATCTTAATGTCTTAAAGGGAACAATTAGTGGTGTTACTATTCAAGCTACCTGTACATTGAGTCTATATAAATTAGGTACAGATAGATTTGTTGAGCAAAAATCTACAAGCATTATTATTAAACTTGTTCAAACCGAAGTTGGTTTCAAATTGTACTCTCCTAGAAAATTAAGGACTGGTGATTCTACCTCAATTCTAGTCGAAAATGGTACAGGTAAACTTTCATACGAAGTAGAGGGCGGTGGTAATGATTTTGCTTCCGATGATGGCGGATATAACCTACTTATGGATTATGGTGAACAAAGAATACCAGTATATTCTTATAATGGAATTAGTGGCGAATATGAAAACATTGTAGGTGAAACTGCTAGCCAACTTGTAAAAGTTAGTATGGGTGAAGATGGCAAGTTAGGTTTATATTGTAGATATAAAATAAGATCTTTAGTTGGATCTACTCCATCAATATATTTCTTAGATGAAAAAACTGGTGAGAAAAAATATTCAGCATATCCTGATGCTGAAGGAAACTTATTTTTCTATGCAGAATATGTTTCAGAAGATACAACTGAGGTTATAGAAATTGAACCTCCATTCAATGATTGTGAAACAGGTGTATACCATGTTACAGTTTTAAGTTCAATCTCATTGACAAAGCCTTATCAAGATATTGTAGCTAATACTACTGAACATATATATTTAGATTTAAATAATTATTTTATTGCAAAAAGAGATAATGAAAGACTTATTACCAGTTTTGAAATAACTAACAGACTTGGTGGAAATGCTTTTGCAAGAATGGAAACTATAGTTCCAGACGGAAACAAAATTAAAGTATTGAGACCTGATGGTACTATTGTTGAAGAAGCTTATACAACAAAATTTATTCCTCATGAAGTTTGGACAGATAAAGTTGTTTATTTAAATATGTATTATTTTGTTCCACAAACTATTAATATAGATGGAACAGAAGAAACAGTTTATGTGAAGAATTTGATTCAAGATGAAGATATAAATGTTATTGTTAAAAAAGGATATGAAGTCGAAAATGTAGTACCAGCAAACTTAAATGCTGAAACTACAACATTTAAAATTAAATCTGGTGAAATATTTAATATGTTTGATACAGATTCACATGTGGCTGTAACAACTAAAAATATTACAAGTGGATTTATAAAGATTACTAATAAATATAATATGTCAGTAGGAGTTATTGACGAATCTCAAATCGGACAATATTTATCTAAGTTGATTACATTATCATATGATGTTTCAGCATTAGATGCCGCTGATTTGTCAATATTTAATACTTTATTTGATACAGTTAATAGTAGAAATCAAATAGAATTTGGCAATATTATTACAAAATCTATTGCTAGTGACATTACAATTCCTATTAAAGTGTTATTTAAAGAAGGTTCAAATTCTGTAAATGGAAATTATACTGCTACAGCTGATCCAATATTTACATTCTATGTAAAAATTGAAGCTAGTGTTGATTTCTATATTTCAGACACTATTAAACCTGAAGGTAATGATTATATTACTGATGCTATTGAATATGAAGGATTCGAAGTAGAAGGCTCTCAAATAGGTCATACATATTCGAATATCAATATTGATACAGATAATGATGGTGTTATTAATTTAGGTGAATATAGAACAACATTGTTTGATGTTTCAAAACCATATACAGAAAACATCATTTCATTACGAGGTACAGATAATAACGAATTATTCAATACAATGTATAAAGAATTCTTCTTATACAAATTAGTTAAAGTGGGAGATTCTCCTGCAGAATTTATACCTGTAACTACTGATGATAAAGTATCAATTCTAGAAATAAAGAGCGGTAACGATTTAACAGGTTTAGTTCTAAATATTAAGAATGCTGTAAATGATGTTACACATTATAAACTAGCTATTTCTACTACTATTAATAAATATGGTGAAACATTCGATTATTACTTTACAATCAATCCTACATACAAATTAAAAATAAATTATCCTCTAGTAAACGAATATGAAAAGGTTGTTGCTGGAACTACGGTTAATTTGTTAGAAAACTATATAAACGAAAGAGATAGAATAGAACTATATGCTACATTCGTTTTAAATGAAGGCGAAGATCCTAGAGACTTTATTTATAGTATTACAAAACTAAATTCTACAAGCTATAGTTTGGAAACTAGCGAAATATCTTTAGCTAAAACATTTGAAATGACTGAAAGTGGCAAACCATTCAAGTTTGAAGTGATTTCGGGTTCTGCACATATCGAAAATGATTGTGTGGTATTTGATACCATTACTTCAGCTGCTCAAATTGAAGAGGTTGTAGTTAGGGTTACATTATTTAATGGTGTATATGTAGATTATATATTCGAACTATACAAACAAATGACTACACCATCATTTATAGCTCATAGCGATATTGTAGAATATGCTGATACAGAAATTGATATTTATCAATATTTAGAATTGACAAGTACACCTCCAGAAAGCTTTAAATATGTTATTAAGTATGTTGGGCCATTAAAAGCTACTGTAAAAGGTGAAGAAGATGTTATTCTAAATCCTGCAGTATTACCAGAACATTCAAATATTATTATTGATTACTCTGGAGCCGAGATAAGGGTTAAATTTGAAGACACTGACGAAGTTACAACGGTTATGTTTAAGGTTTGGACAAATTACAGTGTATCTGGTGATGATTGTGTAATTTTAAGTATCAAATTACATCCAAATCTTCAAGTTTCTGTAAATAAAGCAGAAGATGGTAGCAACAAGGTTACCGAATTGGTAGCTAATACTAGCCAAGTGATTATGTCTAGTGGTAACGATTCTTGGTTGAAGATTGCAAATGACAGAGTTGATAATATTTCAATCACTGTTGTTAAGGTTGATGATGTTGCTTATGATATGGGCCCATCTAGTCTTACAAATAATCTAGGTATTACAATTTCTCAAGATTCTGCAGCTAAGACATATACATTTAAGACAAATAATATCGGTGTCGCTAGAATGTTGACATTTAAGATTGAAAAACAAACAGGCACATTAACATATTCTATAGAACTTAGTGTTAAACTTGTTCCAAATATAAACCTAAATAGTTCTTATATTGGAACATCTACATGCGAAATAAAAGCAGCTTCAGGAAATGATCAAAACAAATCAAAACAAGTTACATTAAATGATGTACAAGTTGACGATGGGTTTGTTATTTCTCCTACCGACTATTTTGGTAGTGCATTAAAGAAAAACCCTGGTAGTAACGAATCTAATGAAATCGCTGATTTTACTATAAATTGTTATGTCTTAAATAATATTGGAACAAAAATTCAGGTATCAGAAGCAGATGGTGTGTCTGGTTATGGTGTAACTACAGAAAGTAGAATAGCTATTAACTTATCATTAGAGGCTATTAACTATACATCTAAGATATATATTGATATCACAGTAACTTGGTCAAATGGTGTAGAAGCTTATAATGCAACATTGAATTTAAATATTGTTCCAAATATTGATACAGCAACAGAGTCTGTTTCTTATAGCTCTGCTGGTTCAACTAAGGCTCTTAAAGTTTTAGCTGGTTCAAAAATTGAAATGAATTTTGCACAAAATTCACCAGTTGTATTTACTCAAAATGGACAATCTGCAACTATCAATGCATTCCAAACATTGTCTACAGGTGGACCATCAAATGCAAATGTTATCTTTAAGGTTGAAAACAATAAAGATGATTTATATGAATTTGGACACGATGGATTTAAACCATATATTCAATTTAAAGGTGTTACAAAAACAGAAGTTGTTCATGTATTCTATTATTTAGACTTGACAGGAAAAAGAATGGGATTATGGACAGAGAATAATAGCTTAAAGATTGATGGTAAAATTGATTTTATTGACTTTAATAATCAAATTTATTTCCATTATGATGATCAAAATAAAAATCCAAATCTATATTCGGAATATGATGAAAAATTAGCAAATTATGCTAGAGTAATTTCATTTGAAATTGTACCTTCTATTACATCAATGGAATATAAAGATTCAAACAATAAGCATGATACTGTTGAAAAGGTTATTGATCTTACTGATCAGTTTAAGAAGATTTATGCAGTAGACAATTCTGATCCAGATAATATTAAAGATTATTTAACTATAAACAATACTGAATTTACAATTAATAGTGTAAACAATCATACAGTTGTTTTAACTAATAATAATGGTGTTGAAGTTAACGGATATAAAATAGTTGATTTGTTTACTTATTCTTCAGTGGGTTATGCTACATTTGATGCAGAAGAAGGAAAAGTAAATCTAAATAAAGCATTGCTGTATTCGGCATTTGATTATAGTGCTGTGGTTAAATTGGGTAATTTTGATACTCCATGGGATTCTACTAGTGAGATGATCTCAATAACTGAACCAGAAGAGGTTAAGAAGTATTTCTTCGTTGATAAACCAGAGGGTATTATTTACTTCATACCTCCAAAGGGGGCAAGTGTAACAAATTCTGTTTGGTTAGAAATTACTATTACCACAATAGGTGATGGTGATGTTGAAATTAGCAATAAAGTATACTTTAAATATCAATATACTGGTACACAAGACACAGCTGATTCAAATGTGGTACAACATATTGGAAATGGAACAGAAATTATAAGTGTCGGTTATAATGGTAAAGTTATAACAGACAAGGCATTTACCAACATTAATAGCCAAGAGTATAGAGATTATCTTCAAACATCTATTGCTGTAGATACTGCTGGTATTGACTTGAATACAGGTATAATGACATATGATTTGTCTAAATACTTTAAGTTTGGATACTTGTTAAGAACAATTGAAACATCATCTGTTCCTACAAGTTTTGACTCAACAAAGAATGTTCAAATCGTTCAAAAAACTGTTGAAGGTAAAACATATGCATATTATTTCTATATGTTGAACGAGGTTTCACTAAACTTTGATGTGGATGGTGATTCTTCAAGTTATGCTAAGGTTGAAAATGGACAATTAATTATATATCCATACTATATTAATGCTGAAAATCCATCTCTTGATAAGTTTAGAACAATTAAACTAAATGCTAATGCTGGTAATGTATTGACTAAATTTGAGATTGAGGTTTATCCTATCAAAGTAACTCAAACATTTACACATACTCCAGGGTTAATAGATGGTACATTTGATAATTCATTAACAAGCTCAGTACCAGGTGTTAATATTACATCAAATACTGTTCAAATGCAACAAGGTTCATTAACTAGTGCAGAGTATAATGAATACAAAAACTGGTTGTGGATTGACGGTGGGGTATACAAATTTACACCACAAAAAAATCTACTTATGAAACCTGTTGAATTTGTATTTGAAAATCAAATTGTATTAGGTTCAGACCTAGATACTACAATCTTTACAAAAACCTGCAGAGTTCAAGTTGATCCAACGGTTGGTTTGTATTATAATTACGAAGAAAATGGTGTTCAAGCAAATAGTAATACAGCTGGAACAGCAATTTACTATACATTAGTAGATAATTCAGCAACATCGTTGTTCAATTCAAAAGTATTTGATTATACTGAATCAGCAACAGTGGTAACATTGCGAGAAACATCTACAGAAGCAAATTATGATGCATATGTACAACTTGATGGGGTATCTCCTGGTGCAGAAGATACAGAATACATTATAGATGGTAGAACTGCAAAAATGACTATGATTAGTCAACAACTATTAGAGCCAGTTATCTTGCCATATGAGATAACAATTGAATTTGATAACAATGGTGATTCTTATGTATTAACTAAAGAGTTTGACTTGGTTATCAATAGAAATTCTGGTGTATTCGGTTTTGAAGAATCATATACTGGTTTGAGTAATGTAGTTGTTAAGAAAGATAATGCTGTTTCAAGTGCAATAATATCATTACCTTCATCAGTATTGGGTGGTAATGTTAAGAAAGTTGGTACAGGTGTTATAGAATATGGTGTAGCATCAGGAAATTTTGGTTTCCATGGTACATCTACATTGTCAACTGACCAAATTAGAGGATATCTAGATATCACTGACAATATTGATATCAATGATGGTACAATTAATAGTATTACTATCGATTACACAAGATTACTTACACATACAGGTTCAACAATTACAGGTATGTATAAGATTGAATTGTTGATTTACTATAAAAAGTCTGCTGCTGACACTGAAAGGGTTTTGGTGGACTCAGTGGTATTAGAAAGTCAGATTGTTACAACATATATAAATTACAATTTTGCTACTAAAAATGTTGAAAAAGGTACAGATTATCTAGTATTTGCAAAAACAAATGAAGCATTGTTTGATACAGATATGAGAGAACCTGGCAAAGCAACATCGATTACACTATATCTAGAATTGGATAATGAAACTGACAAAGCATTCTTTGCAGTAACAAACGAAACAGAACCAGTTGAATATGGTGCTAGCGGATATCTTATTACAAATTCTAATGTAACACTAAGATTAGCAGCTAGTGCACCTGCTTCAATTAGTGCAAAACTAAAAATAAGGATTACTGTGGGTACAATTACTCAAGATGTAGTTTATGAATTTATATTGAGTGTTGCTCAATAAAAACTAGTATAAACCTTGCCTAGATTTAATAATAATATTTTCAATTTATGGAATTTATTTTGAGAATTTAGGCAAGTGTTATATACTATAATTAATACAAAGGGGGACATATTTTATGAATAACAAAAGTAAAAATGGTCTAGACCTAATTAGAATTTCAGCTTCAAAAGTTAAGGGTGTATGGGGTAAAGTTTTTCTAGCTACTCTTATTTATTTAGCACCATTAATTTTATTGTGTGCAATTCCTTATGCTGGCTGGGCAATTTCATTTGCTATGTTTGGATACCTAACATTAGGTTACCTAAACTATATGCAACAAATTATGAGTGGTCAAAATCCATCTCTTAAGGTGTTGTTTGTTCAAAAAGAATTTATGCAAGCAATTATCTTAGGTATTATTTTGGCTGTAGGTGTTGCAGTTGGTTTAGTTCTATTCATTATTCCTGGTGTACTAATGATCGGTTACTATTCTTTAGCTTTGTTTGTATTGAACGAAGAAAAAATTGCAAGTGTAACAGATACATTAAATGTTTGTGCTAGAAAAATGATCGGTAACAAAACAGCAATGTTTGCTTACAAAGTTATTTTCTATTTGGGTTATGCTTTAGTGGGTACAGCAACAATTATCGCTATGATGTTTATTGCTGAATTGTATGCTACAGCATTAGCTTTAGGTATCGTTTTAACAGTTGTTCTAGCTGTGGTTAGCATTTCATTGTTAGCATTGATTACAATGTATATGTATGCTGCAAATGTTGTATTCTACGATGAAATCGTTCGTCCTACTGTTGTTGAAGAATATTCTGTAAAAGCTCCTGCTCCAGCTGAAGAAGCAAAAGTTGAAGCTCCTGCAGAAGAAGTTAAAGAAGAAGTTGAAGTTAAGGAAGAGGTAAAGGAAGAAGTTAAAAAAGCTCCTGCTAAAAAACCAGCTTCTACAACAGCAACAAAAACAACAACAAAGAAAACAACAGCTAAGAAAGCAACAAAAGAATAATTAAAAACACAAAAAAGAAGTCGCAATGCGGCTTCTTTTTTTGATCTATTTGCATAATATTTTTGTACTTTCAAATAATAAAAGTATACAGAATTTGGAAAATCTTGTTGGAGGAAAAATGAAAGATACAGGTATTATTAGAAGAATAGATGAGTTGGGAAGAATAGTTATTCCAAAAGAAATTAGAAGGAATATGAGGCTAAAAGAAGGAACTCCAGTGCAAATATACATAAACAAAAATGGTGAACTTACACTTAGTAAATATTCGCCAGTAGTGAACATATGTGAATATGCGAATATGTTCTGTGAGGTGATTTTTGATATAATGGGCATAAATGTTATTGTTTTTGATAAAGATTGTGTGATTGCTACTACTTCTAAGTCAAAACTTCTAATGGAAAAACAAATAAGTTCACAATTAGAAGAGTTGTTAGAGGAACGAAAAAGTTTTTTATATAATCAAAGTGATGGAGCAAAAATGATTGAAATTTTCGCTCAAGACGAAAATAAATATGTGTGCCAAATTATTGTACCTATACTTGCTAATTCGGACATAGTAGGAGGCATTGTAGCATTTGAATGTGTGGGGAACGAACGAAATTTTGATATGGCAGAAGTCAAAACTTTACAAACAATAGCTAGTTTTTTGGCTAGGCAAGTAGAGTAGTATGAGAAGACAGTCGGTATTATTAGGTGCATTATTACTTGCTTTGGGTGGTATAATAGCCAAATTTGTAGGTGCTTTGTACAAGATACCACTTACAAATATTTTGGGTACAAATGGTATGGGTTTGTACTATTTGGTTTTTCCACTATATACTTTGTTATTTGTATTTACTAGCTCAGGTGTAGGAATTGCAGTTAGTAGATTAGTTAGTTTTGAAAGAATTAATCATAACAAAAAGAACGAGCTTACTATATTAAAAACATCTATAATTTATGTGTTTGTGCTTAGTTTCGTTTTTGCAATACTACTTATATTTCTTAGTGAAGAGATATCAGTATTACAGGGCGATATCAATGCTAGGTTTGGTTATTTGGCGATTGCCCCGTCAATTATATTCTCTTCACTAATTGCCGTAATACGGGGCTATTTTCAAGGGCAAGAGAATATGGTGCCTACATTATTAAATAATGTTGTTGAACAGATTGTTAAGCTTATAGCAGGATTAGTTTTGGCTAATTTATTTTTGGCTAAAGGTGTAACTTTTGCAGTGTTTGGTGCAATTTTGGGTGTAACTATTTCTGAGTTTTTTGCACTTCTTTTTATAATACTAAATTATGTGTTTTATAAGAAAAGGTTGGTTTACAAAATTGAAAATGCGAAAACTGAAAATTTAACAATTTTGCAGGCATTAAAAAAATTATTGGCATATGCATATCCTGCTACACTTAGTTCTATTGTTTTGCCGATTACTGCTTTTTTAGATAGTTTTTTGGTTATAAATATCCTTAAAAGAACGGGTTTTTCTACAATTCAGGCTACAAATATGTATGGTATTAGCAATGGAATTGTAAATACACTTATTAATTTGCCTATATTGCTATGTTCTTCTCTAGCTACTGCTATAGTACCTAATTTAAGTGGACTTTATGCTCAAAACAATGGAAAAGAAGTGTCTTTCAAAACCTCTTTTTTTATTAAAATTACTTGGTTAATAGCTATACCATGTTTTTTGGTATTTATGATATTTTCGCCAGATATTATATCGATTTTGTATTCTAGAGGTTTGAGTGATTTAGTAATAGACGAATTTTCCTTTGCATACAAACTACTTATGATAAGTTCTGTTTCTATAATATACAATGCATTTTTGCAAACATTTACATCTATTCTACAGAGTTTTGGTAGGCCGTTCGTTCCTTTTGTAAGTTTGTTTGCATCTTTAATTATTAGAATGATTAGTCTAAACCTTTTTGTATCAAATGCAAGTATAAATATATTTGGTGTAGCTATTAGTAATTTATTATTTTTGAGTGTAGCATGTATTATCAATTTGATTTATATTCGTAGATATATCAAAATTAAGTTTGAAACATATAGAATGTTGGTTGTGCCATTAGCTAGTGCTGTTGTAAGTGGAATAAGTATGTATTTTTTAAGGTTAATGCTTATAAATACAAATGTTATATTCTATTGTATAGTATCAGCTGGTGTTGGAATGATGGTGTATATTGGTATGATAGTGTTGTTTAAAAGTTTTGATAGAGAAGAAATGACTGTTTTTAGAAAGAAAAATTTGTTTAATTCAAAACGGAAGGTATAAATTATTTTTATCTGCTAATACTCTTCAAAAAAAGGAGAGTATTATGAATAAAAGCGAATTTGTAAAAGAAATTTCTAAACAATCCAAACTTACTCAAAAGGATTGCAATAATTGTTTGAATGCTATCACTATGATTATTCAAAATTCACTACGAAAAGGTGAGGATATTAATCTTGTGGGTTTTGGCAAATTTGAGGTAAAACATAGAATGGCTAGACGAGGATACAATCCTCAAACGAAAAAAATTAGTATGATTCCAGCATCAAAATTGCCTAGTTTTAAACCAGGCAAAACACTAAAAAATGTTGTTGGATGAGCTTTAAAAAAGTCCTAAATAAAGGTGCTTTTGAAATAATAATTTGTAAGAAATTGTCTAAAAATGTTTTGAATATTAGTGCTATTATGGTATAATAAGCATAGAAAACATAAAGGAGAAAATGTTTATGAATAAAATTGAATTAGTAAAATCTGTAGCTGAAGAAACAGGTTTAACACAAAAAGAAGTTTCTGCAGTTGTTGATACAATGTTAGAAACAGTTATTGCAGATCTTGCAAATGGCAATGAAGTTGCTCTAGCTGGTTTTGGTAAATTTGTTGTTAAGACAAGAGCAGCAAGAGAAAGTATCAATCCTAGAACAAAAGAAGTTGTAAAGGTTCCTTCTTGCAAAGCTGTTGCTTACAAACCAAGCAAAGCAATTAAAGATGCTGTAAACAAATAATAGCATTTTATAATCTAATAAACATTTTTAAGTCTCGTGTAATGCGAGACTTTTTTATTTCATTATGCTTAACAATGTTTAACTTTACATTTTTTAATCTATGTACTAAAATATTGATATGAAAATAGGTAATATTGAATTAAAAAACAATTTAATACTAGCACCTATGGCAGGTGTTACAGATGTAGGATTTAGAAGTTTAGCTGTAGAATATGGTGCAGACTATGCTGTAGGAGAAATGGTTAGTGCTAAGGCACTAAAGTATAAAAATAAAAAAACATTTGATTTGCTGATTACAGCTCCAAATGAAAACATAAAAGTAGCACAAATCTTTGGATCTGATCCTAAAATTATGGCAAGCATAGTAAAAAGTGATATTTTAGCAAAATTTGATATTATCGATATCAATATGGGTTGTCCTGCTCCAAAAATTGTCAAAAGTGGCGATGGAAGTGCTTTGATGAGAGATATGGATTTGGCTTATAATATTATTTCTAGTTGTGTAAAGGTGACAGATAAACCTATTACAGTCAAATTTAGAGCAGGTTGGAACGACAATATAAATGCTGTAGAATTTGCTCAAATGTGCGAAAAAGCAGGGGCTAGTGCCATTACAATTCATGGTAGAACTAGAGAGCAGTTTTATGCTGGTAATAGTGATTTTGATCTAATTAGAAAGGTAAAACAAGCAGTTAGTATACCGGTTATAGGTAATGGTGATGTAGTAGATATTGAGTCCTATAAGAAGATGTTAGATACCGGTGTTGATGCTGTAATGATAGGTAGAGGTGCACTAGGTAATCCTGAGATTTTTAGCCAAATATTAGGGAAAAATCTTGATGTAGACAAACTGCAAGATATCAAAAAACATATTGATATACTTCGCACTCACTATCCAGAGACATTAGTTGTCAAAGAGATGAGAAAGCATATTTTGTGGTATCTAAAAGGATATCATAACTGTACTGATGTAAAGAATCAAGTTGTAAGAGAAAAAGACCTAGAAAAAGTGCTAGAAATCTTAGAAAATTTCTTTAAAGAAAATAAAAAAAGAGAAAGTTAATAACCAAAGTACCGTTATCAAACTTTCTCAATATCATAAGTAAAGATGTGCTGATTAGACCAAATTCTTATCATACAACCTTTACTAATATTAATGTGTGTAAATATTGATTTAATATACAAAAAGACAAGAATTTTCTTGCCTTTTTTTTGTTAAAATTTTCTAGTTCCTTTTATTCCTTCAATTATTCCACAAGGGCATGGACAGGTGTAGTCAGGGAATGTACATCTAGAACCACAATTGTATGCTTTTAGCTCATTATATCTAGGATGATTTGCTGCTTTTAACCCTTCAACATACTTTGTCAACACTTCTGTACTAGTTCTTTCAATTTCTAATTGTGCAAAAGTGCACTTTCTTTCTTTTAGTTTAAGTATGAAATTGTCAAGTGTTCCCATTTCGTTTACTTCAAGTAAAATACCTTGTGGGAAGTTGTCTTTTAGAGAGTCAATGTCAGCAAGCCATTCTTTGGTTAGATTTTCATCATCTCTTAGTATAATAGGCACATAATACTCATACTTTTCAGGAATATTTACAGTATAGTTTAGAGTTCTATGTCTCATAGCTTGAGCAATGTTAGGGGTAGTTGCTAAGTATGTTGTAGAGTATGTATCGCCATAATGTTCTTCTACTACATATCTGGTTTGATTAAACAAACTAAATCCTCTTTGTTTTTCGTTTCTAGCCAAGTATTCGTCAAAGTAAGGAGTGTTTTGTTTGATTAAATCACAAAATTCTTGCATATAAGGAGTTAGTCTTTCCATTAATATATTTTTATTTTCTCTATTGATTTCTTTTTGCAAGAAACTATATAAAATGTTTAATTGTCTATAAGAGCAAGTATATACAAGGAAAGTAGGTGTGAATATAGAATTTAGATATCTAGCATTTTCTAGAGCTAGTTTTTCAATTCTTTTGTCTGTAAAAAAGTTTGGATATTTGGCTTGATATAGGTCTTTTATTTTGTTTTTAAATACTTCTAACCACTTATTGAAAAGAGTTTGTTCCTTTTCTGATAATTCCATTTTGGTGTATCTAGCAGATTTTTCACTGGTAGTGTACATTTTTTCATTATTTAGTAGCATAGCCAGCAATTTTGGTACACCTTCTAGTTGAAAACTAATATTTTCGTGGTCGTATACACTATGGTGTCCACCACTCTTTGTTTGTATTATTCTTCTGTCTGTTTTTTCCTTTGGTTCGTTCATTAGAGTTTCAAAGGTGTCGGGCATATAGCATACTCCAGCTGCATGACCACTAAAGTTTTCTAGTTCTTCCTTTGTTGCTACATAGTTTGGTTTTGTAGATGCAATTACAGTGATTTTCATTTGTGATTTTCCCCCTGATATTTGTTTTATCTTTCAAAGTTTATCGTTTAATTTACTAATAGTCAAACACCATAAAAGACCTATTTTCACTTTGTGTATTTTAACCAAAATGATAGTGTAGATAATTAAAAGTTGTGTTTAAATCAATCAATATATCTTTTATATTTTTAATGTTAAACTTTACAAAAAGTTGTTTAATTGTTACAATGTGTTTAATAATTGATATTATTGTCAAAAGGAAGTCAGGGTGGGATTAATAAATTTAAATTGTTCTAATTGTGGTGCCGATTTGGAATTTGATGAAAAACAAAAAATTGGATTTTGTTCGCATTGTGGTACCAAACACATTTTAGAAGATATTAATAATACTATAATAAATAATGTTAAAAATGAAATAAAGATAGAAAGTGCTAACATTGTAAATGGTCCTAGTGAAGATAATTTGTTAGGAAGAGCAATGCAATTTAAACAAAATGGTGATTTAAAAAATGCATTATCTTATGCAAATAAAGTTCTTGATATAAATTCTAAAAACGAAGAAGCCAATAAATTTATCAATGAGGCAATTTGTATTGAGGGCAAGTATTTAACTTCTTTTAAAATTGATGAGATCAATGAATATTTGGACAAGATAAATAGTGAAACAAATTTGGAAAAAGCAGAGTTTTTATTTAAAGAATTGGTTGTTTCCATTGATTCTTTTATTTTTGGTACAAAGCAGCAGTATTCAAAATGTTCTAAAACTGTTATTTCTTTTTTGAATGAATGGAGACAATTTGGTTTAAATAAGGCATATAAATTGGTTGAAAAGTTAAATAAACAGATAACAACCAATATAAATGATACAAATGATAAAGTTGTTGTTTCAAAAACTGTACTAGTTCCCCCAAAAGAAAATGTGAAAAGGGAGAGGCCAAATTATATTATTCTTTTAGGAGTTATTATTCTTGGAATTATTGTAGGTTATTTATTGTTTTTATTAATTAATACTATTATTAACAATTACAAAGAAAGTGAAGCAGTGGTGGTTGAGGTTGGTGAGGTGTACACTTATGATAATATATCTTATATGGTTAAAAGAGCATCTATTGTTGAAAAGAAGCAAAGTTCTTTAGGTGATTATACTGATTATTATATGGATATTGTTATTGAAGTTGAAAACAACTCTGCAGCTCTAATGATTCTAAAAATTGAGACTTTTTATTTAATATCTCCTAATGGTGAAGAGTATTTGTTGGCTGTCGGTAAAGATGATATACAAATTTCTTCAGGATCAAAAAATATAATAACTATTTCATTTAAAAATATTCAAAAAGAAACGGGTTGTTATAAGTTGTATTATGATTTGTTTTCAAACAATAATGACCCATGTGTGTTAATTTATAAATAAAAAAGAACACTAATTTCTAGTGTTCTTTTTTATTGTTTATTAAATTATTTTTCTTCGCTTAATTTTTTGATAGTTTCTCTGCGGCCTTCAGCATCTTGTTTTGCTTTTTCAAACAATTCAGTTGCTTTTTCTGGAGCTTTCTTCATTAGAGAGAAGTATCTAGATTCGCCATTTAAGAATTCCATATAGTCTTTTGTAGGGTTGCCACTATCTAGAATATATGGATTTTTGCCTTCTTTTAGTAGTTCTGGATTGTATCTCCACAATGTCCAGTATCCACATTCTACGGCTTTCTTTTCTTCTAGTTGGCTATTTGACATATTGATACCATGGTTGATACATGGGGCATAAGCTATGATTAAGCTCACACCATTGTATGCTTCAGCTTCCCTTACTGATTTTAAGAAGTGATTCATATCAGCTCCCATACTTACTTTGGCTACATATACATCTTTGTACATACTAGCTATTAATCCTAGGTCTTTTTTAGGTCTATGTTTTCCACCAGCAGCAAATTTTGCTACAGCACCAGTAGGGGTACTCTTACTAGCTTGACCACCAGTATTTGAGTAAACTTCTGTGTCTAGTACCAAAATATTTACATTTTCGCCGCTAGCTAGTACATGGTCTAATCCACCATATCCTATATCATAAGCCCAACCATCGCCACCTATTATCCACAAGCTATGGTTAATAAATGCATCTTGTAGGTTAACAACTTCTTCAACTAGTTCCTTGTTTACTTTTTGTTGAGCTGTCAATCCTTCAATTATTGAAGTGCGATATTCTCTTTGTTTGTCAGCTTCAGTTGTTGCTAGATATTGTTTGATATTTTCTTTTACTGTTTCATCAAAATTGTATTCTAGGGCAGTATTTAGTAGTTCTTTTAGTCTATCTTGTTTTACTTTTAAACCTAATTTAATACCATAACCAAATTCTGCATTGTCTTCAAATAAGCTATTTGCCCAAGCTGGACCACCTTTCTCATCGAAAGTATAAGGGCAGGTAGGAGCACTACCACCATATATACTTGAACAACCAGTAGCATTTGCTACTACCATATGGTCACCGAATAGTTGAGAAATTACTTTGATATAAGGTGTTTCACCACAACCAGCACAAGCACCACTAAATTCAAAGTATGGTTTTTCAAATCCTACACCTTTTACAGTGTTGTTTTTAAATAGATTACTCTTTGCTTTTGTTTTGCCTTGTACATAATTATAGTTTTGTGTTTCTTGTTCTAGAATTTCTTCTGCATCTACCATTGTCAATGCTTTTTCTTTAGCAGGGCATACACTTGCACATACACCGCAACCAGTACAGTCTAGGGCACTAAGTTGCATCACAAATTTTTTGCCAGGTTCTGCTGTGGCATTCAATGTTTGAAGGGTATCTGGAGTATCGTTTAGTTCTTTTTCTTCAATTAGATGTGGTCTAATTGCAGCATGTGGACAAACAAATGCACACATATTACATTGAATACATTTTTCACTATTCCAGCAAGGTAATTGTGTAGCAATACCTCTCTTTTCGTATTGAGTAGTTCCTGTAGGTACACAGCCGGTAGGTTCGAATGCACTTACTGGTAGTGTGTCACCGTTTAATGATTGAATAGGTTCTACAAATTCTTTGAAGTATTTTGTACAATCAGTATTTGTGCAGCTAGCACAATTGTGTTCTGCAGTTTTCCAGCTGTCAGGGTAGTTGATTTGGGTAAGTTTACTTTCAGCACTTTCGATTGCATCGAAGTTAGCTTTTAGTATCTTTTCACCCTTGCTACCGTAGCTCTTTTCTGCCATCTTTTTCATTTCATCTTTTGCTACATCGAAAGGTAAGATGTTGATTAACTTGAAGAATGCACTTTGCATAATCAAGTTAATTTTGTTTCCTAGACCTAATTCTTTAGCTACAGAATAAGCATCTACTGTGTAGAATTTAATATTCTTTGTAGCAAGTTCTCTTTTTAGGTTGCTAGGCATCATGGTCTCTAATTCTTCTAGAGTGTAGTTTGTATTTAGTAATAATGTACCATTTTCTTTTACACCTTTTAGAATATTGTATTTTGTAATGTATGTTTGATTGTGTACTGCTACAAAATCAATATTGTCTAGTAGGTAGCTTTCATCAATTTTATCTTTACCAAATCTTAGGTGCGATATTGTAGCATTACCACTCTTTTTAGAGTCGTATTCAAAATATGCTTGACCATTAAGTCCAGTTTTGTTACCGATAATTTTGATACTGCTTTTGTTTGCAGATACTGTACCATCACCACCATAACCATAGAATTTGCAAGAAGTTACAGAGTGTGTACTTGGGTGAATTACTTTTGTAACTGCCAAACTTGTATTTGTAACATCATCTTCTATACCTATAGTGAAGTGATTTTTTGGTTGTTTACTTGTTAGGTTTTCGAATACAGCATTTACCATACTTGGAGTAAATTCTTTACTACCTAATCCATATCTGCCACCGATTACTTTTATGTTTTTGCTAGCCTCGTTGATTGCTGTAACTACATCTAAGTACAATGGTTCACCGATAGATCCAGGTTCTTTTGTTCTATCTAATACAGCTATTCTTTGTACTGTCTTAGGTAGGGCATTTACCATAGCTTCTGTGTCGAATGGACGATATAGTCTTACTTTAAGTACACCAAACTTTGTACCGAATTCTTTGTTTAGATAGTTTACAGTAGTTTCAGCTGTGCTAGAACCACTTCCCATTAGTACAATAACATCGGTTGCATCTTCTGCTCCACAATAGTCAAAAAGTGCATACTTTCTGCCAGTAAGTTCTTCTACTTGTTTCATTACATTTGAAACAATTTTTGGAACATTGTTGTAGTGAGTATTGCATGCTTCTCTATTTTGGAAGAAGATATCTGGGTTTTGTGCTGTACCTTGTTGATGAGGATTTGTAGAATTAAGTGCTCTTTTTTTGAATGCGGCAACTTTGTCGAATGGGTAAATTGATTTGATTTTTTCAAGATCAATTTGTTCGATTGTATTGATTTCGTGACTAGTTCTAAATCCGTCAAAGAAATGTAGGAAAGGTACGGAGGAGTGAAGTGTAGATAGATGTGCAACTAGTGCCATATCATGTGCTTCTTGAACCGAACCTGATGCTAGCATTGCAAATCCTGTTTGTCTACAAGCCATTACATCTGAGTGGTCTCCAAAAATTGAAAGTGCATGTGTAGCTAATGCTCTAGCACTTACATGCATTACACAAGGTAATAGTTCTCCAGAAATTTTGTACATGTTTGGAATCATCAATAGTAAGCCTTGACTTGCAGTGAAGGTTGTAGTTAGAGCACCTGCACTAAGTGAACCATGTAGTGCACCAGCAGCTCCACCTTCGGATTGCATTTCAACAACTTTAACAGTGTTACCAAAAATGTTTTTTACTCCGTCGTTTGCCATACTGTCGGCAAGTTCTGCCATAGTACTAGAAGGAGTAATAGGGTAAATTGTTGCAGCTTCACTTAAGTGATATGCAACAAGTGTTGTGGCTGTATTGCCGTCAACTGTTATTTTGCTCATTAAGTTCCTCCGAAAAATAATTTAGATTAAAGTTTAATAATTTAAACATTAATGCTCATTTTTTAGTATATTACTATTTAAAATTTTAGTCAAATCATAGCAAATATATTCATAATGTTGTACAATATAAATAATCAAAAAAGTGAAGGAGTACATTTTGAATTATTTACTTACAATTTGTTATGATGGTGCAAATTATAATGGTTGGCAAATTCAACCAAACCAAAAAACTGTACAAGGTGAACTAGAGTTAGCTTTGAAAGAAATTTTCAAAACAGAAATCAAAACTGTAGCTAGTGGTAGGACGGATACAGGGGTAAGTGCTTTGGGTCAAACAGTCAATTTCTTTGCAGAAACTAAATTCAAAGAATATAGTCTGCAAGGGTATCTAAATACTATTTTGCCTGATGATATAAGAGTGCTTAGTGTGGAATATGTAGATGATGATTTCAATGCTAGATTTAGTGCGAAAGAAAAAACTTATGCATACAATTTTTATCTGTCTAGAATTAATAAACCATACCTGGACAAATTTGCCACTCGTGTAGGGTACAAATTAGATATGGTTAAGATGGAAAAAGAATTAAAAAGTTTGGTTGGAACACATGATTTTACATCACTAAGCTCTGTCGATACTCAAACTGTTACTAAAGTAAGAACTATCTATGATGTGTCGTTTACTCAAAATGGCGATGTGTATACTGTTACTTTTACGGGTAATGGATTTCTAAAAAATATGATAAGAGTAATTATGGGTACAGCTTTTGATATTGCCAGAGGTAAAATTAAAGAGTCTTTTATGGATATTGTTGACCATAAAGACAGGAAATTTGGGGGCAAAACAGCTGCTGCAGTAGGTCTAGTTTTGTTGAAAGTAAATTACAAGTAATTTCAAATATGTATTGACACTTCATTTAAAAATGTTATATTATTTAAGTAGGTATATTATTAATATATATTTTTGCCTAATAAGGGGGATTAAAAATAATGAACAAAATACTATTAAGATTTTTAGTTACTATTGTTATTTTGGCTGCCACCATTTTGGGTGTTTGGTTGATTTGGTTCAAACCTTCTAGAGAAATGGAAGCTTTTAACTTGTTGACCGAAGTTCAAAATGATAGACAAGCTGAATTTACAAAGGCTAATAATAAAATTAGAACTAATACAAAAATTAGTGACTCTTTGAAAAATGATGGTACTGATGATGTGTATTCTCTTAACGATATAGGGCTTGATCATGCTCATAGTGTATACTATGGGAAAATTGCATACCTAAGAGGATATATGTTTGGTTTCGAAAATGGTGTTACTAACACTAATAGTTTAGATGAAACTCCATTTAAAGATGTTGCAGGTGTTGCTGATGCTAGCTTCACGGCTGGTGACTTAAACAAATTCGCTAGCTTTGATGATATCTATGTAACTGTAGACGAAGCATTCAAATACTACTATTCTTATGTGCAATTAGCTGAAGATGTATCTAGTGCTGATGCTAAAGATATCAAAAATCTAACAAAAGAATTAAATGAAAGTTACAATTCATTTGCTCACAATGTTGCAGAAGTTTATGCTATTTTAGATACAAATCCTACAAATCCTAACATCACAATGGTTAGTGAAGTAGCTGCTTTATATCAAAACTTGGCTAATGACTACTACAATGTTCTTAAAGATTACACAGCTCTAACACTTGATATTAGAGATTATGTAGTAGAATATGTATTTGAAGGCAATGTTACATACGATGCTAAAACAGTTAAATATGAATTAGTATTAAATTCTGCTAAAGCTCTAACTTCAAAAGCATTTGTTGCATACTTGGGTGAAGAAGTAAAAGATAGCGAAGGCAATCTAGTTGATCCACAACCATATGTAGAATTTGCTGATTATTTAGTAAGTGCTGGTGTTATTACAACTGTAGTTCCAGATTCATCTGCAATTACAAATTATGCTACACTTGCTAAAAACTATGCAGATGGTTTAACAGGAACAAATGGTGTATTCAACTTAAAAGTTGCTGATAAATTAAAAGTAAAAACAGAAGATGCTACAGCAAAATCATTGTACAACGAAGATTATTTTGCATATGTAAAAGCATTAGCTGATTTATATGTATAAGGTGTAGGAGGTAGAGATATGAAAAAAGGTTATTCATTATTAGCATTGCCATTAGTTGCAGTTGTTGGTTTAGCTGGCTGTGGCAAAACAGAAAGATCTGTAGAAGAACTAACTACACTAGATGCTGGAATTATTTCAGAATATGCTGTTGAAGGTGGTAATACATACTTCAATGCAACATCAAAATGTATTGATGTTACATATTCAGTTCCTTCTATTACAACAAAAGTTCAAACAAATACTGTAAATGCCGGAAGTAATGGCTTAGACAAAAGATATTATCAATTAGGTGCTGTATACGACAGAACACTTACTATGGCTTATTCTTACTATGCAGAATTTAAAGACACATTCTATGCTAGTATCGGCGATATGGAATATGAAAAAGACGAACTTTCAGAACTATACGATAGATTAAAAGCTTTCGAAAGACAATTAGCTGCATTCAATACAAGCAAGCTTGATTTCGAAAGAGAAGTAAATCTATTTACAGTTAATGGTGAAGTATTAGGTGCAACAATCGATGCATTCAATACTCACTATACAGAAATGATCGGTACAACATTAGAATTAAACAATTACTTTAGAGATTTACATGTAAAATACTTCTATCCAGCAAATACTGCAAAAGATGCTTCTTATGCAACAAGAGCATATATGGATGGTGTATTAACACTTGCAAATTATGTATACAAAGATTATCTAGTAGCACTAGAGAAGAACGGTACAACAAATACTACTGTACTATTTAGTAATTCAAACAATCTATATACAAAATTAGATTCTGTAGTAGCTTTCATTAGTAATGATGTAAGCTCACTAAAAGATACTTTCTTAGATAAAGTAGAATCTGAAGATGAGGCTGTAAAAACAGCTGCTATTGCAAATGTTACAGAATACGAAGTAGCATTAAATACATTCAAACTTTATTTTGATTTATACGAAAAAGTATATGACAAAGTTGACATGGAGAAACACAATGCTTATCGTTTCAATACTACAGGTGCTAATTTATCAGAAAGCAAGTATCTAGAAGGAATGAGTACTGTAGATGCTGCAAATGTTAGAGTACTATTAAATATTGAAGAAGATAGAACAACAGAATTTGTTAATGCTCTTACAAAACTTGTTAGACAAGCTTAAAAACAAATATAAAAAGCAACCTTATACGGTTGCTTTTTTGTTGCTTAAAATGTAAAATATATTTGTTAATTTATTATATTAATATATATAAAGGAAATTATATGGACAAATATCAAAAAATTGCTGATTTATTATACCCAAATGTAACTAAAACTGATAAATACTGGGAAGAACAATATCCCGTTAGAGATTTAGATGAAAAAAGCGAAGTTACTAGATTTGCTCCTAGTCCTACAGGCTTTATGCATATAGGACACTTTTTTGGTGCAAATTTAGACTATTTTATAGCTAAAAGCTCACCAAATGGTGTATTTATGTTTAGATTAGAAGATACTGACAAGAAGAGAGAGGTAAAGGGTAGCGATGTGGTAGCTCTAAAGACCCTAGCTTACTATGGTATCGTTCCAGATGAAGGTTTTACTATCGACAGAACAAACAATGGTAATTATGGACCATATCGTCAAAGCGATAGAACAGAAATATATCAAACTTATGCCAAGAAATTAGTTGCAGAAGGTAAAGCTTTTCCTTGTTTCTGCTCAAAGCCAGAGGGCAAACAAGAGGTTTTAGAAAAGAGAGAACAACAACTATCTAATGATTCTCAAATGGAAGAAAAAGACCCTTGTAGAGAGCTTAGTTACGAAGAAGTAAAAGCAAATATCGATGCAGGTAAGAAATTCTGCATTAGACTAAAATCTAATGGTAAAGAAGGCGATAAGGTTAAAGTTTTTGACTTAGTTCGTGGCGAAAGAGAAGTTGGTGCAAACTGCAAAGATGTAGTTCTTATAAAAGACAATGGCATACCACCATATGCTTTTGCTCATGCTGTAGATGATCACTTAATGAGAACTACTACAGTAGTTAGAGGAGAAGAATGGATTTCTACATGGCCTCAACATGTGGAATTGTTTAATGCTTTAGGTTTTAAACCACTTAAGTATATACATACACCAGTTCTATGTAAAATAGGCGAAAATGGCAATAAGAGAAAGATTTCTAAGTCAAAAGACCCAGAAGCAGATATGAGATTCTATATTCAAGCTGGTCTTCCTAAACAAGCTGTTACAGAGTATTTGTTAAATATTATGAATAGCAATTTCGAAGACTGGAGAACTCAAAATCCTACTGCATTAGTAGAAGAATTTCCATTCAATGCTAAGAAAATCGGTACTTCTAGCCCATTCTTTGATATTGTTAAGTTAGAAGATGTATCAAAGAATATTATTTCTAAAATGACTGCAGAAGAAGTATATGATTATACTCTAAGCTGGGCACAAAACTTTGATATGGATTTTGAAAATGAAAACAAGGCTAAATTAGGTGATAATTACGAAGCTATCAAAGTAAATCCACAAGAATTTGCTGACTATCTACAAAACAACAAAGAATATGCTTTAAAAGTGTTTAATGTAGATCGTGGTGGTAACAAACCTAGAAAAGATATCGCAAAGTGGAGCGAAGTTCCTACATACTTTAGTTATATGTTTGGTTACTTCAACCCGTCTAGTGTAGCTGATTATGAATACAATTACGAAAAAATTACTAATCAAACAGCTGCAAAGTTCTTGAAAGAATATATGGAAGTATATTCTAGTGCAGACGAAAAAGATGTTTGGTTTAATAAAATTAAACAAGTTGCAGAGGCTAATGGATTTGCTATAGACAATAAATTATATAAAGCAAACCCAGATGATTATGTGGGTAACACAGCAGATGCATGTGGTATTATTCGTCTAGCTATTACTGGAAAACAAAATTCTCCAGACTTATATTCATTGTGTGCTATTTTAGGTGATAGTCAAACAAAACAAAAAATTGAAAAATTTATTGAAATTTTAAATAAATAATGATATAACATTTGAGCCTATATAAGGTTCAAATGTTATTTTAAGATAAGGTAGGTGTAATTTGGGAATAATTGAAATTAACAATTTTTCACAAAATTATGGTGACAAAGCTCTTTTTGAAGATACTTCTTTTGTGCTAAACCCTAACGAAAAAATAGGTCTAACTGGTGTAAATGGTGCAGGCAAAAGTACTCTGCTTAAGATTATTATGGGACAAGTATTGCTTGATAAGGGTACATTTTACAAAAACCCAAGATATAGAGTAGAATATCTAGACCAACATGCCGAGGTTAGAGGTGAAAGTACAGTAAAAGAATATTTGAGTGGAGCATATAAGCATTTATTTGATGCAGAAGCTAAACTTAATAAAATCAACGAACAATTAGCAGTAGAAACTAATGATGAAAAATTAGAACGATTACTAAATCAAAGTGGTGATTTGTTTGAATATCTTACTACAAACAACTTTTATGCTATCGATAGTGAGATAGAAAAAGTAGCTGCAGGTTTGGGGGTAAATGCTTTTGGTATGGACACTTTAGTCAAAACTCTTAGTGGTGGTCAAAGAGCTAAAGTAATGCTTGCTAAATTACTTTTGGAAAGTCCCGATGTTATGGTTCTAGACGAACCTACAAACTTTCTAGATGTCAATCATATAGAATGGCTTACTAAGTTTATAAACTCAAGTGAAAGGGCATTTATTATAGTTAGCCACGATACACACTTTTTAAACAATGTAGTCACACATATTTGCGATGTAGATAATAACAAAATTAATAAGTATGTGGGTAATTACGAAAAGTGTATGGCAACTAAAGAAGCTAAAAGAATTCAGCACGAAAAGAACTATGAGCAACAACAAAGAGAAATCAAAAAGATGGAAGATTACATCGCTAGAAACAAAGCTAGAGCGGCTACAGCAGGTATGGCTCATAGCAGAGAGAAGATGTTAAATCGTATGGAAATTATTACTCCACCTAGTGAGCAAGTAAAACCAACATTTAGTTTCAAGTACAAAGACTTTGCTGGAAACTTGGTTTTGAAAGTAGAAAATTTGTGTGTAGGATATAAGGGTAAACCTTTACTAAAACCTATTAGTTTTGAAGTTGAAAACGGAGATAGGGTAGCTATCACAGGTTTCAACGGTATAGGTAAAAGTACACTTCTAAAAACTATTATTGGTCAGCTAGAAAAAATTTCTGGTACTTCTGTGTTGTCAAAAAATATAGTGGTAGGATACTACGAACAAGAAAATGATTTTCATTATTACGAAGGTACACCACTTAATTTTGTATCAGCAATGTTTCCAAAATTAAACGAAAAAGATGTAAGAACTACACTTAGTAAATGTGGTCTAAACTCTGTATTGTGTCGTAAACAAATCAAACAACTTAGTGGTGGAGAGCAAAGCAAAATTAAGATTTGTACACTAGTACTTAAACCTTGCAATTTGCTTATATTAGACGAACCAACAAACCATTTAGATGTATTTGCTATTGATAGACTTCAGGAAGCTATTAGTGAATTTGAAGGCACTGTTATATTTGTAAGTCATAGTAAAGAATTTGTAAGAGATGTTGCTACTAAAGTAATAAATCTAGAAAATTTATCATAGTTTATATATTTTGATATAAAAACAAAAAGAGCTAATTTTTAGCTCTTTTTGTTTTTGTTGACATACATATTTGATTTTGTGTCAAAAAGTGTATACTATTGTGTATATAATTGCAATTTCTTAGAACAACATATCATTGTATGAAGGGAATGGTTTTGTGCTTTCTGGTATGTATAATTCTATACTGTCATACACTTTTCTAATATCTTCCATTGTTTTTGTGGAGGTATTTAGTAGTTCTTTATCAAAATTATTTTTGCCTAATTTATCTATAAGTGCTAGTAAATCAGTAGACAATTTGGATAGTTTATTTAAGCTATCGATTAGTAGATTTTTGATTTCAATTCTACTATCTTTTGCTGATTTTGAAGTTGTATCTAATTCGATGATATATTTATTTATGTTTGGAATTACATTTTTTAGCACTAATTCTACAAGTGTTTTTGCTTCTACTTTTATGGTTTCAAAATATGATTTTTCATATGTTGATTTTCTAAGTGTAAGTTCGCTTGCATCTAGAATTTTTGTATTGTCAAACAAGTCTACAATATCTTTTTCTTTTAGTATGTCAAAGCAGTCTATAGAATTTCTGTACTCTACTAGTCCTCGTCTTGCTGCTTCTTCGTGCCAAGATTTGTCGTATCCATTTCCGTTAAATATAATTCGTTTATGTTTTTCAATGTTAGATTTTATGATATTTTTTATTTCTGTTTTTGGGTCGGTAGCTTCATCTAATTTGTCTGCAATTTCTTTTAGTACATTTGCCATTATTGTGTTGATGCAGGTAATAGGCCAAGAGATTGTTTGAGATGAGCCAACCATTCTAAATTCAAATTTGTTTGTGGTGTATGCAAAAGGACTGGTTCTGTTTCTGTCACAAAAATCTTTGCTTGTTTTTGGTAAACAGTTTACACCCATATCTAAAATTGATTTTTTTCTTTTACTATTATCATTTAGTTTGTTTAGCATTTCTTCTATGTTTTCACCAACAAATACAGATATTAGTGTAGGTGGTGCTTCATCTCCACCAAGTCTTAGGTCGTTGCCTCTGTGAGCTGTACTACATCTAATAAGTTTGTAGTATCTATCTATACCTGCAATCATAGCAGTAAAGAATGTAAGGAATACATCTCTATTTTCTATATTAGAGTCTATTAGATTTATACCTGTGTCGGTAGATAGTGACCAGTTTATATGTTTGCCACTACCATTTACATAGTTGAATGGTTTTTCGTGGAATAGGGCGGCATATCCGTAGTGTTTTGCAACTTTGGTAATGGTTTCCATAATTAGTTGATTTTGATCACTAGATATATTTGCTGGTGCAAAAATAGGTACTAGCTCAAATTGTGATGGAGCTACTTCGTTGTGTTGTAGCTTTGCCATTATCCCTAATTTCCATAGTTCTATATCTACTTTGTTCATAATCTCACTAATTTTGTCGTCTATTATACCAAAATAATGTGAGTAATATTCTTGTGAACGGGTAGGCTTAGCACCTAGTAAGGTTCTATTTGTTACTTTTAGGTCTAATCGTCTTTCGAAATCCTCATATTTTATAAGAAAATACTCTTGTTCACCACCTATATTGCAAACTACATTTTTTACATCTGTCATACCCAAGTGTTTTAGTACTCTTACACTTTCTTTGTTTAGTGCTTCTATTGATCTAAGTAATGGTGTTTTTTCGTCCAATGCTGTGCCATTGTATGAGCAGAATGCAGTAGGTATATATAAAACTTTGTTCCCAGCACCATTTTCTTTTATGAAGGCAGGTGATGTGTAATCCCACACAGAGTATCCTCTAGCTTCAAAAGTCATTCTTTCGCCACCATTAGGGAAGCTAGAAGCATCAGCTTCGCCTTTTATTAATGATTTTGCACTAAATTCTTCTATTAATTTGCCTTTGTGATCTATATCTATAAAAGATACTTGCTTTTCAGCAGTTTTGCCTGTAAGTGGTGCAAACCAGTGTGTGTAGTGTGTCACTCCGTTTTTTAATGCCCAAGTTTTCATAGCTTTTGCAACAGCCTTTGCTGTAGGGGTGTCTAGTTGACCACCTTCATATTTTATTCTTATATATTTATTATATGTAAATATATTCATATATCTTTTTAATACCTTGTCAGTGCATAGGGCGGTGGCAAATACTTTTTTTACAATACTTTTTTTCATTTTAGTCTCCTTTAAATCAAAAAAGAGAGCGACTATTGTTTTAGTCGCTCTCTTAATATTTTTTAGTTTATCTTAAAAATAATATTACACAACAAAAAACAATTGTACATTATACAATTAACCAAAAGTTATTTTGTTGTTGTTGATTTTTAACGATATACATAATTCACTCGCATATTTAAATTGTATAATTATGTTATAACTTTTTTAAATTTTTGTCAATACATTATATGTTTTATAAATTCAATTTGTTTACTCACTACTATAATTTGTATCAAATTTTCGTTTAAAATATTTTTTTTAAAATGTGTATTACTATATCTAGTGGTGGTCTTTTGTGCACTTTGACCATAAAAAATGTTTCACACGGGCATATTTAGTAATCTAAAAAAATAAGTCAAGCAAAAAATAGACAAATTTATAGGGTGAATTTTGGTTGATAATAATAACTTTATAACTAAAAAAAATGACAAAACTCATTAATATAGGCACTTTTCATTTTTTTTAAAATTGAAGTCATTTTTGTAAATAAATATTTTTATATAATCTAACCAAAAATACTATAACTTGTTGTTTTTCGGTTGACCAGACACAATATCTTGTGTTATTTTACTCGTAGTTAATTTGGGAACGATGGCAAAATCGTTTTTGAATTTTAATAAATAATCACTAATAAAAATACAAATCAAGGAGAAAGGTAATGAAAATTATTAAGAGAAGTGGTGAAGAACAAGTTTTTGATATTAATAAGATTGTGAATGCAATTTCAAAAGCAAATATTACTGTGCCTGAAAGTCAAAGATTGACCGAAGAACAAATTAAACAAATTGCAGAGAATGTAGAAAAAACTTGTAAGAAAACTAGAAGAGCTCTAAATGTTGAAGAAATTCAAGATCTAGTAGAAAATCAAATTATGTTGACTGGTGCACATAATGTAGCTCGTAATTACATTACCTATCGTTATACTCGCCAGTTAGCTCGTCAAAGCAATACTACAGATAAACAAATTTTAAGTTTGATTGATTGTAACAACGAAGAGGTTAAACAAGAAAATTCAAACAAAAACCCTACAATCAACTCTGTACAAAGAGACTATATGGCTGGTGAGGTAAGTAAAGACCTTTGCAAGAGATTCTTAGTACCAGAAGATGTTATGAAAGCTCACGATGAAGGTGTATTGCATTTCCACGATGCAGACTATTTTGCTCAAAGAATGCACAACTGTGACTTAGTAAACTTAGAAGATATGCTTCAAAATGGTACAGTTATCAGTGGTACAATGATTGAGAAACCACATTCTTTCTCAACTGCTTGTAATATTGCTACCCAAATTATAGCTCAAGTAGCTTCAAATCAATATGGTGGTCAAAGTATTACACTTACACACTTAGCACCATTCGTAGATGTTTCTAGAAAGAAAATTAGAAGAGAACTAGAAAAAGAATTCAAAGAACTAGGTATTGCTATTAATGAGGAACAACTTACTCAAGTAGTAGAAAGCAGAGTTAGAGCAGAAATTAATAGAGGTATCCAAACTATTCAATATCAAGTAGTTACACTTATGACTACAAATGGTCAAGCTCCATTTATTACAGTGTTTATGTATTTGGGTGAAGCTAAAAACGAACAAGAAAAGAAAGACCTTGCTCTAATGATAGAAGAAACTTTAAAACAAAGAATTCAAGGTGTAAAAAACCAAAAAGGTATATATATCACACCTGCATTCCCAAAACTAATCTATGTACTAGAAGAACAAAATATTGCTGAAGATAGACCATACTGGTACTTGACTCAATTAGCAGCAGAATGTACAGCTAAGAGAATGGTTCCAGACTATATTTCAGAAAAGAAAATGCTTGAATACAAAATTGACCAAAATGGCAATGGTCAATGCTATACTTGTATGGGTTGTCGTAGTTTCTTGACACCTTATGTAGACGAAAATGGTAAACCAAAATACTATGGTAGATTTAACCAAGGTGTTGTTACTGTAAACTTAATTGATATTGCATTATCTTCTAAAAAAGATATGAAAAAATTCTGGGAAATCTTTGATGAGAGAATGGAACTATGCCACAAGGGACTTCAATGCCGTCACGAGAGATTAACAGGTACTCTTTCTGATGCTGCTCCTATTCTATGGCAATATGGTGCTTTGGCTAGACTACAACCAGGCGAGACCATTGATAAATTGTTGCACGGTGGGTATTCTACACTTTCATTAGGTTATGCTGGACTTTGGGAAACAGTGTACTACTTAAGTGGTAAAAAGTTGACCGAAGAAGAAGGTAAAGAATTAGGCCTAGAAATTATGAGAAAGCTAAATGAGTATACCAAAAAGTGGAAAGAAGCTGAAAATATCGACTATTCTTTGTATGGTACACCATTAGAAAGTACCACATACAAATTTGCTAAAAAATTACAAGATAAATTTGGTGTAATCGAAGGTGTTACAGACAAAAACTATATTACAAATAGTTATCATGTACATGTTACAGAACCTATCAATGCTTTCGATAAGCTAAAACTTGAGAGTGAATTCCAAGTGCTTAGTCCAGGTGGAGCTATATCTTATGTAGAAGTACCTGATATGAAAAACAATATTCCTGCTGTACTAGAGGTTATGAAATTTATCTATGACCATATTATGTATGCAGAGCTTAATACTAAGAGCGACTTCTGTTCTTGCTGTGGTTACAATGGCGAAATCGAAGTAGTAGAAGATGAAGATGGAAAACTTGTTTGGAAATGTCCAAATTGTGGTAATACCGACCAAACAAAAATGAATGTAGCTAGAAGAACTTGTGGTTACATAGGTACACAATACTGGAACCAAGGTAGAACACAAGAAATCAAAGAAAGAGTGTTACACTTATAAAAAATAAAGGAGGGTACAATGTATTACGGAAATATTAAAAATTTTGATATTGCCGATGGTGAAGGTGTAAGAGTAAGCTTGTTTGTATCAGGCTGTACACATCATTGCAAAAATTGTTTTAACCCTCAAACATGGAATTTTTGCTTCGGTAAAGAGTTTACCAAAGAAGTAGAAGATGAATTACTTAAAATGCTAGAACCTGGCTATATATCGGGACTTACATTACTTGGTGGTGAACCTATGGAACCACAAAATCAAGCTTGCTTATTGCCATTTGTTAGAAGGGTAAGAGAGAAGTTTGGTAATTCAAAAAATATATGGTGCTATAGTGGTTACACACTAGACGAAGAACTACTAAAACCAAGTAGAGCTAGATGTGAGCATACTGACGAATTGCTTAGCTACATAGATGTACTAGTAGATGGTGAATTCGTAGAAGAAAAAAAGAATTTGATGCTAAAATTTAGAGGTTCTTCAAATCAAAGAGTAATCAATGTACCAGAAACTCTAAAACAAGGCAAAATTGTTTTGTATCTAGAATAATATAAAAGAAAAGATTGAGTGTTTTGCTCAATCTTTTTTGTTTGTGATATGGGTATTGTGTTATGTTCTTTTGTTTGACTTAGAATTTATATAATTGTAAAATAAAAATGCTTAAATTTTTGAGGAGGGAAAGGGATATATGAAAGAGTTTTTCTCTTACTTTTTTGGTCAAGGCGAAGAGATAGAATTTAGATATTTTACTTTAGCACATATTTTGCCTATTGTTATATTGCTTGGTGTTATTGCACTACTTGTAATATATGGCAAAAACATCAAAGACTGGAAGCATGAGGGCAAACTTAGATTAGGTTTGGCACTTACACTTATTATTACAGAAATGTCATATTTTTGGCGATTAGTGGGTGTAGAGAGCTTAAATGCTAATCCAGTAGACCATTTACCTATTACAGTGTGTGGTTGGGCGATTATTTTTTGTTCTTATCTTATAGTTACCAAAAGTCAAAGTTTGTTTGACATTGTATATTTTTGGGTATTTGCTGGTAGTACATTTGGTATACTTACACCTACTGTTATTACATATTGTGGACCTACCAGATTTAGATATTATCAATTCTGGTTAGAGCACACTTTAGGATATGTGGTTGTTTTCTATATGATATTTGTACATGGTATGAGACCAAATATTAAGTCTATGATTAAATCTTTCTGTGCATTGGTTGTGTTAGGTGTCGTGGCAATTATTGCAAATAACATGCTGCCTGGTGCAAATTATCTATTTATGGCCATGACAGAAGATGCGGCTAGTATTCTAGATATTCTGCCAAAGAACTATGTGGTTAGAGTAATAGTAATGGCTTTAGCTATAGCTGCACTGTTCGTAGTGGCATATCTACCATGGTTAATTAAGGATATTAGGTCAAAAAAATCACTCGCTGTAGCAGGAGATGTGGTCGTAGAACCTGTAGTAGAGCCTGTGGCAGAAGTTAAAGAAGAAACTATAGAAAAGCCAAAGAAAACTAGAGCTAAATCTACAAAAACAACAAAAACAGAATAAAAATTAAGCAAACAATTTAATTGTTTGCTTTTTTTGTAATTATAATATGTAAAAATTTTTTTTTGTGCTAAAATAACTTTGAGGAAAAAGATTAAATGAAAAGAAATTTTTTGTCAATACTATTAATATTTGTGTTTGCATTTGGCTTCTTTGCTGGTTGTGGCAAGCAGGAGAATCCTAATACTGACTTCAAAGTTACATTTTATGTCAATGGCGAAGCATATCATTCTCTTAGGTCTACAGGCAATAAGAAGCTAATCTTGCCTACCAATCCTACTCGAACAGGATATTCTTTCGAGGGGTGGTTTTTTGACGAAAACACTTGGATAGATAAGCTTACCGAAGATACATTTGTGTCTAAGCCTATTACAAAAGATATAAATGTGTATGCTAAGTTTAGACAAAACAGAATAAATTACAATATCAATTTCTATGCAAATGGTAATTTGCATGCGACTATCAAAACAGCAGGAAATGAAATGCTTACTGCACCGTCTAATCCTACCAAAAAGAATTATACCTTTGAAGGTTGGTATTTTGACGAAGACTTTACAGAGCCATTTACTACTGATGCTTATGCTAACAAAAAATTAGCTACAGACATTTCAGTATATGCAAAATTTGCACATATTGATGGAACAGTATACAAGATTACTTTTATGGTGGAAGATGAGTATTATTCGGCACTTGAAACTGCAGGGAATACTGCTTTAGCCCAAATTCCACCAGACCCAAAACATGAAAATGAAGATTATATATTTGTGGGTTGGTTTTTTGATAAAGGTACTTGGAAAGAAGAGTTTGATGCATTTACATATTCTACTAAGTATTTGACGGACAATGTTACAGTATATGCTAGATATATGGTCCCAGAACCAGAAAAGTTCTTAATCAATTTTATGGTGGACGATACAATATATTACACAATAGAAACATCTGGTCACGAGACACTATCTATGCCAGAAAATCCTGAAAAAGAAGGCTATAATTTTGTAGAATGGTACGAAATTATTGATGTGTCAAAAGAAAATGATGATACTATGGAAGTGGTATTTGATTCTACTTCGTTAGAAATGATATCTCTATTAGAAGATAAAACTGTATATGCTAGATTTGAAGAAAAAGAGATTGTGCCAAACGAAGGACATATAATTAGCTTTATGGTTGATGGACAACCATACGACACGGTAAAAACTGCTGGTAATGATACTATCAAACTTCCTACAAATCCAGAAAAAGAAGAATATACATTTGCTGGCTGGTTCTTTGATGATGAGACATTCTTAAATGAATTGACAGCTGATTATTATACAAATTTAGAGTTGACTGAAGATGTAATGGTTTATGCTCAATTTACACCAACAGTGTATGAAAGTAATCTAGAATTTGTGTTGTCAGAAGATGAAACATATTATATTGTTGTAGGTTTGGGAGAGTGCACTTCTAAAAATATTTTGATTCCTGATACATACAATGAGTTGCCGGTAAAAGAGCTTGTTGGTGTAACATATGACGAACATTATGTTAAAGTGTATGACGGTGCTTTCTATATGACAGATATAGAAAGAGTAAAAATTTCTGCAAATATTGAGGTTATAGGCAGATGGTGCTTTGGCAATAGTGACAAGCTTACCACTGTAGAATTTGCTGAAGGTTCAAAACTTCATACAATTCATGATTTGGCATTCAATCGCTGTTTTGCACTAAGAAGTATAAATTTGCCTAAAGGTGTTACAAAATTGCCGGAATATGCATTTGCACAATGTGAATCTTTGACATCATTTACATTTGAAGATTCTACTGAATTTACTGAGTTTGGTCCATATGCATTGTATGGTACTGGTATTACAACAATTGATATTCCTAAAAATTTAGTTAAAATAGGTGAGCATTGTTTTGCTCAATGTGCTAGCCTAGCAAGGATTAGTTTGCCAAAATCATTAAAAACCATCGACACAGGTGCATTTAATGATTGTAGAAAATTAAAATATGTAGAAATTGAAGATACTGATGCTTGGTGTGGTGTAGATATAGCAGACCCATGGGCAGTGCCATTTAATTGGGCTAATGGTTTCTACCAAAATGGCGAAAGAGTAACAAATCTAGTTATCTCTGAAGGTGTAAAGAAAATCAAGAAATTTGCATTTGCTGATTGTACATTGTTAGAATCTATCACTATTCCATCTACCGTAGAACTTATGGAATCTTGTGCATTTGCTGATGTGCTTAGATTAAAGGTTCTTAATTATAATGCTAAAAATTGTAAGCTAAAATTTTATTCTTCATCTTCACACTATTATATTTTTGAACATTGTGGAGCATATTCTCTAACTGCTCAAGCACCGGGATATAAATATCCTGATGGTGCTAAACATATTACTGTCAACATAGGTGCTACTGTTCAAACACTTCCAGCAAACTTGTTTGGCTATGCATCTGGTGGTTTTCAACCACTTGTAAAGACTATCAACTTCCTAGGTACTACTCCACCAGAAATGGAAGATAAGTGGATTAAGGCAGTATCATTGCTAGAAGATGTAAATGTGCCACAAGGCAAAGAGCAAACATATCTAGCAAAATTGGGTAGTTATTACGAGAAATTTTTGTTGCCAGAAGAAACTGAATAGTTTATTAAAAACATACAACAGCAGTGTTGTATGTTTTTTTGTTTAAATATGGTCATTTTTAATTAATAAAAACAAAATATATGATATAATTAAATTGCAAGTTGACATTTGCAAGGGGAATTATGGATAGAATTAGCGAATTAAAATTAACATACAAGGTAGATGGCGATGCTATGTACAAATTAGGTGTAGCATACCTTCGTGGTGATAAAGTAGATAAAGATATAAAAACAGCCATAAAATGCTTTGAAAAGGCTGCTAAGATGTGTAATGCTAATGCTTGTAAGCAATTAGCAGATATATATAAATCTGGTTCTAACGGACTAAAAAAAGATGCAACTAAGGCGGCAAAGTATGAGGCTCTTGCAGTTGAATATAAAGATTATGTTTTAGATGAAAAAACTAAAAGCAAAATAGCTGCTACAAAAGTTAAGAATTTAGTTAAATATTCTAAATGTGGCATTGGTAGATCTAACGAATGCTATAAAGCAGGTATGATGTACTTCAATGGCGAGGGGATTCCTGTAGACCAAAAGAAAGCTTTGAAGTGTTTCTTTAATGCAGCTTGTGCAAACAATATGGATGCAGTTGCTAAAATGATAGAATGTTACGAAAATGGATATGGTTGTAAGGTGGACAAAGGGTATGCTGAATTTTGGTCTAATAGATTAGCTTCTCTTAAACAAAAAGAAGCAGATAAAAATAAACCTAAGTCAAAAACAACAGCTAAAAGTGTTAGAGAGGTAAGTTCTAGCAATCCGTTTGCTGAAGAAGATAAAAAGAAACCTACTGTAAAAGAAACATTTACATACACAAATACTCCACTTGGTCGATTCAACGAGAAACATACATTATATACTTGTCCTAGTTGTAATCACGATATGTTGTATATAACAAGTGGGTTAGAGGGTGATTTATTTGAAAAATATATTACTATATACAATCCAGGGTCAATATTAGAATCGGTTAGTGATATCATGACTAGAGCAAGCCGTGAAGGAGAAACTAACAAAAAATTATTCCGTTGCTCATATTGTGGGTTGCAAGCAGTAAAAGTAGAAAATAGAAAATTCGATACAAGAAAAGATAACTCAGACTTTGGTAATGGTAAAAAATTATTTACTATTACATACGAAGTGCCATCAGATATGCCTACTAGATACAAACAAGTTATCAAAAGATACGAAGGACAATTTAAGGAAGATTAAGGTATATGACAGAACAAGAAATCAAAGAATCATCAAAGAGTGCACAAGTGTTGTATAGTGCTCTAAAGGAATATAATATTACAGGTTTGTATGACAAAATTATTTTAGGTAAAACAAATCCATTTATTGTTGTAGTGTCAGAAATTGCTAAAGGAGATATTGAGAGTCCATACAATATTTATATAGATGTTGAAGAGTATGGTGTTGACGAAGAAGGTGGTCTACTTAGTGGTGAATTTACACTAAATTTTGGTATGTCACATTCGCATTTTACATATGGTTATGATGGCGGAACTGTAGAGATAATCAGTGATGATTTAGCTTATGCTGTTCATTGTATTCAAAATGGTGAACTGTTTAGCTATCAATATGCTACTGGGCTAAAGCAAGGTGGATTTAGAGAAATGCTGCCTGGTGCTGAAAATCCAAAGATAAGTTTTGAAGCAGAAGAGATAATTAGATATTATATGCGAAATTACAAACCGGAAGACCCTGTAGCAATTTTGGACGAAGAGAATGCAGAATTGTTTAACGAGATTGAAGCTATACTTGGAAAGTCAAAACCAAAGATTTTGTATTATAGATACAATGATGAAAAAGTAACAGAAGTGGAATTGTATCAAGATGAAGAGTAAAAGCACAATTTAATGTGCTTTTATTTTCTAAAAAAAATTATTTTAAAAATAAACGATTTTGTAGGGTGAATTATGAAAAATAATTTCAAAGAATTAGTAGTTGTGGGCGAAAACAAACTTGGTATATTTAATACTAGGACTTGTGAGTTTGTTGTGAAGCCAGAGTATGATTGTGTATTATTGTCAAATTGTGGTAGCCATATTGTCAAAAAGTATAAGTATATTGATGAGATTGATGAATTTGGTGAAAAGTATTCTCGCAGGGAAGTTGTGTTTAATGCTATAGTTGATAATGATGGAAATGTAGTAGAATACAAAAATTTAATTTTTTATGATGAATTTGTAGATGGTGTAGTTGTAGCTTATTCTGTTGATACAGCCAAAAGACATTTGGTAAGTAGTGAGGGTGAATTACTGTCTAGTGGGTACGATAGAATAGACTATATAGCTGGTGGATTGTATTATGCTTACAATCTAAAAGACAATCCTGACTATGACCCAAATGTGTTTGAAAAGAGTACTCGTTGGTTTTTAGATGACCTAAAATTAATGGGCAATAATGGTAAAATTTTGCCATTTACATTGGTGCTAGATGACATCGAAAACCCTCAATATGCAAAGATTAAAGAAATAGATTCTTATGAAAAATTTGTGTCTGCAATTTTAAATTATGGTTTTGGAATTGCTCAAATTTCTTTTGCATACATTAGACCTACTTCTGTTAGTGAACTTTTAGATGCTATTGAAGCTTCTATCAATTATGCGAAACAAAACAAAAAAGATATTGCCGATGTTATTTCATTAGTGAATATTTTTGCAAAAGATTTAAATTTTGTTAAATTAAATTTAGATGTTGAATTAGGTAGTATTGATTTTAATTTTGAATCATTGTGTTTAGGCATAGAGCGAAATTATTTCAAAAAATATATTATGGATACTTTGATAGAACCTATATATAAATTTAATAATTTATTACTAAACAAATAAGGGGAATAATAAATGGTTGAGAATAAATCGTATGACAAGTTGTATGCTTATTATCATTTGTCTACAGCAATATTTTTTACTATTACAACTTGTGCAAACTTTGAAACCGGATCAAAAACAGTGACTGTTGGTTTTGATGATGCTATAAAACATTTTGATGATGGTTTTGCATTGCTGAAATTAGTACAAACTTCTAAGTATGAGTCTGAACCTTTTCAAAAATATTACAATGCATTTTTTGGTAAAGATGGTGCTTTCCAAAGAAAGTATGGCGAAACTAACAAATGGAAAACTGTAAGTCCTAACAGATGGAAAAATCCGGAAATGATAGATACATTAGGAAATGTTGTCAAAGTGATGAAGGATTTAAACAAAGAGTATTTATCTACACTTCCAGACAAAGATCCTAATAAAGTTAAACTAACCGAAGAGTCTCCAGAAGCAGATAAAAAAGAACATGTGTTTTATGAACATTATTGTGTTTCTAGAGGTACATTTGCACTTGTGTCTGTGTTTGATAAGTTTATCAAAACCAAGAAGAGAGATTTTGGGTATGATACTTTAGAAGCTAAAGTATACGATATTTTTTATGAAGGTGTATTTGGTGATGGTGAGGGTGCATTTCAGGCAGAAGCAGAAGCTTTTGCTAAGAGATTAATAGAATCTGCTGCGGAAACTGAGGCTCAAAAGAATGCAACTCCTAAGGAGCCTGAACCACTAGAAAAACCAAAAGAGGAAAAAATTCAACCTGATTTGCAACCCCCAAAGGTTGAATCTAAACCTGTCAAACCTAAAAGAGATATATCTATAGGTGATTTCTTTGCTAAAGTCCTTAGTGTATTAGCTTTCCCATTTGTAAAGGCTGGTCAGGGTATATGGTGGTTTATAAAGAATGCTGGTTTTGGATTGGGTAAGTTCTTTACTTGGATATGGTCTGGTATTTGCTACATAGGTGTGGGTATAGGTCGTGGATTTAGAGCAATTTTTCATAGTGAAGATGGTAGTGCAGTAGGTTTTTGGTTTGGAATGTGTCTATTGCTATTTGGAGTGATGGCAACACTGGGATTATTGCATGTATTTGAAGTGATTGTAGATTTCTTTAATTTTGGATTAGGTGATGTTAATCTAGTATACAGTTCATTTTCTATAGTTGAGTGGGCTATGGGATTGAGTGAAGCGATACAAGACTCTGTATTCTTGATATGGTTGATACTAATGTTACCACTTTTGGCTTTAGTAATTGTTTGTGGATTAATTGATTTGATTCTTACTATAATTACAGGAATATTCCATTTATTGTTTCATTTCTTCTTTATATTAATAAATATTCTATTCCAAACAGTTCTTCCTTTTGCTTTAGCTGGATTCTTTATATTTATGACTATAAGGGCATATCTAGACTCTAGCAAGTCAGTAGGACAAATGATTAGTATGATATTTAGTATTTTACTTGCATTAGGTTCTATAGTATTCTTTTATTTATAAAAACAAAAAAAGAGTGTAATTTGCACTCTTTTTTATTTGTAAAATATTTCTAATAGCTTTTTGTAATAATCTTCTATTGTTTCTGTTTCTTTTTTGTCGTTAGTGTATTTATTGTAGAATTCTAATAATTCGTCAATTAAATCAAACCCTTCTTCTATATAATCTTGTTTAAAAGTTATGTAGTTGTTAGGGAACATATTTTTTATGTAGTTACATTCTATGGCTCGAATTATAGTTTCGTTTATGGCAGTCTTGTAATGGTCACCATAGGAGTGGTTTTCCATTATAGTTTTTAGTTTGGTTTTATTTATCCTGTCATCTTCTAGATATTTGTCTGTTAGAGGATTTATAAACGAATGACCAAATTCATGCAAAATTAGACTGGTGATATATGGTAGGTCAAAGGCAAAGTCCATATTGTTAAATCTAGATAATTTGTAAGGTCTTACCATGCAGTGTAGGGTATTATCTATATTTAATCCATAATTTGATGTAGTTACACCATGCATTAGCACTATATTTAGGTTGGTTGTGCTTAGATTTAAAAAATCAAATAAATATTTGTCTGGTGAATAACTCTTTATTGTGGATATAAAAGTGTCTATATTGTTTTGATAAAGTTTAGTGTTGTCTACATAGAACTTCTCAAAATTTGATTCTTTATAGAAGTTTAAAATGTCTTCTTTTAACAAATTGTATTTTTCTATAGTTAAATTTGCTCTAGACAACAATTCTTCGCTTGGTATTGAATCTGTTTCAATATTTAGTATCAGTTCTACAGGAGCATCGTATTTAAAGCTATTTATTTGTAACAATTCTTTAAATTTTTTGATTGCTTTGTGAGATTTGAATTTATTAAAAAAATTATTTATGTCCTCTAGATATTTACCATTTTTTCTAGTAGCATTTAGTCCAAAGTTGCTTAGTGTATAAATTACTGCCAAAAGTTCTACAAAAGGAGAAACGGACACTGATATATTATTGAGTTTTTTATTGATAGCTAATTGTTTGCTCATTGAATTTTCCTTGTACATTTATTATAATACAATATTAATTTTATTAAAAACAAAATAATATTTATCAAAATATTTTTGATTTGTCATAAATTTTCTTCTGTATTTTTTGTATGATATTGAAAAATTTAAAATAATGTCATTTAATTATAACTGGACATAGTGATTATGGTTTATCTTTTCGATTTACCGTTGTGGCTATGTCTTTTTTTGTTGTCTTTTTTTTTGACAACCGCTAAGTATTGACAAATTAAAAGTTTTATTGTATTCTTTAATAAGAATGATGTGCATCTTATAAGTGTCTGTGTTGTTTCTTAAAAAATTTTTTAAGTTGAGCCACACGCGAATTAAGTTTCGATAGCTCATAATTACAACCCGAACCCTAGATGGTCATTCGTTATAAAAATAAAATGGTTGAATTTCAACCATTTTATTTTTTTACAAATTTTTCTTTATTATTATAGTATATTTTTAATTATATTGAAAATAAAATGACATTTTTAAGTGTTGTCTTTAAACTTTAATGAAATATTTTACCAAAATTGATGGTTTGTGCTATATTATTTGTATGAGGTGAATTAATGAGTTTTAAAGATTTTTGGACTAATGAAAACAATCCTTCATTGCCACAAAGCGAGTATTTGTACAATGGTAGACATATTTCTGTTTTGATTCTTACAGTAATTTTGTGTGTAGTTTTGACTATATTATTTCGAAATAAAAGTGATAGGGCGAAACAAATATTGTTAAGAGTGTTTGGGTATATATTTCTATTTTTTGAAATATCTAGTCGAATAGTTGATTTGATTATTGCTGACACCTATACTTTGGTAAGTGTCACAGAAATATTGTTGCCTATGCATATCTGCTCTGTAATGGTTTGGTTAATTATAATTTCTACATTCACAAGAAAACAATTTTTGATAAACTATAGTTGTATAGGTGGGCTATTAGCTACAACTGCATTTTTATTGTATCCAGCTGTAGGGTTAAATAGGGTATATATGTCATTTACTTGTTTGTATAGTACAATTTCTCATATGCTTGGGTTTGTATGTGCGATATTGCTTATGACATTAGGTTTTGCAAAATTTGAATTCAAAAAAATGTGGATACCATATGTGTGTTTCATTATTATGTTTAGTTACGGTGCACTTCTAAATTTTGTAATTTTCCCTGGTGCAGATTATATGTATATGGTCAACGACCCATTAGGTTTGGGATTGCCTTTCCCATATCAAATTTTGTACAGTGTCATAATAGGATTATATACTGCTGCATTTTATTTGGTGTACTGGATTATTCAAAAGATTAAGAGTAGAAGAGCGGGATAAAAAGAAAAAATGGTTGAATTTCAACCATTTTATTTTTTTACAAATTTTTCTTTTGGTACACCACATAGTGGGCATTTTTCTGGTGGATTTTCGCCTGTGTGTACATAACCACATACTGTGCAAACCCATTCAGTTTTTCCTATTGAAGATTCTGTAGTTTTTTCTATTTTGTATTCATTACTTTCTAGTAGTGCCAAAATTTCAGTTGCTACTAGCTCAGCTTTATTAGTATCTAGTTCGCCCATATCTTTTATTTCCATTCCAGTAAGTTCGCTAAATTTCTTTAGTAGGGCTTTTTCTTCAGGGAATAGGGTGGCTACTCTTAATTGACCATTTACAAAGAATTTAGTGAAAGTTCTTGATGGTGCTAATTTGCTAATTTCTTCGGCAACAATAGGAAATTCTTTTTCTGAGAACAAGCCTTCGCCAACTAGAATTACATTTTTGTTTTTTAGCTGTTCTTTTACTCTAGACATATACAACTTTGTTAGCTGTGCAGTGTATGGTCCTCTAAAGTTAAATACAAGTATAATATTGTCTATTTCTTTTAAATCTTCAGCTTCAAAAGGTGTATCTACATTTATATATTTGCAATCTAGCTTTTTTGATATTATTTCAGCCACTTTCTTGGCACTGCCGTGAAAAGTTTCGTAGGTTACTATAGTATTTGTCATATATTTCTCCTTGGTAAGTGTACTTACATTTAAAATATACCACAAATGTTGAAATTTGTCATAATAGGGAAGTAGAAAATAAAAAAAGAATGAGTTTGTCTCATTCTTTTTATTTGGTAGGAATGAGTGGACTCGAACCACCGACCCCCACCTTATCAGGGTGGTGCTCTAACCGCCTGAGCTACATTCCTATATAATTGCGAATATTCGCACGGGAAACAAGTTTTATAAAAAACTTGATACTTTGAAAGGGAAGAGTTTAAGATAAACTTAAACAGGAAATTTAATTGGTGGAGATAGGCGGATTCGAACCGCCGACCCCCTGCTTGCAAGGCAGGTGCTCTAGCCAACTGAGCTATACCCCCAGAGAGCATTTACAAGTTTGCTGTGTGGGCAATGGTGGTGGCCGGCGGCACACAGCCGTGATCATGTAAATGCTTTATTATAATACCATTGTATTTGTATTATGTCAATAAAAAATTTCAACTTTTTACAAAATTTTTTTATCAAAATTTTTGTCTTATTTTATTTAAAATTTTTGATTATATGGTTAATTTGTTTTATCTTTTATTTATATGTGATAAACTATCTATGATTAGAAATTTGGAGTATTTATGGAAGCAATTATATATGAATCAAATACTGGGTTTACCCAAAAATATGCAAAGTTATTAAGCTTAGAAGCTGATATGCCAGCATATACTGTAAAAGAAGCAAAGAAAGAGTTGAAGAAAGGTACAGAGGTTGTTTTCTTGGGCTGGATAATGGGTGGCAAGATTAGTGGATTTAAAAAGGTAAAACATCGCTACAAAGTAAAATGTGTGGCTGGTGTTGGTATGGACAATCCTAAAAATCAAACTGGAGAATATTTAGTAAAGAAAAACAGAATTAAGAATATACCTACATATTATTTGCAAGGTGGTTTCAATATGGCTAGGCTTACTGGTGTATATGGATTTATGATGAGAACTATGCTGAAGTCATTACGAATGAGTAAAAACAAAACTAAAGACGATATTCAATTTGAAAAAATGATATCTAAAGGTTTTGATAAGGTAAAGAAAGAAAATTTGCAACTTATTATGTATGAGATAAATAAAGCTAGACAAAACAAGGCTGACTAATTTATATGTGTTAATTTTTTAAAGGGGGAAATATTATGAAATTGACAAAAGAAGAACAGGGAATATTAGATGGTGCTGAGGGTGAGACTAAAGCAAAAATTTTAAGAACTCTAGTTCAATTCGGAGAAGTTTTTGGGGCTGAAAAATTAGTTCCTATTACACATGATGCACATTTGGTTACATCGTTTGGTATAGGTCTTATTAAACCATTATTTAGAATAATGGATGAAATTATCGATGCAGGTATTACAGCCAAATATCCGTTTACAGTAGACCCACGACCTATCGACTACGAGAATGTAAAATGTGGTCCACTAAACAAACTTATTTTTAGCAAGATTATGTATAGTCAACAAGCTAGATATGAGGAACAATTGAAGAAAATTGGTCTAAAAGATACAGACGGATTTACTTGCACATGCTATATGGACGAAGTAGGCAACATTCCTTAATATGGCGATATTCTTACTTGGGCAGAGAGTTCTGCAGTTGTATATGCAAACTCAGTTTTAGGTGCTCGTTGCAATCGTAACTCTGGTATGCTTGATATTTTTGGTGCTATTATGGGCAAAGTTCCATATTTTGGTTTGCTTACAGACGAAGGCCGTCAAGCAGACTGGATAGTAGAAGTAAAGACCACTAAGAAACCAGAAGCTCAAATTTTGGGTAGTGCCATCGGTCTAAAGGTTATGGATGCTGTTCCTTATGTAAAAGGCTTAGATAAGTTCTTAGGCACAGAATTAAATGACGAAACAAAGAGCTATTTAAAAGACTTTGGTGCAGCTACTGCTTCTAATGGTGCAGTAGGACTATATCACATAGACAATCTTACTCCAGAAGCTCAAAATTATGGTGAACAACTAATCAATAAGGGTGCTAAAGTGTATGTTATTGATGATAAAGAGCTAGAAAGAGTATATAAGAGCTATCCTGTTCTTTGGAAAAACAAAGAAGCTAAACCACAGTTGTGCTTTATAGGTTGTCCACATCTTAGCTACAATCAATTAGAGGGTTGGGCAAATGATATTATAAATGGTTTGGCAGAAACAGGTAGCAAAAAGATTAAAGTTAGAACTATTTTGACTACCAGTCCTGCAATTAGAAAGAAATTTGAAGAAACTGATTTATACAAAAAGTTGATGAAAACTGGTGTGAAAGTTTCTAGTATATGTCCACTTATGTATACAAACAACCCTATAGCAGGTAAAAAGCCAATTTTAACTTCTTCAAATAAACTTCGCACATATTCTAGTGCTAAGTATCTAAAAGATGAAGATATCTTGAATGTGATTGTAGGTAAGGAGGGTAAATAATGGAAAAAGTATTTAAAGGTAGAGTAATCGGTGGTGGAGTTCTTACAGGCGAAGCAGTTGTGTCACATCAAGGTGTAAATACACTTGCTACTTTTCAAAAAAGTGCATTAAAAAATGCAAAACAAGTACTAAGTTCTGACCAAAACAACCCGGATATCTACAAGCAAAATTTGACAGGCAAAATTTTGTGTTTACCAAAAACAATAGGATCTACTACAGGTGGTTTGGTGATTCAAGCAATATGTGCTATGGGTATCAATCCTAGTGCTATGCTGTTCTCAGAAGAAATCGATTCATTAGCATGTTCTGGTATTATTCTTGCTAGAAACTGGGAAAATTGTCCTATTATAGCTATAGATAAATTAGGTAAAAAATTTCTAGATTATGTGCAAACTGGCGACAAGATTGAGATACTAGAAGATGGTACTGTAAAAGTGATTAGATAATTTTATGTTTAAAAATCCCTATATTTAGGGATTTTTTGTTTTCAAATTAAATTCGGTATTGAAAAAATGTGAAATGTTTGCTATAATATCAATGTTGAATAAATTTCGACAAAGAGGGGTAATTATGGCGCCGAGAAACGAATCTTTAAAAAGAGAAGATTTTAGTTATGATGAATTAAGTTTTTTAAGTGATGAACAGTTGATGGAAGTTGCTACTGGCATTTTAAATAGCGAGAAAAAAGAAAATTTGCCTTGCTATAGAACAAGTAATGCTAGTTCTGCATGGGTTACAGTAAATGGTCTTCATTATGTTTGCGAATTGAATTATGCAAAACAAGTAATCAACATTAAAGAAATGCTAGATTATTCTAAAATGTTAAAGAAGTATATGGATCGCACAACAGAGTTGGGTAACATGCCAAAGGCAGATGCTGTTGTCTCTGGTGTCTGCAATCGTAAGGTTCAATTAGCTTCTAGGTTAGATGTTATTTGTAAAGCATATGTAAATAATGTGTATGCTATGGGTTTAGATACTCCAGCATTTGATAAACTAACTAATTACTACATAAACTTTATGCACAATATGACTTCTGTATACTCAAAAACTGTTCCTATTTTCAAAACTAAAAAATCAAAAATGGTAGATGTAAGAGAAATTACACCAGAGTATAGACAAACAACTCAAAACTATGCTACTGATTATGTGGGTGTAATATCTAAAGATAAAGAACTTAATAAATAACAAAAAACACTTTGAGTTTTCAAAGTGTTTTTTTAACCAAATTTAGACCTATATCATATAAAACTACATAATATGTCGTGAGGTGATTAATTTGGAAATATATGTGGTAAAACAAGGCGATACTTTGTATCAAATAGCAAATAGATATGGGGTGAGTGTAGATAAAATTATAATGGATAATGAGCTAACCGATGCAGAGAATTTGGTTGTGGGTCAAACTATAGTTATACTAAACAATCAAACCACACATACAGTGGTTAGTGGTGATACACTATTCAAAATTTCGCAGATGTACAATGTAAATTTACAAGATTTGGTTAGAGCTAATCCACAGATTACAAATCCGTTTAACTTAAAAATAGGTTCTATTGTAAATATCCCACAAGCGGCTAAGCGGGAAATAGAAGTTAATGGATATTGCTTTGTAAATATCGATGATGATGTCTTAGAAAAAACTTTGCCTAGCTTGACATATCTTAGTATTTTTAGTTATGAAGTATTACCAGATGGAAATCTAGTAAATATTAGAAATGATGGTAGACTGATAGAAAAGGCTAGAGATAGTAGGGTGGCTCCTATGATGGTAATTACTAATATAGAAAACAATTCTACTTTCTCTAGTGAACTTGCTCATCAAATACTTACTAATTCGGTGGCACAAGCAAACCTTATTCGAAATGTAGTAGCTACTATGGAACAAAAAAATTATTATGGTGTAGATATAGATTTTGAATATTTGTACCCAGAGGATAGGGTGGCATACAATAACTTTTTAGCTGCTATGGCTGCAGCTGTTAGGTCATTAGGATTTATACTAACTACAGCAGTTGCACCTAAGTACTCTAGGAATCAACAGGGGATATTGTATGAGGCACACGATTATCAGGCACATGGAAGTATTGTAGACCATGTAATAATTATGACATACGAGTGGGGTTATACATATAGTCCACCTATGGCAGTAGCACCTGCAGGTGAAGTAAGAAAAGTATTAGAATATGCTGTTACAGAAATTCCTAGTCAAAAAATATTTATGGGTATGCCTAATTACGGGTATGACTGGAATATTCCTTTTGTAGAAGGAACGGCTGCTACAACTATATCAAATACTGGTGCTGTAGACTTGGCTAGAAGGGTGGGTTCCTTTATTCAATACAACGAAGTTCAACAATCCCCATACTTTAATTACTGGACAAACAATCAACAACATGAGGTGTGGTTTGATGATGCTAGAAGTGTAGAGGCTAGACTAAAATTTGTTAATGATTTCAATTTGGGTGGTGTGAGCTACTGGACCATAAATAGATATTTCCCACAAAACTGGCTAGTATTAAATGCGATGTTTAATGTAAAAAAACTGATATAATATTTCTATGTTTTAATGCTATGCAAACATATAAATGGTGGCTATATTGTGTGTGTTTTTAATGCTATGCAAAATAAATAAAAAAGTGCTTAAAATTTAAGCACTTTTTATTTTGTATTATTTATTTTTTGAACCAAGTATTAGATGGTTGATACCGGCTATGTCGCTAACAGGCATGCTAAAGCATACACCTTTGCCTACTTCGTTTAGGTTGGCTCTTTCACAAATTTGTTTCATAATTTGTTTTCTTTTTGTTCTGTATACTAGTATCATAACTATCTCTTTTTCTGGTTGGATTTTGATGCCAAGTATCGAATCATTTTCGTGTACTCCAGTACCTCTACCAGCGATGATTGTTGCACCAGATGCACCAGCATCTCTAGCAGCATCTACAACATAGTCTGAGAATCCTTTGTTGATGACAACAATAATCAAGTCAAAATCTTTATTTTTGTTTTTTGCCACAGATTTATTAATTTGTTTTACTTTATCATAATCTATTCTTGCCATATTTTTAATTCTCCATATTTAATGTATTTAGTAGGTCTAGTGTTGCAGAACTAGGGGATATAGTGAATACACAACCTGAATGTTCTATACCCATATTTAAGTCGGTATATAGTAGTTCAACCATAGCCTTACTTCTTTCTTGGTCAATCAAACTTACTACAATATCTCTTTCTACTACACCAAATCCAAACAACTCTGCTAGTTCAGATTCAGTTGTGCCGATACCTTGTAATATTACTAAATGATTTATGTTGTTTTGTTCTAATAATTTTGCCACCTTTTCGCCATCGCCTCTATCGACAATAGATATCATTATTTCAAAGGGTGGAGCCATCTTTTTTCTTGCCATAATTATTAATCTCCATAATCAAATTCAACAATAACAACAGGTGTTTTTGTTTTTGGTTGTTCTTTTTGTTTTTGGTAATTAGATATTATTTTGTATATCAAACCTAATATTGATATTGTAAGTATAGGTAAACATGCTATAAATGCTATTGTTCCAAAAGCACCGTTCATTATGTTTATGCCACTAGCTTCACATATTCCCATAACAAAAGGTAGTATAAAGCTGGTTGCCATTGTTCCAGATGCTACACCACCACTATCAAATGCTATTGCAGTAAAGATAGGGGTACACATGCTTGCACATACAAGTGTAATTGCATATAGTGGTATGATTAGCCATATAAATGGTATATTGTACAATACTCTAAGCAGGGCAATAACCAAACTAAGTGACACACCTATGCTTATAGATATCATCATTACTTTTTTGCTGATTATACCATGTGTGATATCTTCTACTTTTTTGTTTAATACATGTACTGCAGGTTCTGCCATTACTATTAGTAGACCAACTACTGCAGCAATAGGTATAAGTAGCCAACTATACTGTGAATTTGCTATGTTGTAGCCCATTACACTTGCTACTGGTAAGAAACCTGTAAGTACACCTGTTAGGAAAATTACTATACCAAAATATGCATACATTAGTCCTACAATAATTTTAAAAATTTGTGTTTTAGGATATTTTAAAAATATTGCATTATATATAAAGAAGAAAATTACTATAGGCAATAGAACCAACAATATTTCTTCTAGATTTAACATAAATTTAGCTCCAAACTCACTAATTAAAGTAAGGAATGTGCCAGCAGATGATTGTGTGATTACTGTGTTTACAGCTTCTATGTTATTACCTACAATTATACATAGTAGTTGGGTTGTAATTAGTGGACCTACACTGGTAAGTGCTATCAAACCAAAGCTGTCATTTTCATCTGCATGACCACTACGAACGGCAGATATACCCATACCAAATGCCATTATAAATGGTACAGATATAGGGCCGGTTGTTACGGCACCAGAGTCTATAGATACTGGTAGGTAACCACTAGGGGTAAATATCATAAGGACAAATACTATTAGGTAAGATATGATAAGTATGGTTTTTAGTTTTACTTGAAATATTATTCTAAGTACAGCCATGGTTAAGAACAATCCAACACCTATAGAAACCACAGCTATAAACAACCATTTATTTATAGAAATTACTTGGCCAGCCAATACGGATAGATCAGGTTCGGCTAGAGTAATAATAAATCCTAGTAGTAGGGCAAGTAGTAGTAACATTATAAATCTACGAGATTTGCTTAAATTAGAGCCTATACTTGAACCTATAGTAAACATAGCGGTGTCTGCACCCACACCAAATAAAGCCATACCAAAAATAAGTAGTATAGCTGAAACAATAAATTTAGATATGTCGTAACCAGTAAGTGGTGAAATTGTAAATCCCAAAATAAGCACTACAATTGCTATAGGACATACAGATATTGCACTTTCTTTTAATTTGCCTAATACAATTTTTAACAAAATATCGCAACCTTTTATATTTTCTATCACAATTTTAAAATGTGTGGGAAATAAAGTCAAACAATAATCCCTTAAATATAATATATATTTAAAAAGTATTTATTTTGTTTTTATAAATTTCATAAATATGCTAAACTACATAAAAAATTATAATGGTGAAATATGAGCGATTTTAGAGAAGAATTTTTAAATATTTACAAAACAAACATTACTCGTGAAGGTAGCGAAGAATTATTAAACTGGTTAACCAAATCAGATTTTTTTACTGCACCTGCTAGTACAAAATTCCACTCTGCATTTGAAGGAGGATTGTGCGAACATAGTGTGAAAGTATACAAAAGGTATTTGGCTATGATCAAAGCTGAGTTTGGTGAAAACTATCAATCAGTAATTAGTGATGAGAGCATTGCTATCATAGGTCTATTACATGATGTGTGCAAGGTGAATAGTTATAAGGTTGATTTTAGAAATGTTAAAGACGAGACCGGTACTTGGGTTAAACAACCATACTATACATTTGATGAAGATTTACCTTATGGACATGGCGAAAAATCAGTGTATATTATCAATGGATTTTTGAGACTTACCAGAGAAGAAGCTATAGCTATCAACTGGCATATGGGTGGTTTTGATCCTAGAGTTAAGGGTGGTTCGTACTCAGTGTCTGATGCTTTTTATAGATATCCTACAGCTATTATATTTCATACAGCAGACACCCTTACTACATATCTAGATGAAGCTAGATAATACATATTTATTGTGCTATGCAAACAAATAAAAAACGACTAAATATAGTCGTTTTTTTGTTACTTATTTATAATGTTTTCGAATTCTTTGATGAACTCCATAAAGTGTGTAATATCTGTAAACTTACGATAAACTGATGCAAATCTTATATAAGAAACTTCATCTAATTTTTTTAGTTTTTCCATAATAATTTCACCAATTTCTTTTGTGGTGATTTCTTGTTTCAAACTGTTTTGAATTTGTTTTTCTATTTCATTTACCATCTCGTCGATTTGTGCTACAGACACAGGTCTTTTTTCACAAGCTCTCATGATACCTTGTTTCATTTTCATTGAGTTAAATTCTTGTCTGCTTTGGTCGTTTTTGATTACCATTATAGGTAATATCTCTACAGTTTCGTATGTGTTGAATCTTTTTTGACATTCAGGATTTAGGCATTCTCTTCTTCTTCTAATTGAGTTGCTTTCTTCTACATATCTAGAGTCAATAACTTTGCTGTCTTTACAGCCACAAAATATACATTTCATATTGTCTTTATCCTTAAGTTTTTTATGCTAGTTTAGTTTATCAAAAAAATGAGCCTTAGGCAAACAATGTAGTATATTATTTATTATTTTGCTCGTTTAGGTCTGCTTCTATTTCTTCTACTCCTTCGTTTGATTGTGTGGTTATTGTTTCGTTTTTGTTTTCTAATGTGTTTACTTGAGTTGTGTTTATAGGATTTAGCTCGACCAAAATAACATCTTTGCCTATTTTTCTTATTTTGCAAAAGGGTATAAAAATGGCAGGATTACTTTTAAAAAAACTAAAGAATGTTTTTTCACCGGGAACTACTATTCCAGTAATTTTGCATGTAAAAGAATCAAACACCATATCTATGATGTTTCCTAATTTTTTGCCGTCGCATATATTGATTACTTCTTTACTTCTTAAATCGCAAAAAGATATTTCCATTGTTGTTTCCAGTATTATTATATTTTTATTTTTTGCATATTAGCCCTTTATTTTCACAAATTAAAAATAAGAGAGGTGATAGTATGCCGATAGGTTTTATTTTTTTGGTAATTACAACTATCTATATTTTATTTTATATGAAATCTAAATTTAAATGGATTTTGATACCCATATTGTTTTTGTTTATGTTGGGATATTTTGTTTCGCCATTTGTATTAGATAGAGTATCTATAAATATCTTGTTTACAATAGCTGCTATTAGTGTGTTTGTATATTCTTGTGTGGCTATTAGTTGTAAAAAATATTTTTTGTTAATAATTATGTCTTTGATGGTGGTGTTAGTATATGTGCTGGTTGTTAGTCGAAATAGTGATTATATTACATCAATATATCAAGCACCCATTATGATTATTGTATTCTTAGCAAATCTAATATTTTTGTTTGATTTTAAAAGTGTGATGTTTCTTAACTCTCTAAGTTTTTTACTGCTTAGTATTGCAAATTTGTTTGTAGAGAGTGGTTTGGGTTTTATAAATTTTGCTAGTGTAGACCTTTGCAATGCAATAATAATAGTAACTATTGGGTTTTATGTGTTTAATTTGTTTATTTCAAAGCTAATCAAGTCAATGGAGATGCACATATGAAAAAAGTAGGTTTATTTATTATATGCATAATATTTGGTTTGGTTTTACTTCGTGGGCAGTTTGTTGTTTTTGCATTTGATGGCGAAACGGGGAATAGATATGTGGTATATACTGAGAATAATCAATATTTGTTTGAAAAAAGTAGTGTAGAAGTTGGCGATAGTTACATTTCAAAAGATTTTAAGCTTTATACTATTGTAGAGGTGGATACACAAAGGAAAGTTGCGACAGCTCAATTTGAGAAAGAACTTAAAAAACCAAATATTTCTGTAAATCCACATAGACAGAAAATTGAAAGTGGGAAAGACAGAAAAATTTGTTTGTATTTAACACACAATGATGAAAGTTATGTGCCTAGTGATGGGTACGATAGTGTGTATGGTGCTGGTGGTGTACATGATGTGGCTAAACGAATTCAAGATAGGTTTGAGAAGGTTGGGGTACAAGTTTGGTTGGATGAAACTCTACATATTCCACACGATACAACAGCTTACAATAGAAGTGGTGTGACAGCAAATCATTTGCTAAAATCTTATGAACCCGATGCTATTTTTGATATACATAGAGATGGTGTTGGTCGTAGCTATTATGTGACTAATGTTGATGGCAAAGAAAGGTGTAAGATTAGGATTGTAGTAGGCAAGGCAAATCCTAATTATGAAGAAAATCTAGAGTTTGCTATGTATTTGCTTAGTGTGGCAGAGAGTGATTATCCATGGCTGTTTTCGGATATTTATATGGCGAAAGGACACTATAATCAAGGGTTGTATAATAAGTCTTTATTGTTTGAAATGGGTACTTACTTGATAGAAAAAGAACTTGTTTTGGATAGTGTAGAACCATTAGTAGATGTTGTTACCACTGCATTGTATTCTACTACAGTAGATACGGATTCGGGTGAAATACTGGTTGGTGGTGAAGAAACCCCAGAAACACCTACGATAAACGAACATTTTAACAATATTGAAATTAAAAAGAACAACGATATAGTAGTATCTATAATTATTATTGTCATTACATTTATAGTAGTTGGTGGCGGAGTTTGGGGTACTATTTATATATTGAATCAAAATAATAGTAATAAGAAGGGTAAATAGATTAAAATAAAAGAGGAAGTGTGACAAAACCTTCTTCTTTTATTTTTGCAAATTAGTACAAATCATATTATTAAAACTTGCTAAAATTGTTAATTTAAAGTAAACTATGTATAGACTAAAATTAGAGGTGTGTGTTGGAAAAGCCATTAGTAGCCGTTGTAGGTAGACCGAATGTAGGAAAAAGCACATTTTTCAATAGAATTGCTGGTAAAAAAATAAGCATAGTTAAAGATATGCCTGGTGTTACCCGTGATAGAATTTATGCCGATGCAGAATGGTGTGGGCATGCTTTTACTATTGTTGATACAGGTGGTCTAGATGTAAAGAACAAGGACGAATTTCAACAAAATATTACTAGACAAGCAGAGTTGGCTGTAGAATTAGCACAAGTTGTACTATTGTTTGTAGATGGTAGACAAGGATTGATGCCTGCTGACTATGATGCTGCTAATTTTTTAAGAAAATACAAAGTGCCTATTGTTTTGGTTGTAAATAAAGTTGACAACAACGAAATTGAAAGAACTTATGAGTTCTACAACTTGGGTCTGGGGGAACCTATCGCCATTTCTGCAGAAATGAATAAGGGTATAGGTGACCTATTAGATGTAATAGTGTCTAAGTTTAAAACCAAAGTTGATGCCGAAGCTGACAATGATAAGATTAAAATTGCTGTTGTTGGTAAGCCTAATGCTGGAAAAAGCAGTTTGGTAAACAGATTGTTGGGTGAAAATAGAGTAATGGTGTCTAATGTGGCTGGTACTACTAGAGATGCTATCGATAGCCCATTTAAATATAAAGGCAAAGAGTACTTGCTTATAGATACTGCTGGTATTAGAAGAAAGAGGAGTATAGACAAAGATTCTGTAGAACTATACAGTGTTGTTCGTTCTTTCGATGCTATTAGAAGAGCTGATGTCGTTGTAATGGTTGTAGATAGTGCAGAAGGACTTAGTGAGCAAGATGTAAGAATTGCTGGTTTCATACATGAAGAAGGCAAGCCTAGTGTAATTCTTATGAATAAATGGGATACTATCGAAAAAGATACCTATACAATGAATAAGTTTAATGAAAAGCTTCAAGAAGATTTGAAGTTTATGGATTATTATATTCCACTATATGGTAGTGCCTTGACAGGCCTTAGAATAAACAAACTTATGGATACAGTTAATTTGGCACTAGAAAATGCTAGTCGCAGAATTACAACTGGTGTTTTGAATGAAGTATTGCAAAATGCAGTACTTACAAACGAACCACCTACAAAGAATGGTAGAAGATTAAAGATTTATTATATTACACAACCTTCTACTAATCCTCCTACATTTGTTTTGTTGTAAATGATAAAGAATTGATGCATTTCTCATATTTAAGATATTTAGAAAACTGTTTAAGAAATGCTGTAGATTTTAAAGGTACTCCTATTAGATTATTAGTAAATAGTAAAAAAGAGAAGGATGTATAAAATGGTAGAAACAATAGCTAAATATGTTTTGCTTATTGTGGGAGCTTATTTGCTTGGTGGAGTAATGTTTGCAAAACTCTTGGCCAAAAGCAAAAATAAGTCAAATGATATTACTACTGAGGGTAGTGGTAATCCAGGAACAATGAATATGCTTCGTAATCACGGAGTTATATTTGGAGTTCTTACACTAATATTAGATGCACTAAAGGGTGTCATTCCTGCATTGATCGGTTACTTTATGTTTGGTGGGGCTGATGGCGGTGTAATAGCACGAATGGCTATATACATCGGAGGTTTCTTTGCTGTTTTAGGTCACATATATCCTGTATATTATAGATTTAAAGGTGGCAAAGGTGTAGCAACTTCTATAGGATTTGCATTTGTAGCTCACCCTATAGTAGGTTTGATTTTGTTAGGTGTATATCTAGTATTGTTCTTAGCTATTAGGATTGGTAGCTTATGTAGTTTGATTTGTGTATTCGCATATGTTATTACAGATACAGTTATGTTGGTTATCGAAAAGAACTACTTTGGGTTAGTTTTATTGTATATGATAGGAATATTGGTTTTCTTTGCACATAGAAGCAATATCAAAAGATTGATAAATAACAAAGAAAATGTAATTGATCTGAAAGCTGTTACACAAAAAGATGCTGACCTTATCAACAATATTAAGCAAAAACATAATGAAAAAGTAAAAGAAAGAAAATCCAAGACAACCAAAGAAAAGGTTGAAGAAAAAACAGTTGAAGAAGATGAAGTGAACGAAATTGAAGTTGTAGAAGAGGTAGTGGAAACAAAACCTGCAACCAAAAAATCAACAAAGAAAACAACAAAATAAAAAAATAAAGAGAGTTTGAATTTTCAAACTTTCTTTTTTATCATAAAATGAAATTCCTTCACATATAATTTTGTAATAATACAGTGGAGGGAAATATGAATAGTTACAATATTTATTCCGATATTGCTAGTCGCACTAACGGAGATATATATGTTGGAGTTGTAGGGCCTGTTCGTACAGGTAAGTCTACATTTATTAGAAATGTTTTGAGTACTTTGGTTATTCCAAATATTGAAGATGTTAATGTAAAAGAAAGGACAATAGATGAATTACCACAAAGTGGTGATGGCAAAAGTATAATGACTACACAACCAAAATTTGTGCCAAATGATGCAGTAAAGATTACTGTAAATGAAAACATAAATATGAATGTAAGAATGATTGATTGTGTAGGATATTTGGTTGACGGTGCTATAGGACATATTGAAGATAGTAAGCCTAGAATGGTAAAAACTCCATGGCAAAAAGAAATGTTGCCATTTAGCGAAGCTGCAGAACTAGGTACAAATAAGGTAATTACAAATCACAGCACAATAGGTGTACTTTTAACTACAGACGGTACAATTACTGATATTGATAGATATGATTATATCAAGGCAGAAGAGAGAGTGTATAGTGAATTGCAAAAGTGTGGTAAACCTTTTGTGGTGGTTGTAAATTCAAAAAATCCATACGGAGAGGATTGCCAAAATTTAGTAAAATCATTAAGCGAAAAATATTCAACAAATGTATTAGCTCTTGATGTGGCTAATATATCAAACGAGGATATTAGTAAGATTTTTGCTACAATTTTAAATGAATTTCCATTAGTTTCCGTTGATATTAAAATGCCTTCGTGGCTAAGTGCTTTGCCTTATGAAAATAAATTTATTCAAGAAATTGCCAGTTGTGTTATGCAAATTGTCAATAAGTGTAATAAAATCGGCGATTTTGAGAGTGGCATAGAAATTTTTAAAGATAGCGAAAATTTTGAACTTGTAGATAATGTTGATATTGTAATGGGTGAAGGACGAGTAGAAATAACAGTATCGCCTAAACAAGAATTGTTTTATAGAGTTCTTAGTGAAGAGTGTGGTTGTAGTATTTTAAATGATTATCATTTGATTAGTTATATCAAACAACTTACTGAAGCTAAGGTTCAGTACGATAGATTCAAAGATGCTTTAGAACAAGTAAATCAAACAGGTTATGGTGTTGTGTATCCGTCACTTGAAGATATGAAATTAGAAGAACCACAGATTGTTAAACAAGGTGGTAGGTTTGGTGTAAAACTAAAAGCTAGTGCACCAAGCTTACATTTGATGCAGGTGGATATTAATACTGAAGTTAGTCCAGTAGTTGGTACAGAACAACAGTCAGAAGATTTAGTAAAATATTTATTGTCAGAATTTGATAGTGATCCTACCAAAATTTGGGAAACAAAAATGTTTGGCAAGTCTTTGAGTTCTTTGGTAAATGAAGGGTTGCAAAACAAACTTGTTTCTATGCCAAATGAAGTTCAAAAGAAGATGAGAAGAACTTTGGGTAGGATTGTAAATGAGGGCAAAGGTGGTGTTATTTGTATATTGTTATAAATATATAACAATACAAAATTTGGGTTATTCAATCAGTATTTGATTGTTAATCATATTCATTCCGAAAGACGGTTTATATGCCGTCTTTTTGTTTTGTTTAAATACATAATGTGTTAGTATATATGTATGGATATATTTTTGATAAAACAACAACTTAATAGTTCTATAGATGAAAAGTTTCAAAAGTTTACTGCTAAGATAGTTAATAGTAGACATCAAATATTAGGTGTTACTATTCCAAATCTTAGAGCTATTGCAAAGCAAATTGTTAGGGAAGATGCTGTTGCATTTTTAAATCAAAATCAAATGTCAAATTATGAAGAGATGATGCTTCAAGGGTTTGTTGTAGGATATTCGAAACTGCCAGCAGAGATCAAACTTAAATATCTAGATGATTATGTGTCTAGAATTGCTGACTGGTCAGAGTGTGATAGTGTAGTTGCTACATTAAAGTTTTTTGGTAATGACCAAGATAAAATTTTTAAGTATTTAGATAAATTTTTCTGTAGTGATAAAGAGTTTGAAAAGAGATTTGCTATTGTTTCTTATCTAAATTATTTTTTGAATGACGATTATATAGATCTTGTGTTAGATAGATTGTTTTCGGTAAAGTCTAGCTATTATTATGTGAATATGGCTGTAGCTTGGGCAGTGAGTGTTTGTTTTGTAAAATATTTTGAAAAAACACTTTCAAAATTTACTAGCAGTGAGTTAGATATTTTTACATTCAATAAAACTATACAAAAATGTAAAGAAAGCTTTAGACTCACTAAAGATCAAAAAGATATTATAAATAAACTAAAAAAATAAAGTTCTTGGATATTCTCAAGAACTTTATTTTTTTATTACCATTTATTATATACTTTTTCTGCAAAACCAAGCAGATTTTTGATTTCTATCTTTGTTCCATTGTCTAATGTTGCATAACCATTAAAGTATCCAAAAACTTGATGTTGATTGCTTCTTAGAACCAGAAGGTTAGTATCGCTGTGTCTATCGATAATAGGTGTAAATTCCATTTCAAATCTTTTGTCGCTAGAAGTAAATGTCCAAGGGGACATAAAGTCGTCTTTACCATCTAGAGTAGGTATATTGAATGTTACATCTTCTAGTTTGTGTGCTACACCATCATAGAATAGCATGTTTTCGGTTGCTTTTTCGGTATTGCCGAATCCATAGCCGATATTAAATCCAAACAATTTACCATCTATATTTTGCATACCAGCACCCCAGTACCAGGTGTTTTTGTATGTCCATACACCACGACCCCAGTCTAATAGTGCTAGTGAATTCTTTTTATTGAACTTAATTTCTTCTTCGCCTACAATAACTGTACCTTCAGCTTTGAAACCTACGATTTTTTGGTTGAAGTAAAATGCTTTTTTGTTTTTGTCGAAAGGTGTGGCGATAACCATACTTTCTTTAGGTTCTTCGCTTAGGGTTAAATCTATAGTTACAGGTGTTCCATTGTCAAAGTTTGGCATGTGACAGTATAATTTTCTTGTTTTTCCGTCGTGAATAAATCTTATATCACAATTTTTATGTTTTACAGCTATATCTCCTACAGCAGAATTTGTAGGCATATTTAGTTTTTCTTTTGTGTTTAAATCTGTGTTTAGTTTGCCAAAAGGGAATAGTGTGATTATAGATGTGGTTTTTTCTGTAGGTTCTTCAAATCTAATTACAGAAGCAGATAGCATACCCATGTATGAGTTGTCTGCTATTGTAAGTGCTATAGCATATTTGTCGTTATGAATTAGATAATAGTCCCATTCTTTGATTTTGAATCCAGATGCTTTAATTTTGCTTCTATCATATTTTTGTACCATTGTTTTACTAAAACCAGGGCAATTTAGTTCGCCGTTGTCGTTTAATAATTCGACAGCTTCTTTTATTTCAACCATTTTTTATTCTCCATATTTTTTTTTGATTATACCAAAATTTATGGATTCTTAAAACAAAAAGAGCACTAATTATTAGTGCTCTTTGATTTATTTTGTTCTATCTGTATTTATTTTAATTATTTCGTGTTTTGGTTTTAGTGCTACTTCATTTTTCTTTTTTGTTACGATTTCTTGTTTTTTTCTAGTAGCTACTTCTTGTTTCTTTTTGATTGCCACTTCCATTTTTTCTTTTAAGGTAAGTGGTTTTTCTTTGATAGGTGCTAGGGCATATACTGGTTTTTCTACAATTTCGTAACTTGGTCTTACCATTATGTTTGCAGGGCTTGCTTTAACTGCAGGTAGTTTAGGCTCCATAAGCATTACATATGGTATTATTTGTTGTAGATTGTATACTTTTTCTATGCCGTGATGCCATTTTGTTCTATCAGTATGGTCTGTACCTTTTGGGTTTATACATATTGTTTTGCAACCAGATAGGTGAGCCCATTCGTCGTTGTCACCATTACCCACAAAGCAGATATTGTATGGACTCATACCAGTTTTTTCTTTGAATTCATTGATAAATCTTGCTTTTCCTTCAAAGTCATAGTCTGTATCAATAATAGCTCTGTAATTGCCATCTTTATCAAAAACAATTTTGTTGGCATTTATACTGTCTATATATTCTCTTAATCCGTTTCTAGTTAAAAACTCATCAATTACTGTATCAAAGTTTCCACTAATTATATGGATTTCATATCCTCTAGATTTTAGCATTTTGAAAGCTTCTTTTGCACCCATGATTGGTTGAATGTCTATGCTTTTCACAATCTCGTAGAATTTGTCTCTGGTCAAGCCTTTCTTTGCCCATTCTTCTCCGGTTAGTGTACACCATTCTGTATGATTGATTTTGCCATCTAGGAAGTTTTTGAACAGCTCAAAATAACGAGATTCTTTGCTTGTATCAAATCCCAAACTTTTCCAAACTTCTGCCCAAACATTTTGGCATTTTGCAGTTATTGTACCATCAAAATCAAACATAATTGCTGGCATGTTACCACCTCCATCAAAAAGATAAGCTTTTTGTTAATATAAATTATATCATATTGTCTTTTTATTCACAATACCTAAATTGTGTATATTTTAAAAATTTTTTGTAAATTCAACTAAAAAGAAACTCTATTTTACTAGAGTTTCTTTTGTTTATTTTTTATCAATAATGTATGGTAATAGGTCGTTAATATTGTCTATTTTGTCTAGGCAAATATGCCACATGGTTTTGTTTGATGAAGTGTCGGTGTCTGGGTTTATGCAAATTGTTTTGCAGCCGGATAGGTGAGCCCACTGGTCGTTGTCACCATTACCCACAAAACATATTTCACTAGGTAATATGTTATATTTTGAACAATATTCTTCTATAAATTTTGCTTTACCTTCGTAATCGTATTTTGTGCCTATTATTTGACTAATAATTCCTTCATTATCAAATACAAGGGTGTTTGCATTTATGGAATCAAAGTATTTTGCTTTTTCGCCCAAAGCTGAAGTTATTAGCTCTACAAAGTTTCCACTTACAATGTGTAAACTTATATTTTCTTTTTTTAGGGTATCTATAAAGTCTTCAAATCCGTCTATAAATACAACAGTTTTTGCTATATCTTTTAGGTGTTGTAGACTAAATTTACTTTTTTTATAGTATATACAGGTTTGGTCACACCAGTCTTGATAAGAAATTGTGTTGTTTAGGTAATCTCGCATTTGAGTTTTGTATGCACTATCTTCACTAGTAGTGTCGTATCCTAAATCTTTCCATATTTTTTTCCATGTGTTTTCTTGTAGGTGTGTAAGTGTACCATCAAAATCAAAAATTATTGCTTTTATCATTGTAGCTCCATATATTTATAATGATTAATATAACTAATTTTAATATATATATAAATTTGTGTAAAGGTTTTTTATTTTCTTCAAAAAACTTTTGATGTACAATTTTTGGTACATTTATATTGATATAATTGTGGTAACAAAAGAAGAGAGGTAAGTGTTATGTGTAATCAAAAAGAAGATCAATATATCAATTTTATGGAAATGTATAGAAATGAGTATGTAAGCATTTCTACTATACAAAGAAATTTGGGTTATGGATATCCTAAAGCAAAAAGTTTTCTAAAAGAACTGATAGATAATAAGTTGGTTGTAAGTGTTGACTATAGATATGCTTTTAATTGCAGTATGGAAGCTTGTTCTGCATTTGGAACCAAGTGTTTTTTAAATTAATAGGTGTGTTATGAGTAAAAATGAGTTTTTTGATTTTTATAGTGCGATAGAGTGTTCTCTAAATCTAAACAATCCCAAAATGTCGGTTTTGTTAAATTATCTAAAAAAAGATAAAGAATTTTTGGAGTTAGTGGATCAAACAATCTCGCCATCTAGCAAGAAGTCTGTAGATAAAACCAAAGAAGAGCTTGATGAAGATTTTTCATATTATATTCATAATGGTATGAGGAGTATTATTTTAAATGTTCTAATAATGCAATATGTTAGCAATAAGGTTATAGAAAACTTTTCTTTAATTACTCAAGATGAATATTGGTGTGAAGTTGTAGACAAGCTAAAGAATCTTTTGGGTTAATATAATTTAGTTGATTAAATGTTTTAATTTTTTGTTGTGTGGTGTTAAAATAATATATAGAAATAAATATTGTGTATAAAGGTGATATTATGTCTCAACCAAACAACAAAAAACTTTCTATTTTGTATATCCTTAATATTTTAAAAACATATAGTGATGAGAATCATCTTCTTACACAAGCAGATATTGCAAAAAAACTTTATTCGCTATATGGTATGGAGTGCGAAAGAAAGTCAATTAGTGCAAATATTGATAGTCTTATTGATTATGGATACGATATTGTAAAAAGCTCAAATGGTTGCTATCTGGCAAGTAGGGAATTAGAACCTAGCGAGGTGGTATTTTTGACCGATGCTGTATTTTCTAGTAGGTCAGTTAGTAGTAAGCATGCAAAGGAATTGTCAAGCAAACTTCAATCTTTTTTGAGTGTGTACAATCGCAAAAAACACAATTATGTGTATAAGGCTGATGAGATAAATAGGTCTGCAAACAAACAATTGTTTTACAATATTGAAGTGATTGAGCAGGCAATTAGTGAAGGAAAACAAATTCGTTTTAATTACAATAGATACTATTTCAATCCAGAAAAAAACAAAAGAAAGAGTAGTAAGTCATATGTGGTAAATCCATATTTTATGATAAACAATCAAGGCAAATATTACTTGGTATGTAATTATGACTACTTTGATGAGATAGCAAATTACAAATTAGATTTGATTACAAACATTGAGATTGTAGACAATGCAGTCAAACCTATAACACAGGTTAAAGGTTTCGAAAACGGTATAGACATTGCAAAATATGTAAACGAAAATGTATATATGTTTGGTGGTAAAAGTATAGTTGCCAAAATTAAAATTTTAGATGATTATGTGGCAAATTATGTAAATGAATGGTTTGGTTCAAATGCATCTTTTTATACTGTAGATGATGAGTTGTTTGCAACTATTCATGCCAACGAAGAGTCGCTTGTTTACTGGTGTATGCAGTATAGCAAATCTATAGTTTTGATTACACCCACTGACACTAGGGAAAGAATAAAAAATATGTTGCAACAAGCATTAAATAACTACAACAATTAGTACTATGCAAACTACTGTGCAATAGTTGTAAATATTCCTAAATATAGGGAATAATATGTATAGTTAAAAAATAAAAAACACCAATGTATGGTGTTTTTGTTTTTTGGGCCTACAGTGCTTTTATATATATCATACATGGGTTTTCTTTGCCCCAGATTTCTTCTATACATTCTAGCTCTTTAAAACCATTTTTAATATAAAATTTGTTTGTAATATCGTACTCAGGATATATACCAAATTTTACTGTTTTTACTTGTATAAATTCGTATCCATTTTCTTTTGCCCACTGTGTCGAATAGGTTAGTAGCTTAGAGCCCACACCTTGTTTTTGGTTGTCTAATGTTACACCCATTACCCACAATTCTACAGTGTGTTTGCTGGTCTCATTCAATATCAAAAATCCAGTTATTTTTTTGTTGTCTACATTCACAAACATAGGTTTGTCTATGCAGTTGTTTATATAATTATTTCTACCAGTTTCGTCTTCGAACCAATCGATTAATTCTTCTAAGATTGTTTTTGTGATGGATTGTTTTTCTTCTTTGTTGATTATTTGTTTTATCATATTTTGTCTTCCATAATTTTTTTATAATTATATGTTTATGTTTGTGTTTTGTAAAATATTTTGAAGGATAATATGGGTAGGGGTGCTATTTTAAAAAGTTTTTGCATTGTGGTATTTTGGTTTGAGATTTTTATAAAATTTGTTATATTTATTGTGTATAAATAAAATTTATTTTTATTTATTTTTAAATTATGTTGTGTTACATAATTACTATTTTATTTTAGGAGTGATGAAAAATGAAAAACAATACACCAACACCACACAATTCAGCAGCTTATGGAGATTTTGCTAAGGTTGTTTTAATGCCTGGCGACCCTATTAGAGCTAAATTTATTGCTGATAACTTTTTGGAAAATGCTAGACTTGTAAACAATGTAAGAGGTGTGCAAGGTTATACTGGCACATATAAGGGTAAAGAAGTTTCTGTAATGGCTTCTGGTATGGGTAATCCTACTATTGGTATTTATTCTTATGAGCTTTTTGCTTTCTACGGAGTAGAAGCAATTATTAGAGTTGGTTCTATAGGTTCATTTAGAGAAGATGTAGAATTAAGAGACATTATTATTAGTGAAGCAACATATACAAATACTAACTATGGCAATTTCTTTATTGAGCACGGCCGTGGTTATGTAGATGCTACCAAAGATTTAGTTGATTTAGCAGTTGCAAATGCTAACAAATTAGGTAGAAAATACCATGTAGGTGGTACACTATGTTCAGACACATTTTATGCTGTAGAAGACGAGTTAGGTATTGCTAGAGAAAATGGGCTATATGGTGTTGAGATGGAGTGTGCAGCATTGTATCTTAATGCTCAAAGACTTAATAAAAAAGCTGTGGCTATTTGTACAGTATCTGACAACATTGTTACAGGTGCTAAAGCTAGCAGTGATGAGAGAGCTCAAGGTTACAACCATATGATTGAGCTTGCTTTGGAGGTTGCTTTAAATGTATAAAAGAGTATTTTTGATTATTATGGATAGCTTCGGTTGTGGCGAATTGCCTGATTCTGATAAATTTGGCGATGAGGGTAGCAATACTCTAAAATCGTGCTATCTTACAGGTAAACTTAATGCTCCAAACTTGACCAAATTAGGACTATTCAATATTGATGGTGTTGATTTTGGTCCAAAACAAGATAGCCCTATGGGTGTATATTGTAGAATTCAAGAAAAATCTGCAGGCAAAGACACAACTACAGGTCACTGGGAGATAGCAGGTTTGGTATCAGAACACAGTATGCCTACTTTCCCTGATGGATTTCCCAAAGAACTTATGGACAAAATGGAAAAAGCTTGGGGTAGAGGATATCTAGTAAACAAACCATATTCTGGTACAGAATTGTTGGTAGATTATGGTAGGGAGCATTTGAAAACAGGTAAGTTGCTAGTATATACTAGTGCTGATAGTGTATTTCAAATAGCGGCTCACGAAGAACTGATTCCTGTACAAGAATTATACAAGTATTGTGAACAAGCTAGAGAATTACTAACTGGAGATTATGCAGTAGGTAGAGTTATAGCTAGACCTTTTGTGGGTGAATATCCTGACTTTGTTCGTACCTCAAACAGGCATGACTATTCTTTGAAGCCACCAAAAAAGACTATGCTAAATTATCTACAAGAAAGTGGCAAAAAAGTAATTTCTGTAGGTAAAATTTCGGATATTTTTGCTGGATATGGTGTAGATGAAGGACATAGAACAGTTAGCAATCAAAACGGAATGGAAATTACTATAGATTTATTGAAACAAGACTTTGAAGGCTTGTGTTTTGTAAATTTGGTAGATTTTGATGCTAAATTTGGACATAGAAACAATGCTGATGGTTATGCTGATGCTGTTACAGAGTTTGATGTTCAACTAGGCGAGTTTTTAGCAAATATGAGAGACGATGATTTGGTTATAATTAGTGCTGATCATGGTTGTGATCCTATTACACCTAGTACAGATCATAGTAGAGAGTTTGTTCCTATGTTGGCATATGCAAAAAATCTAAAATCAAATGTGAATATGGGTACAGTTTTGGGATTTGATAGTATTGCTAGAACTATTTTGGACAACTTTGGTGTAGAAGCTAAAGATGTTAAAGGTACTAAACTATTTTAAAACAATAAGAAAGGGTGACTAAATTGACTATTCAACAATTAATTAGTAAGAAAAGATTAAAAAAAGAATTAACAAATGAAGAAATTGAATTTTGGATAAAGGGTGTAGCAAAAAATGAATTTCAAGATTATGAATTAGCTGCATTGCTTATGGCCATTACTATCAATGGTATGACTGAGGCAGAAACAACCAAGCTTACTATTGAGATGGCTAATAGTGGCAAAATGATGGATTTGTCCAAAATTGAAGGTATAAAGGCTGACAAACATTCAACAGGTGGTATTAGTGATACAACCACTATTGCACTTGTACCTATTTTGGCTGATTTAGGTTTAAAAATGGTTAAAATGAGTGGTCGCAGTTTGGGCTTTACAGGTGGAACTATTGACAAGTTGGAGGCTATTGATGGTTTCAATACAGAAATTAGTGAAAAGAAGTTTATCGATGGTGTAAAAAAGGTTGGAGCTAGTATTATGGCTCAAACTCAAGATGTGGCTGTAGCAGATAAAAAATTGTATGCACTTAGAGATGTAACAGATACAGTTCAAAGTATTCCACTAATCGCATCATCTATTATGAGTAAAAAACTTGCTAGTGGTGCAGATATTATCTTGCTTGATGTTAAGTTTGGCGAAGGTGCATTTATGAAGACTGCAAAAGATGCTACAACTTTGGCAAAAGCTATGGTTAAAATCGGTAAAAATGCAGGTAGAAAGATGTGTGCTATCATTACCAGTATGGAACAACCTTTGGGTAATGGTATAGGCTGTACTTTAGAAATTAGAGATGCTGTAGAGGTTTTGAATGGTGCTCAAAACAGGCTGAGTGAAGTTGTAATAGCTATTTGTGTGGAGATTTTAAAGCTTGCATATGGCTATTCTGATGCTGTAGCTAAGGAAAAAGTATTAAATAGTATTAGCTCTGGTAGTGCATTAAATAAGTTAAAAGAAATTGTTAAAAATCAAGATGGTAACGAAGAAATTATTTCCGATTTGTCGCTATTGAAAAAGGCTGCTCATACTAAAGTGCTTAAAGCAGAGAATAATGGTAAAATTGTTGCTATCAATGGTGAAATGTTAGGCGAGGCTTGCAAACTGTTAGGTGGTGGTAGAATTAAGAAAGGCGAACCTATTTTGCATGAAGTAGGTATTGATATGAAAGTTGCACTTAACGATGATGTTACTACTGATACAGATTTGGTAAATATTCATTACAATGACAAGAAAAATTTAGATGAAATTATTAAGATGATATATGGTGCATTTACAATTTCTTCTACCAAAAAGTCAGTTAAAACAAAATTAATTAATAAAATAGTTAGATAAATAAAAAAAGAGTACAAATTTTGTACTCTTTTTTATTCTTCATAGGCTTCTTCTTGAAATATATTTGAATATTGTGAAATAAAATCTTTTAAGTTGTTCCAGTTGTCGGGATATAGATTTACCCCATGATATTCTTTTTGTGATGAGTCTTGGTAATTAAGTGTAATAGTCCAACTATCTGGATCTAAAACCTTTTCGGTAGTTATATAATTTGTGTTCCAGTTTTGTATGTTTAAATCATTTAGTCCTTCTAGGAATTTGTCTATGTATTCGTTTTCTAGTGGGGAAGTGTATATTTTGTGTGGACAATTATCTTTTATAGTTATTTGGTTTTCTTCTATAGTTATCAGTAATTTTTTGATACCCTTAAAAGGATTACCTAAGAATATCGAAATTGATTTTAGATTATTTGTCATATTTAATGTTCCTATTTTTGTTTTGTATTTTTAATATATCACATTATTTGTATGTTTGTCATAAAAGAAAATAAAAAAATCAGCTAAGTGCTGATTTAATGTGTGGTGGAGCAAAAGAATATTTACTCGAAATAAGAACATATGAAATTTTTTAATTTTTAATTTAAAATTATTTTAATTTTTTATCTTCTCATATTATTATCTCATTATTTTTTTATTATCTTAAATAAAAACCCTGCATATGATATCAATCTTTCTATAAATGATAATTATATATTTTTCTTTAAAAGATTGTTATCTCTTTTTATACATATTCTCTATCAATATCAATTGTAAATTTACAACTTTTTCCTTCAAATAAAATATTTTCTTTTAAGATTTTTATAATTTCTTTTTTTGTAATTGAAACTTCGTAAGGAACTACACAATCAAATAAAATATGAACATTTTTTAAATTTTCTATTAGATGAAAATCGTTTACAATAAGTTGTTTGTTTATTTGTTTTAATACCTTTTGAACCTTATTTTTTAAATTTCTTATTTTTTCATTTTTGTCTTCAATAGGATCTGTATGTATAACAAAATGAATTTTTAAATCTTTTAAAAAGTCTTGTTCTATTTCATCAACAATTTTGTGTATATCAAGAGGATTTGAATCCGCCGAAACTTCTATATGAACAGAAGCATAGTTTTTATTTTTACCATAACTATGTATTATAAGTTCATGAAAGCCCAATATTTTATCATACGAAGTTAATTTTTTTGTTATTTTGTCAACTAATTCTTTATCAGGTTTCTCACCTAATAGTGGATTTAATGTTTCTAAAAAAACTTTAAAGCCAGAAAAAATTATAAAAAGAGAAACCGCAAGCCCAACATAAGCATCAATATTTATGTTAAAAACCCACATAATTATAATAGCTAATAATGTTAATAAAGAAACAATAGTATCGTTTCGTGTATCAACTAAATTTGCTTTAATTGAATCAGAATCAATAGCATCACCAATTTTTTTATAAATAAAAATTTGGGATATTTTAATTAAAATACTAACAATTAAGAAAATTATGATTAACCAAGAAAACACAATTTGCTGAGGGCTTAAAATTTTATCAAAAGATGTTTTACATAAAAAAACACCTATTATACAAATAATAAAAGCTACAATTAAAGCAGAAACATATTCAAATCTTGCATAACCAAAAGGATGTTCCTTATCCGCTGGTTTATTTGAAACTTTGAAACCAATCAAAGTTATAACAGCAGAAATACCATCAGATAAACTATTTATTGCATCAGAAATTAATGCAACTGAACCACTTAAAACACCTATAAAAATTTTAACAGCAAAAAGAATTAAATTAGTTAATAAACCATAAATACTAGCAAAAAAGCCACATCTTGTTCTCTCTTTCTGATTATTAATTACTTTTTGATTCTTTTTAAATAAAATATCTATCACAATTACTACACCTTTTAATAGGTACATTATAACATCGATTATTTGAATTTCAAAATAAAAAAACTCGAACACCATTAAAAGTGTTCAAGTTAATGTGATAATGGTGGACCACCAGAGACTCGAACTCTGGACCCACTGATTAAGAGTCAGTTGCTCTACCAACTGAGCTAGTGGTCCATATGAAATTTTTTAAACGCAATTAAATCTTATACTAATTTTTTGAATTTGTCAACATTTGTTTTAAATATTATTAAAGATATTTTTAAAATAATTTTAATAATTTTAGTGTGTTGTATAAATTTACTATTTATATAATTTATGATATAATAAAAAAGTAAGAAAAAAGGGGAGTTTTTATGAAAAAAAGTAAATATATTGATCATACACTACTAAAGCCTACAGCTACAGCTGCAGATATTGAAAAGTTGTGTATGGAAGCTAAAGAATATGATTTTTATAGTGTGTGTGTAAATCCTTACTATGTAAAATTAGCATCAAGCCTATTAGAAGGCACAGATATTAAAGTTGCTTGTGTTATAGGTTTTCCTTTGGGGGCTAATTCTACAGAAATTAAGAAGCTAGAAGCCCAAGAAGCTGTGGCAAATGGGGCTACCGAATTAGATATGGTTATTAATCAAGGATTGTTTAAAATGGGTGAGTATGCAGCTGTTCTAAACGATATCAATGCTGTATGTCAAGCAGGTGTACCTGTTAAGGTTATTGTAGAAACTAGCAATCTAAATTCGGAAGAAATCGCTAAATTGTGCGACATTGTAAATGAAAGTAATGCTTTGTTTATTAAGACAAGTACAGGGTTTGTAGGTGAAGGGGCTAGATTAGATGATGTTAAACTAATGGCTAGCTTAATGAAACCTGGTAAATTTGTTAAAGCTTCTGGTGGTATACGAGATGCAGAGACATTTGAAAATATGATAGAAGCAGGTGCTACTAGAATAGGTACTAGTAGTGGTACAAAATTGGTTTAGTGAGGGTTGTATGAGAAAATTTGCAGTTGTAAAAGATGAATTTTTAAAATATGGTGTTTCAGCAGATGAAATCAAAATACCTGTTAGAGCCACTCGTACATCTGTTGCTTATGATGTGTATTCACCTATAGATGAAGTTATACCAGCAGGTGAGACTAAAACAATTTTTTCAAATCTAAAAGCATACTTCAATGATGATGAAGTTTTATATTTAGCTACAACTAGTGGTATGGGTAAAAGAGGTTTGATGCTTGCACAAGGTATAGGTGTAATAGAGAGTGATTATGCTGACAATGTGTCTAATGACGGCAACTTAGGATTTATGTTGTACAATCATAGTGACAATGAGATTGTTATCAAAAAGGGTGACAAGATAGGTCAATGTTGGTTTGCAAAATTTTTGGTAGTTGATGATGAAGTTCCACCTACAGGTGTTAGAACTGGTGGATTTGGTAGTACCAAAAAATAAGGAGGGAATATGGCTAAGTTTTTATTTGAAAGTGATGAAGAGTTTAAGCAATATATGAGTGACACTTTGGCATATGTAAATATGCAAAACACAGTATCTAAATTAGTGTCATTTGTTAAACCACAATATATGATAGAGTTTGGTTCTGGTAATGGTGCTACTAGTTTAAGACTGGCTAAAGAGAATCCAAAGACAAGTATTGTGGCAGTTGATCTTAGAGAAAAAATGATAGGGTTGTCAAAAGAGAAATTATTTCAAAATCGTGTAAGCAATGTTACATTTATCAATAACGACTTGACTAATTTAGAAAACTATAATTTAGGTAATGCAAATTTGATTTTGATGATGTATTCGTTTAAGTATATAGCAGACCCAGATTCTAAAAAAGAGAACTTCCTAAAAGATCTATATTCTCGTATGAGAGAGGGTGCATATCTAATTATAGGAGATACATTCTTAGAGGAAGGTGCAACCAAAGAAGATGTTAAAAGGCAATTAGAAGACAGATACTACAACAATAGTAAAGATGTATTCTGGAACAATCTAAAAGGTCTTTCAGAAGAAGATGTCAAGTATGCTTTTGATGTGCAAACAATCAATAGAATGCACACAAAGGACCAAGTGAAATTTGGTGTTGATAGAGATGGTGTATACTATGTTTCTAGAGAATGGTTAAAAAAGACTGCTAAAAAAGTGGGCTTCAAAGTGCTTTTGGGTGAGAGGCTAAACAGCTTGTCTGATACAATATTTGTACTTCAAAAATAATTATAATTATAAATTTTGTATATAAAAATACAACTATTATGCAAAGTATAAAAACACACTATATTTGTGTGTTTTTTTATTTGTTGCATAGTAGAGTTGTAAACATTATAAATATTTGAATATATGTATAAATATGCAAGCTAAACAATTTTTATTAGTATATGTTTTGCACAATATTTTAGCTTTTTTAATAATAATTAGTATGGTTAATTTTAGTGATTATATTGTTAATATTTCAAATTTGAAACACAATTTAAAACTTGTAAAAGATAAAGTTGGGGTTAAAACTAAAGTTTGTGCTATGGTAAAAGCTGATGCTTATGGGCATGGTCTAAAAGATATTTGTGAAGGTTTAAAAGGTGTAGATTTTTTTGGGGTTGCTAGTGTGTATGAGGCTATGCTTATTCGCAAGTTTGATAAGTTTACAAACATTTTGATTGTGGGAACTTTAAACAAAGAGTATGTATCTTGGTGTGCAATAAACAATGTCAGTGTAGAAGTGTCGTCGTTTAACGAACTGCAAAATATTGTATCTATTCTGGACGGTTTAAAACTTAAAATACATATCAAAGTAAATACCGGACTTAATAGGATAGGTGTTAGAACAATCAAAGAATTTAAGAAAATTTTGCGACTATTTGCTTTGAATTCCAACTTAATTTTAGAGGGTGTATTTACACATTTTGCTACTAAGTTTGATGATATTCCTTTTGTGTTTAAACAGCATAAATCATTTATGAATTTTGTGCGATTTGTAGATAATTCTTCTGTAATCGTTCATTGTTCAAATAGTTTCGTTTCAGTTATGTTTCCATGCTTTTCTTATGGTATGGTTAGGTGTGGATTTAATCTGTATGGTTGGCAGGCTAATTGTGGTTTACAATTTAGGCCGGTGTTGTCCATTTTGAGTAAGATAGCTTTTATTCAAAAAGTGAAAAAGGGTGAAACCGTAGGGTACGATAGAACTTTTGTAGCTAATAAAAATATGAAAATTGCTGTGGTGCCGTTAGGGTATGCAGATGGTTTAGATAGAAGACTAAGTAATAATTTTTGTTTAGTAGTTTGTGGACATAAGGCACGAATAGTTGGCAATATTTGTATGGATGTTTGTTTGCTTGATGTTACTGATATTGAATGTGAAATAGGTAGTCAAGTTTTAATTTTAGGGGAAAACTTAACTCCACAGGATTATGCCACTGTGTTAGGTACTAGCCCATATGAAATTTTGTTGAAATTTAGATATAATAGAATGAATAAGATTTTAAAGTTTTAATTTGTATAATTTTTGTTTTAAAATATGAAAAAATATGCTAACATTTTTGTATGAGAATTATAGCAGGTAAATACAAAGGTAAGGTTTTGAATTCGTTCGAAGCTGATAATATTAGACCAACATCTGACATGGTAAAGGAAGCTATTTGTAGTAAATTTCAATTTGAGTTTCCCGATTCTACTGTGTTAGATTTATTTGGTGGTACAGGTAATTTTGGTTTTGAGGTTCTTAGTAGAGGTGCCAAAAAGGTTATAATATGTGATACTGATATTAGAAGTATAAATATTATCAAAAAGAACAATACACTACTAAAGGCTGATGCTGAGATAATCCAAGGCGATTACAATAAGTGTCTAAAATTATTGATGGGTAAGTACAAATTTGATTTTATTTTCTTAGATCCACCATACAAAACCACTTATGGAGAACAAGCTATGCAGTTGATTAAAAAATACGATTTATTAGCTGAAGATGGTGTGGTAATTTTTGAGCATCTAAAAGACAAACAATTTGAATATCAGGGGTTTGAATTGATTGATAAAAAAAGATATGGTATCAAAGAAGTAAGTTATTTTAGGTGTTCAAATGATTAAAGTAATTAATATAAAAGAAGGTATTTATCCTGATGTAGCTACTTTTTTGTTGGTTAGAGAGATAGAATTGGCGAAACTAAGTGATGTTAATGCTATTATAGCTATACACGGATATGGGTCTCACGGTACTGGTGGCGAAATAAAGCTAGAGGTAGAAAGGCAATTAAAACTATTGAAAAGTGGTAAGCAGATTGTGGATTTTGTGAAGGGTGAGCAATGGAGCGAAAATCACAAAATATATGAAAACCTTACACAATTAGAACCAGAATTGATTTTACATCCACATTTAGCAAATTTAAATGCTGGAGTTACATTAGTTTGGGTAAAAAAGTAGTCTTATTCATATATGTATAGTACAAAAAGAATTAGGAAAGTTTTCCTAATTCTTTTATTTTTTGTATGTATATATGTCGGTATTTTAAAATGTGTTTAGCACAAAGAAAGGTACGAAATTTTTGTTGACAATCACAATACCTCGTGTTACGATGTATATGTAAGGAGGGTAAGTATGGATATTCAATTAAAACGAGGACTTCTTGATGTTTGTGTTTTGACTGCCATCAAAAATGAAGACTCTTATGGATACAAAATAATTAAAGATATGAAGCCATTTATTGAGCTTTCAGAATCTACTCTCTATACAATTTTGAAAAGGTTAGAGGTGGCAGAAATGCTCACTGTGTATACATCAGAATATGAAGGTAGGATAAGGAAATATTATCATATTACAGATTGCGGACTAAAGCGAATAGAAGAATTTAAAGAAGACTGGAAAGAGATGTGGTCTTTATATCAATTTATAACTAAAGGTGATGAAGATGAGTAAACAAGAATTTATTGAAAAACTTAGAGTTAAGTTGTCTAATCTTCCACAAAAGGAAGTAGACGACAGGATTGCTTTTTATAGCGAAATGATTGATGATAAGATAGAAGATGGTATTTTAGAGGAAGATGCTGTTAAAAGTATTGGAGATGTTGATGATATAACATCTCAAATTATTACCGAGATACCATTATCAAAAATTGTAAAAGAAAAATTGAAGATAAATAGGAAATTAGAGTTTTGGGAAATTGCACTTATGATTTTGTGTGCACCTATACTTATTTCTGTAATAGTTGGTTTGTTTGTTGTAATATTTTCTATATATATTTCTTTGTGGTCAGTTGTTGTTTCTTTATGGGCTGGGTTTGTTTCTCTTTGTGTAGGAGCGGTGTATGGCATTTTAGTGGGTGGTGCCCTAATGATATTTGGAGATACTTTTGTAAATTTTGTTATATTTAGTCTGGGGATTTTGGCTGCTGGACTTGCTATATTTTTATATTTTGGATGCAAATATACAACCAAAGGAATGGTGTATATTACAAAGAAGTTAATTTATCTAATCAAAATTGCTTTTGCAAAAAAGGAGGCTACAAATGCTTAAAGAAACTAAAATTTGGATAATTATTGCATCATGTTTAGTATTTACTGGTATTGTATTGTTTTTGATTGGTATGGCAAAAAATGGATGGAGTTTTAGGTCTTTGGGAACTAAAAACTTTGTTACAAACTCATATGAAATAGAAGAAGAATTTAATGGTGTATTTCTTGATGCTAACACTGCGGATGTGAATTTTAAGTATTCTATAGATGGGAAATGTAGGATTGTTTGTTTCGAAAATGTAAAAGAGAAACATAGTGCAACAGTAGAAAATGGTGTGTTAAATATTAAAGCTGTAAATGAGAAGAAGTGGTACGACTATATTACATTGTTTTCTAGCGAGCCTAAAATAACAGTTTATTTGCCTACAGCTGAGGGTATGAATTTAAATATTAAAGTTTCTACGGGTGATGTTAGGATTGATCAAGATTTTACTTTTGATAATATAGATATTTCTGGTTCAACAGGAGATGTTGAATGTAATGCTTCGAGTGTAAAACAAACCAAAATACATTTAAGTACAGGGGATATTAGAGTTGATGGAGTGAGTGCAGGGAGTTATGATTTGTCTGTAACTACTGGCAAAATTTTACTAAAAAATGTTGATTGTGGTGGTGAATTGAAGACAAAAGTTAAAACTGGAAAAAATTTCTTTACAAATGTCAATTGTGCAAGTTTTGTTTCAACAGGTACTACAGGGGATATTGAATTAAATAGTGTGATTGTTTCTGGTACAATTTTAATTACTAGAAGTACAGGTGATGTTGAATTTGAAAGATGTGATGCGGGAGAACTAAACATAAAAGTTAGTACAGGAGATGTTGATGGCACATTACTTTCTAGTAAAGTATTTATAGTAAAAACTGATACAGGAGAAATTGAAGTTCCTAGAACAACTACTGGTGGTATCTGTGAAATTACAACCACTACAGGCGATATTGAAATAAGGGTGCTTGATTAGTAAAATTGTGTGTCAAAAAAGAGCAAATTAATTTTGCTCTTTTTTGATTGATAATAATGTGTTATACAAATTCCTTAAGTGATGTTAGGAATTTTTCTAAGTTCTCTTTAAACTCCTTTGCTAGTGCTAGAATATTGCCATTTGCATCTTCGTATTCGTGTATAAGCTCATTCATATTTTGTATGCCCATCTTTGTTCCGTTAATTAGTATTTCTGCTACTTTTTCATCGCTACTATTCATCATTGTTTTAAATTTACTTTGCATAAAACTTCCTGCTTTCATAAAAACATTGATGTCGTCCGGCTCAAACTCAAAATTGACAGCCATTTTCTTTATTCGTTTTGAAAAAGCTTCATAGTACTGATTTTGCTTCTGGACTAGTTCTACAAAGTCACCGTTGTTGATTTCGGCTTTTAGATTGTCTATGCCCACAATAGCCGCTTTGGTTGCTTTGTGTAGTTCGTTTAATAATTCTTTTGTTTTGTCCATTTGATACTCTCCATTTTTTAGATATTATGTGTGATAGTAGCTTAAAATATTCTATTGTTTTATTGTAAAAAATTGGCTATATAGCATGGTGTGATTTAAATATAAATATTATATATATTTAATATAATTTTCAAATTCTTAATTGACAAAAAGCTTATAGTGTGTTAAATTATAATCGTTCCACATGGATTGGGCTTTTTTTAAGTGCCTAAATTAGGTTTAGGTCGCCTATAACAGTGAGTCTGGAGAGAGGAGGTAATATTCATGTACGCAATAGTTGAAACAGGCGGAAAACAATACAAAGTTTCTGTTGACGAACAAATTAATGTTGAAAAACTTGAAGCTAATATTGGCGACAAAGTTAATTTGAAAGTTTTAATGGTAGTTGATGGTGACAGTGTAAAAGCTGGTGACGCTGCTAAAAAGTCTGTTGTAGAAGCAGAAGTTGTAGAACATGGTAAAGACAAAAAGATTGTTGTATTCAAATACAAAGCTAAAAAGAATTACCGTCGTACACAAGGTCATAGACAACCTTATACAACTTTAAAAATTGTTTCTATAAAGTAGTTTAAAATGACAAATATTAAATTTTTCAAAACAAACAATAATTATTTTAAAATAGAAGCCACTGGTCATACAGGGTATGCAAAGAGTGGAGAAGACATTTTGTGTGCATCAATTTCCAGTATTTTACAAGCTGGGGCATTAGGAATAAACAAGGTGTTAAAACTGGGTGCTAAGGTTCAAAACAAAATTGATGGATACATTTTAATAGAGTTGCCAATCAATCAAAAATTAGCAGATGCTCAAGTATTATTTTTGACTATGCTTGAGAGTATTAAAGATTTGCAAAGTGGTTACTCTGATTACATTAATTTGGAGGTAATAGATTATGTTTATTAATATTCAGCTATTTGCCCACAAGAAAGGATTAGGTAGTTCTAAGAACGGTCGTGAAAGCCAATCAAAAAGATTAGGTGTTAAAAAATCTGATGGTCAAGCAGTAGTTGCTGGTAACATCATTATCAGACAACGCGGAACTAAAGTTCTTCCTGGGGAAAATGTTGGTTGCGGAAAAGACTACACACTATATGCATTATCAGATGGTACAGTTAAATTTTCTCATGTAACTCGTGATAAGAAAAAAGTAAGTGTTGTATCTGCTGATAAAAAGTAATTCGCAACAAAAATTCAATGAATTTTACTAAAACAAAAAATCGCTTAATCAAGCGATTTTTTTGTTGTTAAAATTTTAGAAATATGCTATTATATTTGTGGTTAATAATGTAGAATATATATTATATTTTTAAGGTATTATATGGCTTTAAATTATACTGTTTTAGGCAACGAAATATTTATACCAAATACACCCGATTTTGATGTAAAACAGACCCTAGAATGTGGTCAGGTGTTTAGATTTAAACCTACACTTTTTGGCTACGAGGTGTACAGTTTGAACCACAAAGCACAAATTATTTGTCAAAAAGAGGGCACAAAACTTATTTGTGATAATGCAAAATATTTCGTAAATTACTTTGATTTAGACAAAGATTATGCTACAATAAAGCAAGAACTAAGTAAAAACTCAATACTTGAAGATGCTATTTCGTTTGGTGAAGGAATAAGAATTTTAAAACAAGACCCGATTGAAACAATAATTTCTTTCCTAATTTCACAAAATAATAACATACCACGAATTAAAAAAATTATAGAGTCTATTTGTGAAACTTATGGCGAGAAATGTGATGGATACTTTGCTTTTCCTACATTGAATGAGTTAAGTAAAATTCCAAAGCAATTTTTCACCGAAATTAAATGTGGATACAGGGATGAATATTTGTTTAGTTCAATACAAAAATTATGTAATGGGTTTGATTTAAAATTAATTAATTCCATGACATCAAACGAAGCGAATAAATATTTAACTGAGCTAAAAGGTGTGGGTAACAAGGTTGCTGATTGTATTCTGCTATATGGCTTTTACAAGACAGATGTGTTCCCAACGGATACTTGGATAAGAAAGGTGTATCTTGATTTCTATCCAAACTCCAACAAAACAGCCATTCAGGTTCGCAATGAATTTGTGAATATGTTTGGTAATTTGTCGGGATATGCACAGCAATATTTGTTTTATTCAAAAAGAGAAAAAAATAATTAAAAACAAGGGGATATTTTTTATGGCAAGAAATAGAAGAATTGCATTATTAATCGATGTTGATAATGTAAAAATCAGCAAAGAATCTGTTGAAGAATTGTTTGACCAATTGAATACCAATGGCGAAATCGTTTATTGCAAATTCTATGGTTACAACGATAGAAAACACTTATACCTAAGTGAATTCATTACTAACTATGGTTATGAAACAGCACCTTTCATGAGATTGAAAAAGAGATTCAGTCAATTAGACAATAGAATTATTGTTGATGCTGTTAGAATCAACTATACAAAACCTGACATTGATGCTTTCTGTATTGTAGCAGGTGATGGAGATCTTATTCCATTATTAGTAGAACTTAAATCTTGTGGTAAATCTGTAATTGATATCAATACAGATTATCAAGAAGTAAATGCTCATATGTTTGACGAACACATCTTCTTAAGAACAATGGGTAGAGAAGTTGAAACATATACAGCTAAAACTAAAAAACCAGCTGCTAAGAAGAAAGCTGCTGCTAAAACAACAAAAGCTGCTGCTCCAAAGAGAGCTCCAGAACCAGCTCCAGCTCCAAGAAGAAGAGCTGCTGCTCCTGTATATGATGACTATGACTATGAAGATGAAGTACAATATGTACAACCAGCTCCTAGAACAAGAGTTGTTCGTCAAGCTGCACCTGTAACATATGTACAACCTCAACCAGTGTATGCTCAACCAGTGTATGCTCAACCAGCTCCAGCACCAGCTCCTGCTCCTCAACCAGCAAAAGCTGCTCCAGCTCCAGCTCCAAAGAGAGTTCAAAAACCAGCTCCTGCTCCTCAACCAGAGCCAGAAGATTATGATTCTTACTTTGATGATGAAGATATCACAGTTGTTGCTAAACAACCTGTAGAAGACAATGATGTATTTGATGATACAAACTATACACCAAGTTTCGACGAAGATTATGATTTGTCAGAAGTTTTAAAAGATATTACAACAAGATACAATCAATTAGACTTCACAACAAATGATAACATGAACGAAAAATTAAGATTAATTCGTGATATCGAAAACTTAATTGAAAGCGAAAATTCTAAGGGTGAAGGTATTTATAGTGAAAATGAAGACATTCGTCAAATCTTCAGCGATTTACAAGATGTCGTTGATGACATGAAAAATGCTCTATAATTATTAATTTTCAAAAAACTGCTAATTGTGGCAGTTTTTTGTTTTTATATAAAACTATATATTTTTTTAAAGCCAACAAAAGTATTGAAATATATATTGTATTATGGTATTATATTAATGGAACAAATTTCCCTAATTTTGTTTCCAAAATATTTAACCTTAGCAAAAAGAGAGAATTTTAATTTCTCTCTTTTTGCTTTTTTGTAGTTATTTTATTGAATCAAATTATATATATAATATTCATATATTTATATATAAATAAAATTTCTTTAAATTGGGTATTTATTTTTTGAAAATGTTATGTTATACTACATATGTGTTAAAAAAACAATATTCTACACATCTATTAGTGGAGGTTAATATGTGGAGTGAAGTTGTAACTTTATTTGAGGGCTTTGGTACAATACCTATGATAATTATGCTAGCCGGCATTTTGTTATGTATTGTAGAAGTTTTCGTGCCAGGATTTGGTGTATTTGGAATCACTGGTCTAACATTATCAATAGGTGGTATTGTTGCTCGTATGATTATGGGGGCTACACTTAATCAATTTTTGATTATGCTATTATCATCTGTAAGTTTGGTAGTTTTGGCTATACTTATTATGCTTATTTCAGCAAGGGCTGGTGCAATTAGAAGAAGTCCACTGATTGAGAGTAAAACTAGTATTTCAGTAAATTATGGTAGTGATGATAAAAAGTTGCTAAAAATGCTAGGCAAAGTTACATTTGCTACAACAGAATTTAAACCTAGTGGAAAATTTGACTATAATGGTGAAACCTATGAAGGTAGAACCAATGGTGAATTCATTTCAAAGGGTGAAAAAATTCAAATTGTAGAAATTCAAGCTGATAAAATTATTGTAAAATCAGCTAATGGCATAAATGGAAAAACAAAATAACTTAAGGCAATAAAGGAGATAATATATGTTAAGTATGTTAAATGCTGTTGATACAGCCTTATATGTTTGGTTAGCCGTTTTAGGCATCGCTGTGATTTTGATTGCAGTATTTATAGGAATTGTACCAGTTGGTGTATGGATTAAAGCTATGGTTTCTGGTGCTCATATTTCAGCTATTAGATTAATCGGTATGAAATTGAGACATATTGAAGTTGGTATGGTTGTTGATAGTTACATCAATGCTAAGAAAGCAGGTGTTCAATTAACAATTGATGACCTAGAAACACACTATATGGCAGGTGGTAATGTAGAAAGAGTTGTAGATGCTTTGATTACTGCTCACGGTGCAAAAATTTCATTAACAGTAGAAACTGCAAAAGCTATCGACCTTGCAAACCGTGATATTTTAGCAGCTGTTAAGCAAAGTGTAAATCCAGTAGTTATTACAACTCCAGAAATTTCTGCTTTTGCAAAAAATGGTATTGAATTAAGAGTTAAAGCTAGGGTTACTGTGCAAAGTAACATTAACAAATTGATTGGTGGTGCTGGTGAAGATACAATTATTGCCCGTGTAGGTGAGGGTATCGTTACAACTGTTGGTTCTGCTGATTCACATGAAGATGTATTAGAAAATCCTGATTTGATTAGTAAAACTGTGTTAGACAAAGGTTTGGACAGTGGTACAGCATTTACTATTTTAAGTATTGATATTGCAGATATTGATGTGGGCCGTAACATAGGTGCAAAACTTCAAGCTGAAAGAGCAGAAGCTGATATGCAAATTGCTCAAGCAAAGGCAGAAGAAAGAAGAGCTATGGCTATAGCTGCAGAACAAGAAATGAGGGCAAAAACCCAAGAAATGAGAGCAAATTTACTTGATGCAGAAAGTGAAGTTCCTAGAGCAATCTCTACTGCATTTACAAAAGGTCAAATTGGTGTAATGGATTATTACAAAATGCAAAACCTTTTGGCAGATACAAATATGAGAAATTCTTTAGGTGCAGGAGATAGAAGTTCTAAAAAACATAAATCAGATAAGGAATAATAATGGGCACAACTGAGATTATTATAGTAGTAGCTATTGTAGTAGTTATGTTTGTTTTGATTTGTTTGTTTTCAAGAAATACAGACAAAATTACAACTGAAAAGAGAAAACAAGAAGAAGCTGCAAAAAAGGCTGAGGCTGAGGAGTTAAAAAAATCCAAAGCTGAAAAAGATGCTTTAGAAAAAGAAGCTAAGGAAGTAATGGAACAAGTTTCAAATCAGGCTGAAGAGTACATAAAGTCATTAATGATCAAAGATGACGAGGCTAAAAAAGCAGAAGAAACCAAGAAACTTAAAGAAGAACAAAGAAAAGAAGTGAAACCTATCACTTTGGACGAGTTGAGAAAAGATATAAATTCTGCAGTTCCTACTGATCCTGCAGAAGAACAAGCTGCTATTATTTTGGGTATAAAAAAGAAATCAGTACATATTTTAGATGATGAGGAAGAAGATGATGGCTTATTCTCTGTTCCTAAAGATACAACTGCTTCTATACTAAGTAGTTTAGAATTAGGTGGTAATTCTACAAATAATAAAGGCAGTGGCATTGAATTAGATGATTTCCAAGAAGATAGCTCAGTAGGAGAAGAATTTAGAACTATGAGCAAGGAAATGAAAGTTTTAATGATGGCAAATGTATTAGCTAAAAAAGAAGATCAAGATAAATAATCTTGGTCTTTTTTTGTTTTGTTCTAAAAAATGATCGTATTCGAATATATATTATTAATATAATTATGGGTGTATGGTATGATTTTTAAAGAATTAGCTAATCATTTGGATTTAGATATATCTACTTTTACAGGTGAATTTAAGTGTACTATTTTGAGTAATAGGGCAATATTTGTCCAAAATTATATAAAAATACTGGTATATTCTAGTGAAAAACTTACATTGAAGCTAAAAAATAAATATTTTATAGTTGTTGGCGAAGGTTTGGCTATCAAGGAAATGGGTAAGAAAGAGGCTGTAGTTGTTGGTAAGTTTAACAGTTTTTCTTATGATATGGTGTAATAATGAAAAAGTACAGTTATACCCTGGTGATAGAGGGGTTGAATTTTGATAGATTATTTAAAAATTTAGATGCAAATGGTATCGTTCTTTATAATTTTAGACGACATAGTTATAAAAAATGTGAGTTTTCATTATCGTTAAAGGACTATGTAAAGGCAAATAGACTTAATTTTTTTAAAGAATACAAAGTGAGCAAGCATAAAACATACAATTTTGGCTGGTTTTTGTCTACTTTTATTCGCAATATAGGATTGTATGCCGGTATTATAGCCTCGATTGTTATAGGTGTGTTAATTGGCAATATTACATTAAAAATAGATGTTTTGGGAAATAATAAGATTGATGATGTTGAAATAATTGAATCTTTAAACCTAATAGGTGTTTCAACAAATAAAGTAAATACAGTATCAAATGAAGAAATTGAACAGTATATTAAGACAGAGTTTGAGGAAGTGAGTTTGGTTTCTGTAGTGAAAAAGGGAACAAATTTGATTGTAAACATCAAAGAAAAAGAGTTGATTGTTGATAACTTTTCGCCGATTTGTGCAGATACTAATATGTTGATAAATAAAATAAATGTTGTTCAGGGTGTGGCAAAAGTTTGTGTTGGTGATATTGTGAAAAAGGGAGATGTTTTGGTTGAGCCTATTACAATGTTATCAAGTGGTAAGCTGGTACAATTACAACCTATAGCAACAATAGAGGCAACTGGGTGGATTAGTGGTGTTGCAGATTTTGATGAAGAGGAAAAGGTGTATGTGCCTACAGGCAATAAACAAGTAATTTCTTATTATGATGTGTTTAATAGTAAAATATTTTTTAAGACAAACAATGTAAAGTTTGAAAAGTACGAAAAAAAAGTGTATAATGAGTATGTATTTGAAAATATGTTCTTGCCTATTAAATTGAATAGGGAAATATACACCGAAATTGAAGAAAAAGTGGTTTCAAAAAACTTTGAAGATTATAAGGAATCTTTGGTGGAAAAGAGTAAGGTTTTAGCTTATTCTAAGTTGCCAAAAGGTGTCAATGTTGACAATGAAATTACCAAAATTTCAAAAGTGAATAACAAGTATTATGTAACTACATATTTACAAATAAATATAAAAATCGAAGGATAAACAATGTTAATAAATTATCAAAATGAAAAGAAAGCAAAGAAGTATTTAGACAATATTACACAGGCACTATGTGCAGGTGAAGATGTATTGAAATTATCATCAAAAAATATTGAATTAAATATGTCTTTTGTTTCTAGATTACAAATTAAAAAGTTAAATAAACAAGCGAGAGGAATTAATAAAGTTACTGATGTTTTATCCTTTCCTACATTGTTGGGTGATGATGGTGCAATTATAGATAAAAAACTTTCTAAGAAAAATTTTCCTTATGATATCAATCCGGAAACGGGAAATATTATGTTAGGTGATATTATAATTTGTTTGCCTAGATGTATATCTCAATCTAGAAAATATGGTACAACTAAGGTTAGAGAAATTTGTTACCTAAGTGTGCACGGATTGTTGCATTTGTTAGGTTATGACCATATTGATGAGAAAGATAAAAAGCTTATGAGAAAAAAAGAAGAGCTAATTTTAGAAAGTATAATATACAAAAATAATTATAAATATACAAATATAACTTTGGAGAAAATTATGAGTTTTAAGAGTGGATTTGTGGCTATCATGGGTAGACCAAATGCAGGTAAGAGTACATTATTAAATGCAATATTAGGTACTAAGGTTTCTATTGTATCACCTAAGCCTCAAACAACTAGAAATAATATAGTTGGTATATACAATGATGACGATACACAAATTGTGTTTACTGATACCCCAGGTATCAATACTACAAACAACAAGTTAGATGAGTTTATGCAAAAAAGTGTAAAGTCAGCAAGGTCTGGTGTAGATGTTGTATTGCTTTGTGTCGATGGTTCAAAATGTATCAAACAAAAAGATATAGATTTTATAACAACATTTAAGGGTACAGAAAATTTGATGTTGGTAGTTACAAAAACAGACCTAACAAATTTTGAAAAATTATATCCGCAATTAGCTGAATTAAACAAGTTAACTTTTGTTAAAAGTATTATTCCTGTTTCTTCTTTCAAAAAGAGAAATATTGATGTAGTATTAAATGAAATAAAAAAATATCTAAAAGACGATATTTTGTATTTTGATAGAGACGAATATACAGATAAATCACTTAGATTTATGATTAGTGAACTGATTAGAGAAAAAACATTGTGGTTATTACAAGATGAAATACCACATGGTGTAGCAGTTGAAGTTACACAATTTGACGAAAAGTCCAATGTTATTGACATAAACTGTGATATTATTTGTGAAAAAAATTCTCACAAACAAATAATAATAGGCAAACATGGTTCAATGTTGAAAGAAATAGGCTCAAAAGCTAGAGTAGATATTGAAAAATTAGTCGATAAAAAGGTGTTTTTAAGCCTATTTGTTAAGGTGAAAGAAGGTTGGAGAAATAAACAATCCGTAATATCTGATTTGGGATATGATGTAAAAGAATTAGATAAATAATCAAATTTTTATTGAATTTTAACTAATTTTACTGGGTTTTATACTAATAATCTAAGTTTCTACACATAATATAATAAATATTCGATAGGAGTTTGTTATGGAAGAAATGTGTGAAACTTGTTGGAAGTTATTTAGTCAAACAGGTGAGATTAGTTATTATTTACTTTACAATGCATTAAAGGAAGATAATAACTTAGTTGGAACAGATCAAGTTTAATGGTATAGTTTTAAAGGCTGTTGATTACAAAGACAAAGATAAGTTGTTGACTATATTCACTTTGGAATTAGGAATACTTACTGCCACTCTAAAGGGTGTCAATCAAGACAAGGCAAAATTAAAGTTTGCTGCCATGCCTTTTTGTTTTGCAGAATTTGTAGCTACTAGTAAAAATGGTTTTTATACAATTACAGAGTGTATGCAGATTGAGAGCTTTTATAATATAATTTCTAATTACAACAAATCTATTGCTGGTTTTTTGGGATTAGAGATTAGTAGCATAATTATTCAAAATGTTCCAGATGAACTGTGGTTTATTACCCTTATAAATTATCTTAAAACTTTAGAATTTTCTAACTGCAATGATTATGTTGCGATGATTAAATTTATACTTACTGCACTAAACAAAATAGGTTATGGGTTATCTTTTGATTGTTGTAGTGAGTGTGGGTTAAAGTTTGTTGGCGATGTGTATATTAATATGGAAATGGGTGAGTTAGAATGTGCTACTTGTAAGAGTGCAAATTCTACTAAACTTACTCGTCAGCAATTTGCAGTATTAAATATTATCAACAATACTGACTTTGCCTCACTTAGTTCTATCAAGCAAAAAGACGAAGTCTATATTTCTATTTTGACCGTTTTAAAGCATAATTTACAACTAAGATTAGGAACTACATTAAAGTCATTAAAATAAGACACAAATTTGTGTCTTTTTTTTCTGCTTAAAATTTGTCAAAATTCTATTTTTTATATCAATTTAGTTGGCAAAAATTGCTGGTTGTTTTATAATATCAAAGATGTCACAATTTTAAAAAAATAATAGGAGAAAATATGGCTAAAAAATATGTTTATCTATTTAAAGAAGGTAATGCAAAAATGCGTAACCTACTTGGTGGAAAAGGTGCTAACTTAGCAGAAATGACCAACTTAGGTCTACCAGTTCCACAAGGTTTTACTGTTACAACAGAAGCTTGTAATAAGTATTACAAAGACAACGAAACAATTTCAGACGACATTATGAAACAAATCGAAGTTGCTCTTACAAAAACAGAAAAAATTACTGGAAAAACTTTTGGTGACAAACAAAATCCATTATTAGTTTCTGTTCGTTCAGGTGCTAGAGCTAGTATGCCTGGTATGATGGACACAATTCTTAACTTAGGTCTAAATGACGAAGTTGTAGAAGGTCTTGCTGAACTTACAAACAACACTCGTTTTGCTTACGATAGCTATCGTAGATTTATCACAATGTTTGCTGATGTTGTTATGGGTGTTGATCGTCTTAAATTTGAAGCAGCTATGGACAAAATGAAAGAAGCTAAAGGCTATGAAAAAGATACAGACCTTACTGCTGATGATTTAAAGAAATTAGTTAAAGAATTCAAAGCTATCTACAAAAAAGAATTAAAAGCTGAATTCCCACAAGAACCTAAAGTACAAATGATTGAAGCTGTTAAAGCTGTTTTCCGTTCTTGGAACAATCCTCGTGCAGAAGTTTACCGTCGTATGAATGACATTCCTAGAGAATGGGGTACTGCAGTAAATGTACAAAGCATGGTATTTGGTAACATGGGTGAAACTAGTGGAACTGGTGTTGCATTTACTCGTAACCCAGCTACTGGTGAAAAGGCTCTTTATGGTGAATATTTGATGAATGCACAAGGTGAAGATGTTGTTGCTGGTATCAGAACTCCAAGCCCAATCAGTCACTTACAAGAACAAAATGTTGAATTGTACAATCAATTTGTTGCAATTTGCAAAAAATTAGAAAAACATTACAAAGATATGCAAGATATGGAATTTACTATTGAAAACGGTAAATTATATATGCTTCAAACTCGTAATGGTAAAAGAACAGCAGCTGCTGCTCTAAGAATTGCTATCGACCTTGTAAACGAAGGTATGATTTCAAAGAAAGAAGCTCTTCTAAAAATCGAACCAAAGAGCTTAGATGCTTTACTTCACCCTATGTTTGATGCTGATGCATTAAAGAAAGCTAAAGCAGTTTCAAATGGTTTGGCTGCTAGCCCAGGTGCTGCATGTGGTCAAATTGCTTTAACTCCAGAAAAAGCTAAAGCTATGGCTAAAGCTGGTAAGAAAGTTGTTTTAGTTAGAAGCGAAACAAGCCCAGAAGATATCGAAGGTATGGCTGCAGCTCTAGGTGTACTTACAGCTACTGGTGGTATGACATCACATGCTGCTGTTGTTGCTCGTGGTATGGGTACAGCTTGTGTTGCTGGTTGTAAAGAACTTAGTGTTAGAGAAGAAAAAGGTGAAATCTCTCTTGCTGGTAAAATTCTAAAAGAAGGCGACTTCATTGCTATTGATGGTTCTACAGGTAAAATCTATGCTGAAGAAATCAAGACTTCAGAAGCTGAAATTACAGGTGACTTTGCTACAATTATGGCTTGGGCAGATGAAATTGCTAAAGTTAAAGTTAGAGCAAATGCTGATAATGAAAAAGATGCTACTCGTGCAATCTCTTTAGGTGCTACAGGTATCGGTCTATGCCGTACAGAGCATATGTTCTTCGAAGCTAAGAGAATTAAAGCAGTTAGAGAAATGATTATTGCTACAGATTCTCAAGCTAGAGAAAAAGCATTAAACAAAATTCTTCCTATGCAAAAAGGTGACTTTGTTGCAATGTTCAAAGTTATGAATGGTCTACCTATGACAATTCGTTTCTTAGATCCTCCTCTACATGAATTCCTACCTCATACAGAAGCTGAACAAAAAGAACTAGCTAAAGAATTAGGTAAGACATATCAAGAAATCAAAGATGTTGTTGATGGTCTAAGTGAATTTAACCCAATGATGGGCTTCCGTGGTTGCCGTCTATCTATCGTTATGCCTGAAATCGCTAAAATGCAAACAACTGCTGTTATCGAAGCTGCTATTGATTGTGTAACTAAAGATGGTATCGAAGTGCATCCAGAAATTATGGTTCCACTTATCGGTGATGTAAAAGAATTCTTATATGTTAAGAATATTATTACAGAAACAGCTGATGCTTTAATTGCTAAAGCTGGTATCAATTTGGAATACAAAGTTGGTACAATGATTGAAATCCCTCGTGCAGCTATTACATCTGCAGAAATCGCTAAAGAAGCTCAATTCTTCTCATTTGGTACAAACGATTTAACACAAATGACATATGGCTTCAGCCGTGATGATGCTGGTAAGTTCATCGGTGATTACTATGACAAACGAGTATTAGAATACGATCCATTCGTTAGAATTGACGAAAAGGGTGTTGGTTACTTAATGCAACATACTGTTAAGAATGCAAGAGCAGTAGATAAGAACTTCAAATGTGGTATTTGTGGTGAACAAGGTGCTGATCCACTAAGTGTTGAATTTGCACACAAAACAGGTATTACATATGTTTCATGTTCTCCATTCCGTGTTCCTATTGCTAGATTAGCAGCAGCTCAAGCAGCTATCAAATGCGGTAAGTAATTTTAGAAAACAAAAATAAAGTTTTTGAAAATTATTAAATAATTTTAAGCAAGGTGTTTTACACCTTGCTTTTTTTTAAATTATTATTTATGTATAAATGTTTATTTTATATATGTTGTTGAAGTCTTTTTATAAATATTTTATTAAAAATAAATACTATGCAAAGTATAAAAACACTAAATATAAAGGACTTTTTTTAAATTTTTACAAATTTTTCAAATAAAATAAAGGAAAAGTGAGTTTGATCTTGTATTTAATAATTGAGATGACATTTTAAACTAAAAGGTGGAGTGAGTTTGGATAATTTTAGCGAGTTCAAACAAAAAGTTAAAGATGCTAATGATATTGTTTCTGTAGTATCTAAATATGTTACACTTAATAAAAAGGGTAAAACATGGTGGGCAAATTGTCCATTTCATTACGAAAAAACACCTAGCTTTGCAGTAAACGAAGTTGAGCAGTTTTATCATTGTTTTGGGTGTGGTGTAAGTGGTGATATATTTGCTTTTGTGCAACATATGGAAGGTTGTGATTTTTACGATGCTCTAAAGATATTGTGTGAAAATTCTGGTATTGAAATGCCTGATTTTAGTCACGATGGAAAAGATGCAGAAAGAAAAAAAGAAAGAGAGCAAATATATGCTGTACTTAGAGATGCTGCATTGTATTATTGCAAAAATCTTAATTCTCCACAACAAGCAAAACCTGCTCTTGATTACATAGCTAAAAGAAAACTTGATACTGCTTCGGTTAGAGCATTTGGATTGGGTTATTCTTTAGGTTGGAACGAAGTAATTGATCATCTAAAGAGTAAAGGCTATTCTTTAGATGTAATGCAAAAGGCGGGAATTATTGAGAAAAATCAATATGGTAAATTTTATGATGTATTTGCTAAAAGATTGATATTTCCTATTATAAATTCTAATGACAATGTTGTAGGGTTTAGTGCTAGAGTATTAGAACCTACGAACCATACAAAATATCGTAATACCGGTGAAACACCAGTTTTTCAAAAAAATGAGTGTGTTTATGGTATAAATTTGATTAAAAAACTTCGTAGAAGCGAAGCTTTAAACGAAATAATTATTGTTGAAGGACAAATGGATGTTATTTCATTATTTAAAGCCGGTGTAAAAAATGCAGTCGCTTGTTTAGGTACTGCACTTACTCCAAATCATGCTAAGCAATTAAAAAAGTATTGCAACAAAGTTGTTGTTTGCTTTGATGGTGATGGAGCTGGTAAAAAAGCTACACTTAGAAGTTTGGATATTTTGGTTAGTGCAGGTTTAGATGTATATGTTGCTGCAATGCCTGCAGGTGTTGATCCTGATGAATTAGTATTGCAAAATGGTGTAGAGTACTATCGTGCACTTATTGCTGATGCTAAATACTGGGTAGAGTATTTAATACTGGAATATTCAAAAAATTACAATCTAAAACGAGCAGAGGAAAGAAATTTGTTTGTAGCTTCTGCACTTAATGTTGTAAAGAAATTGAGTAGCAATACAGAACAAAATGTTTATCTAGAATTAATCAAAAATATAAGCAATATATCAGTAGATGTGCTTCGTAGAGACTTGGAAAACATCGATAGTTTAAAAGTTGAAGAAACCAAACAAGAAAAAGTAGAAGAAAATGCTGGTGTAAACAAAGAAAATGCTTATGTCAAGGCTGTTAAATTTGTTTTAGCTGCATTATTACACAAAAAAGATTATGCAGAACTTAATGAAGAAGTTAAAGATAATCTTTTAGATAATGATGTACAGAAACTATATGATTATATATATGAGTGTAAAACTACAGGTAAGACACCTATTGTTAGTCATGTGTTTGATATGTTTAATGTAGAAAGTACACCTATTATCAATGAAATTGTAAGCTTTGATTTTAATTCTATAATTGATAACAAAAATTATTTTGATGATTGTGTGAAATTGTTAATCAAAAGTGGTTTGGAAATCAAGCAGAGAGATTTGGCTAATAAAATTTCATTAGAGAGTGATATTGATAAAAGAAAAGAGTATTCGAAACAATTATCACAAATCATATTAAAACTTACTCAATTAAAGAAAAAATAATATTAAATTTGAGTACTATGCAAAAGTCTAAATTGTGGCTATATTTATAGTTATTTTAAAATATTTTATAGGGGAAAACGAATGGATAAAAGTTTAGAAAATGATGTCAATAATTTAATTGAAATCGCAAAAAAATCAAATGAAATTCACGAAGAAGATATTGCAAATAAATTAATTAAGCACGAACTTACACCAGAGATTATGGCTGGTATAATTTCAATGTTTGAAGATGAAGGTATTAGAGTAATTCCTTCTGAAGATGTAGTAGTAAAAGATGAAGATTTAAAAGAAATTATTAGCAATGTAAAAGTTGATGATCCGGTAAAGATGTATCTAAAAGATATCGGTACTGTACAGTTGTTGACTAGCGAACAAGAGGTGGAACTTGCTAAAAGAATTTTAGAAAATGACGAATATGCCAAAAAAGAACTTATCGAAAGAAACTTAAAGCTTGTAGTTTCTATTGCTAAAAAATATGTAAATCGTAGTTCAATGCAATTTTTGGATCTTATTCAAGAAGGTAACTTAGGTTTAGTTAAAGCTGTAGAAAAGTTTGACTATACCAAAGGTTTTAGATTTTCTACATATGCTACTTGGTGGATTAGACAAGCTATTACTCGTGCTATTGCTGACCAAGCTAGAACAATTAGAATTCCTGTACATATGGTTGAAACTATTCACAAACTTTCTCGTGTATCAAAACAATTGATGCAAGAATTAGGTCGTGATCCTTCTATTGCGGAAATTGCAGAAAAAATGGGAATTAGTGAACAAAGAGTAAGTGAAATTCAAAAAATTGCTCAAGACCCAGTAAGTTTAGAGAGTCCAGTTGGTGAAGAAGACGAAAGTAAAATCGGCGACTTTGTAGAAGACGACAATCTAAAGAGCCCTGCAGAAAGTGCCGCCCAAGATATTTTGAAAGCACAATTACTAGCTGTTATAGAAACTTTGACTCCTAGAGAACAAAAAGTTATTCGTCTAAGATATGGTCTAGATGACAATCATCCTAGAACATTGGAGGAAGTTGGTAAAGAATTTAATGTTACTCGTGAAAGAATTCGTCAAATTGAAGCTAAAGCATTGAGAAAATTAAGAAATCCAAATAGAAGCAAAAGATTAGAGGATTTTGTAGAGTAATATGGTTAGTTATAGATTAAATGAAATTATAGAACTATGTGGCTCTGCTAAGAGAATTGCAGATGTTGGTTGCGACCATGGTAAAGTTTTGGGTGAGCTTGCAAAAAAAGGTGCAAAATATCTTGTTGCTACAGATATTAGTGAACCTAGTGTGAGAAAAGCTGGTGAGTTACTAAATAAACTAAATTTCAAGAAATTTGATGTAAGAGTAGGTAATGGTTGTGAAACCCTTAGCGAAAAAGACAAACTTGATATGATTGTTATTGCTGGAATGGGTGGGTTAGAAATTATCGAGATTTTAAAAAAATCACCTATCGAGCTTACAAATTTGGTTCTTCAACCACAAAACAATGTTGTTAAACTAAGAGAATATTTGGTTGAAAACAATTTTAGAATAATTGTAGATAAGGTTGTCGAAGATAAACAAAAATTTTATAACATCTTAAAAGTAAAGAAAAGTGATAAAAAGTATGAGCTTTCTGCAAGAGAAATTCAATACGGTAAAAGTAATTTGAAAGGTTACAATCCTCACTTTGTGTTGATGCTTATGGAAGAAAATGAGAAACTTGCTGCTCGTCAAGTTAATGTAACAAATGAAAATATTAAAAATAAAATGATAAATACTATCATAAAAAACAACAAAGAGATAGAAAGAGCAAATAGTAGGAGATAGTGCATATATGGAAAAGATTTTAAAATATCAAGAATTAGATACTAAATTACAACAACTTGAAAAGAAAATCGAATCTTCAAGTGAAAAGAATGTAATGAATGAAATGATTTCTTATGTAAAAGATGCTCAAAACAAGAGTCTAAAACTTGAACAAAAAGCTAAGAAAATGATGGAAGAATATGTTGCTTTAAAGAAAGAGTATGACAAAAATGTCTTAACAATCAAAGAGCTTACTTCTAAAAATTCTAGTGAATTGACAACAGCTCAAATGGATGAAATCTTCAATCAAATCAATCTAGTTTCTAGTAATTTGTATATGATTGAAAGAAATCTAAATATTCAATTAGTTAATATCAAAACAATACTTAAAGAATTTGAAACAACTAAAAAGGGTGTTATCAATGCTCGTACAAAACATAAAGAAAGTAAAGAAAAATATGAAGCATTAGTTAATACAGTTAACCCACAAATTGAGGCTGTAAAAAATGAAATGTTGTCTTTAGAAAAGAGTATTGATTCTAAGCTTTTGACTAAGTACAAATCATTGAAACATGACAAGGTTTCTCTACCAATTTTTGTACCAGTTACAGCTGGTAATTGTGGCGGTTGTCGTATGGCACTTCCTATGGGTAAACTTGACAAGATTAAAGCAGAAGGTTACATTATTTGTGATCAATGTGGTAGAGTAATTTTTCTAAAATAATACAATAAAATATCCATTCAAAAAGACCAAAAGTTAAAATAAACTTTGGTCTTTTTTTGTTGCAAATTTTATTAAAGGATAAAATATTTTATCTTGATTTTAAAAATATTAAATGAAAAATTTTTATAGTTTTAAAATTAAAAAATATATAAATTTTTCTAAATTTTGAATTATGAAAATTAAAATAATTTTTTAGATTTTTAAGATGACTTTTTGATTGAAAATAATTTTATTGCTACAACATTTTTTTATGTTGTAATTTTTATTTGTAAATTATAGGGTAGGGTGATATAAAAAATGATGTGAATATTTATAAGTTGTAAGCAGTAATTTTGTGTTTATGGTTGTTTTATATTATCACTTAAAAATTGTAAACATTAATATATTTAATAAATGCTTAAATATGTATACGATAATTAAAACAATATCAATTATTTTAATTATTTATTTTTCAAATATAGAATTTGACAAAAAGTGTATATTTTGTGTCACGGTATAAATATACACATAAAACAACTTGAGCTATTATTGTTTATGTCTTGTTTGTATTTTTCAAAACTTGACAAATCCAGTAATTTTTACTTTTTCATTTTGGTTTTAAGTTATTTTATTATAACCAAAAACGATATGAAAGTATAACTATACACTGTGTTAAATTTTAGTGTAAACAGATATAAAAACATAACTACAAATGGTATAAAAACATAACTATAAAAGATATTTAAATATAACAAATATTTGTTTTGTTGATATAACTATTTTGTTTGCTTGTTTTGATGCAGTTCTTATCTCCATATAGATTGTGTAGTGGGGTAGCTGTTGCTGTGCCAAATTATATATTTTTTTTATTTTAGATACTTTATTATTTTTCTGTTTTTTGATTTGTTTTACATAGATGAGTTTATTTTTTTGTTGTCATAATTTATTTGTATTTTCATTGTGGCTTTATCTTTAAGTTTTGACTTGTTGTCAAGCAAAATGTATAGATTTTTGCCTGTTTTAATATTTTGTTAAAAATGTCTAAAATTTTGCAAATTGCGACAAATTTGAGGGTAGTTGTTGACTATACTTTATGTATCATTTATAATATTTTAGAGCGAGTATATTATTATATAATAATAAATAAATTTTTTTGCTTAAAATTATTTAAAAATGTTTAAACTAATACCAATAAAATTTTGAGGTAAATTGTTTAACTTTTAGCACACAATTTTTGTGTCAAATAATTTTTAATTCAAAAGTAAAATAATTGAGGAAAGGAAGATTTACTAATGAGAACTAAAAAACCAAACTTTAGAGTAAAACATCCATATCAAAATTTAATAAATAGTATTTGTCTAGGCTTGATACTGCTACTTAGCAGCATCTTGTCTGTTTTTCTTGTCAAACCACTATCTACAGACTACGGCTTTGTAGATGCATACGGTGGTAATGGTAGTGAAGAAAGACCATACTTGATTTACAATCTTGATGACTTGGAGAATGTTAAAGTTTATTCTAAACGAACCATGGTTGCTGGATTTAGTAATTCTCGTCGTAACTTTAAGTTGATGGCTGATATTGATGCTTCTAAGCTTTACAATATTGTAGACGATCAATTTAATGGTACATTTAATGGTAATGGTAAAACAATCACTTCCTCAATGCAATTGTTTAACACTATTGAAAAAGGCTCAACAATCAAAGGTTTAAATATCGTTGTAAAAAACGATGATTCCTTATTTGACCCATTTAGCGATTTGAGTTTAAATGTGTACAAAAATAATGTTTTGTATAACGACCTTATTAGTGAAAGGGGAGGTCACATCGTAAAACTAAACTATGGTTTTGATGAGCCTTCAAAAAATGCTGCAATATATGCGGCTGTTTACTATGCAGAATCAATTTATGCTGATTACAAGGATACACAATCATTGTATTCTGAGGCTGATAATCTATTGTCTAAAAATGCTCTGTCTTCAAAGATGGATGCTCAAACTAGATATATCGATTCTATCAAAGCTGCATTAGATTATTACAAGATTGATGATTTTGAACAATATACTTCTGATTATCTTGACCCAATAGAGTATGATAAAGATGGTCAATTGATTAGTAGTAGTTATGAGGCTGCAGTAAGGGGAGTTGAAAATATTGGAGAGAATACTTCTGTTTCTAATCCAGTTGCAGCTGATTATGGTTATGAAAATGTAGTTTATCTAGACGAAGATTTCGATGTAGATGAAGCTATTGCTGAGCAGGAAAAAGAAAGAGAAGAAAGACTATCTAGCAAGGTTGACCACTTCGGAAATTCTAGAAGTGTTGCCTTTACTGCAAATACTGCTAGAAAAGAAGCTCTTTTGGCAAATTTAGATGTGCTATTTGCTAATGGTGAAAGTAACGATAATGTTATGAGCACTACTGAGTATTTAAATATTCCAGCTTTGGTAGTGTTTAACTATGGCACAATTGAAAATATAAATGTGACTTCTTATAGTTCTATCAACAAAACTGACGAAACTTACTATGGTCGTGGTGGTGTTGTTAGATTTAATGAAAAAGATGCTCTAATTAAGAGTGTAGACAACTCTGGTGGAGACTATTATGCTGCATCAAATAGCAGTATAGGTGGTATTGCTGACTACAATGCTGGTACTATCGATATGTGTTCTACTGATGTTAATCTAACAGGTGGTGTTGGTTTTGCTCATCATGACTATGTTAGATATATGGTTGCTTGGGATCAAACTTATACCACTGGTGGTTATAGTGGTGGTAATTGTGGTGGTATTACTGGTACTGGTTCTGGTACAATTACCAACTGTTATACAATGGGTAATGTTACTGGTGGTGTTGGCGGTGCTGGTCGTCCTGGTGGAAAGGGTGGTATAGCTGGTGGATTAGCTGGTAATAACTCTGGTTATACTATATCTACTTCTTACCATATGAATGGTGCTATTAGAGGTGGCGGAGGCGGCTACGGATACTGTAATACTTCACACTATGGTCCTGGTGGCGGTGGTGGCCGTAATGGTAGAACGGGTGTCGGTACTAACTATAGCGAACACAGGGGTGGTCCTGGTGGCGGTGGATATTATAGTTACGGAGGATATGGCGGTGGAGCTGGTGGTGAGGCTGGTGGTATAGCGGGTGTAAGCTCTGGTACAAATACAGGTACTACATATGTATTTAATACTGGTACCATATATTCCGGCGGTGGCGGCGGCGGAGCTGGTGGATATGGCGGTGGTTCTGGCGGTGGTGGCGGTAGTGCTACTAGATGGAACCAAGGTCCTGGAAAAAGTTATACTTATGCTTATGGTGGTAGCACTGGGTATTCAGATGCTAGACAAGGTTATAGTGGTAATACAGGTGGTAGCGGTGGCTCTGGTGGCTACGGAGCTAGTACTCAATGGAGTGCAGGTTGGAATAATAGAAACTATGATAGAGCTGTCGATGGTGGTGGTACTGGCGGC
>JAFVTW010000006.1 GCA_017503005.1 Clostridia bacterium | reverse complement strand
GTTCTTCTGAAATTTTGCAACTAGCACCACAAATGGTACATTCTTTTATACACCAATCTTCTACATTTGGGCTATATTGGAATTTATTTGATGCCTCACAATCGTGAGAATGACCACATGAACATTTCTCTCCATCTCCAGAGAAAGTATGATTTTCTGTTCTTAATACTTTGTTACATACGGTACATACACAGTTGTGTGTATCGTTATTTACACTTACTAGTTTTTCGGTACTGTGTTCACATTCGTAGTTACAATCAGTACATACACCTTCAGAATAACTATGATTTTTTATACCAAATCTAGTTTTACATTCCATACAAATTGTGTAGCAAGTGTTGTCGTCAATAGTTTCGCCACCGAACCAACCCATTGTATCACAATCGTGATATCCACAAGTTGTACAATAACACATATTGTTTAATTCATGGTTTTCTATTTCTTGATATTTACAAATGCTACATTCTCTGTAATGTTCACTTCCATTAAGATCTTTTAATTCTCCAAAGCTGTGTTCACATTCATAGTCACACTCAGTACATACACCATCTTGGTAAGTATGTTCTTCACCTACACCTCTTTCACAAATAGAACAATATCTATAGTGATTTTGAATATCGCTACTATTTTTGTCGATTTCACCTAAATTATGTTCACCAGACTCAAGTAATGCAGTACATACAGCACAATACTTGTAGTGACTATCTTCATCAACAGTCCAGCCATCTTCTATGTGGTTTACATGGCTATGACCACAGTATACACAAGTTCCTAAATAGTAACCGTGTTCGGCATTTGTATAAGCCTTACCACAGGTAGTACAATTCTTGATACATAAGTCGTCTGTTGCATTTGCATGAGAGAAACTATTGCCTGCTTCGCAATCGTGTGTAATATGACAATTTGTACAAGCACCATCTTCCCATTCATGTGATGTACATGTATGATTACAAATTGTACATGTACTATCTACATAATTATGATTTCCTATTTCACTTACAAGTCCACAAGTTGAACACACCTTTCCATGAGTAGCACTATCTTGATATGCAAATTCACCAAATGTGTGATTATCGTGTTCAACCTCACATTCGGTACAAGCACCGTTAGACCAGTTATGTTCGGTATGATTATGTCCACAATTTGCACATTCGCCATTTTCGTAGTCGTGTGCAAGTTCTGTTTGACGGTTACAAATTGTACAAGTCCTCAAACAGTTAGCATCGCCTGATGCACTAGAATATGTATATGAATTTACTAGGTCACATTCGTGGTCGTATCCACATACACATTCGCCATTTGTATATTCGTGTGATGTACATGTATGATTACAAATTGTACATGTACCATCTATATAATTGTGACTTTCTGACACTACATAGTCACATGCTGTACAATTTCTGTAATGTTGATGAATATTGTACACCTTGTATTCGCTTAAGGTATGATCTACAACATCGTATGATACATGACATACTTCGCAGGTCTTACCGTGTTTTTCATTGTCAATTTTTGTATATGTATCACAGCTGTGATTTTGATGTTCGAAATCACAGATATCACACACACCTAAAGTATATTCGTGTGCTTGGTGTGAATGAGCACAATTTGAACATACACCATCTATATAGTTGTGAGTAAGTTCTATTTGTAAACCACATTCACTACATTCTTTGATACATTTATCATCTACAGTATTTTCTGTTACAAATACAAATTCGCCATTACCTGGACATGGGTGTGTAGCACCACAAGTACATTCGCCATTTGTATATTCGTGTTCGGTACATGTATAGTTACAATCAACACATGTGCTATTTAAGAAATTATGATCTTCATAGCGAATGTATTGACATATAGAACATTGTCTATAATGTTTTGTTTTATCAAAACTTGTATATGAATTAAAAGTATGGAAATCTAAAGCATAGATTTGACCACATACATCACAAACTTTACTATGTTCGTCATTATTTACATTATCATAATTTGTACTTAAATGATTTACATGGATATATCCACAATCAGTACAAGTAGCATTTAAGTAATTGTGTGTACCTTCTACTCTGTATCCACATTCGGTACATTCTTGGTAATGTTTAGCATAATCGATGCTTGTATGTTCGCCATAGGTATGATTACCTTCGCCATATGTAATTCCGCATACATCACAAATTTTGCTATGTGTACTAGATGAAATATTGTCGTATACTGTACTACTATGATTGATGTGTGAGTAGTTACATACAGTACAAACACCGTTTTGGTATGTATGATTTTCTACTTCAAATACTGTAGAACAGTTTGCACATGGATGTCCGTGTGTTGTTTCTGTCTTTATATAACTTTCTGTTAGTATGGTATGAGCACCAGCTTTAGCTTTTAGAACAAGTTTGTCCTTGATACCATCTGTAGCATTAAACTTTTTGTTTCCTTCATTTACAGAAGAAATTACACCATAGTCATCATCTGCTGTTACACCAGTAACTACATATAGTTTACTAGTAGTATTTGTTCCACCTAAAACAAGTGTTTCGTTATATCCTACTACCACACTTACTGTAAGATTGTTAAATCCTTCTTTAACTTCTACTACAGCTTTGGTTGTAGATTCAATTTCTTGACCAGCTGTTACTTTGGCTAAAACATCTTTTACATTTGCTACAGCTAATTCTAATAGACCATCTGCATCAGCATAAAATTGAATATTAGTAAGTGTAGTATGAGAATAGCTAGTAGTAGCATATTCGTTTGCTTCACCTTCGTTTACAACTTTGTATCCACTCATTAGAGCCACTGCATGACTAGTAGTATCTAGTTGCATACTAGTAAAGTAACCTTTCTTAAGTTCTAAAGTGTTGTCTACTATATCATTTGCACCTACGATAGTTTTTGGTCTATGGGTAGTTCTGCTATCGCCGATCCATACATATCCATCGTAGCCGATGTATACTTCTGCAACTTCGCCATCTGCTACTTGGTCGGTGCTAACACCCATTAGGTTGTAAACCTTTTCCCAACCATTAGACCCACTAAAGTAGATGTCACCATCGGTCTGGTCTAGATAGTAGTCACCAGGAACACCCACAAACTCACTAGGTTCGTCATTACCATAGTGCCAGCTGACACCCTCTTGACCTAGCAGGCTACTTAGTTCTACGATTAGTTTCCAACCATCGTTACATAGCTTGTATACCTGGTAGCTATCGGTCTTAAAATAAAAATCGCCTAAGCTTCCTGTATTAGCTGTAGGCAACTCTGCCCCAGTGTACCAGTCGCCACCCACTTCTGGTGGTGTAGGGTCACTAGGATCTTTCTTCTTTCCACATGCTGTCAAAAACATGGTTGAAAAAGCTACTACTCCACATAACATTGTGAATAGCAATTTTTTCCAATTTATTCCTTTTTTGCAATTACTATTTGTATTCATAAGTACCTCGCAACAAAAAATTTTTATACTTATACAACCTTACTCTATCATATACAGGTACACTTCTCAAAATATTTTTTATTACTTATAGTAATAATTTGTAATTTTTTATACTTTTTTGTAGAAATTTGTAGCTGGAAATTAAGACAATTTTGGTTATGATTTGACCACTAAAAACATAATTTACACAAAAAAGACACTGGATTTTCAGTGTCTTTTTGATTTATTTTACTAATTCTTTGACAAGGTCTGGGTTGCTGTTTAACAACTTTAGACCTCTTTCTAAGAAGTTATCTATACTATTAGCTCTATACAACTTTCTAAATACTTCCATCATATTTTCGCCCCAAAGCTGAGCTTCGTAGAAATAGTCGTATGCCGGCTTGTCATTACAAAGTGTTCTTAGTTCGCTAAAGTACACTATAGGGTCTACAGCAATTTCAGAGAACAACCATTCGGTATGTGGTGTCTCAAAATGTGATGGGTCACATTCTGGGAATAATTCTTGCCATAGTTCGAACCATACAAAATGTATAAGCTCGTGTATACAGGTTTGAAGTGTTTGTTCCTTAGTAGCTCTAAAGTCTACATCAAAACTACATTCACTTAAGTACCTAGGACATACAGTATTTATATTTACTTCTGCTATATATTCTTGTATACCCTTAAATTTTACTCTAAAAATTTTTTCAAGTTCTGCACAAATCAAATTTGAATTTTGGTTCCAGTAATCTTGCAGTTCTTCTACCTTGTCTTCCATAGCTTGTAAATTTTGATTGTGAATAGGCTCCAAAATTGCTTTGATAATTTCTAGTTTTTCATCAAAGGTTTTACCTTTAAGACTAACTGTATCTATACCAAAATAGTTCGCTAAGTTTGTAGCAAATCTACCCTCTAGCATTTGGTCATCTTCAAAAAAACTAGTAAAGGTATTTGCCATACTGTCAAAGTCTTTTACTCTAAACTTGACATAAGGTTTTAAGTACATAATATTTCTCCTAATGCTAAATTATTCTTTGTCTACTAATTCGTAGTAGTTTGGATTGATTTCACTACAATGTTCAAAATCAAAATCATTTCTCTCTGCCCATTTGTATATTAACTCTGGCAGACATTTATAATTTTTGATTTCATTTTTTTCGAACCAGTGATATACCATATCGTCATGGTCTAGTGATGGAAAATCTTGCTTTGAGTATAGCTCGTGGTCAGGTGACACAACTATCTTATACACAAACAATAATTCGTGAGCAGGTTTGCCTTGCCATGCAAAAAAGTTCTCGCTAACTTCTACCAACTTCAACTCTTCGATAGTCACACCCAACTCTTCTTTCAATTCTCGTTTGATAGCAGACAAGGTCTGTTCGCCACATTTTACTCTACCACCAGGTAAGTTCCAAAAGTCCCAGTTCTCTGGTTTATGCAAAAGCATTTTGCCTTCACATTCTATAATAGCAGCTACTCTAAAATTGAAACCATGCTCGCCTATCATTACTGTAATATCTTTTTTCTCCACAATATTTTCTCCTTAAATCAATTTGTTAAAGTGTCACTTTATGACAATATCTTATACTTATTTTACAATATACCTACCTTGTCTAATCACTTTGTGTGGGTTTGTAGTTAAGTCTACAATAGTAGAACTTGAATTGTAATTAGTTGTATTGCTCTCAACTATAGCATCTAGGCTACCAAAAGTATTGATGATATCGGTAGTATTTGTAAGGTTTTGTTGGCCGTGAATATTGCAAGAAGTAGATATCATAAAGCCAACCTTATCTAATATTTTTTGTAGAAAACCATTGTCTGGTATTCTAATAGCTATAGTAGGAATTTCAAAATTCTTTGCTAATTTTAGCGATGGATTTTTCTCTACTATCATAGTTACAGGATTTGGTGTATTGTTTTTTACAAACTCTTTTATGCTATCGTTTAACGACACTAGTTTAGATAAATCGTAGTTCTTAGAAACTAGTATGATAAACAATTTTTCGTTTGAGCATTTCTTTAGATTGCACAAATTTTTGACAGCTTTGTTGCTAGTAGCTAGACAGGAAAACCCATATATTGTATCTGTAGGCATAGCTACAATTTTGTCTTGATTCAATAACTCTACTATGCAATCTATATCGTTTTCTGTAAGCTTTACCATACCGTACCCCTTCCCCAAATTTTAACAATATTAGTATATAATAATTAGCCACATATTCAAACTAAATTAGACTAAAATACCTTTGGTAGTTATCTATAAAAAAAAGATTAGGAAACCCTAATCTTTCTTTTCTTCTCTATCAACCTTTTTAGCATATTTCTTAACTATATCTAAGATGTCTTTGTTTAATACTTTGTTTGTCATAATTACACCATTGATATGAGTATCGTATCTTTGGTCGTTACCATCAAAGTCTGTTACAATTCCACCAGCTTCTTCTACAATAATTTTGGCTGCAGCTACATCTACATGTTTTTCTATTGTTGCTGGGAACAAGCAGTAAGCAAGAGCTCCACTTGCAACAAGTGCACAAGCATGTGCTACAGAACCTATAGAGATAGGATAACTTTTCTTCCACAAATGTTTTAGACAAGGCACAATGTCCCAGTCCATATATGGCCAAACATCTACTTGACCTATAGTCTTCATATATTCCCAACCAACTTCATTTACTCTAGTAGGCTTGCCATTGATGAATGCACCTTCACCCTTGAAAGCATAGTACATCTTGTCTACGAATGGGTCTAGTATACAACCAAATGTAGGAACACCATCTTCTACAAGAGCTAGTGAAAATACAGCATTTTGAATATGTCTAGCATACATAGCTGTACCATCTACAGGGTCACAAATCCATACTTTCTTTGATTTACCATAGTCAACTTCTTCGCCATCTACAGAGCAATCAGGAAAATGTTTTCTTACTTGTTTGATTAAGTATTCATTAATCTCAGTATCTGCTTTGGTAACAATAGTATTGTCTACTTTATAATGACCACCATTGTTTTCTGTATCGAAATATTTAAAAAATATTTTCTTGGCATGTCTACACATTTTTTTTGCAAATTTAAAAATTTTCTTATCCATAGTTCATTCCTTATTCTTTTGTACTAAATCTAGTTTACCCTTTTAATTTGTAATTGTTAAGTAAAATTTGTTATTTGTACTCTGCTAACAACTTTTTTAGTAGTTTATATATTTTGGTAAAAGTTTTTCTATTGTATTTTTTACCTATTCTAAAAAACATTCTATCGGCAGGAATATATTTTTTATCCTTAGCATCAAACATTCTGCCCGGACTAAAAGTAATCACATATTGTCTGGTCGCATAGTCGTATTCGGTAAATATTTGTGCTAGTCTATGCTCACAAGATGGTACAGACTCTAGTAGTGGTACGACATCTGCCATTGTTACACCTTTTGCTTTTGGATAATCGGCAATCATACTATATATCATCTCACAGCAAGTTTCTAGATTGAAATTTTTAGCAAGTACTTTATGCTTAAACTTAGAAGACACTGCTTTTATAGAAGATGGGTCACTACCCATATCATCTACAAACATTAGATAGTTGTATGCTTCTACATAATCTTTACAAATAAAGATGTCGGTAGATGTAAGGGTTGTATCGTTTTTGACTAGCATTTTGAATATGCCCATTTCATCTTGATGAGTTATCTCTTTAGTAAACTTGAGTGGTTTACCATTAAGAATATAATCTACTACATTTTTTAGATTATTTTCTTTTGAGTATACTGTTATTCCATACACATCTATCTCATCATTGATAAATGGTAGGTAAAAATTAATCATATCACATACTTCACTCCAGCCAAAACTCATTTCACACTCTTCTAGCTTTTTCTTAGAGTAAAATGTATGTGTTTCGTACTCCCATTTATGTGGTTTGCCTACCCAGTACACAATTTCTTCTTCGCCCATAGCTTCACTATTGTATCTAAGTAGTCTATCAACCTTACCACCATTACCTACAGCAAAAAATCCATAGTCAAAGTAGTCTACATTACTAAAATAATACAATTCTTTGTCAGTTGAATGCTTTATAAGTCTTTCCCTGATTTCGTCCACCAAAAAATCGTGTGTTACACCATAAAAAACAAAATTTCCCTTGCTAGTTTCTACTCTAGTCACATATCCTTCGGTAAACACAAAATATTCCATAAGACTATCAAACTTGTCCTGAGTAAGTTTTTTTGTTTTGATTTTATGTGAATTGTAACTCTGTAATTCATCGAAATCTAGCCCTTTTTCGGCATAGAAAAAATTAGAATTTACCTGACACCATTGTTCTAATATCATACATTATCCTTAAAATTTTTGAATTATATAATTGTTATATCATACTAATGATTACTTTTAAAAGTTAAAACAAGTACCAACTTTTACTAAAATATATCAAAAATCAAAATGTTTCGACATTTTTAGACTTTTATATCTCTAAATTTTCGACAAATTTAGAATATTTGATACCAAATATAAAATAGCGAAGATTTCTAACATTTAGCGACAATTACCGACAAACTACAACACAATAAACTATCAAAAATATAAAACTTTCGACATTTTGCAACAAAAAATAAAACAAAAAAAAGAGCTAGTTACCCAGCTCTAAATTAACACCATTACAAAAAGTAATGGAGAGGTTGGCGAATTAACTGCCTACAAACCGTAGCAATTTATCTAACCAACATAATTATTATACCACAAAAAATATAAAAAGTAAATTATTTATAAAAAAGAGAGATTGACCATATAATCAATCTCCACCATATAGCGACATATAGTGCTATACATCGATAAACAAGTATTTTTTAACTAGGACGAGTCCTACAAGGATATGTGTTTCAATATCGTAAATACTTGTTATTGTTGGCGAATTAACTGCCTACAAACCGTAGCAATTTATCTAACCAACAATATTAGTATATCAAAAATAGGTTAAAAAGTCAAATAAGACAAAAAAAAACAAGTCCTTGTCTGCTTGGTTTAATACCCTACAACATACAATGTATGTGTTTAAGAACTTGCATTTGTATTATATAAAATTAAGAGCTAAAAGTCAACTATTTATGTATCAGAAAAAAAGAGCCCCTATCAATTATTAGATTGATAGGGACTCATATATAAATTTAAATTCTCAGTATTTTCTAAATAGGGTTAGAAATACCTTGAATATTAAATTTCGTCATCGGTGGTTTTGTCTTCAGTATTTTCTACTTCGTCCAAACCTATTTCTGTAGAAACAGGAGCTTTTGGCTCAGTCTCTACCAAAGATTCTGCTAGTTCTTCTTCTGCTTCTTCGCTAGGTGTAACTGCCACACATACGATGTTTGCTGTATCGTTTAGTTTCATTACTCTTACACCCTTAGTATTACGGCCTATGATAGAGATTTCGGTAGCTTTTACTCTAATAATGGTACCATCATCGGCTATCATCATAATGTCGTCTTTGTCAGTAACTTGTTTCAAGTTTACTAGACCACCAGTTTGTTCATTGAAGATACCAGCTTTGATACCTTTACCTGCTCTACCTTGTACCCTGTAGTCTTCTTGGCTAGATCTCTTGCCATAACCCTTTTGAGATACAGTAAGCATATATGCTTCTGGTATGATTACACTCATATCTACTACGAATTCATCTTCGCTTAGATCGATAGATTTTACACCTTGAGTATCACGACCCATTATTCTTACACCGTTCTCGTGGAATCTAATACATTTTCCTTCGCTACTAGCAATAATGATTTCGTTGTTACCATTAGTGATATATACAGAAATTAATTCGTCGTTTTCTGTAAGTTTGATAGCTATCTTACCACTCTTTCTAATACTATCAAATTCGGTAATATTAGTTTTCTTAATCAAGCCTTTTCTAGTAGCCATTACTAGATAACCTTGTGTATTTTTCTTGATAGGAATAATTGTGGTAATTCTTTCGTTGTTTTCGATTTGTAGTAAGTTTACTATAGCTCTACCTTTGCTTGTTCTAGGAGCTTCTGGTACTTCGTATGCTTTGATTCTATATACTCTACCAAAGTTACTAAAGCACATTAAGTCATCGTGAGTAGATGTAGTAAAGATATTTTCTACAAAGTCTTCTTCCTTGGTGGTATGAGCAATAATGCCTTTGCCACCACGGTGTTGGCTCTTGTATTCGCTTACAGGCATTCTCTTTACATAACCACCATGAGTAAGACTAATTACTACTTCTTCTTCCTCGATAAGGTCTTCGATATCGATATCGCCATCAAAATTGTTACTTACTTCACTCTTTCTAGGCTCACCATATTTGTTTTTGATAGTGATTAAGTCAGTCTTAATGATATTTAGTAGTTTACTTTCGTCTGTAAGTATAGCTTGTAATTCGCTAATCAATGCTTGTACATCAGCAAGATCTTGTTTTAATTTTTCTACTTCTAGACCTGTCAATCTTTGTAATCTCATTTCTAGGATTGCAACAGCTTGTTTTTCGGTAAGTAGGAATCTTTCTATCAATTTATCTTGAGCATCGTTTTTGTCAGCACTTTCTTTGATTGTCTTGATAACTTCGTCAATATTAGCTTGAGCAATTACCAAACCTTCTAGGATATGTTCTTTTGCTTTAGCTTTGTCAAGGTCAAATTCGGTACGACGAGTAATAACTTCTTTTTGGAATACTAGATAATGTTCTAGCATTTCTTTTAGATTAATAATTTTTGGAACACCATTTACAAGTGCTAGGTTGATTACACCAAAGCTTACTTGTAATTGAGTATGTTTGTACAATGAATTTAGTACAACTTGAGCATTAGCATCTCTTTTTACTTCTACAACAATTCTAAGACCAGTTCTATCACTTTCTTCTTTGATATCGCTGATACCTTCTAGTCTTTTGTTCTTTACCATATCTGCTATTTGCATAATAAGCTTTGACTTATTTACTTGATATGGGATTTCGGTAATAACAATTCTTTGACGGTTGCCATTGTTGTATTCTTCAATCTCTGCACGGCTACGAATATAGAATGTACCTTTACCTGTTCTATAAGCTTGTCTTATACCACTACGACCTATAATGATACCCTTTGTAGGGAAGTCTGGTGCTTGTATAATTTTCATAAGGTCATCTACATCGATTTCTGGGTTTTCGATAAGTGCTACTACACCATCGATAACTTCTGCTAAGTTGTGTGGTGGAATGTTTGTAGCCATACCAACTGCTATACCATCACTACCATTTACTAGTAGGTTTGGAAATCTAGCAGGAAGCACACTAGGTTGAACTTCGCTCTCGTCAAAGTTAGGAACAAAGTCAACTGTATTTTTGTCTATATCTGCAAGCATTTCACTAGCTACTTTACTTAGCTTTGCTTCGGTATATCTCATCGCAGCAGGAGGGTCTCCGTCTACAGAACCGAAGTTACCATGACCATCTACAAGAGGTGCATTGATAGTAAAGTCTTGTGCTAAACGAACCAAAGCATCGTATACTGCTGTGTCGCCGTGTGGGTGATATTTACCTATAACATCGCCGACAATTCTAGCACATTTTTTGAATGATTTATCGTTAAACAAATTTAGTTCGCCCATAGCATAAAGTATACGACGGTGAACTGGTTTTAGACCATCTCTTACATCAGGAATTGCACGGCTTACATTAACTGCCATAGCATATGCAATAAATGATTTTTCAAGTTCTTCTTTTACTTTGATGTCTAAAATTCTTGTATTATCAACAATGTTTAACTCTTCTTGTGTTTTATCTTTTTCGTTATCCATTTTGATTTTCCTTTTATATAAATTCCACTTTTTGTCAAAAACTACATTTTAATTGTTGTAAAAGTATTAAATATCTAAATCTTTTACTAATGTTGCATTTGCTTCGATAAATTGTCTACGAAGTTCTACATCTTCACCCATAAGCTTGTTGAAAGTCTCTTCTGCTTCTAGAGCATCTTCCATTGTAATACGAGCTAGGATTCTTTTTTCTGGATTCATTGTGGTTTCCCAAAGTTGTTCTGCAGTCATTTCACCTAGACCTTTGTATCTTTGAATTTGTACAGATTTTGGGTTGCCTAATTCTTCTAATTTTTGGTCTTTCTCTTCGTCAGAATATGCATAGTATACATCTTTGCCTACTTGAATTTTGTATAGTGGAGGCATAGCTGAATATATGTGACCATTAGTAATTAATGGTTGCATAAATCTAAAGAAGAATGTAAGCATAAGTATACGAATGTGACTACCGTCTACATCGGCATCGGTCATACATATAATCTTGTCATATCTTAGTTTGCTTTCGTCAAACTCGCTACCTATACCACAACCGATAGCTGTAATCATATCTTTGATTACTTGGCTTTCTAGTACTTTGTGTAGAGATGCTTTTTCTACATTTAGTATCTTACCTCTTAGTGGCATAATAGCTTGGAACTTTCTGTCTCTACCTTGTTTAGCTGTACCACCCGCAGAGTCTCCCTCTACAAAGTATATTTCACTTTGCTTAGGATCCTTAGATGTACAGTCAGCTAATTTACCAGGTAGTGTAGTACTCTCTAGTATACCTTTTCTTCTAGTAGCTTCTCTTACACTTCTAGCAGCTTCTCTTGCTCTTTTTGCTGTGATACATTTTAGAACTAGTTCTCTGCCTACACTAGGATTTTCTTCTAGATATGTAGAGAATTTTTCTTGCATAGCATCAGCTACTATTTTTCTCATTTCGGCATTGCCTAATTTGGTCTTTGTTTGACCCTCAAATTGTGGGTTCATAAGTTTTACACTAACTATAGCTGTAAGTCCTTCACGGATATCTTCACCACTAAGCTTTTCGCTATCTTTCAAAATTTTATTTTGTTTACCATAGTCATTTACAATTTTGGTAAGTGAGTTTTTGAAACCTTCTAAGTGATGACCACCCTCTTGGGTATTGATGTTGTTAGCATAAGTATTGATAATTTCGTTGTAACCAGAATTGTACTGGAATGCAATTTCTACTTCGCTAGTAGCATTGATTACATTGATATACACTGGGTCTGCAAACAGTTTTTCTTTTGTTCTGTTTAGGTAGTCTACAAATTCTACAATACCACCGATATATTGATAGCTTTCTTCTTGAGCTACTTCGCCACGATAGTCAGCTACACTGATTCTAAGACCTTTGTTTAGGAATGCAATTTCTCTAAATCTACTCTTTAGTTCGTCGTAATTAAATTCAATAGAATCGAATATAGTAGCATCTGGCATAAATGTAATAGTAGTACCAGTTTTGTCAGTATTGCCTGTAACTTCTAGAGGAAATTGTGGAATACCTCTTTTGTACAATTGATTGTGTACTTGACCACCTTGGTATACAGTAACATCTAACCAGTCACTAAGTGCATTTACACAGCTTAGACCTACACCGTGTAGACCACCACTGATTTTGTAACCTTCGCCACCAAACTTACCACCAGCATGAAGTTTAGTAAGAACTACTTCTACAGCACTCTTGCCTTCTTTTTTGATAATACCACAAGGTATACCTCTACCATTGTCTACTACAGTCACACTACCGTTCTTATTTATACTAACTTCGATATGGTCACAGTATCCTGCCAAAGCTTCGTCGATACTATTGTCTACAATCTCAGTAATAAGGTGGTGCAAACCTCTAAGGTCGGTACTACCGATGTACATACCTGGTCTTTTTCTAACAGGCTCTAATCCTTCTAATATTTGAATGTCGTTTTCGTCGTACTTAACACTTTTTGTTAAATCTTGCTCTGTCATTTCTGCCATTGTCTTTTCTCCGTTAACCAAAAAAAATTTTTACTTAGATTCAAAAAATACTTCTAAGTAAACTTTTATTATATATATAATAACATAAATATTTAGTATATGTAAACAAAATATAATAAATTAATATATATTATATACTATAAAACCATTAAAATGGCGACTATATGACACTAATACAGAAATTTAATATAGTTACTACCATTTTGTGTTACAATGCCAAATTGGGGCTGATTTATTAGTTTTAAAGGTGTTTTTAAATTTGATTGACTATTTAAAAACAAACTTTTAAAATAAGGGTGTAAAAATTTAGATATAAAAAGTGGTGATGTTTAATGAATAAAGAAAGAAAAAAACTAACAATCAACCTATACGACGAAGATGTGTTTAATGAATATGGTGTAGACGGAGACGAAATCTTACAAGAAGAGCTTACTACCACTATATCAAATCTAGCTAATACCGAAAAAATAAGTACACCATTAGAACTAACTTTTATAAAACCAGAAAACAATAAGATAGATAATGACAAATTTGTAAAAGCATTTTCAAATAGTTACAATGCTGAAATATCTAGAAAAAAGCATGAGTGTACTAGATGCATAATCACAGGCATTATACTACTACTAGTGGGTATAGCTATGCTTGCTTTTGATGTTTTTGTAATGGAACCACTAAACTATTTTTTCTACGAATTTTTTAATGTATTTGCTTGGGTTTTCTGCTGGGGTGGTATAGAAATTTTGACCATTGAGCTTATACAATTAATTATGGAAAAAAACAAAGCAAAACGAGTGCTAAATTCTAAAATTGTGCTTGTAGATAAAAATAAAAAATAATACAAAAAAGAACACTAAAAAATAGTGTTCTTTTTTTCTACCTTATTCTACTGTAACCGACTTTGCTAGGCTTCTAGGTTTGTCAGGATTGTTACCTAAATACACTGATGTATAATATGCTATTAGTTGGGTATAAGTCACTAATAGTAATGGCATATAAAATTCGCTTAATTTAGGCAGATTTACAATTTTATAAAAATTAGTATTTTCTATTTTTTGATTTGTAAATAGTATCACTTTGCCACCACGACTAGCTACTTCTACAGCATTGTTTATGGTCTTGTCTTTTAGATGTTTTTGGGTAAGAAATGCAAATACAAAAGTATCATTATCTATGAGTGATATAGTACCGTGTTTTAGTTCTCCAGCAGGATATGCTTCGCTGTGAATATAACTGATTTCTTTTAGCTTTAGACTAGCTTCTAGACTTAGATAATAGTCTACTGTCCTGCCTATCATATACAGACTCTTACTATCTTTAATCTCTCTAGCTATATCCATACAAATATTGTTTATTTTGTTTGATTTAATCTGTTTGGCTACATCTACTAATTGTTTTGCTTCTTCAAAAATCAAATTATCTTGGTCTATACTCACAGCTTTAAAATAAGCCGCCATCAAGTAAAACATAGCTACTTGGCAGTTGTATGCCTTGGTACTAGCTACAGCTACTTCTTTACCTGCATTTGTGTACAAACAATAATCTACCTCAAAGCATATAGAACTGTTTTTTACATTAGTAATAGCTACAGTAGTTAGTCCATAGGCTTTGCACAATTTGACAGCTTTGATTGTATCGGCTGTTTCCCCACTTTGGCTCACAAATATAGCTAGAGTATTTTTGTGTGGTACATAGTTTTTGTATCTAAATTCACTAGCTATATCTACATCTGTTTTTATACCACACACTTCTTCTAACAATCGTTTACCCATAAGCCCTGCATGATATGCTGTACCACAACCTATAATGAGTATTTCTTTAGTATTTTTTATTACCTTTTTAGGTAATGATTTTCTTATCTTTTCTATAGTGTTGTAGTCTACTACAGTTTTTTCTATAGCAGTAGGTATTTCGTTTATTTCCTTTAACATAAAATGGCTATATTTACCCAGTTCTTCGCTACTATCTATAGTAAAACCACTAAATTTGGATAATTCAATTTTATTTAGATTGTAGTCAAAAAAGTTAATATTGCCAGCACTTACTTCTGCTATGGTTTGATTAGGTAATACATATAGATTTTCTATCTTTTCTATACTACTAATGTCCGAGCATACTATACCTATATCTTTACTATACCCTACCACACACGGACTATTAGATTTGGCTACATATATCTTATTTGGATTTTTGGCATACAGTATAGCCAGAGCATAGCTACCATTTAGTCTGCTACATACATTCTTGATAGTATTTAGTACATCGCCATCAAAATTGTAACTAAGCATTTTGGCTACAATCTCACTATCTGTTTCGCTATAAAATTTAAGTCCTTTTAGTTCTTGTTTTAGTTCTATATAGTTTTCTATTATACCATTGTGTACTACTACCCAGTCTCCGTTTTCGCTATGGTGTGGGTGTGAATTAGCAATACTTGGTTTGCCGTGAGTAGCCCACCTGGTATGACCTATAGCCAGTTTACTTTTGGGTTTTAGACTATTTATAATTTTTTCTAATTTACTTATATCTCCTTCTTCTCTAATTATATTAAGGCCGTTTTTGAAACAAGATATATTTTTTAAGTACTTAGGTATATCTGTACTTAACTTAAATTCATAATTAAAAAAGCTAATTCCTGCCGAATCGTATCCCCTATACTCTAGTTTTTTGATACCCTGTAGAGTTTTTTCTACAGCTTTGTCGCCTACTATTCCATAAATTCCACACATATACTCTCCTTGCTATAATTTGGTACTATGTGTATTTATGATTTTGAATATTTTTTTGACTTAACCATACTCCAAATATACCTATAAAAAGCAATTTTTTGTATATTAGTATTTTCGAATAGAAATTTAGTTTGTTTTTTTTGATATTTAGAGTAAAATATTATATATGGAAATAAAAAAAGTTTATCTACAAAACTTTAGAAATTACGAAAATGAATCTGCTAATTTCAAGAGCGGACTTAATATTTTAGAAGGAAAAAATGCCCAAGGAAAAACTAATTTACTTGAAGCTATTTTTTTGTGTGTAATAGGCAAAAGTCCTAGAACAAAAAAAGAAAAAGACCTTATCAAAATGGATAAAAATCTAGCTAGAGTAACTGTAGAATTTACTAAATTAAGTGGCAACAAAAAGATAGAATTATTTTTGTTTTCAAACCAAAACAAATCTATAAAAATAAATGGTGTACCTATCAAAAAGATAGGGGAACTAATGGGGGAACTAAATGCTATATACTTCTCCCCAAACGATATAAAGTTGGTAAAAGAAAGCCCAGACGAACGAAGAAGATTTATGGATATAGACTTGTGTCAATTCAACAAGACTTATTTCTATACTCTAAACAAGTACAACAAAATTCTAGAACAGAGAAACAAACTGCTAAAGTCTGGCAACTTAGCTAATATAAAAGACACCATAGCTATATGGAACGAACAACTAAGCGAACATGCTTGTTACATAATCCAAAAAAGATTAGAACTAATCGAACAATTAAAAGTAGAAGCTATGGCTCAACATAATTACCTAACCGACAATGCCGAAAAAATGGAAATTAGCTATACAGGATTTAAAATAGATAACAAAGCCGAACTAAAAGCTCAACTAATATCTGCATACGAACAAAGCTTAGAAAAAGACCTAAATTTAGGATTTACTACAGTAGGTCCACACAGAGATGACTTTAAGATAGTAGTCAATGGTATAGATGTGAGAAGCTTTGGTAGTCAAGGTCAACAAAGAACTTGTGCACTTAGTCTAAAACTAGCCGAACTAGAGATATTTAAACAAAACCTAAACGAATATCCTGTACTACTACTAGACGATGTGCTTAGCGAACTAGATGTAAACAGAAGAACTAAGCTACTAAGTGTAATCAATAATTACCAAACAATCATCACTTGTACTGAGTATGAAAGCGACATAAAGGGTAATGTTTTGAAAGTAAACAATGGTAGAATTAGTTATTAATACCAAAAAACCAAAAACAATACTAGATATTTCAAATTTATGTTTATTTTAATTTTGGTTTTGTGATATTATGTAAAATGTAATAAGATTATATAAAATATACTAAAAGGAATAAAAATGTTAAAAATAGAAGAAATTTGGCAAAAGGCTTGTGTAGTACTTCAACACGAAGTTACAGCCGTTAGCTATGATTTGTGGATAAAATCACTAGAACCACTAGACTACGAAAATGGTACACTATATTTATCTACATCTAGTGAAACAGCTAAACAAAGAGTACTTAAACTACACGAACAACAAATTCGTACTGCCCTTACCGAAATTGAACCTGAAATCAAAGATTTTGTAGTACTAGACCCAGACGAAAAAGAAAATTACCTAAATAAACCTGAGGAAGTAACCGAAGAAGTAAACAAAGTAACACCACTGTGTAACTTCAATGCAAAATACACTTTCGACAACTTTGTAGTAGGTAATTCAAACCGTTATGTATATGCTGCTGCTCGTGGTGTAGCTGAGCACCCATTCGACAAAATTAATCCACTATTTATATATGGTGGTGTAGGACTTGGTAAAACTCACCTATTACATGCTATAGGTAATTACCTTATGAAAACTAATCCAGAACTAAAAATCCTATATGTAACTTGCGAAAAGTTTACTCACGACTATGTAGAAAGTCTAAAAAGCTCAAAATCACAAGCAAATAGCGAATATAGAGAAAAATATAGAAATGTAGATGTACTGATGATTGACGATATTCAATTTATTAGTAACAAAACAGGTACTCAAGAAGAATTTTTCCATACATTCAATGATTTGTATCAAAACCAAAAACAAATTATAATAGCTTCTGACCGTCATCCTAAAGAAATTGCTAGTCTAGAAGAAAGACTAAGAAGCAGATTTAGTATGGGACTAATGCAAGACATACAAATTCCAGATTTTGAGACCAGACTAGCTATATTACAAAAGAAAGCTCAACAAGAAAATTACAGTGTAAAACACGAAGTTATCAACCTAATAGCAGAAAGATGTGATACAAATATTAGAGAGCTAGAAGGTATGCTAAGTAAAGTATGTTTCTATGCTAGCCTTACTGGTAAACCATCTGCTACTATAGAAGATGCAAACGAAGCTCTAAAAGATGTAGTACTTACTACAAAACAAAACCTTACTAGCGATAGAATAATAGACTGTGTATGCAAATACTTTAGTGTAACCAAAGACGACCTAGTAGGCAAAAAGAGAACCAAAGAAATAGTAGAACCTAGACAAATATGTATGTACTTAATATACGAGATGCTAGACCTACCATTAGTAAGTATAGGACAACTATTTGGTGGTAGAGATTACACTACAGTAATCCATGCTAGAGAAAAAATTTCTGAAATGATCAAAGAAAATAACAGAATGAAAGTTGCAATCAATGATCTAAAAAGTATGGCTACCAGAACTTAATCCATACCCCAAATGTGTAAATGTTAATAACTTTTGAAAGTTATAAACACACTTATTAACATTACACGGTACCACATGTTGTGTACTAGTAATCGAAATAAAGGCACTTGCAAATCAATATATTGTGCTTTTGGGAAGTTATCCACATTTGCACATACCTAATAATAATTATAATAATTAAAAAATTAAAAATCATATATCTTGGAGGACACCCAAATGAAACTAATTTGTGATGGATTAGACCTAAGCGATGCAGTTATGAAAGTAATCAAGGCTATTAGCCAAAAGTCTACAAATCCTGTTCTAGAAGGCATCAAGATGGTAGCAGAAGATGATTGTCTTACCCTTACAGCTACAGACCTAGAATTGGCTATAGAGAGAACAATCAAAGCAGAAGTATTTCTAGAAGGCGAAGTAGTAGTACCTGGTAAGTTCTTTGCAGAATACATCAAGAAGCTTACAAACGAACAAATAGAGATTAGTACTAGTGACAAAAATATGATAGCTATCAAATATACAGATAGTACTGGTAATATTCAAGCACAAAGTGCAGAAGAATTTCCTGTAATCAAACATCTAGACAATCCAGAGTATTTCGAAATTACATCAAAAGACCTAAAGAGCCTTATTAGTAAATCTGTATTCTGTGTATCAAACGAAGATAGCAGACCTATACTAAAAGGTGTATTGTTTGAAATAAGTAATCGTAAAATCAAGGCTGTAGCATTAGATGGTTATAGACTAGCTATGGTAAACAAAGACTTAGTATCTAATAGTTCTGATTTTAACTGTATAATACCTGCTAGAAGCTTAAATGAAATAAGTAAACTATTAGAAGATACCGAAGAAACAATCAAAGTATGTGTACAAAAGAATTACTTGATGGCAGATGTAAACAATACTAAGATTATTACTAGACTGCTAGAAGGCGACTTTATCAATTACAAGCAAATTATACCTACTGACTTTACTACAGAGATTGTTATCAACAAAGCTCAATTAGAAGATGGTTTAGACAGAGCTAGTTTGCTTAGCCGTATAGATAGAAATAACCTAGTAAAATTCGACATTACCGAAAAACTTATGATGCTAAGCAGTAAGAGTGATATCGGCGATATTAAGGAAAATATTACTGTATCTCTAAATGGTAAAGACCTAACTATAGCATTCAATGTAAGATACTTCAACGAAGCACTTAGAGTAATAAACGATGAGTTTATAAAACTAAGCTTTACTACAGCAAGTGCTCCTTGTATCTTAAAGAGCAACGATACCGATGAGTATGTATACCTAATACTACCAGTTAGAGTAATAAACTAATAAAAATTGAGATGATATATTCATCTCTTTTTTTGTGCTTTTTTAGACGATACTATATTGATTTTATTATTAATAATATGTTAAAATTAAGTATAATTAGATATTCGTGGCTTTGATAATGTTTTAAAAATATTCAAAAAAGGAAAAAGGGATATGAAAAAAACAACACTTAATTTGACTACAGGTTATGTAGATTTATTAGACGAAAAGAAAGTAGAAGAAGTACAAGCTTTAGGCAGAGCATGCTTTGGAGCTAGTTTTGTAAATTTTGACGATAGAAGAATATGTGACAGACCACTAGATGTAATCTTAGTAAAAGATGGAGATAAACCTGTAGCATTTGTAGAAATGACCGAAAATGACAATGCATACGAAGGTATTGAATTTAGAAAGAAAGTATGTAAAGTACTAAGAATAGCCGTACTAGATAGTTATCTGGACAAAGGTGTAGGTCTTACTGCTCTACAAGCTACCTTTGATTATGCTAAACTAGCTAAATGTGAATATGTAGACCTTACCTGCAAGATAGATACTACCAAGTTTAAACCAGGCAACAACGAATATAGTCAAGCAGGATTTAACAATATAAAGGTATACGAATCTGTAGTAAGAAAGCCTAACGAAAAAAATATTTATTTTAGAGCAGATGTAAATAGTGATGTTAGAAATTTCTCAAAAGCTATGGTTAAGAGTTTTGAAAAGTTTATAAAGAAAGATTTGAATGCTATAGACGAACAACTACTAGTAAAAGATATTTCAAAAAATTATGTAGATATTGTAAAGACTACCAAGAAACTTACTAAACAAGAAATTACAGAAATCAAATCTAATCCATTATTTAAAGACTTAAGTATTTCATTAAAAGATATGCTTAAAAATAATGACAAAGACGACCCTACCTATACTACTAGAGCAAGTATTTCTATGGGTAAAGTATTAAAGAATATAAGTAGTGTATTTAAACCTAGTACTAGCATAATAGGAGACCTAGATAGAATACAACATACCGACAAAGTACAAAGAATACTATGTGGTGTGGCTGACGAAATGATAAACAAACAAAACAATCAAAGACTAAAGAATAATGAAAGTTTTGAGCCATTAAAAAGAGTTTAATTAACAAAATTAAATTTTATGTTGACAGCCTTATATTAAAAAAGTATAATAAAACAGCAAATTAAAAAATTACAGGAATTTTTTATCCTGATGGTTAAAATAAAAAAAGGAAGGACTACTTAAATGAAAAGAACATTTCAACCTAAAAAGAGACAAAGAAGTAAAGTTCACGGTTTTCGTGCTAGAATGAAAACTAAAGGTGGTAAAAGAGTTATTGCTCGCCGTAGAAATCGTGGTAGAAGCAAACTATCTGCTTAATTTATTTTTGGAACAAAATAAAATAATAAATAAAAAGCCTTTAAGAAATATCTTAAAGGTTTTTTGTTTGAAAAAAATTGTAGAATTGCCCTAAACAATTTGATTAATTTAATTTATCAATCTCTAAAGAGTATGATATACTATCAAAGGTATTAAAAAAACCAAAAGTAAAAAGAGAGTTTAAAATGTTAAAACAAGCTAACCGATTAACAAAGAGAAAGGAATTTGGTTATATATACAAACATGGCAAATATTCTTACAACAATGTTTTGACTATGATTTATGTTCCTACTAAACTAAAGTCTTGTCGTATAGGTTTTTCTATAAACAAAAAGACAGGCAAAGCTAATGTAAGAAATAAGTTAAAAAGACAACTTAGAGATATTGTAAGAAAGAATATGGGTTCTATAAACCCTAGCTACAACTATGTATTTGTAACTAAACCAGAAATTGTTAATTTAAGTTATAATCAAATCAAAGATGCTGTAGTTGATGTTATATCAAAGGCAAAATTATTTGTATGATTATTTTAAAAATTTTGTTTTTTCCCGTTAGGCTGGTGTGCTACGGTATAATTTATTTTTATAAATTTGCTATCTCACCATTTATGCCTAAATCCTGTATTTACTACCCTACCTGCTCTACATATATGCTCCTTGCTATCAAGGAACATGGTGTACTAAAAGGGCTATGGTTGGGTACTAAACGAATTTTTAGATGTACTCCCGTTCATAAAGGCGGAATTGATTTGGTTCCTATAAATTTAAAAGGAGATAAGAAATGGATTTTCTAAACGGAGCAACACTTTTGCTAGATGTTGCAAAACCTACAGGTATGTGGGAATACTTCATTTTTGGTTTGGAAAGTTTAGTAAAAAACTATGGTCTAACAATCATACTTATTACTCTAGCTATCAAACTATTAATGTTGCCTTTTGATATTCTAAACAGATATATCAATAAAAGAAATTCAGCCAAAATGGCAGAAATTCAACCAGACCTTGAAAAGATTCAAAGAAGATATGGTTCAAACAAAGAAGTACTTAACCAAAAGACTATGGAAGTATACAAAAAACATAATTACAATGTAATGGGTAGTTGTTTTGGTATGCTTATCAATATGGTAGCTACTATGGTTATATTCTTTACATTGTTTAGTGGACTAAATAAGATTGCATCATACAAAATCTATAGTGAGTACGAAACTCTACAACAAGTATATGCAGAAGAAATCGGTGGTCATGGTGCTAAACTTGTATTACCAGAAGGTGGCGATACAGTAAAACTAGAATTAGAAGACGGTACTATTGTTGACTTAGACCAACAAAAAGTAGCTATTGCAAACCAAAAAGTAATCAATACTTATGGAGATATAAAAGAAGGATTTTTATGGATTAAGAATATCTGGAGACCAGATACTAGTGCTAGTATTGTACTAAATTACAAAGACTTCAAATCAAATACAAAACTAAGTGACAGCGACGAAAATATATATTTCAACGAAAAAGTGTACAATCAAGTAACAGATTCTATAAGAAAAAATGAAAAGTATAGTGGTTGGAACGGATACTACATACTTATACTTCTATCTGCTGGTGTAACATACTTATCTACACAAGTACCTATTTGGTTAGGTCAAGCAAAAGCTAGAAGACAAAACAAACCTTATGTAGATGCTTTGGGTCAAAACAAAATTATGCTTTACCTAATGCCTGCAATTATGGCACTATTTACATTGTTCTATAATGCAATGTTTGCTATATACATTGTTACAGGTGCATTGTTTGGATTAATCACTAGCCCACTAGTAACTATGTTGGTAGACAAATTAAACGATAAGAAAACAGAAGAAGAAAATAAAAAAGTAAAAGTTTCTTATTCTAGAAAATAATACACCACGACAAAATATTTGGGGGATAAAATGAAAATAGAAGTTAGTGCAAAAACTATCGAAAAAGCAGTTGAAGATGGTTTAAAACAATTAAATACAACTATAGAAAATGTAGATGTAAAAGTAATCAGTGAAGGTGGTCTATTTAAGAAAGCAAAAATTGAAATGACACTTAATACAGACCCAGAAAAACAAAAAGAACTAGAAGAACTAGAAAAAGACGAAATAGTTTCTACTCCAGCTAGTGATGAAGATGCTCAAGTAGTAATAGAAGCAGATGTAGAAGAAAAAGACACAGCTAAAATGGTAGAAGATATAGCTAAAAATAGCGAAAATATTACTAATACAATGACAGCAGAAGAAAAACAAGCTAGAAAAGAAGAACTAATCGCTGAAACTGTAAAGTTAGCTACAGAATGGTTAAACGGACTTATCTATGCTTACAACATCAATGCTACAGTGTTAGTTACACCTAGAGAGCACGATGTATATGCAAATATCGATGGCGAAAACTTAGGTGTACTTATAGGTTATCATGGCGAAGCTATGGAAGCTATCCAACATTTACTAAATACTCACCTATACAACAAATGCAGAGGTGCAAAAAGAGTATTTGTAGATGTAGCAGGATACAGAAACAAAAGAAGTGAAGATTTAAAAGAATTAGCTAGAAAAATGGCAAATAGAGTACTAGAAACAAAGAGAAGCTACAAGCTAGACCCTATGAATAGTTTTGAAAGAAGAATTGTTCACGAAGAACTTAGCCAAACAGCAAATATTCTTACTCATAGCGAAGGTGAAGAGCCAAATAGATATCTAATTATCGAATATACCGAAGAAGTATAATATACAAAAAGAACAGAAATCATATCTGTTCTTTTTTTTGTTATTAATTTTGTATACAAAAAATGTTGTGATATAATGGGGTATCAACTAAAGGTGGTACAATTATGTTTAATATTAGTGAATATCTTAATTCTCCAGAATTTAAAGATTTATTGAAAGGTCATCATAAAGATTTAAAAGAAGATAACTCTCGTGATGGTGATACAAAATATGCAAGATTTAGAACTATATTTAATAATTTAGTGTCAGAAGCTTTATATTATTATCAATACTTTATTTTTCAAAAAGATAATGTAGAACCACATGTAATAGAGAATTTTTATGAACATATGAGGAGTGTGGCAGAAAATAAAGACATCAAATTTAATAATGATGAAGCAAAAAATAGAATGTTTGAATGTTTCAAGAAAAATGAGCCTTTTTGGGAAGAGGCTGGTATGGCTGAAATGGTCTTTAAAACTAAAATTATAGATTCTGCTTGTCTATTTCATGCTTTTAATGCAAATTTTGCTGATCATGTAAGAGCTAATGGTGTAAATCCGCAAAATAAAGGATATGATGAAGAAGAACTTGCACAAATGGGTGAACTTTTAGCTAAATATAAATCAGGTTTAACTTTGGGTTGTAGTAGTAGATCAAAAGGCAGAGTATATTATACTAATAGACCATTAGAAAGTCCTAGTTATGCAAACACATCTCCAGAATGGTTTAATCAATTTACAGGAAATTATTTTCAAAAAGGAAATTATGAAAAAGCAAGAGAAAGTATATTAGGTCATCTTACAAGAGCACAAATACCTCAAGAAGATGCAGATAGAGTTATGAGTTTC
>JAFVTW010000005.1 GCA_017503005.1 Clostridia bacterium | reverse complement strand
TTTTAACAATGTTTTATATTTTTAATATTTTTTACACTAACACAAAGTCAATTTCACGAGCCAAAATATCAGCTCTTACACACTTAACTTTGACAGTGTTTCCTATCACATATTTTTCCTTTGCACCCTTTAGTACAAAGTCGTTTTCATCATACTCATAGCTATCTCTAGGTAAATCAGAAATCCTTACCATACCTTCTACTGTATTGTCTAATTCTACAAATACACCAAAGTTTGTAACACCACTAATTTTACCCTCAAACTCTTCTCCTATATGATGAGTCATATAGAATACTTTGTACAAATCGTCTACATCTCTCTCAACTTTTTCTGCAGCTTGTTCCCTATCAGAAGAATGCATTGAGCTAGCTACTACAAAGTGTCTTTGGTCTGTAAGTAATTTACCTGTAAGTTCGCCTCTTAAATCAGCTTTGATTATTCTGTGAATAGTCAAGTCTGGATAACGACGAATAGGCGAAGTGAAGTGACAATATTTTAGACTAGCTATACCATAGTGACCTAAGCAGTCTGGACTATACTTAGCTTTCTTCATACTTCTTAGGCAGATTCTATTTAACATATATTTGCAGTCCATTTCTGCAATCTGTGTCAAAATCTTTTGCAAATCAAGTGGAGCAACATTTTCCACATTTACGGTTGTTTTTACACCCATACCTACAGCTATTCTTATAAAGTTTGCCATTTTTTCTGTATCAGGTGTTTCATGAATACGATACACAAATGGAGCTTTGATTTTGTTGTAATGAGTAGCTACAGCTTCGTTTGCAGCTATCATAAAGCTTTCAATCAATCTATGACTATCATCTCTAGGAGCTTTTTCTACATTTAGCACATCACCTAATTCGTTAAGTGTAATCTTAACTTCTGGAATATCAAAATCAATAGCTCCTCTAGCTTCTCTCATTTTAATCAAAATTTTGCTAAGTTCGTTCATCAGTCTCAAATCTTTAACAAATTGTTGATTTTCTGCACAAGCTTGCTCGTCATTATCTAAAATCTTGGTAACTAGAGTATATGTAAATCTCTTTTTGCTTCTAATTACACTTTCACAAATTTCGTAATTTTTGATTTCGCCCTTGTTATCTATATCCATAAACACAGATAGTGCTAATCTGTCTACACCTTCATTTAAGCTACAAATACCGTTACTTAGCTCTCTAGGAAGCATAGGCAATACCAAATTTGGGAAGTACACACTAGTACCTCTTTTAAATGCCTCTTTGTCTAATGCATTGTTGTATGTTACATACTCTCCTACATCGGCAATATGCACACCTAATTTGTATGTACCATTACTATTCATAGAAATAGAAATAGCATCGTCTAAGTCTCTACTGTCTTCTCCATCAATAGTAAAGCAATTTAAATCTGTCAAATCCTTACGGGTAGGATATTTTTCTTTTTGAACATATTCAGGCATTGTTTGAGCAAACTCTTTGACTTTCTTAGGAAAATCTTCATACAAGTCGTAGCTACGGATAATTGCCTTAACTTCGGTTTCAATTTTGTTTGGTGCACCCAACACTTCTATTACTTCACCAGTAGGATTTTTCTTATTAGCATAATTTGTAATCTTAACTACAACTTTATCGCCATTGTTTGCATCCATTACTTTAGAGATAGGCACCAAAATATCTTTACCGAATTTAACATCATCAGGCATTACCATTGCATTGCCCTTAGACAAGAAAATCTTACCGACAATTCTTTCATTGCCTCTTTCAAGAATTTGGATTACTCTACCTTCATATCTTTTGCCATCTCTTTCTCTCTTAACTTCTGCCACAACAGTATCGTTGTTTATAGCACCATTAAGGTCAGATCCTGCAATAAATACATCTTCGTATGTTTTGTCAAAAGGAATAAGGAATGCAAAACCACTCTTTGTTCCTTGCAATTTACCTTGTAGTTTAAAGCTTTTGTTTTTAGATTCTCTCTTTTTGTCTTTTCTATATAGCATTTCCTCTGCTTCTGCAACTAGATCATTATGTTTTTTGCTATTTTTTGCATATGGAAAAGCAGGTGCAGATTCTTCTACAGCGACTGCAGATTTTAATTTGAATGCACCTTCCACAATAAGTTCGTCTAGAGCCTGTTTCATATCTTCAAAAGGTTTATTGTTTAAAACACAAAGTTGAGCAATGATAAATTCATAATCAAGCTCAGCCAATCTATTTACTTCTATTTGATTTAAAATCTTATTTTTTTCCATCTAAATATCCTTAATATTTTTTAATCAAACAAAAAGGCTCCTAAAGTAAATTAAGAGCCAATTTATTATACGCTAAAACCAGTGTAAATACCGAATGAAATAAAGTAAAGTAAGGTTAAAACGAAAATTGTAATGGCACAAACTATAATAGTTGTTTTTAATCTACCTTCTTTGCTTCCACCTTTATGTTGCATATAGTAGCTGTCGTTTGTTCCAGTAATTGCATTGTTGCCACCATCTCCATTAGATGTAGTCATCAAAACTGCAACAATAATTACAACTGAAGCAATAGCAACTAAAACTAACAAAATTGTTTGAATAACAGGAAATGATTTACTAATCCAATCTGGCATTGGTTTAGCCACTTCACCAGCATTTAACATTAAGTTAACTAAATTATTTAACATGATGCCTCCATATTTATAATACTACTTGTAAAGTATAACATAGGAGTAGATTTTAGTCTAGTCAAAAAAACAAATCTACCCAAAAAATTATTAACAAAATACTAATTTTTCAACAAAAAAAACACACATGAATGTGTGTTTTAATTTTTTAGGTTTTAAATTATAAAATAAAACAAAGTGCAACACCGATAATTGTTAACAAAATACATAGGAAGAACAAGAACCAGTTCTTAACCATTTTGTCTTTTTTGCTACCTTTAACTGCAAAAATGAAGCATACTAATGCACCCATAATTACACCAAAAATAATAGCTCCTTGAGCGATATCTGGCAAACCACGAAGTGAATTGTAGAATTTATTCCACATAGCACTAAACATATTACCCATTACACTTAAATTACAAATCAAATTGAACATAACATTCACCTTTTAACCTTAGTTTTGTCATATTTATTAGTATAATTGTAAACCATAACAACATCAATGTCAATAAATATTTAAAATTAACCCTTATATGCGATTAATTTATTGAAATCTTCTACTTTTAAACTAGCACCACCAATTAATCCGCCATCAATGTGTGGTTGACTAAGTATTTCGTCTACATTGTCACCCTTTAAGCTACCACCATATAGTACTACGATTTGAGCTAAATCTTCTATACCATACATTTGAGCAATTACTTCTTTTACATACTTGATAGTTTCTTCTGCATCTTCTTTAGTAGCACTAATACCAGTACCTATAGCCCATACAGGTTCATAAGCAAATAAGATTTTGCCTAAATCGTCTTTTGAAACATCTTTTAAACCACCAACTAATTGTGTTTTTAGTACATCATTAGTTTGATTTGTTTCTCTTTCTTCTTTGGTTTCACCTATACATAGAATAGGTGTAAAACCAGCTTCGATTGTTTTATGTACTTTAAGGTTTACCATTTCGTCTGTTTCTTTGAAAATACTTCTTCTTTCACTGTGTCCCAGTATAACCATTTGTGTGTCAAAATCTTTTAGCATATTTGCACTTATTTCACCAGTGTAAGCACCTTTTTCTGCATAATACATATTTTGCACACCAAAATGAATTTTTGTACCTTTACACATTGTACTTGCTAATGGCAAATAAACATAAGGAACACATACACCTACAAAATTGTCACTTGCCTCAGCTATAGGTTTAAGTTCTGCAAAATACTTCTCTAATTCTGCATAACTTAAATTCATTTTATGATTTCCAATTAAATATTTCATAGTAAATTCTCCTAGACCTATTATTTGTTTGCAATCACATCTACTGCTGGCAATACTTTACCTTCAAATAATTTCAAGCTAGCACCGCCACCTGTAGATACATGTGTCATTTTCTTAGCGAAACCAAATTTGATTACTGCTGCAGCACTATCACCGCCACCCACTATTGTTACAGCTTTTGTTTTTGCCATAGCTTTAGCAACTGATTTTGTTCCGTTTTCAAAATTTTTGTTTTCAAACACACCCATAGGTCCGTTCCATACTACTGATTTAGCTTGTTTGATAGCTTTCTTGTAGTTTTTGATAGTTTGTTTGCCGATATCCATACCCATCATATCTGTTGGAATATTAGGACATTTTGTAGCTTTGATTACTGTACCATCTTCGAATTTGTCTGTAACCATATGATCTACTGGCAACAATAATTGTACATTTTTTTCTTCTGCTAGTTTGATTAGTCTTTCAGCTTCTGGAACCATTTCTGTTTCTACCAAGCTTTTTCCCATTGAATAGTTTTGAGCAGCCAAGAATGTATATGCCATAGCTCCACCTACAATCAATGTGTCTACTTTATTCAATAAACTTTCTACTATTTTAATCTTATCGCTTACTTTTGCACCACCTAAGATACCCACTAATGGTCTTTTAGGTTGATTGATAGTATCTTCTATCATTTCTAATTCTTTTTGAATCAAGAATCCTACAGCATTTGGTAACAACTTAGCCACACCATATGTAGAAGCATGTTTTCTGTGTGCTGTACCAAAAGCATCGTTTACATATACATCAGCAAGTTTTGCTAGTTTTTTGCAGAATGCTTCGTCATTTTCTTCTTCTTGAGCATAAAATCTAAGATTTTCTAGCATCAAAACTTCGCCTGGTTGTAATTCTTTAGCCAATTTTACAGCATCTTTACCTATACAATCTTCTGCAAATTTAACTTCTTTACCTAAGTATTCACCTAGTCTTACAGCTGTAGGTTTAAGTGTATATTTCAAATTAACTTCACCTTCAGGACGGCCTAAATGGCTCATACAGATTACACTAGCACCATTATCCAACAAATATTTGATAGTAGGCAATTCTTCTTTGATACGATTATCATCTGTAATCACACCATCTTTTACAGGAACATTAAAGTCAACCCTTAATAAAACTTTCTTGTTGTAAACATCAATATCTTTAATTGTTTTTTTATCCATTTTACTCCCCCACACAATTAATATTAATTTATACTCATATAGTATATATTAAATTGCATTTTCTAGCAATCAAATAGCTACTTATTTGGTATTAACCACAAAATTTTACAAAAAAAGGAGTTTACTAAACTCCTAATAATTTTTTTATATTCTCTACAATTTCTGGATTGCCAGCAATATGCAAATTTATATCAGCATTTGTATACACTACACCACCAGCTTTTTCTACCAGATACTTACCGGGCTCTAAGTCCCACACAGTATTTCCAAACACAACTACTGCTTCAACCTTGCCTACTGCACACAAAGCATAGTTTAGTGCTGCACACCCTAGCAATCTTACAGATTTAAAATTTGAAACAAGTTTGTGCTGAATTTTATATTTCTTCTCCACCTCTGCATAAGCAGCATAGTTGCCCATCAATGACAATGACCATGCTATATCAGTCATACTTGAAACCTTGATAGGTTTACCATTTATTTTTGAACCTGTCTCAGTCGCAACATACATTTGTTTTGTTACAGGAAAATACATTACCGACAAAATTGTGTTCCCGTTATACTGCAAAGCTAACTGAGTAGCATAAAACATCAATCCTTTCTTATAGTTTTGTGTACCATCTATAGGATCAACAATCCATACATAACTATTGTCAGTAATTTCACTACCTTCTTCACCTATAAAACAACTACCTGGTATAAGCTTTAATAATTTCGACTTTAGAAATTCTTGAGTCTTAATGTCGTTACTAGTAACATCGTCTTTTTCGTACTTGTGTTTTTCTACTACTTCAAAAAACTCTTTGTTGTGATACAACTTACTAGCCTTTCTCACAATAGACACAACTTGTTTTTCAAGATGTTTAATATTCATTATTCACCCTTATTGTTTTTTATCAACCTTAACATTGTACATTCTTAACAAATCTAAAAATCCTTGCTCAACTTCATCTACAGAAAAGTTTGCGGACTCCAATTCTTCTTCTGTCTTGGTTGTAAGCTTGTTATAGAAATTTAAAGCAATAATCAAAATGATAGGATTCATACCATCTACTCGATCAAACAACATATCTTCTGCTTCGTTGATTTGATTTTTCTCAAGCATATCCATAAGTGTCAAATACAGTTTGTCAAGCTCAGTTTGATTTTCACTACTAGAAACTTTGTACTGATAATCTTCAGTTTTAAACAAAACATTCATTAATAATTTTGAAACTGCTTTTATTTGTTTTTGTATAAATTCATATTTATTTTTGCTTGCCATATTTTATCTCCTATTACATTAAAAAGATTAACATATTTTTAGAAAAAATGCATTTGATTTTATATAAATATTTCTAATGCTGACACAGTATCACAAATAAAACAAAATCATATTATTGTTGGTTGCAATACAATATCTATATACTTTTTGTCAAAAAGCAAATTATATATCACACAATCTTATAGTTTATTATTTTTTATAAACCCAAATATTTAGTTTAGCATTTTAATCAATAAACAATTTTTTTATTATATTTTTTGCATCAGTTGGAAATTCTCCTAATTCATTTGGAGATATATTTACCAAATAATTTATACCCAAACTATCAACATGTAACTTGTTACTTCTTAATTTTTCTATTGTTTTCCATTTTGGATATTTGGTATATCCCCACGATTGATTTAATGTTTGACACACTTCATACAATCCATTTGGCGAATACTTAATGCCACTTATATCGTTGTCACTAGAATTGATATTTTTTAGTTCTTTTACACTATCTGGTATTTCATTATCTCCAAATGAAACATAATCATATTTACCATTACCTATCCTAGAATTTATCAAACAATTAGGCTGACATTCCTTTACCAAATCATAAATTTGTTGACTTTGATTTTCACTAAGTGTAAATGGAACATCAAACCAAGCTACAGATATTTCCCCATAATTTGTAAATATTTCTTTTATCTGTGGCAATGCTTTACTATTGAAATATTTATCAAAGTTTTTCTCTCCCACATAGTCCCAGTCGTTACACCAAGCAGTACCTGCACAATCTACTACAGGCTTTGTATATCCGCCACCATTATACTCGTGCCAGTCAAGGTCCTGCGAATAATATACCCCTAGTTTGATATCATACTTTCTGCAAGCATCGCTTAACTCTCTCAATATATCTCTACCAAAAGGAGTATTGACTATATTATATTTATCTACTACAGAATCAAACATAGCAAAGCCGTCGTGATGTTTGGTTACAAAAACTATATAACCAAAGCCACAGTCACTAGCAAACTTTACCCACTCTTCTGCATCAAATTTTACTGGATTGAAGTTGTCAGCAACTATTTCCATTTCCTTATTTGGAATACGAAAATACGATTGAATCCACTCAGCATAATTGCCACACTTTTTACCCTTGTATTCGCCACCAAAACAAGAATACAAACCAAAGTGTATCATTAATCCATATTTAGCTTTTTTGAACCATTCATAATTACTCATACCACGATTATACCATATATAATTATTTTCTAAAAACAAATAAAAAGTTGTATAAACTATATACAACTTTTTATTTACTATATTTTCTTTACTAAATATCCATCTTCTTCGTACATATTCAAATATTTTTTGCAGTATTCATAAAATGGATTATAGAATTTGTTTTCTAATTTTTTAATTCTAATATACTCAACTGTTCTATATTTACACAAATCAATCAAATATTCAAACAATTTATTTGCCCTATCATATTTAATATCACTTTCGTCATAGATAAAGAAGTCATATACAAAATAACATTTGTATGTTCTAGTATCTGTAACTCTCATAGAGTCGCCAATTAGATATCCAAAATAACTTTTTATATCGTTATCATATCCCACTATATAATCAAATGCATATGATCTACAAGTAACTTCTTCATCTAGATATCCTAGATTTGTATCGCCATCTTCTAGCCACCTTGCATCATTCCCCACATCGTATTCTTCACCAGGATAAGCATGCCTTATCTCTAAATTATCAAGCACTCTTTCCTTTAAACAGAACCCAACATAAGTAAATATACAATTATCTAATTCGTGGTAATTAAAGCCGTTTACAAGCCTTGTATAAAACTCTAAATACTTATCGTCTTCTTTATTAATTTCTATTATACCTTTTGACCTAGCCCTATTAATTTTCTCCATATAAAAAATAATTTTTTGTAGAGCTTCATCACAAGAATAATATAACATTTTTAAATTAGATATATCTTCACCAATAGGCATATATGGTTTTACTACTTTGCTTTTTGTGTTTTCTAAAACATAAAATGCATAAACCTTGTTGTCTTTATATGCTACTACATAATCACACTTTGACAAATCTTCAATACTTTCTTTAGAAAGATAATTCAAACCTGTTTTGTCAATATTCTTTATATTTTCTAGTTCTTCAAATTTATATGTAACACCATCAATTTCTATTGGCTCAAATACCAAATTTTCTTCACTATTAAAAATCATAGCAACCTCCTATTTTATCTTATATATTCAAATATTATTCTATAAAATTTCATCTAAAACCGGAGTAATTACACTAGTAATAACTTCATATCCTTTAGGTGTTAAGTGTCCACCATCAGTAGTATATTCATCATATATTTCGCCAGTATTTAGGTTTAATAATGGTGTATACAAATCAACAAATGTACAACCATATTTTTGTGATATTAATTTTATTTTGGCATTGTTATATGCAGCAATTTGATTATTTTTACCCCATTGCCCACTCATAGATGTTAAGGACAATAATACAAGTTTTGTATTAGGTAAATTAGCTTTAATTCCCGCAACCAACCTTTCGTAATTATCAAACATTGTTTTGAAGTTATTAGCACCAATTAGCATTACTGCAACTTTAGGCTTTAAATCGTATACCGAAACTCTTAATCTATCTTCCAAATCAAAAGTAGTATCTCCACCTATCCCACGATTAACAACCAAATAATTAGGATAATATTGTTTCACATCATACCCATCAGTCAAACTATCGCCTAAAAATGCAACATCTACCTCATAATCAGCATACATCTCATTTTCTTGAATGTATTTGTCTAATTTGGCTTGCCTATATTCTTTTATAAAATTTTCTATTTCTTCTTGTTCTTTTTTGTTTTCACGAAAATTATATCCTAATGCAACTGCACCAGCAATTACAACCAACAATATAATAGAAACAATTATTAGAATTACTTTCTTAATTTTTGACATAGTTCACCTTCCAAAAATTATTGTACCGTGTCAATACTACTAGTATATTTATAGAATATTTTGCTATATATGTATCCCATAAACAATACCAAACACAAGGCTAAATAATAAATTAGTAATAGTTTTGTTTTTCATATATTTCATTAAAAAATAGTAACAAGATATAAAGTAAGTAATAATATATAACCTATTATATAGCTCATAATTACCCATTTTATAACTTTTATTTTACTTATCACAAACAATTATATCACAAAGTTTATATCAAATAAAATAAACCATATTATTTAACAAAAAAAGTAAGTTACATACTTTCTTATCTTTATTTAACTTTTCTTGTTTGAAAAACAATCCACACAAATATATTGTCACAACAATAACACAAAACTTTACTAAATAATTGTATCTTAGAAACAAAAAAACCTAGAATAATCTAGGTTTTTTTGTTACCATGTTATATGGTGCGGACGAAGGGACTTGAACCCCCACTGTTTCCAACTAGAGCCTAAGTCTAGCGCGTCTGCCAGTTCCGCCACGTCCGCATATTGGTGATCCATCCGCGATTCGAACGCGGGACACCATGATTAAAAGTCATGTGCTCTACCGACTGAGCTAATGGACCATATAAATATTGGCTGGGGTGGCAGGATTTGAACCTACGAATGTCAGAGTCAAAGTCTGATGCCTTACCGCTTGGCTACACCCCAACAAGTAAATGAGGGATTAAAATAAATGGGGTGAATAGTGGGACTTGAACCCACGACCTCTAGAGCCACAATCTAGCGTTCTAGCCAACTGAACTATATCCACCATAGTTATTGGTACGCCAGAAGGGATTCGAACCCCTGACCCTCGCCTTAGAAGGGCGATGCTCTATCCAGCTGAGCTACTGACGCATATTTGAATGTTGCAATAGTCCCCTACTAAAAATGGAGCGGGTAATGGGAATCGAACCCATGTGGCTAGCTTGGAAGGCTAGGGCTCTACCATTGAGCTACACCCGCATATATCGCATCTTTAACAAACGCAATAACATAATACCACTAAAATGACCCATTGTCAACAAATTATTTTAAATTCTTTAACATATTTACATTTATTTTTTTATCATCTATTTCTACTATAGCATAAGTAATTTTGCCACCCTTAAAACTAGAGAATGCACCAGGATTTAATACCCCTATTCCATCTACTTCCACATAGTCTTGTATGTGTGTATGGCCATAACATACCAGATTACAATTTTCTTGCTTAGCTGCCTTTATTAAGCCACCTATTCCACTTTTGACACCATACTTATGCCCATGTGTAAGCATAATTTTGACACCTTCAACATCTACAAAAGCTTCAACAGGTACCCTAAAGTCTATGTCCCAGTTCCCCCTTACCATATGTAGATTTTTAAGTCCCAAATTTTGCACATCAGCCACCAAATCACCCAAAAAAAATATAAAATCAAACTGATTTGATTCTACAAGACCACAAAAATCCTCTCTATTACCATGTATATCCGAAACTACTAGTATTTTCTTCACTTATATTATTTCCTTGTCCACCACACTTTATTATTATACCACAAATTACTCCAAATTTAAATCTTTTAAACAAAAAAGGGGCGAATAATTCACCCCTTATTATTAACTAGCAGATTCTATATTTTCTGTTTCAACCTTGTTAGTTTTCACTATTATAGGCTGTTCATCTTTTGAAATAGATTCTTCTGTAATTATTATCTTTGAAATTGTCTTGTCAGATGGAGTCAAGAACATTAGGTCAAGCATACAATTTTCCATAATGGTCCTTAGTCCTCTAGCACCTGTCTTTAGTTTAATAGCTTTTTTAGCTACAGCCCTAATTGCTTCAGGCTCAAACTCAAGCTCCACATTGTCTATCTTAAACATTTCTTTGTATTGCTTTGTTAGTGCATTTTTAGGCTTTTGCATTATTTGAACCAAAGCATCTTCTGTAAGGTCGTCTAGGCCTACAACAATAGGCAATCTGCCCACAAACTCAGGAATCAAACCAAATTTAATCAAATCTTGTGGTTGAATTTTCTTTAAAACTGCACCAGTAGACTCTTCTTGATTGTGAGACTCTAATGTAGAATTAAAACCTAAAGAAGATACATTCGTTCTCTTTTCAATTATGTTTTTAAGTCCTACAAATGCTCCACCACATATAAACAATATATTTGAAGTGTCAATTTGTAACAACTCTTGTTGTGGGTGTTTTCTACCACCTTGAGGAGGTACAGATGCCACAGTGCTCTCTATGATTTTAAGTAGAGCTTGTTGTACACCTTCACCCGAAACATCTCTTGTTATACTTCTATTTTCGGTCTTTTTGGTAATTTTATCTATCTCATCGATGTATATAATACCTCTTTCGGCCTTCTTTATATCATAATTTGCATTTTGAATCAGTTTTAGTAGAATATTTTCTACATCTTCACCTACATAACCAGCCTCTGTTAGAGTAGTAGCATCTGCTTGTGCAAATGGCACTTTCAAAATTCTAGCTAGAGTTTTGGCAAGTAGTGTCTTACCACTACCAGTAGGTCCTATCAAAAGCACATTACTTTTGTCTAAATCGATTAAATCAACACCATCTTTACTGTTTCTTGCATCTACATTGTAATTAATTCTCTTATAGTGATTGTATACAGCCACAGACAATACCCTTTTTGCATCGTCTTGACCTATAACATATTCATCTAATATCTTCTTAATTACTTCTGGAGTAGGCAAATCTATTTTTTCAGCAAAATTCTTACTATCTTCTTCTGCCAAAATCTCTTTACATGCAGATATACATTCATCACATATAAAGCTTAGCCCATCAGGACTAGATATCAATCGTTTTGTTTCTAATCGGTTTTTTCCGCAAAATGAACAAAACATATCGTTTATGTCTTTTTTCATATATCACCCAATCAAATTATTCTAAGCCTTCTTTTGCAGAAAAACACTTATTTATCTTTTTTCAATAACTTTATCAACTAAACCATATTCTTTAGCTTCAGTAGCACTCATCCAGTTATCTCTTTCAACATCAGCTTCCACTTTTTCTAGTGGTTGACCACAATTTTCAGCTAGAAGTTTGTTCATTCTATCTTTAATTTTGGTTACATGTTTAGCTGTAATTTGAATATCTGTAACTTGACCTTGTACACCACTTAGTGGTTGATGAATCATTACTTCACTATTAGGCAAGCACATTCTTTTTCCTTTTGTGCCTGCTGCAAGTAAAAATGCTCCCATACTAGCTGCTAGTCCTACACAAATAGTAGATACATCACATTTGATATATTTCATTGTATCATATATAGCCATACCGGCAGTAATGCTACCACCAGGACTATTTATATACAAAGAAATATCTTTGTCTGCATTTTTACCTTCTAAATATATAAGTTGTGCAACTACAGTGTTTGCTACATTGTCATCAATTTCACCAGTAATAAAGATAATTCTATCTTCTAACAATCTAGAATAGATATCATAGCTTCTTTCACCAGCACTTGTTTGGTCAACAACATAAGGTACTAACATTTTTTCACCTCAAAAATTTATTTTAATTTAAAAATCCCTTTTTGATTATTATTTCTTAAGATTTTTGTCCCTTAAGAATTCCAAAAGTTTACTCATAAGTATATCATTTTTTACTTGGAATAAACCATTTTCACCAACGGTTGTTTTGTATTGTTCTACACTAATATTGGCAGATTGTGCTCTTTTTTGTAATTCAGCATCTACTTCAGCATCAGTAAGATTGATTTTTTCTTTTTCTAAAATATAAGATAAAGCTAAACGAACTTTTACAGATTTTAGAGCTTCAGCCTTTAGATTTTCTCTATATTTTTCTAGAGTTGTATTCATATATTGCATATAAGCATCTAGATTTAGACCTTGATACATTAGTCTGTATTCCAAATCTCTAAGCATATTGTCAATCTCGCCCTCAACCATTTGGTTAGGAACTTCTACTTCTGTATTTTCTACAATCTTGTCAATGATAGCAACATCTGCATCTCTTTTTGCATGTTCATCCATATGTTCTTGAATGTGTTCTTCTAGATGTTTTTTGTATTCTTCTAGAGTTTCAAATTCAGATACATTAGATGCAAATTCATCGTTTAATTCTGGATATTGTTTTTCTTTTACAGCATTGATATGACAAGCAAATACTGCAGGTTTACCAGCTAGATCTTTTGCATGATAGTTTTCTGGGAATGTTACATTTACATCTTTATCTTCGCCAACTTTTAGACCTACTAATTGATCTTCAAAGCCTTCGATAAAGCTGTGGCTACCGATTTCAAGATCAAAACCTTCTGCTGTGCCACCATCAAATTTTACTCCGTCAATAGAACCAGAGAAATTGATATTAGCTACATCACCATTTTGAACAGGTCTGTCAACTTCTACAAGTCTTACATTTTGTTCTTTAGCTCTATTTAATTCTTCTTCAACTTGAGCTTTTGTTACTTTTTTAGTTTCTACTTTTACATCTAAGCCAGTATATTTTGTAACTTTTACTTCTGGTCTAGTAACTACTTGAGCTTCTAGTTCGATACCATCAGCACTGATAGCTTTTACATTTAGTGAAGGAGCATCTACTGGTTCGATATCTTTTTCTTTAGATAAAATTTCCATATAAGCTCTGTAGAAAGCTTCGCTTAGAGCATCTTCATAGAAAACATTATCACCATAAGTTTTTTCGATAACTTTTCTAGGAGCTTTGCCTTTTCTAAATCCTTCAATATTGTATTTACCTTTTGTGCGATTGTATGCACTATCAACTTCTTTTTGCCATTCTTCTTTATTTAAATTAATATCAATTTGAACAACACTTTTTTCTAATTTTTTAATTTTGTAATCCATTACAGTCTCCTTAAAAATTTCACTACCTGTAATTTTAACACTTTTACAGTTTTTTTGCAATTCAATATGCCTTACAAACCAAAAATACTTTCATTTTTAGCCATATAAAAACAAAAAAACAGAGATATATCTCAATCTCTGTTAGTTAAATATTAATGCTATAAAAATTAGTGCAAAAGCAAAAAACATAATTGCTTTAATTATAAAATTAGCATTTATTCCTCTTTTGCTTCTTCTAATCATTTCTTTTTGCTCTGGTGTTAGTGGCAATAGGTCTGCCTTGTTATCGCTTTTTGCTTGTCTATAGTCCAAAATAGCTTTTACACCCACTAATACACACATACCACTAGTAGTTAGACAAGCCAAAATATAAAAAACATTAGACAGCTGACTAAGTGCTGCAAAAGTAACAGCAACCACAATCAAAACAATCAAACTAAGCACATATTTGTTCTTAAAAAATTTTCCAAAATCCATAATTTTTCCTTTACTAATTACAATACATAAGACACAACAATCATTACAACTGCCACTATCCAAACAATTACAAAAACAGCATTCCTTCTACTAGTAGCATAGCTAATACTAGATATTGCAAGCATTGTATAAGCCAAAATATCAGCTACATGCTTAAAAATACTAGCAATTTGATTACCGTCAAACAATTTATTTAACAAAAGTGAAACACCTACTAATACAACAGCAGCATAAGCTAATACATTAGCTACAGATTTATAAGTAAATTTTGACATAATAAATATCTCCTTTTATTTTTTACATTATTATTTTAACACCAAATATCACACTAGTAAATATGCAAATCTTAATTGTTTGCAACAATTTGTAATATCTTCTCAAAATACTCTGGCAATTTAGCTTCAAACTCCATCAATTCACCAGTTTTAGGGTGAACAAAACTTAATTTATGAGCATGCAACATTTGTCCGTCAGTCTTAAACTTGGACTTGCCGTCATACAAATCATCGCCTACTATAGGATGATTCATATGCTTAGAATGAACCCTTATTTGGTGAGTTCTTCCAGTTTTTAATTCAAACTGAACCAAACAATATTCCCTATACCTAGCCAAAACAGTATAATGTGTCTCAGCATACTTGCCACCACTATCTACAACAGCATATCTTAGTCTGTTTCTACTATCACGACCCAAATTATTTTTGATTACACCGCTGTCTTCTTTCAAGTTTCCGTGTAGTAGAGCCAGATATATTCTCTTGCAGGTTTTCTCTGCAATTTGTTTGCTTAGTTCTACATGAGCAAAGTCATTTTTAGCTACAACTAGTAGTCCACTAGTATCTTTATCTAACCTATGCACAATACCAGGCCTAATCACACCATTTATACCACTTAAGTCCTTGATATTGTACAGCAGTGCATTAACCATAGTACCTTCCCAGTTACCATTAGCAGGGTGTACAACCATTCCCTTAGGCTTGTTGATAACAGCCAAATATTCGTCTTCGTAGACAATATCTAGTGGTATATCTTCTGGCAGGGTCTCCAACGGCCTAGGTGGAAGCATCTCTACTTCTACCTCATCGTTTACCTTTAGACAATATCCTGCTTTTACAACACTGCCATTGACTAACACATGCCCTTCTGTTATTAAATTTTTGTAATGGGAACGAGTAAAACTACTATCCTTTTCGTACAAGAATGTATCTAATCTAGCTTTACTTTCCTCTGCAGTCACAATGTATTTCATCAATAAACTATTCTTCGTCCTCAGTAATATCTTTTGGTTTATCGTTGTTTCTAAACTCATAGAAAAGCAAATAAACCATATAGCAGATTACCCCTACAGTTAGGAAAATATCTGCAAAATTAAATATAGGAAAATCAATAAACCTTAGTTCAATAAAATCTCTCACATAACCCAAAAACAATCTATCTATCATATTGCCTATAGCACCACCCACCATTAGTGAAAAACCAGCAATATACCAACCATTTGAGCTTTTGTAATGAAAGTCTACAAATACAAATACCAACAAAAATAAAATGGTAAATATAAGTAAAAGAATAGTATTTCCACCCAAAATACCAAATGCTGCACCTGTATTTTTGATATATGTCAAACCCAACACCCTATCTATTAGAGCAATACTATCATTACCACTGGTGAAGTAGTTTTCAAAATACACCTTAGACAATATATCAATAAGTATCATCAATGCTATTAAACTAATCTTAATAATTAAACTAATATAGTATTTTTTCATAACTTAATGTTACTATATTTTTTTAGTTTTTAAAACTAAAATTCGGTTTTATTTAATCTTTAACCACATTTTATCCAAAATTACACAAAAAGAATATTAATATAGCCTTTTACTTGCTCAATGATTTGTACAAATTCTGCTTAATTAAAGCTATACTCGTAGTCAAATACTTCAGGTCCTTGTTTGTACTAGAGCCATCAATTACTTTCAATACAGCCGTCTCAAGCTCTGCATTTATACTTACTAGAGCATTTTTTATATATATATTTTGATTACTAACTGCCACAGTATTTATAGCATCTAATTTACTAGCAACTACCGTCAAATCCCCCTTTATTGTATTAAGTTCGCTCGACACAACAGTGGCAACAATCTCACCTTTATCGTACTTGATAGAATAGTTATAGCTCCTACTAAAAACATCGTCTATCTGAGCCAAACTATCGCTAACCACCTGCTGTTGTTCCTTAGTCAAATTGTCAATATCCAAAGTCACTTTTTCATATACAACTTCTTTTATAAATGGAGTATATTTTGTGTTTGTCAAATTAGAAAGTACACTATCAGCCTCATTCTTTGTTTTATATACATTACCCACTACAAAATATCTAGAATCATCACACCAAATATACCCACCAGCACCCATTACACTTACACCACTAGCAACAGTCTGTGCTTCATTTAAACTATCATACTCCCCCATAACTACTGCATAATAGCTATGTTTGGCTATAGAATTTTTATTTTTACCAAACAAAAAATTAAAATTACCCACCTTAATCGCAGAACCTAAAATTGTGGATAAATATATAACACCCACAATCATTGATACACACAAAATAAATATAAAAAATTTATTTTTCTTCCTTATCCTATACAGTTTAGTATCCTTGTACTTTAAAATATTTTTTGACATATAAACTTGAATTCCCCACTACTTACAATTTACCTTATATGTATATTGCAAAAATGGCACAAAGTTGATTATTCAACAATAATTTTTAATATTTGATTTTTTACAATCAAATTCGCCCAGGTGTTGAATTAATTAATTTTGGTAAACATTGTAAAATATATATACGAAATGGAGGAAGTATATGAAATTAAAACCATTGTTTGACAAAATTTTACTAATAGAAGAAGAGAGAGCTCAAGAAACAGGAATAGTTTTACCAGATATCGCCAAAGACAAACCTAACATTGCTACAGTTGTAGAAGTAGGTACCGGCGGTGAAATCGATGGAGCAAAAATAGAACTAATAGTAAAGAAAAATGACAAAGTTTTGTTTAACAAATATGCGACAAACGAATTTAAAATTGAAAACAAAACATATCTACTTATAAAACAAGCTGACATACTAGCAATTTTGGAGGACAAATAATGGCAAAAGAAATATTACACGGATTTGATACCGTCAAAAAACTTGAAAATGGTGTAAAGAAATTAGCACAAGCAGTCAAAATAACTTTAGGTCCAAAAGGTCGCAATGTAGCCCTAGATAGAAAATTTGCTACACCACTAATCACAAATGACGGTGTAACTATAGCCAAAGAAATAGAATTAAAAGACAAGTTCGAAAATATGGGTGCAACACTCCTAAAAGAAGTCAGTATAAAGACTAATGATGTGGCCGGAGATGGCACAACTACTGCCTGTGTACTAGCCGAAAGTATAATTTGTGAAGGCATCAAAAACTACACTGCAGGAGCAAACCCTATTATTCTAAAAAAAGGAATACTAAAAGCCTGTGAAGTTGTTTGCGAAGAACTAAAAAATATAAGCACACCAATCACAAACAACACCGAAATTTTTCAAATAGCTTCTATTAGTGCCGGGGACGAAGAAATAGGCAAATTGATTGCCGATGCTTTTGATATTGTGGGTGTAGACGGAGTGATTACCGTAGAAGACGGCAAAACTTTCAAGACAGAACTAAAAATAGTAGAAGGGATGCAATTTGACCGTGGGTTTTTGTCCCCTTATATGGTTACAAATTCCGACACATTAGAAGCAAACCTAAGTAATGCCTACATACTTTTGTGTGAAAATAAAATCAAAAACATCAATGAATTACTACCAGTACTAGAATATACCAGCCAACACAACTTACCATTATTAATTATTGCAGACGAAATAGAAAACGAAGTCTTAGCAACCATAGTACTAAACAAACTAAGAGGAAATCTAAATTGTGTGGCAGTAAAATCCCCTGCTTATGGCGATAAACGAAAAGGATTTATGCAAGACATAGCAGTTTTGACCGATGCCACACTGATTAGCGATGAATTAGGCACATCTTTATCTAGTTTCAACAAAGATATGTTAGGATTTGCCAAAACTATAAAAGTAACCAAAGACACCTGTCTAATATCTGGTGGAAGTGGTCAAAAAGAAGAAATTGACAATCAAATAGCTAAAATCAAGGCTCAAATCAACCTAGCAGAAAGTGATTTCGACAAAGAAAAACTAGCAGAGCGATTAGCAAAGCTTACTGGTGGAATTGCTGTAATTTGTGTAGGCTCTACTACCGAGCCAGAAATGCAAGAGAAAAAACTAAGGATAGAAGATGCCATATCTGCTACTAAAAGTGCTTCTACCGAAGGAATTGTACCAGGTGGTGGCATAGCACTAATCAAATGTATGCCTGCATTAAGAAAATATATAAACACACTATCTGGCGACGAAAAAACAGGAGCAGAAATTGTATACAATAGTCTAACTGCCCCTATCATTCAAATAGCCGAAAATGCTGGTATTAATGGTCATATCGTAGTAGACAAAGTACTTAGTTCTAATGAAGCAAACTATGGGTACGATGCTTACTCAAATCAATATTGCGATATGCTAAAATCTGGAATTATAGACCCTACAAAAGTAACCAGATCTGCCCTACAAAATGCTGGAAGCATAGCATCTATTATGCTTACTACTAATTGTCTAGTAACCGACGAAGATGAAATCAAAAATCCAAATGCAGTAGCAAATGGTCATGGTATATACTAAAAAAGTCCCTATATTAGGGACTTTTTTGTTTTATTTATGCTAATGTTTGTATTATATTTTCGTATAATTTCCAAGCACCTTTGCTTTCTGGCAATACTTTAAATGTCATTTTTTGCTTTGATACAGGGTGCTCAAATACAAGTGTATATGCCCACAACATCAAGTTTCCTTTGGTCTTTGAGCCATACTTAAAGTCGTTGTATATTACATTACCCATATTGCTTAGTTGTGCTCTTATTTGATGACTTCTACCAGTAATTAGGTCTACATTTAGTAGTGTAGTATCTTTGACACTATCTACAACCTCGTAGTTTAATTCAGCATATTTAGCATCACTTACTGCCTTGCCTACTACTGTAACAATATTTGTCTTTTCATTTTTCTTTAGATAATCAACAAGTTTTTGTTTTTCTACTTTTACACTACCTTCTACGATTGCCAAATATTTTTTACTTAATTGATTGTTTTTGATTTGGTCACTTAGTCTAGCAGCTGCTTTTGATGTTTTAGCAAACACCATTACACCACCAGTAGGTCTGTCTAGTCTATGCACAAGTCCTACAAACACATTCCCTGGTTTGTTATATTTTTCTTTAATATACTCTTTTACTAATGTAAGCATATCTTTGTCTTTTGAACTATCTTCTTGAGAAGGAACATTTTGTGGTTTGATAACTACAATTACATGATTATCTTCATAAATTACATCTAACATTATTTTTCTCCTAATTGTTTACCTTTTTAGTGTAATAAAATTATTTAAAATAGTCAAATTCTTATCATAATTGTTGATATTTTAAAACAAAAAAGCAAGGAAAATTCCTTGCTTTTTGTTTTATCTTCTTATAGATACTTTCAATAATTTATCGTTCAAATTGAATTCTTCTGTAAATTCACCATTTTCGCCCTTAGTTACACTTAGAGCCAAAACATCTTGTTTTACTTGATTTTCATATTTTAAAACGATTTCTTCTAGTTCAGCATCACCACTAACTTCTATATATATTCTATCTGTAACTACATAGTTAGAAGATTTTCTCAAGTTTTGCACCTTAGATACAAATTCTCTATATATACCTTCTTCTACAAGTTCTTTAGTTAGTTGAGTATCTAGTATTACTGCTATATTGCCATCAGTAGCAGAAGCATAACCCTCTTTTTGACTTACAGATATTAGTAGGTCATCTTTTGTAAATTCCACTATATCACCATCAAGCTCTGTAGAGAATACTTCACCCTTTTCTACTGTATCTACTACTTTCATAGCATCACAGTTAGCCAAGAATTCTCTTATAGCATTCAACTTCTTACCATATTTAGGACCTAAAGTCTTTAGTTGTGGTTTTAAAGTGTAGTTTACAAATTTACTTAAATCTTCGTGTTGTTTTACTACTTTTACATTCAATTCATCTTTAAGTATTTGTACTAAATTATCAGCTAAAGTTGTCTTATTATTAGCATCTGTTAGATACAATTCATTTAAAGGTTGTCTATTCTTGATAGCAGAAGCATTTCTAGCACTACGACCTAATTCGGTATAAGCATAAACTAATGCCATTTGTTCACTCAAACTTTCGTCTACCATAGTTTCATCAACTTCTGGATATTTAGTCAAGTGTACACTTACAGGAGCAGATTTATCAAAATTGCGAACCAAGTTTTGATATATAGCTTCACTCATAAATGGTGTAAATGGAGCAGACAATTTAGCATAAGTAGTAAGTACTGTATATAGTGTTACATAAGCAGCCTTCTTATCTTCTGTAAATTCTTCACCCCAGTATCTTTTACGACCTAGTCTTACATACCAGTTAGAAACTTTGTCTATAAATTCTTCCATAGCCCTACTACTTTCGGTTACATGGAATTTGTCTAATTCACTACATACAAACTTTGTCAATTTGTTCAATTCGCTAAGCACCCACTTATCCATTACAGATAGTTTGCAATCTGCAAGAGAATATTTAGATGGATCGAATTTGTCTATATCTGCATATAGCACAAAGAATGCATATGTATTCCACAATGTACCAAAGTATTTCTTTTGACTTTCGGTTACAGTGTTTTCTGTTAGGATCAAGTTGCCCCAAGGTTGACTACCTGTATAGAATGTCCATCTAACTGGGTCTGCACCCATCTTAGAAAGCATTTCCATAGGTGGTATATAATTACCTAAGCTTTTACTTAGTTTTCTACCTTGATCATCTACAACCATACCATTTGCTATACAAGTTTCGTATGGACTCTTGTTAAATAGAGCTGTAGATATAGCTTGTAATGCATAGAACCAACCACGAGTTTGGTCTATACCTTCACTTATAAATTTAGCTGGGAAACTTTCGTTAAACAATTCTTTATTTTCAAATGGATAATGATGTTGAGCAAATGGCATTGAACCAGAGTCAAACCAACAGTCGATTACTTCTGGTTCTCTCTTCATTTGTTTACCACATTTTTCGCACTTGAATGTCAAAGCATCTACATATGGTTTGTGTAGTTCTACATCACCTGTTACACCACACAAATCTTTAAGTTCTTGCTTACTACCTACTACATGATAGTGACCACATTCACACATCCATACTGGTAATGGAGTACCCCAGTATCTATCACGACTCAAACACCAGTCGATGTTGTTTTCTAAGAAGTTACCCATTCTACCATTCTTAACATTGTCTGGTAGCCAGTTAACTGTATTGTTGTTTTTAACCATATCTTGTCTAAGTTCAGTAGTTTTTACAAACCAACTGCTTCTAGCAAAATAGATTAGTGGGCTATGACATCTCCAGCAGTGCGGATAACTGTGTACATGTTTTTGAGCTTTAAACATTTTGTCTTCTTTAGCCAAATCTTCTACGATTACATCGTTTTGACTAAATACATCTAGACCAGCATATTTACCACAGTCGCCAGTAAATTTACCATATTTGTCTACTAATTGTACAAATGGTAAGTTATACTTTTTGCCAACAAGTGAGTCATCTTCGCCAAATGCTGGAGCTATGTGTACAATTCCTGTACCATCAGTAAGTGTTACATAACTATCACAAGTTACATAATAACCTTTTGCTTTTTCATTTTCAGCTACAAAATCAAACAGTGGAACATACTTTTTGTACTCTAAAGTTTTACCTTTAAATGTCTCTACTTTTTCGTATTCACCATCTTTAAAGTGAGCACCAACTAGAGCATCTGCAAGTATGTAGTAATTATCACCTTGTTTTACTTTTACATAGTCTTCGTCTGCATTTACACAAAGAGCTATATTTGATGGAAGTGTCCAAGGTGTAGTTGTCCAAGCCAAGAAGTAAGTATTAGCTTCGTCCACAACTTTAAATTTTGCAACTACAGTTGTATCTTTTCTATCTTCATATCCTTGTGCTAATTCGTGAGAACTTAGTGCAGTACCACAACGAGGACAGCTAGGTAAGATTTTGTATCCTTTGTATAGTAAGCCTTTCTTATCCATTTCCTTAAGAGCCCACCATACACTTTCGATGTAGCTATCATAATATGTTACATAATAGTCATCTTCCATGTTTACAAAGTATCCTACACGGTCAGAAAATTCTTTCCATATATCAACATACTTCCAAACATTTTCCTTACAGCGATTGATAAATTTCTCTACACCGTAAGCTTCAATTTGTTGTTTGCCAGATATTCCTAATTCTTTTTCTACTGACAATTCTACAGGCAGACCATGGGTATCCCAACCACCCTTTCTAGGCACATAATATCCTTGCATACTTTTGTAACGAGTAAAAACATCTTTAAGTACACGAGTTAGTACATGACCAGAGTGTGGTACACCATTTGCTGTAGGTGGACCTTCATAAAAGTTAAATCTCTTTGCACCTTTATTGTGGTCCATACATTGTTTCTTTACATCGTTTGCTTTCCAAAAGTCCAACACTTCTTGTTCAACAGTTGGAAAATGTAAATTTGCATTTACCTTTTTATACATTTTATTTCTCCTTAAAATTTTTTAGTTTAAATAAAAAATAACGCATAAAAACAAAAAAGCTTGAGTACATTGTTACAAAAACAATGCCCCAAGCATTATTACCATTCATAACAAAATGTGCCAACACACACTGCTCACTAACATAGAGCTCCATGTGGCAACTTACTATTATTCAGTCACCAAGCTATAAAGGTGATATTTGTTTTACTTTGCTACCAACTTCTCAGCAACCGTTGATTCTCTGTAATGCACTAATTAAAAACAACCTTGTCCTTTTTTAAAACGCCTTTTTATATTAAACTGACTTTATGATACAACAATACTATCATTTTGTCAACATTTAAACCAAATTAATATTCAAATTAAATTATTAAATATATTTATATATTTAAATACAAAAATTATACAATTTACTCTACATATTTACATACAAAAAAAGATGGGTATATAAACCCATCTTTTAATTAGTTAAACTACATACTTCTATCAGAATTGTTTCTAATAGGAGCATTTCTTCTCTCTGCCTCTAAAGACTCAGCAGCATCTCCTTCATGTGCAATGCGATTAGCTTTTTGTTGTCCACGGCGGCTAAAATATTTTGAAACAACAGCACTTTGTCCATTGTAAATACCTACACCACCACTAGGAGATCTTTCTGCTTTTTTAGCAATAATAACTTCCTTTTCTGTTCTACCAGACATATCAAATGTAACATCGTTACCACTTTTTACTATGTCTTTTGCTACTTCACCAAACATAGCAGAACTTGGATCAATGTTTCTAACAGTTGTTTCAAGTTCACCAATTCTCTTGGTATCTTCGCCGAACCATTTAGCAATAGCTTTTAGACCATTGTTTGAAGCAACAGTTTGACGATCTGCAGCTGTAGTTTGTCTTACTTTAGCATCTTCTATTATCTTACGACGAAGAATATGCCAATGGAACATTTCGTCTTGTAAGTTACCATCTAATCTCAAATCAGAGTATTTCTTTCTCTTTGATTTGCTTTCTAATATATCCATATGTTTATTGTGTCTTTCAACATAATAAGCCATAGGAGCTTTACCTGCAACCACTCTAATTGCCATTTTAATCTTAGCACCGATTCCTTTCTTTGTATAACCTTCTAATTCACGGCTAACAAAAGAAGAATCTTTCTTAATTATACCTTCATATTTTTCAATTTGTTTACGAAGATCTTTAATTTTAGATTTATATCTTTTTGGATTTGTCATACAAGACTCAAGTTTTGTTTCCAAATCTTTAATTTTAGCTCTACATTTTTCAATGCTTTTAAATTTCTTATGAACTTTAGCTTCACGACGAAGTAAATGTCCTTGGTCAACACCAGCTTGACGGTGACGACGGAAGAAGAAATATTTAAATACATTAGCACCAACCAAAATTGTACCTAATGACAATATATTGTACAATGCTGCTCTACCTACAGCAACAGCTGTAGCTAGTCCAGGACCTGCAAATGCTGCACCTAATAATCCACCCACTGCTACTAGTGTACCTAATAACAACCAATGTTTACCTATCCAGTTTAAGAACCTTCTACCCTTGCTTACTCTCAATGTTTTGTACTTAATATCTGGAGTACTTGGAGTAGGTGTAGGAGTAGGTGTAGGTGTTGGGGTTGGCCATGGTGTTGGAATAGGCCATGGTGTTGGAGTAGGTGTTGGAGTAGGAGTCGGAGTAGGAGTTGGTGTTGGAGTAGGAGTCGGAGTAGGAGTTGGTGTAGGAGTAGGAGTTGGAGTTGGAGTTGGTGTAGGAGTTGGTGTAGGTGTCGGAGTTGGTGTTGGTGTAGGAGTAGGAGTCGGAGTTGGAGTCGG
>JAFVTW010000004.1 GCA_017503005.1 Clostridia bacterium | reverse complement strand
GCTCGACTTCTAGAATAATTTCTGTTACACCGACTTTAGCAAGCATTTCTATAAGCGAAGCAAGTAACATTTTGCCATAGCCTTTGCCCTGCTCACTTTTTAATACACCCACCTTGATAATATCAGCCACTTCAAAAGTAACTGATGCACCAGCATAGCCTAACATATTGTTTTCATCAAACAAACCAATATATAGTCTATTCTCTAGCGATAATTCTTCCATACAAGATTTTTCACTAAAAGGATTGTCAAATAGTTCATTTTCTATATATTCTAGTTGTTTTACATCGCTTTTTCTAAGTTTCCTTATATCCATAACTATCCCTTAAAATTCTTTTCAGCTTGAGATAATTGAGCATATACAGGAGCAAACTCAGCATCACTAAATTCACCATTCTCTACTTTGCACACAAAATGGTTTAGCATTATTTCAGGATAATTAGTAATGGTTTCTAATTGATTATATGCTTTTAGTTCTTCTATTTGTTCATATTCGCTTACATACAATTTTTTATCTTTTACAACATCAAGCACTGCACTATTGTCTACTACTTGTATTTCTTTTGCCTTTGAGCAATATACTTTAGACATATAAACTGCTGTAGATGTATTTTTAAGTACGGCATAACCATTTTTGATAGTAGAACTAACAATATTAAAGTAACTATCGCTAACAATAGGCAAATTAAGTGCAAAACTAAATGCTTTGATAGTAGCCATACCTATTCTAATTCCAGTAAAAGAACCAGGGCCTGTTACACAGCCCAAGTGAGTAATATCCTTGATAGTAAGCTTATTGTTACACAAAAAGTTTTCTAATTCCATAAGCAATGCTTCGCTATGTTTTTTAGTGTCTGGAATTGTAACATAAGTATTACACCCATCGTTAGAAAGTGCAAGTATTGCTTGTTGTTTAGTTGTATCGATACACAATAATTTCATATAATCACCTATTCGTTATATATAAATTCAAATTCTCTTTCGGTTACACCTAATTTCGTTATTTTAATCAAAATATTCTTTTTAGGTATCAAACCTTCTACTTTTTCAAACCATTCTACCACATTGATTGCATTTTCATTAGCAAAATAATCCAACAAACCAAATTCACTAGCTTCATTTTCGTCATCAATTCTATACATATCAAAATGATACAATTCATATTTTTTGGTTTTGTATTCCTTTAAAAGAGTAAATGTAGGACTAGTAACAGGCTCTTTTACACCCATAGCCTTAAACAAACATTGAGTAAATGTAGTTTTACCTGCACCCAAATCGCCACTAAGTAGTATAGTTGTTCCACCAGATAAAGTTTTAGCAAATTTCTTAGCTAATACTTGAGTTTGTTTTAAGTTTTTTACAATACACTTTTGCATTAAATTATTCCTTCACAATTTTTTTATAAGCAATATTAAAAATTAATGGATATACAAATGTTGCTACTATTGAGCAAACAACATATACCAAAAATCTGTACATAATATTTGCAGAAACTAATGACAACAAAATATACAATCCAAATACAACTATAAATCCTACAGCAACCTTAATCATTTTAGACCACACTGAAATTTCAGGTTCATTACCTACCAATTCACTAGCTGTATAACCTATGGCATATCCAACAATCATTCCACCATATCTAAGTACTTTGTTTAAAGTTTTAGCAGACAACCCAAAGTTATTGAATGAAAGCACAGCAACCAAACAAGATACTACTATACCTAAAATACTAAGCACTGTTTCACATCTAAATTTTGACTTAATAGTAGGACTAATTTTTGATGCAATAACTTTAAGACCTAATATAATCAAAAAGCCTAGCATCAAACCAGCAAGCACATCAGTTAAATAATGTTGACCCAAATAAATTCTACTAAAGCCCACAATCAAACACATAGCTATAGCAATACCTAAAGACCAGTATTTGATAGGTTTGGTAGCCTTACCTGATTTGTAGATATCATATACAACAAAAGTAGAAATTGCACTTATACTTTGACTGTGTCCACTAGGAAAACTAGAATTGCTAGCCTCAAGTTTATTTATAACATCGCTACTAGCATGCCATGGTCTAGGTCTGTCAACAATAGATTTGATACCACCATTAATTAAATATGATATCAAATAGAAGAACACAAACTTAAAAGCATAAACTTTGTTTACAGCCCAGTACAAAATAAGAAACATAGAAACAAAGAATATTTCTTCACCGAATCTAGTAAGCATAGACAGTATAAAATCAAAGAAATTATTTGCACCACTTTGTACAAATTTTACAATTTCTAAATCCATTTTTTATTCTCCACTAAAATCATTTTAAAACATTTAAATTTTAACAAAATTTAACAAATTTTGTAAAGCAATTAACTATTAACCAGCCACATTTTTGTAAACAATTAATTATGCAAACAAAGTTAGCAATTCAACTAGACAATATTTTTAAATACATCGTCATATTTTGTATATTTTTTATATGGACAAACTACTATTACACAAACTTTTTGGGTTGTGTAATTTTATCAATTTTGTTTACATCTATAGCATGTTTTATTTTAACAAAAATATTTTATATCAAAAACGACAAGAAAATAAAAACAAAAAACGAAGCTATAGAATACGACCAAACAATACATCAACTATTATTTATGAAACAAGATGAAATACTAAATTACTTCTATTTAGTGCTAAAAACCCTTGATTTTGATGCAAAAAGTGATAATTTTACGATAATTTTGAACAATAAAACAATTTTACCTTATTTTGTATATGAATTATCTATCGATGATTTTTTGAAAATTTACAAAAAATATAAATCAAAAAAATTAATAATTTTGACAAACAAAGTATCTAGCGAACTAAATTCTTTTATCTCAAATTTTGATTTAGAAGCCGTAGAAATTATGACAAGTAAAGATGTATACAATACTTTAATCAAACCCAGCAAACTAAAACCACAAATCACAGTAAAAGCTAAAGAGTTGAAAAAACTAACAGCTATTAAATTTTGCCAACATGCATTCAACAAGAAGAATGCTCGAAGCTATTTTTTGAGTGGTATACTTATAATGTTTTCTAGTCTATTTTATAAATATAGTTTATATTATCAAATAGTAGGTACAATATTGTTTGGACTTAGCCTATATTCAAAATTCAATACCAGATTTAATCAACCTACATCAAACAACACTTTCAAATAAAAAGCTCACATATAATTGTGAGCTTTTGTTTTTATAGATAATGTTTGAAACCTTTTTTGGTTGTTCTTTTGTATAGTACAATTTTGCCACCAACTACACTAATAGGTTCTGCTTGAGTAAGTGATACTAATTCATCACAAATTTCTCTAGCACTAGCAGGAGCATTTTGTTGTACTTTTATTTTAATTAACTCGTGAGCAAGTAAGTTATCATTAACTTGTGCAACAACATTTGGGTTTACACCATCTTTGCCCACATGCACAATATCAGGCAAATTGTTTGAATAACCTCTAAGTATTGCTCTTTCTTTAGTAGTAATCATATATTTTCTCCTATAATGTATATTCAAATTCTATTTGACACATTTTTACTGTGTCACCTTCTTGTAATCCTGCATCAAGCAAAGCATCGATAATGCCTTCATCTTTTACTCTCTTTTGGAAATAAGAGAATGATGTATAATCATCAAGCACTACACCAAATGCAATTTCTTCTATCAAGTCACCAACAACTTCGAAGTATCCTTCGTCTAATTGAATTACTTCAAATGTCTTTTTGGTTCTTCTATCAATATTTTCTTCTTCGATTTCCATCTTAACAATATCTGGTTGTTTTTCTACAACAGTTGAAACATATTTAATTAAATCATCTAGTCCCATAAATGCTGCAGCACTAATTTCAAACACTTTGTGCTCGTCACCAATTTGTTTCTTTAGCTCTACTAGATATTCTTCTCTAATATCTGGATCAATCAAATCAATCTTGTTTAAAGCTATTACTTGTGGAATATTTGCCACATAATCGCTATATTTTTCTAATTCCTCATTGATTTTTAGATAATCCTGATATGGATCTCTACCTTCACTACCAGCAGCATCAATTACATGAATCAATACTCTAGTTCTTTCAATATGTCTTAAGAAGTCGTGACCTAAACCTATACCTTCGCTAGCACCCTCTATCAATCCTGGGATATCTGCCCAAACCATACTAGAATCGTATGCTTTAACAACACCGATATTTGGAGACAATGTAGTAAAGTGATAGTTAGCAATCTTTGGTTTAGCATTTGATACTGCTTTTAGTAGACTACTTTTACCTACATTTGGATAACCTATCAAACCTACATCGGCTATAGTTTTAAGTTCGAGTATAAGTTCAAATGGTTTGGTTTGTTCTCCCATTTCTGCAAATCTAGGAGCTTGTCTAGTAGCAGTAGCAAACTTACTATTACCTTTGCCACCTCTACCACCTTTCAATGCCAAAAATTCTTCATCAGCAGTTGTTAGATCTGCAATAACTTTGTTTGTTGCAGCATTTTTGATAACGGTACCCACTGGAACATAAATATATAAATCTTCTGCAGATTTACCATCACACATATTGTTCCCACCATCTTCACCATTACCAGCTTTGAAATTTTTGGTAAATCTAAACTCTACTAAGTTTGTCATATTTGGAGTGGTTTTAAATATTATAGAGCCTCCACGGCCACCATCTCCACCCTCTGGACCACCATTAGGTACAAACTTCTCTCTTCTAAAGTGAACTTTGCCATTACCACCATTTCCGGCTTTACATGTAATCTTTACTTTATCTAAAAACATAACTTTATCCTTTTGTTTGTTTATTAATATAGTTTTTGCAATACTTTGTCAAAATACAATTTTCGCAATCAGGTTTTATTGCTTTGCAGGTATATCTACCATACAACAAAATCAAGTGATGCAACTTACCCCACATATCTTTATGACTAGCAAATAGTTTGGTTAGTTGCCTTTCACACTCTTCTTCGGTCTTAGCATTAGTTAATCCTAACCTATTGCTCACTCTAAAAATATGAGTATCTACTGGAATGGCAGGTTTATCAAAAGCAACTATCAACATAACATTTGCAGTCTTTCTACCAACACCAGCAAGTGATACTAAATCATCAAAATTATCAGGAACTTGACCACCAAATTTTGAAACAATCTGTTTGCTACACTCAATTATATTTTTTGCCTTGTTATGATAAAAACCACATGGATGTATATATTTTTCTAGCAATTTAATATCCATTTGAGCAAAATCTTGTGGTTTATTAAATTTTTTGAAAAGCTCACTAGTCACAATGTTTACTCTTTTGTCTGTGCATTGTGCACTCAAAATAACAGCAACAAGCAACTCGAAATTAGACGAATAATTCAATTCTGTAACAGGATTTTGAATATATTCATCAAGCAGCTTTATAACCTCTAATGCTTTATTTTTTTCCATATAATTATTATAACAAATAATAATAAACTAATAAACCAAAATTTTCAAGTATTAAATAATATTTAATAGCATAATTTTAAAAATAAATTATCTCATATTTACACATATTTCCCATTGTAACTATCTTAAAAAAATTACTAAAAGATAAATAGCTTCCCTTTCTGAGAACATACACAGCTCTTGATATATGCTTATAATAAAATTTTACCGAAACCGAACAAGAACTACCTAAACCCTTCGGTGTAGAAACAACCATTGCATTTACACCTATCTTCTTTAAAGCCACACTAAAACTAATGGTATCTTTTCTATTTGAAAAAACAGCAATTACATACATAACATATCTCCACATTCACAATAATTTTGCTCCCACTATATACTATTAAAAAAACTAAATTATTGACAAAGGTGATTATGATATATTTAGATAATGCTGCAACAACTCACAAAAAACCATTAAAAACTATATTTTCTGTACTAAAAGCACTCACTATATACAATGCAAACCCATCAAGAGGAAGTCATACATTAAGTATAAAAACAAGCTTAAAAATAGAAGAATGTCGTGAAAATATAAAAAACTTTGTAAATGCACCAACAACTGCATCTGTGGTATACACATATAATTGTACAGAAGCTATAAATTATGCTATACAAGGCACACTAAACTATGGCGATCATGTAATAATAACAACTTTCGAACATAATGCAGTTTTACGAACATTAGCAAATTTAAAACAAAAAAATATAGATTATTCTGTAGTAAAACCAAACACAAATGGAGAAATTACAGTAAAAGATATACAAAAACTACAAAAAAACAATACAAAAATGATAATTATCAATCAAACATCAAATGTAATAGGTAAAACTACTGATATTTACAAAATAGGAAAATATTGCAAAGAAAACAATATTCTATTACTAACCGACTGTGCTCAAAGTGCAGGACATAAAAAAATAAATATGACAAAAAACAATATAAATTTTGTAGCACTAGCTGGTCACAAAGGATTGTATGGCACACAAGGAATAGGAGCCTTAATTATAAATAATGCTTCACCATCTCCTATCAAATTTGGTGGAAGCGGCTCAAACAGCAAAAGCGAATCAATGCCCGACTACTATCCTGACAAACTAGAAGCAGGTACAATAAATGTGGTAGGAATACTAGCATTAGATGCTGGAATAAGATTTGTACAGAAAAAACAAGAGAAAATCAATAAAAAAATAGATAAATTATCAAAAATTTTGATTGATTATCTAAAAGAAGAAAAAAACTATATATTATATTCACAATATGATTGCTGTGGTGTAGTTAGTTTTAATCACAGAAAAATAGAAACAGCACACATAGTTGACGAACTAAACAAATACAACATATGTGTTCGAGGTGGACTACACTGTGCCCCACTAGCACATAGTTATATAGGAACAATAGATACAGGAACAGTAAGAGTATCAATATCGTATTTTAACAACAAGTACGAAATAAAGAAATTAATAAAAGTATTAAACAAAATCAACAATAAAAATCGCTAAAAATTATTAGCGATTTTTACTTTGTTATAACTATATAACTACACTAAAATATTAAATTTTTACAATTAATCAATCCGAATCCTTCTGCATTTCTTTCATTATTTATACTTATAGTATTGTTCATAAGTAATCGTTTAATATCATTTGGTTTGTAATTAGAATTTGAAGCAATTAACAAATTACAAATGCCCGCAACCATAGGAGTAGCTACACTAGTTCCACTCATTGTCTTATAATGAACTTTATTTAATCTATAATTACATGCTGACTTTATCTCAACTCCAGGTGCTACAACATCAGGTTTATAATTTTCTAATACAGGTCCCCGACTAGAGAAATCAGCTACTCTAAAATTTGAAACATCATAGCTATCACCCTCTCTAAAATCATCAATCGCACCTACAGTTATTATTTTATAACTAGCACCTGGAGACTTGATTGTTCCACTTTCCGGTCCACTATTTCCAGCTGCAGCAACTACACAAATTCCATTATCCCACATAATTTCTGCACCTTTAATCAATGGGTCATTAGAAACAATAATAGAACTTCCAAAACTCATACAAACAACTTTGATATTGTAATCAAATCTATTATCCATAACCCATTGCATAGCCTTTAAGATATTTACAACTGTAGCTTCACCATTATTGTCTAGAGCTTTTATGACAATAATATTGCTATTTGTGTCAATTCCTGCATATTTGCCACCACTTATAGTACCATTACCACACAATATACTAGATACAAATGTGCCATGACCATTATCATCATATGGTTGATTTTTGTTGTTGACTAAATCAATAAACTTAACAATTCTATTCTTTGGCACACACAAATCAACTACAGGACTCACTCCCGTATCTATAATCACAGTACAAAAATTGTGAACAATATCTCTAGAATTAAGCTCAATAATTTTTTTAGACACATTAATTTGTGCTTGAACATCTACACTACTAGTTATGTATTTTATTTGATTATATTTTGAAATGTCTAAAATTT
>JAFVTW010000003.1 GCA_017503005.1 Clostridia bacterium | reverse complement strand
TTTTTTTATTTTTAGTCGGGATTTGAACCCTACGGGTATCAACTCCTGTCGGAGCCAGACCGCAAACAAGTTGCTCCCGGCTTTGGTTAAAAACTTGCCACAGGCAACTTTTCTATACACGTCGCCCCTCCTGCTGCGCCAGTAATACAAAGCAAGTTCTTATTGAATTTGTTTTTTTTATTTTTAGTCGGGATTTGAACCCTACGGGTATCAACTCCTGTCGGAGCCAGACCGCAAACAAGTTGCTCCCGGCTTTGGTTAAAAACTTGCCACAGGCAACTTTTCTATACACATCGCCCCTCCTGCTGCGCCAACATAGTGTTCAAAAATGTCTCTTTTATAGAGTTCAGTTTGAACACTTTTTTATTCCCCAAACCTTTAGGATAATAGGCATATTTAAGGGTTTGTGGTTTTTCTTTGCCTTGACAATAGCACTAAAAACAAATGTCTCTACACAAAATTAACATTGCAAGACACACACTCTTGCCACCACTTCGTTGTAAAAATATCTAGGAGGAATTTGAACTAAAAACAAAAAACCTACTAGATTTCTCTAATAGGTTTTATTTTATTTATCTAATTAAAAAACAAAGGTATAACAAAAAATACAAACACTAATGCAATTGAAGCAATAGCAAATATTATACCTGAAATACCTATAAGAAAATCCCAAACAGGACTAGAATTTACTTTTTCCCATTTAACAGCTCTTTTTTTCTTTTTAGGATTGATTGCTTCTAAATTTTCTTCATTTGTTGTTTTTTCTTTTTTTCTTTCAGCTAAAATCCAAATTCCATGATTGATAGCAACTAACGACAATAAAAACAAATCTTTTGGAGTTTTTATTAAAAGTAAAATAGCTAATACTAACACTAATAAATATCCTAGAATTGCCCCAAAACTATTTATTTCAATTGCAGAAGCACCCCAAAAGAGCAAAATGGGAGCTGCTGCTGTTCCAGCTATTAACACAAATCTAAAAAATGGATAACGGCTTTTTTCATAACTTTCTTCAAATTCCGTATATCTACTTAAAAAACTAAAAATCCAAGATAATATTTTCATATAATTTTCCTCATACAATATATTACTTTAAGTATAGCAGTTTATTGAGAAATTTGTATAACTATTTTCAATGTTTTTAAGAAAAATAATAAATTTTTTAACCAACAAAAAACCTACCAGTTTTTAACTGATAGGTTTATTTTTTATTCAACTACTTTATAAGTATATTCAACATGAAATGATAAACGAGCATACGAACAATCACTTAATAAAACTGTTTTTGATTCGCCAACGCCATTTAAAGGGGTTAGTGTAACTTCTATATTTAAAGAACTTATATCAAATTCAATAATTGGTATCAAATTTGTTCCACCAACACCTATATTGTCTTTTGCATATACCGTCAAAACATCCCCAGTTCTTTCGTCATTTTGTCTTAAATAATATTGGTTAGTGTCACCTAATTTAAAAAACTCCACATCATATGTTTTTACAACATTATCAAGATTTCCTTCAGAGTATTGGTAAAAGTTTACCTTAGATGCATTGTCGTTAAACTTTAATACATGACTCTTATTTTTCGCGTTGTTAAACACTACTGTTTGAAGTTTTGTTTTTAATTCATCAATACTTGCATTATCAGACACTCCAGCCAAACTTTTCATTATCTTAACAGCATCTGCATTTTCAAATGCATTATCATCGCTAGTAATGTCAAGATTATATGACTTATTGTTATCTTCACTATCCTGATAAGAAACATATAAAGAAATTGCATCCCAATTCATGTCTGTTATCTCATTAATTGCAATGGTTTTCCCTGACAAATCAACTGTTTTACTACCACATGCAGTCATCATAAACATACAAGGAATAATTAAGCATATTGCTAAAATAACACTTAATAATTTCTTTTTCATAAAACCTCCTAATTTCCACAAATATTTTATTGATATTTTTAGTATAGCACAAACATTTTAAAAATGTTTCATTTTTTTACATTTTTTCAAAAAATCTTATTAAAGAAAAAACCTACTAGATTTCTCTAATAGGTTTTTAATTATTTATTATATAACTGTGTATAGTAGTGTAGCCAGAATTGTTATGTTATTAACAAAAACTTCATCAAGTCTTTTTTGTATTGTAGAGCCGTCATCTGCAGTCAGAGTAATTGGTGTAGCACATTCACCTTCTAATCCAATCTCACAAGCTTCTTTTAGAAAGTGGTAGCCCTCAACACCCGTGTAGCCGTCTATACCGATTTCAGCAATACGGAATTTGTCATGGTCGCTATCAAGTGCATAAAGCTCAACACAATCTTTACCATCTAGTTTTAATGTGTATGTTCCATACCCCAAGTTGCTTACATATTCAACATCATAAGTCCTTGCAACTGTGTCGGCAGTATAATACAACTCAGCTTTGGTTAAATCTTCTGAAAAGTGAATATAAGGATTTACAGATATTGTGCAAAGCTCGCTTTTTAGTTTTTGAGCGAATAATTCTTTTGCCTCATCAATTGTAGTAGGTGTTACATTGTTTAGGTAAGTGAAGGCATTAGTTCCTAGAGTCATCTCCAATATTTCACCAAGAGTGACATTTGTAGTATAGAATTTATTGCCATTGTTACCCTCTTGAACATAATTTAGGTCAATTGAATGACTGTTAAAAATTTCTGTATAAAAGTCAGAACAGCGAATAGTCTTGCCAGCTAGTGACTTAGGCTCGTCCTTTCCACAAGCAGTCATCATAAACATACAAGGAATAATTAAGCATATTGCTAAAATAAAACTTAAAAATTTCTTTTTCATAAAACCTCCTAATACATATTTATTGTATTTGATATTTTTAGTATAGCACAAATCATTTGAAATAGTGCTAATAAAAAACTAAATATTTTGAAAAAATCGACTTTATTTAGGTGGTGGCTATATAAACTTTTGGAAACAATAGCGGTGGCTATATGAACTCTTAGTTACATAAAGACAGTAATAAAAACAAGTTCGCTTGAATTTGTTTTTTATTTTTAGTTAAGATTTAAACTAAAAAACCTACCAGAAAATTCTGATAGGTTAATATAGTAAAAACTCATACTAATAACGAATACCAAGTGTAAAACAATCAACTAAACCAAAACTATCAAATGGAGTATTGATGCAAATTGTTCCAATAAATTTACCATTGATTTCTTTATAAGTAATTTCTCCATTAGTCTCTGTATGACTATCTCCGTTTTCTTCATAAACAGTCCACTCACTAATACTACAAATAAGATCATACATATAAGAAGGTGTAGCTAAATCTGGTGTATTTAGTATTGTTAATTCAAAATTATATATTACACCTCTTTCAAGTTCGTATACCCCATTTGAAGGTGTTATAACATCATTACCATGTTTTATTACTAAGCTGGTTGCAACTTCGATTTCAGTTCCGCCATTGTTTCCATCATAATAATATGAATAACCTTTAAGAGCTGATTTACTTACAGTTCCAGATATGATTTCATATTTAATACCATTACCATCATAAGCAGTGTTTGTAGATAGTCGAATAGGTCTAAACTCAACAATTTCCTGTGATACACTATATTCTACATAAGAAGTGTCGCCAGAAACATAGTAGTTGTTTTGAATATAATAGTATTGGTCGTCGCACAATAAGTCGAGAGTTCCACCCAATGAAAGATTATTGTTATATATTGTTTTAAAATCAAAGTTAATATAATTTACATGACCATTAAATGTTACTTTTACTGTAATATCATCATAATTTGCATAATAGAATTTTTTATTTAATGGTAATATTGAGTTATAATATAAATCTTTCGCATTTTTTTCCACAACAAAATATTGTGTTTGTGTTTTGCCATCTTGACTTAATTCTGTTCTCCAAAGTTCGCCCACATTTTCAGTTACATTATACATCGCTACATTTTCAACAACAGTTGTAACTGGCACCACAGCATAATTTTCTGTGTCAATTACATCATCTATATTTTGAACATTTGGAACAGCTGTCAAATAGAAATACTCAGCATTTCCATATTGGCTTGGGTATGCATTGACTGGGATTGTTACATAATGATAACCATCTTCTTTATACTCTGCTTTTATGCCTGATTCTTTGTTTCCAACATACACATCAATTTTACTATAATCTACATACTCACTACTTCCATTTACACCAACGATCATTTTGTAAGTACCTGCTTCATTAAGTTTTTTAACAGAGTTTGCTGATGGCTCAACAATAGTAGCAACTATCTCTCTATTATCAGTTAAATTATCTCTATAAGTTGTTTGGCTAAATTTATGACCATCAAATTCTACATAATCCAACACGGCCATATCTTCAATTTCTCGTACTGTTAATCCAGAAATTCTTCCTAAATCATTTTGATAAGTTAGTACTATTTTACTATTTTCAGTTATATTGTGCTGAAATTTATCAATATCAAGTGTATACTCATAACATTCAACTCCATCTTTTTTAACAGCCTGAGGATTAAAAGTTAATGGAACATCTAATTCGCTGCTATTTGCTTGACGAAGAACAACCAAATTGTTTAATGTTTTTGAATTAAATAATATAAGGTTTGTTGCAAAACGAACATACACCTTAAACTCATTTACATTAATGTTTTGCAACTCTAGTTCTGTACTTAAGGTATTGTCAGCTTTTGTGTCGTTGTAAGATATAAAGCGATTAGCCTTATCACTCCAAACAGAAATACTATCAAAAGACTCTTCTAAGCCAGTTAAAACAATCTGGTCATTAGATGATGAGGTGTAACGAATATCATAGTTAAATTCAATAGGCATTGATGCTATTTGATGGATTTCGTCACTATCTTCTAAACCAAGCTTGAAGAAGCAATCATTTTTAATATTACTAATGGTTATTTCAATAATATTTTGTGTAATGCCATCATTTTTAATTTCAATAGATTTTGAAAATTCTTTATTATCATTTTCAGTAAGGATAACATCTTCTTCAGTATATTTTACTGATTGCTTTGCTTTTAATTTAATAAAAACATTCTCCTCTCCTTCCTTTATAGTTCCGCTATAAAATTCTGTTTCGGACACTGCTTCTCTATCACCACAAAAAATTTCAATAGAATCTAGCTTATCATTCAAATTATTAAGGGTTCTTATTGCTATACCATGATGAACTGGTTCTGCTGGTGGGTCATCATCTTCACCACAAGCACTTAATATAAATGAACATGGAATAATTAAGCATAATGCTAAAATAAAACTTAAAAATTTCTTTTTCATAATAATCTCCTATAATTTAGATAATGCTTGCCAGCCAAACACACATAATAAACATATGAAAGCAATTACAACTATTATTGATAAAGAAATGCCCAAAATGCCAACTGCTAAATCATATTTATGTGCAGTGCCTTTTGCTTCGTAGTTTTCCACTTTTTCCTTGTCTTGTTCAGACATATTTTCGCCAGCAATCATTTCTGCTGTTTTCCCTATAAGAGCACCTTCTACTTTGTTTTGAATTTTCATTCTTGCTCTATGCCTTAATGCTACTATACCCGTAATCATAAGTTCTGTTGGAGAGTAAAGTATTAAAGTAACACCTAAAATGCAAGGAATTTTCCACATGCCAATATCGCTAAATAGTCCCCATAACGATAATAATGGAAGTGCTGCGAGAATTATCATAACAAACAAATCTCCAGAAGTTCCAAATCTTCTGCTATCTCTTGCATATTTTTCTTCTCGTATTCTATATTTCTCACCAAAGGCAAACATGAATTTTAAAAATTTTTTCATAAAACCCCCTAATATATTTTTTATATTTGACACTTTAAGTATAGCAAAAGAATTTAAAAAAGTGTTAACAAAAAACAAATTGTTTTAAAAATATTTTTGCAGTTGTTATATAAGTACTTGGTAGCCTAAAGCAATTAAAACAAGTTTACTTGATTTTAGTTTCACCGACACCAACAATGAATTTATGAGAACATCTTTTTGTGGTGTCAATATTGTATTAAATATACAAATAAACAATTGTATGATATGATAAATTATAAAAAATCAAAAACTTATGGGTAGAATTGTGAAAATAACAACCAAATTTTTTTATATATTGCTTACAATGTTGTCTTTTTCTGTTTCGATTTTTGCATTACAAGGAAAGCCAAATTCTGTTTATGCCCAAAGCCCTAATTTAAATAGCATTATGATTAATAATTTTTTTCAAACTGAAGAAACAGAAATTGCATATTCATTATATCTTCCTCCAAATTATTCTCAAGATCAAAAATATTCTTTTGTGTTATTCTTACACGGTGCTGGTGATAGAGGCAAAAATCACGACCAACTATTGTCGTCACATTACGGATTTGTTGAAACACTAGTATCCTCAAACGAATATAAAAACAACACAATAATTCTAATTCCTCAATGCCCAGAACCATATCTTTGGGTTGATGCATCATGGGATACAGGATCTTATACAATAAAAGAAGAACCTACCCCTGCCCTAAAAGCTGTTAAACTTCTTATGGACCAAATTGTGAGCAATTACTCTATAGATAACTCTAGAATATATGCTTGTGGAGTATCAATGGGTGGCATGGGAGTTTGGGATTTGTTAGCAAGATACCCTCAATATTTTGCTGCAGCAGCTCCAATTTGTGGGGCTCTAGATGAAACTAAAATCAACGAGTACCTACAGACACCTATATTTACAGCAAATGATCTTAGAGACACAATAGTAGGTGCTAATCCCACTTGCAATGTAATGCAAAAACTAAAAAATTTGGGTGCTGATGTAGTTTATAAAATTTATGATGCAGGTGTTCGCAATGATGATACCTTTCATTCTACATGGATAGACTCTTTCCAACTAGATCAATCAGAAGATAATGTGTATAATTTTTTATTCTCAAGAACTTTAAACAAACAAAATGATGAAAAACCAATAGCTTGGCTAATAATAATTTTAACAAGTTTATTTTCTTTGTTATTAATATCTATAACAATAATTCTTATCTGTAAGCAGAAAAAATCACAGTAGAATATTATTAAACCTTTATATATGTTATAAATTTTAATATAATTTATATCTTTATTATTTAGCTATTGAAACAAACTTTTTATATTTTAAATAATACAACTAATAAAACCACACCAAATCCATGTTACACTTGACATATTTTACCACATCGTGATATACAGATAGTAATATTTAGTGTATTTTTGTAAGGAGAAATAATCATTATGGATAACAACGAAAAAATAGATTACTTCGTAACAGAAGGATATTTCAATGAAGAAAATAAATTTGTAATCAAATCAAAATTATTGAAAGTAGACAATGAAAAGATAGAAGAACTAGACAAATTTTTAAACGATCATCTACTAAAAATAGAATACACTTACAAATCTAGCTACGACAATAGTGATGATGACAGAGTAGAAGAAGATTCACATAATGAATATGACTCTACCACATATCGCAAAATTGAAGCAAAAAAAGATGCTAACCACCTGCTTTTTGTAGATGGCGAACTACAAGGTGTGGTATTTCGTACAAAACCTGATAGAGAAAGTGTATTTTTCTTTGATGGTAGAGAATACCATACTTTAACACTAGGATATAGTGCTTCACATAGTTCATGCTACTCTACCATTTACAAAATAACCTTAGTAAAAAAAGGCGAAAATGGTGCACCAGAAAAAGGTGGCTATATCAACTTCACCCCTTACGAAAAGAGTGCAGATTTCTAAAACAAATAGCATAAATAAAGGAAATTTATATGAATAGAAAATATTTAGGACAAACTGTTCTAGTAAAAATGGATAGGCCATTAGGCACCACACACCCAAAGCACGGATTTGTATACCCTGTAAATTATGGCTATATTCCTGGCACAATTAGTGGCGATGGCGAAGAACTAGATGCTTATGTACTAGGCGAACACAAACCACTAGACACTTTTGAAGGTGTAGTGGTTGCAATCATTCACAGAACAAACGACAATGATGACAAACTAGTAGTTATGACAAAAGGCAGAAATTATACTGACGACCAAATAAGAGCTTTGACAGAATTTCAAGAGCAATATTTCGAATCAATAATATTACGATAAAAGGAGAATGTTATGCATATAGTTTATGTTCACCATGCAAATCGCAAAAAGAGTAAAACTCCATCTCAAAATGATGATATTACCGAATTAGGTGTGAAAGATTGTGAATTAGTAGCCGAATTACTAAAAGAGGCCAATCCAAAAAGAAACTTTAAGGCGATATACACATCTCCTTTCCTTCGCTGTAAAAAGACTGCAAAACTTATCAATAAATATCTAGAAATACCTATCATAGAAGATGAGCGACTAAACGAATTTAAAAGTGTAGAAAACGAAAGTTGGAAAGCTTGTCAAACCCGTGTACAAAACTGTCTAATAGACATTATAAATTCAAACAACAACAGCGACAGCTTTATATGTGTAACTAGTGGTGTAAATCTAGCAGCATTTACAAACCTTGCATATGGCATAAAACCAAACGAATCTGCACCTATGTTTGCAATATCTAATTGTTGCCCTATAGAATTTGAGTACAACAAAGAAGATTTCTAAAAATTAAAGCTATATTGACAATCAATATAGCTTTTTTATTTTTTAAAATTCTACTTTTACACAATAAAATTCTACCATCATTCGACAAAATATTGTTGAAAAGTTCTAATATAGGTAGTAAAATACTAATGTAATAAAGGAAAAGAGGTGTGATATGAACGATTACGAATTTGGTGATTACCTATACAATTTAAGAAAGGCTAGTGGCCTTACCCAAACAGAACTAGCCGAAATGCTAGATGTTACAAACAAAGCAGTATCAAAGTGGGAAACTGGTGCTAGCAAGCCTACTATAACCAAACTAACAAAACTATCTAAAATATACAATGTAGGTATTGACGAACTATTACAAAGACAACTAAACGAAAGTCCAAAAAAGATAACAAAAATAGTTATCACTGGTGGTCCATGTGCAGGTAAAAGCACAGCTATGAGTTGGATACAAGAAACATTCAACAAAAAAGGATATGCTGTATTGTTTATACCAGAAACAGCCACCGAACTGATTATGGGTGGTGCAGCTCCTTGGACACTAGAAAGCAACTATGACTTTCAAACTGCAGTCTTAAAGCTTCAAATAGAAAAAGAAAAAGTTTTTGAACAAGCTGCTCAAAAACTATACGACAAAAACAAAATCCTTATAGTATGTGATAGAGGTACATTAGACGGCAAAGGATATATGTCAAAATATGAGTTTCAAAAGCTTCTAAAATCCCTAAATCTAACCGAAACACACCTAAAAGACGAATATGATGGAGTATTTCATCTAGTAACTGCTGCCAAAGGGGCTGAGCAATTTTACACACTAGAAAACAACCAAGCTCGTACCGAAACAAAAGAAGAAGCTGTCGAAAAAGATAACAACCTTATATCTGCATGGGCTGGGCACCCTCACCTTAGAATAATAGACAACTCTACCGACTTCGAAAATAAAATGAAAAAACTAATGGCAGAAATTTCTGCACTACTAGGCGAACCTACACCATTTGAGATAGAACGAAAATTCCTAATACATTATCCAGATATCAACCTATTACAACAAAATCCAAACTGCCAAAAAGTAGAAATCATACAAACTTACCTAAAAAGCGACTCTAACGATGAAATCAGAGTAAGACAAAGAGGAATAAATGGTAGCTATACATACACCAAAACCATCAAAAAGGTCGTAAGTGACATCAAACGACTAGAGATAGAAAAACGAATATCCGAAAAAGAATATCTAGACCTACTAATGGATGCAGACACCAACAAAAGACAAATTAGAAAAACCAGATACTGCCTAGTACACAACAATCAATACTTCGAGATAGACATATACCCTTTCTGGCAAGACAAAGCAATTATGGAAATTGAGCTAAACAATGAAAATCAAAAGATTGATTTTCCACCAAACATTAGTATAATAAAAGAAGTAACACAAGATGAATACTACAAAAACTACAATCTTGCTAATATAAAGGATTAGTATAAATGAAAAATACAATAGAATATTATGATGATTCTGCAGAAAAATGGGCAGAAGAATGGTACAATAACGAAAGTGTATTACCTTACCTAAAGCACCTAATGACATTACTACCTAAAAATCCAACCATAGTAGACCTTTGCTGTGGAGCCGGATATGAAAGTATGCGACTTAAAAATCTAGGGGCAAAAGTAATAGGACTAGATTTGAGTAAAAACTCGATAAAGATAGCAAAAGAACGAAATCCCGAAATATCTTTCTATGTACAAGATATGCTTAAAGACTATTCTTATGTAGGAAAAGTGGACGGACTGATATGTGTAGCAGGACTTATCCATCTAGAAAACGACAAACTTCCACTAGCATTTCAAAATATGCACACTATACTAAACGATAATGCATATACTTTGATAGTAGTAAGAGAAGGCTCTGGCAAAAGAAAAGAATCTAGTTTAGTTACATATAATGGTATAGACTACGATAGAAACTTTATATGCCATACGATAGATGAGTTAGTTACATATAGCAAAGGCTACTTCGAATTTGTAGAAAAATTAGAAGACCAAGGTGACTGGAGATATTATATTTTTAAAAAAGTTAATTAATACAAAAAAAGTTTAGCAAATTTGCTAAACTTTTTTATTTATATTTTCTCTAATAGCTTCTGCCACCTTTATACCATCTACAGCACTACTTATAATACCACCTGCATATCCTGCACCCTCGCCACAAGGATATATGCCACATTGTGTTGTAGACTGCATATCGTCACCCCTTACAATAGTAACAGGACTACTGCTTCTACTCTCTATAGCCACTAGTAAATTCCCAGGGTGTGCAAAGTTTTTAAGTTTTTTGTCTAGTAATGGCAAACCTAATTTTAGACTATCTACTACAAAATCAGGAAGACATTTAAATATATCTGTCATCTTTACTTTTAGACTAGGATTTACTCTAAGTTCGGTTTTGTCACCTGTCAAAAATTCGCCTACAGTTTGTGCTGGACAGTAGTGACTATTAGTAAGACCGTAAGCAAGTCTCTCATACTTTCTTTGAAATTCAATACCAGCAAGTGGATGACTACTACCATAGTCTTCTGGGGTTACATTTACTAGCACTGCACTATTTGCATTCTCTTTGTCTCTTTTAAAATAGCTCATACCATTTGTAACAATCTCACCACAACTATCAGCAGAATTTACTACCACTCCACCCGGACACATGCAGAATGTAAATACACTTCTACCATTATCCAGATGCACTGCTAGTTTATAATCTGCACTAGGTAATACTTTTGTATCCATACCGTACTGACTCATATTTATATCAGCTTGTTTTTGTTCTATCCTTACACCCATAGCAAATGGCTTTTGTTTAAACTCCAAACCTTTACCATACAACATATCAAAAGTAGGTCTAGCACTATGTCCTATACACAATGCAAGCTGATTTGTATCAATCTCAATCAAAGTATCATCTATTAGGTTTTTGACAATAACCTTAGTTAATTTACCATCAATCGTTTTGTAATCAACAAATTCTGTATTAAACAAAACTTGTCCACCTAGGGATATAATTTGTTTTCTAATGTTTTTTACTACAGATTTTAGATTGTCACTACCTATATGTGGTTTATTTATATACCTAATTTCTGTAGGTGCACCAGCTAGCACAAATTCGTTTATTACTAATTTGCAATAGTGATTATTTAGGTTTGTGTTTAATTTACCATCACTAAAAGTTCCTGCTCCACCTTCTCCAAATTGCACATTACACTTAGGATTAATTTCGCCTGTTTCCCAAAACTTAAGTACTGCTTTTTCTCTATCCTCTACTGACATACCTTGTTCTACAACTATCGGCTTTAGGCCCATTTTTGCTAGTGCTAATGCACAGAACATTCCTGCTGGTCCAAATCCTACTACGACTGGCGACATACTAATATTATCTACTTTGTCGTATTGCAAACCATCGTAGTTTGGTTCTACACTTTCAAAACCCTTTATGGTTTTGTTTCCCTTTAAACTAACAGCCAGACTTAAAATAATTTTGACATCTGGTTTGTGTCTAGCATCAATAGACTTCTTAAGTATCACATATTCTTCAATCGTAGACTTGTCAACTTTTAATAACCTTGCCGCTTTTTGCAAAATATCGTTTTCGGTATAGGTAGGATTAAGTGAAATATTGTCTACCTTTATCATACACTTTCTCCTACTACATATCCACTAGTCCAAGCCCATTGTAAATTGTATCCACCACAAACACCATCTACATCTACCACCTCACCTACAAAGTAAAGGTTTGCATATTTTTTGCTTTCTAAATTATCTGTAAGCTCTCCCACTCTTACACCACCACTATGTACCTGATTGTTGTTTTCAAACCCACACACATTGAATGTTAAGTTTTGTAAATGTGTAGCAAAATTCTTTAAAATTGACAAATTGAAATTCTTGACTGGCATATTAAGTTTGATATGACATCTATTCAAAATTTCTTGTCCTAAATTTTTGTGCAACATTCCATCAAAGAATTGTCTGGCAGTCAATTCACTAAGTGATTGTTTTCTAGTTTGTAGCACATCTAAAAGTTGCTTATCTGTATATTGTGGCAACAAATTTAAACTCAAACTACAGTTGTCAATATTATGCCAGTTTAATAGTGCAGACAAATTGAATATACATATACCACTAATAGCATCGTCTTTGAATATAACTTCACCCTTTTCTACTTTCACAAAATCTTTGATTACAGCTTTTACTTCGCACTCAGCTCTCACCCCTGTAAGTAGTTGTGTGCTTTGTAGTGTTTTTAGTCCACACAAACTAGGCTTAAATGGTCTATATTCTATCTCTAATTCATCTAATATTTTTGTAATAGTATTACCACCTGTAGCTATAACCACTTTTTTGGCTTCAAACACACCCAAAGCAGTACTTACTTCATAGTAATTGTTAACTCTTTTGATATTGTCTACAGCACAGTTACTAATCACTTCGCAATTAGTTTGATTTAGTTTGTTTAGTAATACATCTAATACCGAACTAGCATGGTTTGATATAGGATAGCATCTGCCTTCTTCATCAAAATATGTTTCTAGACCCAAACCTTTAAAAAACTCTAAAGCATGATAATTATCAAATTTTTCAAATTGTTTAGGAAACACATTGTAATTATCGCTAGATATGGTTTTGTTTGTAAGATTACATCTACCATTACCACTCATCATTATTTTTTTGCCTAGTTTTACACCACTTTCCATAAGTGTAACCTTTTTACCTTTCATAGCACACACAATGGCACACATTATACCACTAGCTCCGCCACCTACAATAACTACATCTTTCATATTCGATACTCCTACAATTATTTTTCAAACTTATTTTACTATTTTTTTCTACTTTAAAAAAGCAATTTTGTTTATAAGTAAAAATTCTTCAAATAAATATATAAATTTATTTGTTTTTAATTTAGTAATAAATTAAATATTGTGCTATAATTACACCAGCACAATTAAGCTTACAACAAAAACGAGTTTTTGTTTAAACCTAAAAAAATATTAAGGAGACAACTATGCTAGAACTAAAAAATATTGTAAAACAGTATGTTACTGGCGATACAACTCTAAATGCACTAGACGATGTTAGTCTAGAATTTAGAAAAAATGAATTTGTAGCCATACTAGGACCTAGTGGTTGTGGTAAAACAACTATGCTAAACATTGTGGGTGGTCTAGACAGATACACTTCTGGTGACATAGTAATCAATGGCAAGTCTACCAAAGAGTTTAAAGATGCAGACTGGGACAATTATCGTAACCACTCTATAGGCTTCGTATTTCAAAGCTACAATCTAATACCTCACCAAACAGTACTAGAAAATGTAGAGCTTGCACTTACACTATCTGGTGTTAGCAAAGAAGAAAGAAGAAAAAGAGCTACCGATGTATTAACAAAGGTAGGACTAGCCGACAAATTGAAAAACAAACCAAACCAACTTAGTGGTGGTCAAATGCAAAGAGTAGCTATAGCTAGAGCATTAGTAAACGACCCAGAAATTATTCTTGCAGACGAACCTACCGGAGCCCTAGACACAGTATCAAGCATACAAGTAATGGAACTACTAAAAGAAATTTCTAAAGACAAGCTAATCATAATGGTTACACACAACCCAGAATTAGCTCAAGAGTATTCTACCAGAATAGTAAAACTATTAGATGGTCAACTTATAGACGATAGTAATCCATACGAAAATGATGGCAAGAAAAAAGAAAAGAAATTGCTTAGTGTAAGTGACGACACCTCCCTTACCAAAAGAGAATTAGAGAAGAAAAACAAGAAAAAGAAAATGTCTTTCTTTACAGCACTTAGCCTAAGCTTCAAAAACTTACTTACAAAGAAAGCTCGTACTATACTTGTAACATTTGCAGGTTCTATAGGTATTATAGGTATAGCCCTAATACTATCTATCTCTAGTGGATTCTCTACATTTGTAAACAAAATGCAAGAAGATTCGCTTACCAGCTACCCTATCACTATAGAAGCTAAGAGTATAGACTTTACATCAGTAATGTTACAAATGTTTATGCCAGAAGACGAAACTCAAGACAAAAACAATCAAGACGGCAAAATATATTCAAAGAAAACCATTTCTAAGATTATGAATTCTGTAGGCTCAAACCTAAAGCCTAACAATCTAGAAGCATTTAAAAAACATATAGAAGACAATAGAGAAGATTTAGACAAGTATGTAAGTGCTATTCAATATACTTACGACTTAGGTTTAGAATTCTATGGCGAACAAAGCAGCACGATACCTAGCCAAGTAGGTAGTTCTACATTAATGGATATGGTCACCAAATATGCACTTATATTTTTTGGTAAAGAGACAAATATAAATACAGTAGAACATGATGATGGCAGTTGGTCTCTTACAGCAATAGAGGGCAAAACAAACTTTGACTTCATGAGCGATTTTGAAGTCCTAAAACCAGTAGAAACAGACCTAAGAGCATACAAAACCATTACACTTTCTAAATTACAAGTATTAACTTTTGTATTTGAGATTTTGGGTTTTAGCACCGAAGATATGTCTTCTATGATGGGTGGTGGTTCAAATAATGCTATGTCATCTGCTGGCACATCAATATTTAGCGAACTACTAGACAATACCGACCTAATCAAGTCACAGTACGACCTAGTAGATGGCAAATATGCTACCGAACCAAACGAAGCTATGCTAGTAGTAGACAAAAACAACGAAATTACCGACTACAACCTATATGCTCTAGGCATAATGACTTACGAACAATTAGGTCAAAGCTTAAAAGCATTAGTATACGAAGAAAAAGACCCTGTTGCTATAGACTATAGTTCTGTAATCAACAAAAAGACATACAAAGTACTAGCAGAACATGATTACTATAGGACAGTAAATGGCGAAGTAATTGATATTAGAGATTTAAACAAAAGAACAATTACCGACCCTACAAACCCTACAAAAACAATTCCAAATCCTATATATGATGCAAAAGAATATGCAAAGCAATATAGTGCAGCTCTAAACGAATCTACAAACGAAATCAAAATTGTAGGAATACTTAGACCAAACGAAACTACAGAAAATGGTTCTATCAAATCTGGTGTAGTATACTTATCATCATTTACTACACAAATGGTAAATAAACATGCAGCAAGTCTAGGCTCTACTAGTGGCAAGCTACAACCATTAGAAACCAATAAACCAAGTTCTATCAAAATATATGTAAATTCTTTTGAATCAAAAGAATCAGTAGTAGACTTTATATCTAATTACAATGAAGTTGCAGAACAAGGCGATGAAATATCTTATACCGATATGGTGGGCATACTAATGGGCACTGTATCTACTATAATCACATCTATCACTTATGTGCTTATAGCATTTGTAAGTGTATCATTAGTAGTTAGTTCTATTATGATAGGCATTATTACATACATTTCTGTAATAGAAAGAACTAAGGAAATCGGTGTACTTCGTAGTGTAGGTGCTTCTAAACGAGATGTAAAGAGAGTGTTTACAGCAGAAAGCTTTATTATAGGACTAGCAAGCGGTGTACTAGGAATTCTAGTTGCAGCACTACTAAATATACCTATAAACCTAATACTAAAGGCATTTACTGGACTATCTAATATTGCAGTACTACCTGTAGTAGGAGCAATCATACTAGTACTAATCAGTGTAGGTTTGACATTTATAGCAGGATTAATGCCGGCAAATGTGGCAGCAAAGAAAGACCCTGTAAAAGCTCTAAGAACAGAATAACAAACAAAAAGAAGAGTAAAACATACTCTTCTTTTTTTATTTATTAAATCATTATTTTACTAAATCAATATTTTACTAAATCAATATTTTTAGTTTTCGTAATATTTTTAAACATCTTGGCAGTTGTGTCAATATATTCTAGTCGTTTTGTGTTTTTGTCTGGATTGTGAGCCAGTACATCACACTTCTGCACTTCAAAAATAGTCTTGGACAACTGCATATTTGCCACTAGATGTTCTTCTAGTAATGGCATATCATGTCTAGATATGATTTCACATATATAATCTACATACTTGCCATCATACTTTAGTCTTTTTAATATATCATTAGTCATATGTGCAGACACTACGGGGTGTCCCCTAAAATGCCTAACTTCCTCATCTTGAAAGCAATGTGGTTTGCCCACATCGTGCAAAAGCAATGCCAACCTAATATCAAAATTGTTTGGCGACACACTAAGAGCCTTCAATGTGTGTTCCCACACATCTAAGTGATGATGTGGGTGATTATGTTCAAACCCGACCATATCATTAATCTCAGGTATTAGAGCAGTTAAATCCTTCATATTATCTCTAATACTCGAAACAACATCATCGCTATTAAGTATATATTTTAACAAAACTTGTCCCTTCATCGTTCCCCTTGTATTACAATTCAAATTCAAAATAAATTTGGCTCAAATACTTACTTTCACTTTTTACTTCGTCAGTAATTCTACCACCCATTTTGGTATAAAACTTTTTTGCTTTTTCATTGTACGAATTACAGCACAAAAACATAAACTTAGAAGTTTCTTTGAGTTCTTTCATTATAAATGTTAGAGCTTTTGAACCTATACCCTTGTGTTGATACTCTTTTAGTACATATAGCGAATTTACACAAGGAATATTCAAGTATTTATCTATAGGAGTGTGTCTAGCTGTACCAAAATTGAAATAACCTATTTGTTTACCCTTATATATAATAATATATAATTGCTCGTGGTCACTTTTTACTTGACTTACAAACTTCTCGGCATGTTTGTCAAAATCAAAGTTTTCTATATCGACAGCATCATAAATATTGTTGTATGTTTGCTCCCAACACAACTTTTTGATACGAGCTAAATTGTAAGCATCTTCTTCTTTTGCTTTTACAAATCGAACCATAATACACCTCTATATTACTTTTTTGTACCACTAATAGCACATACAGCAGTTGTTTGATAATCGCACACTTGTGTTTTGGACAAAAACAATTCTTTTCGTTTTTCAAATTTCTTATTAATATTCCCCACACAAGCACACAAATCTGCTTCTTTAGTATCTTTAGTAGAATGACTAAGCACAAATTCTGCATCTGCGATTGTAGACAATCTAGCCATATCTATCTCAAAAAGTCCAAACTCCACATCATCAAAGTAATTATCTGGACAATAGTATAACAAGTTTTTAAATTCAACTTTTATATTGTCAAAGTCGTATTTGTTTAAACCTAAAAGTTTGTCCTTCGGCTTAGGTGAATATATCCCTATATTGTCTGGTTTGTCGATAACCACTCCATCAAAGTAAGCATATATTTCTTCGTCCATATAATCATACTCACTAGCAGCCTGTTGTTTAGCTTCAACCGTCATCATCACCACTCTGCCACCAGCTTTTAGTATTCTGGTTTGGTCAGTTATAAAATCATTAAACGGCAAATGCTCCACCACAGTATACGAATATACGACATCAAAGAAATTATCATCAAACGGCAAATCCCTAATATCTGCCACTTGGAAATTGATATCTAATCCGTTTTGACTTGCAGATTGCTTAGCATATTCTATATGACCTGCATCTAAGTCTACACCATAAGCCTCGATATCAAAGTTTTTCTTAAGCATTTGCAAGAAATGTCCGCTTCCACAACCCACTTCTAGCACCCTCATGCCATCTTTAACACCTATTAGGTCAAACCAAAACTGTTTATTTCTATCATTAAACCTTAGTCTTCTAGAGCAATCTAATATTGCTGTAGATTGAATATCTTTCGACCAAGAATATTGCTTTCCCATACAAAACACCTCTTTGTTACAATTAGCATAACATATTTTGTTTTAGTTAAACAAATCATTTAAAAAACAATTAAAAATGTGATATTATTTAGGTATGATAAAACTAAATAGTATAGAAAAAAGATTAGAATATCACGAACTACTAATGACACTAGACAACCTTAGCGAAATTGCAAGACACGATCTACCTAGTGGCTATCATTTTGAGTTCTACAACAACAATTTAAAAGATTGGGTACAAATTCACTTGTCTAGTGGCGAATTCACTTCTGTAGAATATGCAGAAGAAGTTTTCAATGATTTCTATAAAGATTTTAAGGATAAATTAAATACATGCTGTTTTTTTATAGTAGAAACTGCTACAAACAAAAAAGTAGCTACTTCTACAGTTAGCCCATGCAACGAATATGGCTACAAAGCCAAAATTGACTGGTTGGCAATAGACAGCAACTATCAAGGCAAACATCTAGCCAAACCACTTATAGCCCACACCTTAAAATTAGCCAATCAATTAGGTTACACAAGACTTCTACTACATACCCAAACACATACCTGGCTAGCTGCAAAATTATATCTAGATTTTGGATTTGAGCCACTAAACATAGTAGAAAGTATGCGAGGTTGGCAAATACTAAAAACCATTACTAATCACACAAAATTAGAAAGTCTAAAAAGTATACCAGAAGGCACAATGTATCACGAAGCTAGTGAAAATATAGTAGCCAAACTAAATACTATGTATAAGAATTACACCTACGAAATATGGTTTATGAGTGGTAGAAACGATGTATATGTAAACGATGGCACAAACTACTTCGAATACAAATATTTCAAAAATGGCAAAAAACTAAAACTTGTATCGAAAAACAAAAAACGAGCAAAATACTAAAAAAGACTCACTATCTAAGTGAGTCTTTTATTTTTAAGCATATTCTTCTTGTTTTTGTTCTTTACTAATTTTTACTATCGCAGAATGAAGAGACTTCTCTACTCCAGAATGCACAGCAGCAAACACGATAAGACAATCTCTAAGATAGCACAAATCATTGTACAAATCTACATCGTCTTTTTCGCCAGCTTCTGCAGGAGTAAGCACCATTACACCAGTAAGCATTCTACCTATAGCATTTATATCTTTGCGATATTTCACTGCTATATAGCCTATAACCTGATCAGCTTCGTCATAATCAAAAAATCTAAGTGTAGACTCTATAAGCCACAAGTCATTTACATATTTTCTAGCACTTCTAAGGTGCACGATTCTATTTAAATAAGTTTGAATAACATTTTCTTCCATAAATATATCCTCTAACACATTTAATATACCACATTTGTTTTATTTTATCAAATATTCGCATTAACATTAGTTGGATTATATTAATACTATATATTAAGGGGTTATGGAGGTAACTATGTGTAATAACGGATGTAATTGTGGCTGCAATAACAATTGTAATAGCTGCAATCGCTGTGGTTGTAATAACAACAATAATAATTGTGGTTGTTGCTCAAACTGGTTTTTTAATTAACTAATCAAAGCCTTTTCTATATAGAAAGGGCTTTTTGTATGCTGAGTATTTGCCAAATTTCACTATTGAATTTTGAAATGTTTCGTGTTATACTATTTACGGAAAAAGTGAAAAGGGGTTTTAAGTTATGACAAATTTTGACATCAACTCAGCTGTAAAAAGAGGCTACTCTAATCTAACCAAAGAAGAAAAACAATATGTTTTTGGCGAATATATAAGATACCAAGTTAGAAAGCAAATTGCAGACCAAAATGCCGCACTTAGTTCATATTTCGCACAACAAACATCAAATCCATACAATAGAGCCACTGTGATTTCTGAAGGATTCAAGTTTTTTAATAGTAACTTTGTGTGTGATTTTACTGATAGCAATATCAACAACTTAATCAACTTCCTTACAAATGCAGAATCTTCTACCGACTACCTATACGACCTAAGCGATGCTGGATTCAACTCATTACTTAGAAATGCAGATAGCTTTAGAAGACAAGGTGCCCTAGTTTGCTTCTCTAGAAGAAAAAATGAATCTTTACCAAACAGACTAGCATACAACGAACTTGTAGCTTATGCAAACATTCAAGAACAAACTATTAGCAATATTATCTCTGGCAGATTTAGAAATATATATGCTTGCATCACAAATGCAACAACATTAGAAAAAAATGCTTACAAAGAGAAATTTGGTCACAGTGCAAATTATGCTAGAGTATTGCCGGAATGTTCTGTGTACAAACAATCTGTAGGCAAAAAGACTGCAATGCTATGGAACAGTATGATAGACCACTATACTACCAAAATGGAAGGAATGACCGGGGCAGAGGCTATCAATTATTTGTACAAACTAACACCTCAAACAAACAAACATCTTGAAGAAGTAGACAAATTAATTGAAAGAACAGATTCAAAATCAAGAGCTCATCTAAAAACCCGTTGTGAAGTCATACTAGATGCCCTAAATATAAAAGAAGGCGACCAAATCACATTTGATGCCGCAGCAAATCTAGCAGACTACGACGAAATCAAAAGTTCTAGCCATAGAGAACAAGAAATTGACGAAGCTAGAAAAGAAGCAGTCCTTGATTTCTGGAAAGGCAAAAAACTTGATGTTGAAATGAAAACAAGCACAGGCCCAGAAAAATCAATTAAATAGAAAACAAAAAAGACTTAAAATTTTTAAGTCTTTTTTATTTTAGTTCACCATCTAATACAAACCAGGCATTGCCACAGCTTCTATTTACTTTGATAGGATTTATTTTAGTTACATCTTTTAACCAAATAAGTGTACCATACTTTTTGTTGAGAGTAGTAGCCCATTCTTCTGGTTTATCTGTACCTATCTGCTTACCATACTTTTGTCTAATGTCTTCGACCATTTCTGGTGTTAAATTGAAATACTGCACTTTGTCTACCACACACATAGTATCCACCATTCCACCAGTGCACTTTAGATATACAATATCCCCTATATGCACTCTACCGAATGGTGCAATCTTATTTTGACTAAATCTACTTTCTATAGGTTTACTACCATCTAATATCATTTTGTAGTATTTTGGTTTTAAAATAGCTAAATGATACATTATTTACTTTCCTTATTTGCTCGTTTGTTTGTATTTATACTATTTCTAAACACTACAAATTTGCAATACAAAAATTCTAGTACAAAGTTTAGTAGCATTGTTATTACAAACACCAAAAAATTATTCCAACCTGCATTTACTAATGCTTGACCACCAAAGATAGTTGCAGGAGTAAATACCGCATAGAATCCTAACACCTTTAACATAGCTATAGGTACATTGTTTGCACTCTTGAATGTAAACTCTCTATTTAGAGTAAAGTTCCACAATACTGACAATGTTAGTGAAATAAAGTATGACCAGCCATACTCATTCTCTGCATCGTGAAATACTAATAAACTAAGTACAGTAAATGATAATGTTTGTATAATAGCTGCAGATATAGAAAACAATGTAAACTTAATAGTTTGCATCAAACTTTCAGATTTCTTTTCTACTACTACAGGCTCTTCTCTTACTTCTACATTTTCTTCAATATTTTCGTTACTCATTGTATGCTCCCTTCCACCACAAAAATAGTTTAACACACTTTATCATTTCATCAAAAAGATTAAAACAAATTTAGTTGGCAGTTGACAAATTTTGATATACAATCTAAATATGATTACAAAAAATATGGATTTAACAGTTTCAATAATCGACATAGGTATCAATGGCGAAGGAATAGCAAAGCACGATGGTGCTGTAATTTTTGTGCCTTTCGCTCTAAAAGATGAAGTAGTAAAAGTTCACATAATATATGCCAAGTCAAAATTTTATGTGGGCAAGATTGTAGAGATAATTACTCCATCACCATACAGAGTAAAACCATTGTGCCCTTACTTTAGTAAATGTGGTGGTTGCGATTTGCAACATTTAGAATACTCCCAAACATTAAATTTCAAAACTACACTAGTGTCCAACACTCTAAAGAATGTGGGCAAACTAGATGTTGCAGACAAAGTATTGCCTTGCATTTCTGCAAACCAGTATTACTACAGAAACAAGTTTTCGTTTCCTATAGGATACGATACTGCAGGCTATGTAGGTATGTACAAAGAAAATTCACACAATATTATAAAGATAGAAAATTGTGTAATACAACAACCATGGGCTCTAGATGTAATTACTCTATTTAACACATTCCTACAAAGCAATCAAAACAGTGTATACAATGAGCAAACTAAAGAAGGACTTATTAAACACTTAGTATGCAGAATGGAGCAAAACCACCTACTAGTATGTGTAGTTGTAAATGGTAAAAAACTAAATAATTATGACGATCTAATCAAATTATTGCAAACTAAATTTGATAGCTTTAGCTTAATGATTAACATAAATGAGTTAAAAAACAATGTGATTTTGACAGAAAACTATAAGATACTGTACGGCAACCCACAAATTACATTAAACCAAGATGGCCTACAATACAATGTAAGTCTAAATAGTTTTATGCAAGTAAATACAGAAATAGCTACTATGATATACAACAAAGTAAAAGACACAGTCAAAAATGAAGTAGTTGTAAATGCATTTAGTGGTGCTGGATTCTTAAGTGGTCTAATAGCTCAAACAGCGAAAAAAGTGTATGGCATAGAGATAGTAGAAAGTGCTCATCTAGATGCCGAAGACCTAAAGAAAAACAACAATATATCAAACCTTGTAAATATTTGTGGCGATGCCAAAATCGAGTTACCAAAAATAAAGGATTTTGAATTTATAGTACTTGACCCACCTAGAAAAGGTTGTGGCAAAGATGTAATTGATACCATACTTTCTGTAATGCCAAATAATATTTTGTATATATCATGCAACCCTGCCACCCTTGCTAGAGACCTAGCATATTTGGGCGACAACTACCAAATCGAATTTGTGCAACCATACGATATGTTTCCTCAAACTAGACATGTAGAAACTTTAGTTAGTCTAAAGAAAGTAAAGGTTGGATAGATATATGAAAAATGATTTAAAAATTTTTACTGACAATATTCAACCAGAAGCAACAAATCAAATATACAACCTTATATCACAAGTCCCTTTTGAAGATAGTGTTGTAAGAATTATGCCAGATGTACATTGTGGTATGGAATGTGTAGTAGGATTTACATCTACATTCACCGATAAACTTATACCGAATGTAATAGGTGTAGATATAGGCTGTGGTATGCTCACTATAAACTTAGGTAATGTAGATATAGACCTAGCAAGATTAGATGAGTTTATAAAGAAAACCGTAGTTGTTGGTTCTACCACCAAAAAGAAATATAATATTGACCCACTAGTAAATAAACTATTATGTAAAAACAAACTAAAAGATTGTTCTCTAGCTTATCAAACATTTGCTACATTAGGTGGTGGAAATCACTTTATAGAAGTAGATATCGACAACGACAACAACAAATACTTAATAATACACAGTGGCTCTAGAGGGTTAGGACTATTAGTTGCAAAATACTATCAACAATTAGCTATAGACGAATGTAAAAATGCTGGGGCTATAGAAAAACAAAAACTTGTCGAAGAACTAAGCAAAAGCGGACAACAAGAGAAGATAGATACAGCCATGGCTGAGCTAACCAAAAAATATGCTCACAAAACAAAGACACCTGCTAGCTACTGTTATCTAGAAGGTAAACAAATGCAAGACTATCTATACGACATAAGAATCTGCCAACAATTTGCTGAGCAAAGCAGAAAGCATATGGCAGACCAAATATGCAATCATTTAAGAATTAAACCTACAGAAAGTTTTGAGACAGTACACAACTTTATAGATACCGACAACATAATTAGAAAAGGTGCAATACCTGCACACCTAGGTCAAAAGGTACTTATACCACTAAATATGAGAGATGGTTGTATCATAGCCATAGGCAAAGGCAATACCGACTGGAATAACTCTGCCCCACACGGTGCTGGCAGACTAATAAAAAGAAGCGAAGCCAAAGAATACTTCACCCTAGAAGAATACAAAGAAGAAATGAAAGGTATATATACTACTTCTGTTACCTCTGCTACTCTAGACGAATCCCCTATGGTATACAAACCTATGGATGAAATTCTAAAATATATAGAACCTACAGTAAAGATACAGAAAATAATCAAACCTATATACAACTTTAAATCTGCAGAATAAAAAAAGATGAGTAAACTTTTCTCATCTTTTTGTTTTGATTAAAAGTTTTTTAGTTCGTCACTAACCATTTTCATATCAACACGGCTACCATATTGAGATTTAAAATGTCTCATTACACTAGGAATTGATCTGTCTGGCAATGTAAGAATGATTTCGTGAATTTCTTCTGCTGTCAACATTTTTGGCAAGTATCCTTCGATAGCTGTTCTTTGTAGTTTAATTTTGTCAGCTTCACCAATATTCCCTACCATTTCGTAGTTTTTAGCCTCTTCATCTAATTCTTTGATTGTTTTTTGAATAATTCTAACCATATCATCGTCGCCAACTTCTTTCTTAAGTAGTCTAGCTTCGATTTGTGCTTGCATATATTTATTGATAACTACTGAATATATGCTTCTCAAGTTTTGATTTCTGCTCTTCATAGCAGCTGTGTTTGCTGATTTAATTTCGTCAATAATCATAATTTTATACTTCCTTTTTTGATTTTATTAATTTTAGATATTTTTTTGGATGCAATAGATAGTAATCAAGCAAATTTTCTAACATCATATGTCTTTCGCCAGAAATAATTTCCTTTATCATATCATACATTCTTCTATTTGTTGCCATAGGCATATTTTGAGCTTGACCTAGCTTCACAAAGTATCCGTTTAGATAATCAATCTCACTAGCCACATTGTTTTCTATACACCTCATACAGCTAGAAACAAATTTGCCGTTTTGTCTACGAAGTCTATTTAGCATTTTTAATCTATAAAAATATGCTTTGAAACCTTTTTGTGTAAACTCATAGTAGTCTAGAGCACCATAATTTTTTACTTTTACATTCAATTTTTTAGCCATATTCATAGCTTCAAATATGATGTTTGTAAATATTCTGTTACAAGTAGGCATAAGCATACTTTTGCCTAAATTCAAACCAGTAAGTGCACCTACACTAGATATACAAGAATTTATAATGGTTCTAGACCATACATCTCCTACTATATTGTAAGAAATTTCGGTAGGAGCTACATTACTTAGTATCCTTTGGATTACTTCCAAAAATGCAGGACTAGCCTCACCAAAACTACCTATAACCATATGACCCGGTTTAGTAATTTCCATTTTTGCCTTTGTTATTCTGGTAGCACTCCAGTTTATAATAAGCCCCAAAAGTTTGTTTGAGCCAACAACCTTTAGCATTTCTTCTATATTCATTACATTTTGGCTACTGATAATCACACCATTTTCGGTAAGATGCGACATGCATTGTTTTGCTACCTTAGGTGCATCGTATGCCTTTGTTAGTACAAATATAATGTCTTTTTTTGATGTGAAGTTGTTGACACCATTTACAGTTTTAACCAAAATATTTTTGTGGCCAAATTCGCCGATAACTTCGATAGCAGCATAATCATCAAACACTAAGTCCGAATTATATCGCTTAGCTACTTCTACATCGTACCCTCTTTGCGAAAGCAAAGCACTAATTACACCACCGACAGCACCTGCTCCCACAACACCTATTTTTATCTTATTCATATTACTCCTAATACACAAGTTGCCCATATGTAAATACTTATAATTACAATTTAATTATATCTAATACAGATTTGAATTGTCAAACAACCTAACAAAAAAGAACGATTACTCGTTCTCTTTTTTCATAATTTCAGAATAAATTTTGTTTGAAATTTCGTCAATTGATAATAGTTTTCCATCTTCTACACAGTTTATAACTATCCAACCAAATTTGTCTGCTACATATTTACCAGAATTGTATGCCTTGTGCAAATGCTCTACATCTTCTTCAAAGATATCTTTTTTGTTACCAGTCTTGTAGCTTTCTCTAGCATCAGCTAATTTTTTGCTATACTCTACTGGCACATCTAAAAATACAACCAAATCTGGCTTTGGTAGTTTTAGTACACCAAACTCAAAATTTTCTACATAGTCTAAAAACTTATCTAGCTCTGTTTTGTCATCAATGACAGCTGCTTGATGTAGCATTGTGCTTTGTACATATCGATCAAAAACAATACTTCCACCATTAGCAATATGCTCTTTGTATTTTTGCATTGTAAGCAATCTGTCTACAGCATATAGTGAGTTTGCTTGATATGCATCGAAACAATTAGCCCCACCAAATTCACCATTTAGAAACATCTTTACTGGTTGACTAGAATTAGATTCGTAGTTAGGAAAACTTTGTACTAAACAGTTTATCCCACTATCTACTAGTCTTTGGTGCAACAACTGAGTTTGAGTTTTTTTGCCACTACCATCTGTTCCTTCTATTACAATTAACTTATTTTTCATAAAACACCTATCCTTTGTAAACTATTTTTTCCATTTGTTCAATCGCATCTTTTAATTCACCAAAAGCAATATCGTATGGCTCGTCCTTAGTCAAATCCACTCCTGCTGCTTTTAAGATATTTGTAGAATAGTCACTACCACCACTAGAAAGCATTTTGAAATATCTATCCAAATCTTCTTTGGTTCCATTAAGCACTTTGTTTGCTAGAGTGATTGCTGATATCAAACCAGTAGCATACTTGTACACATAGAAGCTTCTATAGAAGTGAGGAACTATGCTCCAGTGATAACTCTTGAATTCATCTTGAGTAACACCTTTAGAGTACATAGCATTTAGCTCTGCATATTTTTCATTAAGCTTCTCTTTGCTTATAGGTAAATTTTTTGCTACTAGATTGTGAGCATATTGCTCAAATTCCGAATATTGCATTTGAGAATATACAGTAGAAATTACTAACTTGACATACTTATCTAGATAATACAATTTTTCATCATCTGTTTTTGCATTCTTTAAGAAATACTTAGTTAGTAGTACTTCATTAAATGTACTAGCAATCTCAGCTAAGAATATAGAATAATTGTATGTTTCGTATGGTTGATGTTTTTGAGCAAAATGTGTATGCATAGCATGACCTAGTTCGTGAGCCAAAGTATACACATCGTCTATCACTCCCACAAAGTTTAATAATATTATAGGAGTATAGCCATAACCATCTGTTTGATATCCGCCACTAATTTTGTCTTTGGTAGGATACACATCTATCCATCTCTCGTCATATGCTTGATTCAATAGCTTATTATAGTATTCGCCTAGCGGTTTTAGTGCTTCTAGTACGATAGCTTGAGATTCTTCATAAGTGTACTTTTTGTCAATATCTTTAACCATACTGACACCTATATCGTAGAAAGTTAAATTATCATACCCCAAAGCAGTTTTTCTAAGTGTATAATATTTCTCTAATACAGGCAGTGTTTCATGTACTTTTTGTAGTAGTTTGTCATATAATCTTCTACTAATATTTCCACCATACAATGCTGCCTCGAATGTATCTTTGTACTTTCTAGCAGTACTAAAGAAATAGTCACTCTTTAGATTTAATAGATAGTTTGTAAATATAGTATTATTAAAATCTTTAAATTTGCCATAGAAATTTTTATAAGCACTTTCTCTTAGTACTCTATCTTCGCTCTTTAGATGTAGTGAGTAATTAGCACTAGTAAGTTCGTGTTTAACACCGTCTTTGTCGACAACATCTTCAAACTTAAAATCCACATCTGTCAAACTATCAAACACATCTCCACAATCACCAGCGAATCCTGCCACACCACTAAGCAACTTTTCTTCTTGTTCGCTAAGCACATGTTTTTTGTCTCTGATTAAATTCTTAATCATAAATCTATATGTTTTTAATCTAGGTTCTTTAAGTAAACTTTGTAGATAGTCTTCGCTATAGCTAAGCAATTCTGGGTCTACAAAGCTTTGTTCTTTTTCTATTTGGGTAAGTGTATTTGTTAGTTGACCCACCATTTCGTTGTATGTCTTGTTACTAAGTTCTGTATTTAAGTTATTAGAAGCATACATATACAATCTAGTAACCAACAAATCACATTCCTTAGATACTTTCAACATTTCTACCAAATTGTCTACATTATTTAGTTTGCCTTGATACTTTTTGAATACACCTAAATATTTTTTGAACTTATTGTAGTCTTTGTACCACAACTCATCACTTTTATAGAATTTAGATAAATCCCAAGTATATTTTACATCTACTTCACTTCTTTCCATTTAGCACCTACACATGAAATTTTTTGCTTAATTCAATTTTTAAAGGTTTGCCAGCAAACAATATAATTCCTACCAAACATATAGATTCTGTAGCTAGTGCAATTACATTTAGTAGTTTAAATGTAGCAACACCAAACAACAAGAATGAACCTGTAACCAAAATAAGAATAATATTCATTATAAAGAATGACAATACACCTTTATGATTCTTTAGTGCTTGTGCCAAAATAAACATAACCAAAGAAATAATTATAAACATTGATGGGCACACAAAATCAATTACCCATTTGCCACCTTCTGCTATCCATTCGCAGGTCCACAATAATCCAAAAACACTAATAACCTGCAATAGTATCTTTTCTAGTATTCCTCTACTACTCAAAATTGTATGAGTAATAAGTATCCAGCTATATACTATTACTTGTACTACAATCAAACTCCACAATGGATATACTTGTGTAAATAAATTTACTATTAGACAAGTAACAACAGCTATCAATGATAAAAATAAGAATATTTTTACCAAAATTTCTCTATGTTTGTTTTTTGGCTTATCAACTCTTTGTTTAAATAAGTCTACAGATTTTTTACCCTCTGTTTCTGCCAACTCTCTAAAGCACAACGGACAAGTGTCATGCTCAGTGTTTACGGTAACATTACATTTTTCGCATCTCTTCATAATCACTTCTCCCAATAATTGCTTTGAATTTCTACATCTACACCTTGGTCGGTAAGCAATTTAAAGAATTGTTTTTCTACACCAGTTTCTATTATTCTTCTAGAGAAACTCATATTTAACTTATCTTTGTATGAGCATACACCAAAGTTTTTGACAATGTTGTAACTAGCACCTAGATCAAAGTGCAAGTTTTCTATATATTTTTCCATAGATTTAGGAATCTTTACTACACCCAAATTACTTACACTTACAGTTTGAATGCTATCGCCTAACATACTGTAACCTATCCTCATAGCTATATTCTTTATAAACAATGGAGTCATTCTCATAAAAATATTTTTTTCCATTTTTACATTTGAATTGCTTACACCCATTAGATAGTCTTTATCAACTTTTTCTTTCATTTGTTTGTCATAGTCTAGAATCACTTCTTCCAAGGTCAAATTAGGCTTCATAAATGTTTCTAGTCTTAGATAACAAGCAAAGTTTCTGGTGGTTTCATCGTTTAATAACTTTCTCATATTTACAGGAATAAATAACTTGATAGGTTTATCAAACTCTTTATCTGGGCTAAAGACATCTAAATACAAAGCATAAGAGAATAATGCACTCAAATATGTGGTCATAGTAACATTATATTTCTTAGCCAATTCCTTTACTTTAGAAACACTTGCTGTACCAACAATTACACCTACACCATAATCAAAATGTGTACCTTCTATATGATAAGCCTTATTTTCTTTAGGTGTATTTGATTTGTTTTTGTCGTAGTAAGTAACAAAGTGATCATCAACTTCGTTATTTACACTAGGAGCTTCCGGCATCATAATAAGCCCCTCGCTCTCAACCTTTTTGCCTGTAAGTTTTAGGTACTGATACACTATAGTTTTCAAAAACTCCATAGCACCAGTCCCATCTGTCAAACTATGGAACATTGTAAGATTAATTTTGTTTTTATAATAGCACAAATCAAACAAATAACCGTTCTTTCTCTTAAGCATATTAAAATCAAACAAATGAGCAGGCATTTCGGTTACTTCATATGGCTTGTTGTTTTCTTCTAAATAATACCAAAACAAGCCTTTTTTCAATCTAACCTTGTAGCCAGGGAATCTAGGCAAAACCAAATTGATGGTTTCTTGTAGAATAGTTTGATTAATGTCTTCTACAAGAATGGCACTTACACTAAACATATTTGGTCTATTTTTGCCAGATGTACAAGGAAAAATTTTGGCAGCATTGTCTAATAAATACCAATTTTTCTTCTTCATAAATAAAATCCTTTTTATTTTATCAATATATTTTAACATCTTTTATTTACTTTTAATAATGATATTTAAGTATATTTTTACTTAAATTAAATTTATTGGACAATTTAAACAAAAAAACAGCAAATTTTCATTTGCTGCTTTTAATATTATTATGCTTTGTAAGACTCAAATATTTTAGCCCATTCTTCCTTGTTTGCACTCAAATTTAGAGGAAGTTCATCTACAAATTGTTTTACAACATTTTTGCCAGTTTTCAAACTTGCTAGATATCTATGTACACCATCTACAATATAGATTTGGTTTTCATGTAAAGCAACTTTGATAGATTTCAAATGTTTACCTTTTTCTAGTTTTGAAGCCAATTTATCGATTTTCTTTGCACTTACTTTAGTATGATCTAGTGTAGGAACCAATGTAGCATTACCCAAACCAAATTCTGCCAACTTCATCATTTTTTCTAGTGTATTTAGATAGACATTGTTTCTAATTACGAAATGATAATTTGGAATTTGTGCTTGTTCTTTTTTGTACAAACGAAGTCTGTTTTTGATCTTTTCTGGAGCTTCACCACGATTTACTAAACGATTCTTTAGTACACTCTTAGTTTCAGTCAAAAATACAGACATAATGTTCATTTGATCGCCAAGCTCGTCTTCAATATTTTTGTAACCCATTACAGAGATATCTTTTAGAACTACATTTGCTTCTTTAAGGCCATCTGTAAACAACTTACGGCTAGTACCATAGTAGTTATTGTTAAACATATCGTATTCAAAAATTTCGTTTGTTTTGATTTTTTCTTCAAACTCTTCTTTTGAAATATATTGATATTGATTTGGTGTATCAACATCTCTTCTCTCTCTAGTAGTATAAGAAGAAATAAACTTGTATCCTTCTTCGCTTAACATACCTTGAATAATGGTGTTTTTACCTGCACCACCCGTTCCAGAAATTAATAGAACTAAACCTTTAAGCTTCATATATCCTCCAAATTGAATCGTTACAATTCAAAAATATCTTTTAAAATCTACTATTTAAGTATACTAATTTTTTGAATCTTTTACAACCAATTTAGCCACCATTTAATCATTTTGACAAATTAAGCATAATATTCATTCAATTTATTTTCTTTCCATTTTGCAGATTGTCCGTCAAAATCTTTTTCGAATTTCTTTTGCATAGAAATTTCATATTCTTTGTAGTCATCTTTGAATTTACTAATAGTATTGTCTGTCATATTAGAGTTGTGATTGTTTATCTTACTTCGATTAAAATCAATAAGTTTAGTCTTGTTTGCAAAATCCTCTTGAGTAAATGTTTGCTTTAGGTTTTTATGTGCCATATAGATTCTATCCATCAAATCCTTTTCGGATAGTTCCTTTGCCTGTTCTACAGACAAATTTGGTTCAAATCTAGTCACAGCTTTGATTAAAGAATATTTCTTTGTCCCTACACCAACCTCTTTTGCTTGTTTAAACCGGTTTAAGTCGTTTTGATTTTCTACAATCACACATTTAATTTGATTACCCTTAATGTACTTAGTCAAATTTTTAAATACATTTATATCAAGACCATGCATAAGACCGGACACTGTATTTAATCTGATTGCATTGTCATCTCGATCTACATCTATATAATTAGCCTTTACACACAAGTCAACAAACTTAGTAGCCGCATCACAAACCTTTTCCCCTACAAAATTTTCTCCAGCTAACAGTTCCTTTGCTTCATTATTTATAGCATATACAGATACCACCATGTCATTTTTGTCTGTCAAAAACTCCACCTTGGGATTAACTTCCAGCATCACATATCTATAATCCACATTCTTTGTACCATTAAGTCCCAAAACTAGTGACAACACTACCAAAGCCAAAATCGCCAACACTATATATACTATTTCTTTCAGTTTTGCCATACAACACCCCTTATAACACCTTTAGTTTTTGCTTATTTGGGATATTTTATGTAACAAAAAAACACAACAATCGTTGTGTTTTTGTTCGTTATTTTACAGCATATTTTGCAATAAGTGGAGCTACTATAAATACAAGTAACAATATAATAGCAACTATCAAAATAAGCATAAGTTCATCTGGAATGTATGGATTTAATGATTGTTTAACGGTTTTGATTACTTCTTCACTTTCAAAGCTAGATTCATCACCAAATTCACCGATAACAACTTTGAATTTTACATTGTATTCGCCACCATAAGTAAGTTCTACTTCATTACCTTTAACCCACTCACCACCTGCTATAGAGTAGTAAATATCACCTTCGCCATTAGTATTTGTAGCTCTAAGCAAACCTTTACCACTAAACTTTCCACGAGTGTCCATTTCTTTGTTTTTTACTACAAACTTTACGGTAGGAGCTGTAGGAACTACTTTAATTCCTTCATGACCTTTAAATGCACACATATAGCTGTCAGCTGTATTTTGCATATCCACACCTGTAGAAGCATCTACAAATGCTATCTTGTATTCGCCTACACCTAAGGAATATTCTGTGATTTTGTTAGAACCATTTGAAATTTCTTTTACAACTTCGTTTGTTAATACATTAGTAATTACTGCTTTTAGGTTAGGATATTGGGTACTATTGTAGAATTTTAATTTGTTGTTTTTAGCGATTACAGGTGTAATTTTGTCTTCATCTTTATCAACAACTTTGTAGTTTAGACCATATCCTTGTAGACCTAATTCCACCTTTATTTTTGCATTATCTAATAATCCCTCAGTGTATACTGCATCTGCATCTAGAATATTATTGTTAAACAACTCCACATACAAGTCTGTATTGTAAATTATTCTAGGCATTGTAATATCATTAATGCTTGTAATTTTGTTAAAGCTTAAGTAAACCTTACCAGCATTCATACGACTAATATCGATTTTGGTAATATAGTTTTTATTTAAATTTAATTCTTTTAGATTAGTTAGACTTGTAGGAATAACAAATTCTTTGATATTATTGTCGCTCAAATCCAACACTTCTAGAGCAAACATATTCTTTATATCGTCAGCTTTTACTTCATTAATAGAGTTTTGACCTAGTTTCAAAACCTTTATATTTTCTAAGTTTAATACATCTAATCCACTAAGATCTGTAACTCTAGATTTTGTCAAATCAAGTTCAGTCATTTCACTAAACATTTCTACATAAATTTGCTTAGCCTTGGTTTCGCTAGTAGTAAAACCATAATAGTTGTTGTATGCTTGCAACAAATAGTCATACAAGTAAGCATCTTTGATACCACTATTACTATCATCATTAGGAACCGCAGCACCTAATTGTGCAGGAGGCACAGGGGTAGGAACTGGAGTAGCAGGCTCTTCTGTTATAGCATTAGAAATAGATAGACTATTCACATTACTTGTTTTCTCAATATTAGCATTTTCAACCCCACCACCCAAGTTGACTACACATGTAAATACAAAAGCAAATAGCATTACAAAAAATATATATTTGGTAAACATCTTATTTCTTTTCATACATACCACCTTTTAAAACATCACATAGTTTGTATTATACATATTTTAACATAAAAAATATATTATTTATATACATTTTGCACTATTTTGAAAAAATTATTTTGATAATGTAATCTTAACAAAAAATTTAAGCCACAAATTTGTATTAGATATATTTTTTGATAAACAAAATTTGAAAAATATGTTAGAATTATAAATGTGAGACAACAAATGTCTAATGCAAAAATTTATAGAGGTGAAAAATGAAACAACACATTGAAATTCAAGATGTTTGGGCTAGACAAATACTAGACTCAAGAGGCAACCCTACTATCGAAGTTGAAGTAATGGTAGAAGGTGGTTACATGGGCAGAGCTGCTATTCCTTCTGGAGCTTCTACTGGTTCTTTCGAAGCTGTAGAACTTAGAGATGGCGACAAAAGCAACTATATGGGAAAATCAGTTGAACAAGCTGTAACAAATGTAAACACAATTATTGCTCCAGAACTAATCGGTATGAATGTACTAGACCAAAATCTAATTGATAAAACAATGATTGCCCTAGATGGTACACACAACAAAGGTAAACTAGGTGCAAATGCTATCCTAGGTGTATCACTAGCATGTGCTAGAGCTGCAAGTGAAGCTTTGGGTGTAAGCCTATACAACTACATCGGTGGTTGCAATGCAAACACACTACCTGTACCTATGATGAACATCTTAAATGGTGGCAAACATGCAGACAATTCTGTAAATGTACAAGAATTTATGATAATGCCTGTAGGAGCTACAAGCTTCAAAGAAGCACTTAGATGGTGTACAGAAATCTTCCACAACCTAAAAAGTATTCTAAAAGCTGATGGCTATGTAACAGCTGTAGGTGACGAGGGTGGTTTCGCTCCTAACCTAAAAGACGACGAAGATGCTCTAAAATACATTGTAAAAGCTATAGAAAAAGCTGGATACAAACCAGGAGAAGACATCTGTATCGCTATTGATGCTGCCGCTACAGAAATGTATGACGAAGCTAAAAAGAAAGGTCAAGAAGGAAATTACTATTTCTGGAAGACAGACAAAATGTTTACCCGTGATCAAATGATTGCCTACTGGGAAGAAATGGCAAGCAAATACCCTATCATCAGCTTAGAAGATGGTGTATCAGAAGAAGACTGGGATGCTTGGAAGTTACTTACAGATAGAATCGGCAAAAAGGTTCAATTAGTTGGTGATGACCTATTCGTTACAAATACCGAAAGACTACAAAAAGGTATCGACTTAGGTGTATCAAACTCAATTCTTATCAAAGTAAACCAAATCGGTACTCTTACCGAAACTCTAGAAGCTATCCAAATGGCAAACAGAGCTGGATTTACAACAGTTACATCTCACCGTAGTGGTGAAACAGAAGATACAACTATAGCTGACATCGCTGTAGCAGTAAATTCTGGCCAAATCAAAACAGGTGCACCTTCTAGAACAGACCGTGTAGCTAAATACAATCAATTACTAAGAATTGAAGAAGAATTAGGCGACACTGCAAAATACTTAGGTAGAAAAACATTCTTCAACCTAAAATAATCACATTAGATAACAAAAAAAGGCTTAAAGGAAAATATACTTTTAAGTCTTTTTTTTGCAGAATAAAATACACTATAGTACAAAATGTAAATTTTATTACAAAAAAATAATATGTATTTTGAGAGAATTATTATTTTTGATATAATTAATTGTAGGACAAAGATATGATAATTAAAGTTTCAAATAAAAAACAATTAAATAAGTTTATATTTCTTGTAAAAGACCTATACAAAGACAATCAACATTTTGTTTGTCCTATTTTTTCTGCACTAAAAAAAGAATTAAATCACGAAGTCCTAAAAACCAACAATTACACTGCCCTACTATGCTACCAAAATAGCACTCTATGTGGCAGAATAATGTACACAACCGATGTGAGCAAACACAAAGGTAAAACAGTAGGATACTTCTCATTTTTTGATTGTATAGACAATATTGATGTGGCAAAAGAGCTGTTTGATTATATGGAAAACGACCTTAAAGGCAAAGTGGACTACATCGAAGGAACATTTTCTCCTTACGACCCCGACACTCGCAGAGGTATATTAGTCAAAGGATTTGACCAACCACACACAATGCTAACTAGCTACAACTATGAGTACTATAACACCCTACTTGAAGGTTGTGGATATCAAAAAGCATTCGATACATATTCTGTAAAATGTCCTCTGGACACCAATCAACTATCAAGACTAGAAAGAATAGCAAACATATCTCACAACAGATACAGAATAAAAATAGACAACCTAAACAAAAAAAATATAGAGCAAGACATCTTAGATGTGCACAAAATATTTGAAGAAGCTACTACCGAAATAAATTATCAAGAAGCTCCTAGTATAGACACAATAAAAGGCTTCCTTAAAAGTTTTAGCTTTTTTATAGAGCCCAGCCTTATAAAAATTGCTCGTGAGATAGAAACAAACGAACCTGTAGGGTTTTGCCTAACACTACTAGATATAAATCAAATTTTCAAAAAAACAAAAGGCAAACTAAATATTTTCACATTCTTCAAATTAAAAAAGAAAATTACCCAAGCTAGAGGAATGCTACAATATGTTATACCTAAATATCAAACCAAGGGTGTATTTGCACACTTATTCTACGAAGGACAAAAAAGTTTAAAGAAACTAGGTATTACATACTTTGAAGGTGGTACTATTTTAGAAGAAAACAAAGCTAGCTGGTTACCACTTGTAAACATGGGTGGAGAGATTAGCAAAATATACAGAATATACGGAAAGGAAATATAACAATATGAGTGTAGCTATAGCAATAATACAAGTACTTCTTATAATATTTATACCCTTACTTCTAATGAAGTTTAGAAACAAAAAAGCAATATCTTTCTTAGGCACTATAGGTTGGGCATACCTTATAGGTATACTACTAGCACTCATTATGTTTTTGTTAAACAAACTAGGTATCAACCTAAGCTTCAATGCAGATATATCAGAATACGGTAGCCATATAGCAATAGCCGTTGCCATTCCACTACTACTATTCTCTACCAACCTAAAATCTATAAAAGCTTTATCGAAAAAATCCATAGGCTCATTTGCATTACTTACAGCATCAGTAATTGTAGTATCTGTAATTACTGGCATAGTACTTAGTGGCAAACTAGACATTAGTAGTAAACTAGCAGGTATGGCTGTTGGACTATATACTGGTGGCACACCTAACCTAAATGCTATAGGTAGCATACTAGGTGTAGATGCAGCAACCATATCTTACTCAAATCTAGCAGATATGTTAATAGGTGGAGTATTCTATATGTTTCTACTATTAGCTAGCAAACCCCTTCTTAAAAAATTTCTTACTGCACCAAAGTCAACCTACTACACTGCAGAAGTAACTGTATCAAATATGGATTCGCTAGACGGTGAAGGAATAGACAAAAAAAGATTAAGCATAAATGTGCTAATTGCATTTGGTATAGCAGTATTAGGTCTAGGTATAGGAATTTTAATCTGGGTACTAACTGGTGCCAAAGATGGTATGATGACTAGCTACTTAATACCTGCAGTTATGATTACAGCTACAGTACTAGGACTAGTTTGCTCTTGTTCAAAAAACTTAAGAGAAACCAAAGGAAATAGTCTAGTAGGACACTACCTAATACTTATATTCTCTGTAGCACTAGCTATGTCTATAAACTTCAACAATGCCTCAATCAATTCACTATATATCTTCTTACTATTCTTTGTAATCACAGTTGGAACATTCTTAATACACATAATCTTGTGTAAGATATTTAAAATAGATGTAGACTGTGCCATAGTTACAACGACTGCAGGAATATATGGTCCTGCCTTTGTACCAGCAGTTACCAAACAATTAGACTGCGAAGAGCTAACTGCTGTAGGTCTAATTTGTGGATCGCTAGGATATGCTATAGGAACATTCTTAGGTGTAGGTATAGGACTGCTACTTATGCTTATTTGACAATAACTACACACATAATGTTCAACAAACACAAAAACAAACAATATTTGCAACAAAAAAAACAATCTAAGAATTTTATATCTTAGATTGTTTTTTCTATAAGATTAATTATGCACACTATTACTTTTCATCATCTTTGTACAAAACTTTTTTACACCAAGTTCGCTTATTACAATGTGGACATTTTAAATAGCGAGTAGTTCCCATATGCATTGCATTTAGAGCTTGTGTATATGTTGGCACAATTTCACTACCACACTTCTTACATCTATAAGCACCTACACTAACTTCAAGTTTTAATGCAAAGAAGCAAGGAACAAGAAATACAACACCCAATACTAATATCATCACCAGTTGCCATACCCCTTCTGTTACAAAAACTGAAATCAAGTAAAGCCCACCAAGCAACGATATAACACTTACAGCCATAATAATCCACATACATTTCCAAATCAATTTGTTCTTGTCCTCAAGTTCTTTGGCCATATTCAACAAAAGTTGTTGTTTGTTATCACTATCGCTTTCACCTGTATTTCTCTCGCCACACAATAATTCATTCAAGCTAATATCTAGTATTTCACACAATTTAGGAAGCAGATTTGTGTCTGGTAATCCATTTCCATTTTCCCACTTTGAAATAGTTTTTTCACTAACAAACAACTGCTCAGCTAATTTTGCTTGAGTTAGTTTCTTAGCTTTTCGCTCGGCCATTATTAAATTACCTATTTTGTTGTAATCCATAATATATCTCCTTGTCTATAGTATTATATCACAACAATACATCTCCCGTTTACAAATAAACAAGAATAAAACTCTCTAATTTTACCGATTATATAAAAAAGACAGAAGTCGTATCCTTCTATCCTTTTATTATTTACAAAATACTATTTATATATTTACATTTCTTTTCTATCAGCAATAGCCTTAGACAAAGTAACTTCGTCTGCATATTGCAACGAACTACCCATACTAATACCTTGAGCTATTCTAGATACTTTAACACCTAGTGGTTTAAGTAGTTGTGCTATGTAGCTAGCAGTAACTTCACCTTCCACATCTGGGTTTGTAGCTATAATTATTTCTTTCACACTTCCACCAGAAACTCTAGTTACAAGTTCTTTGATTTTGATATCGTTTGGTCCTTTGCCTTCCAACGGATTGATGGTACCATGCAATACATGATATAGTCCACTATAGTGTTTTGCTTTCTCTATAGCAACTACATCTTTTGGCTCTTTTACTACACAAATAGTATCGCTTTTTCTACTCTTGCAGATTTCACAAACATCTTCGTCTGTAAAATTACCACATATACTACAAAACTTTATCTTTTGCTTAACTTCCCTTAGACTATCAGCAAAAAAGTCTACATCTTCTTGTGAAAGGTTGATGATAGAGTAAGCATATCTTTCTGCAGTCTTTCTACCCACTCCTGGCAAATATGTGAAAGCATTTATAAGTTTTTGCATACTTTCAATATTGTCTTTCATACTACATCATACCACCAAGTAGGTTTGGCTTAAGTTCCTTTTCTAATTCATCAGCTTTAGCGATAGCTTCGTTTACACATGCTAGCACCATATCTTCTAGCATTTCTACATCGTCTGGATCTACAGCTGCAGGATTAATTTTTACTGCAGTAATCTTTTTTGCACCAGTAATTTCTACTGTAACCATACCACCGCCACTAGATGCTGTAAGCACAGTGTTAGCTAATTTTTCTTCTGCTTCTTGTTGTTGTTTAAGCATTTCCTCTTGCATTTTTTGAGCTTGTCTCATTAGGTTTTGCATATTGCCTCCACCCATTCCACCAAATCCTTTATACATATATATACTCTCCTTTATTCTTTTATATTTAAATCATCACCCAACTTCTGTCTTAGAAGCTCTTCGGTGGTTAATTCTTTAACAATTTTTTTGTATTCTACTTTGACACTGACATTAGCATTAATTTCCTTAACGGCATCGTTTAGTGCAGATATATTTGTAGCTTTATTTAGTACAGCAAACTCTTGTTCGCTATGACTAAGCAATGTAAGTGTATTGCCATCTAGTCTAAAATCTGTATTTTCACCCAACAGAGAAATCAACATAACTTCGTTTCTAGCTCTTAGCGATACTAGCAATTTACCAAACAGTGTTTTTTCGTCATCTTGAATGGTAGGGTTTGCCAAAACGATTTCTGGCTGAGTAGCAGCACTTACTTGCATTACTTGTGGTTTCTTGTTCTCTAGAGCTTCCACTCTTTTCTCTAGTCCTACATAATTTTTGATTTCGTCACACAGATTTAGACTAGCAACTTCCAAAACAATTCTAGGGTTTGTAGTTAGTCTAAATTCGTCATCTAGTGCAGAATATGTTTTCAAAGCTTTCAATATTGTATCGGTAGTTGTAGAATTAGCTACTTTTTCTAACTCTTTTATAAAACTATCAGGATACTTTAATATAGCATTGAAATTTTCGCAAGTTTTAACTACAGCCAAATCTCTAAAATAATTAGCCAAATCTTTAGCTATTTGAGCTATGTTTTTACCTTTTTCTATAACCACACTTAATTCATTAAGTAGATTATGTACATCACCAGTCAAAATATGACTAGCTAGATTGTTAAGCACAGTCTTATCTATAGAACCCACAGCATTTAGTACAGCATCGTATGTTACATTACGATTTGTATATGCCACACACATATCTGCTATAGACAAAGTATCTCTTACACTGCCTTCGCCTAATCTTGCAATCAAACTTACAGCACTATCTTCAAAAGCAATCTTCTCTTGAGTAAATATACTTTTTACATGATTTTCTAGTTCTTCTATACCCACTAGTTTAAAATCAAATCTCAAACAACGGCTAAGTATAGTAGCTGGTAATTTTTGAACTTCGGTAGTTGCTAATACAAACACCACATGTTTTGGTGGTTCTTCCAAAGTTTTTAGTAGTGCATTGAATGCAGAGTCTGTCAGCATATGCACCTCATCTATAATGTACACCTTATACTTACCATTTACAGGTGGATATTTTACCTTTTCTCTAAGTTCTCTAATCTCATCTACACGGTTGTTACTAGCAGCATCAATTTCCATAATATCTAGGTTGCTAGCATCGTTTAGAGCTATGCAGGTAGGACACTTACCACATGGGCTACCATCTACAGGATTTTCACAGTTGATACTTTTAGCAAAAATCTTAGCCACACTAGTTTTCCCAGTACCTCTAGTACCACAAAACAAATAAGCATGAGAAATAGCATCATTTTTTATTTGATTTTTTAAGCTAGTAGTAATATGTTCTTGACCTATTACACCTTGAAAAGTTGAAGGTCTATATTTACGATACAATGCTAAATACATACTTTAGTCCCTATCCTTTAAAAATTGTAATTTGTTTTTTATCCTATTTAGTGCATTATCTACACTTTTAGGAGTAGCATCTATAACATCTGCGATGTCATTATAGTTTAAACCCTTTAGATAAAGTTTCAAAACTTTTAGCTCATACTCACTCAAAACTTTTTTGATTTCTTTGGCGATATTTTTAGTTCCCTCGCTAGACAAAACCATCTTCTCTGGAGTTTCTTTGTTTGACGGCATAAATGTAGACACCCCATCGTCTTCATCAAAAGATACAAACCCTTGATTGTTTAGAGTAAACGATTGATTAAGCATAGAGTGTTTTTGTGCATTATCACTTTTAATAATATTAATTATATGATGTTCTATCAAGGTTTTGGCATAAGCACCAAAAGTCACATTCATATCCTCATTGTAAGAATTTATTGCTTTATATAATGCAATCATACCTTCTTGTACAAGGTCTTCCTGGTCGCCACCCACCAAAAAATAATGTCTAGTTACATGGTTTACTAATTGCTTGTAACTATTTAATATAGTTTCTTGAGCTTGCTCATCACCATTCTTGGCTTGCCTTATTAAATTGTCTTCAAGCAATTTATCCATTTGTGTTCCTTTAAATTTTTCTTTGTCTCACTACTTCGTACAATATAATACCTGTAGCAACACTAGCATTTAGCGAATTAATCTTGCCATATTGTGGTATGGTAACAGTGCCGTCGCAGTTTTTTAGTGTAAGTTTGCCTGTACCACGACCTTCGCTACCTATCACAATAGCTACACCACCAGTAAGGTTTGTCTTGGTTAGGTCATCTCCACCTAATTCACAAGCATAAACCCATATATTTTTCTTTTTTAACTTCTCAATCTCGTTATTTATATTAGCCACTCTAGCCACTTTTACATAGCTGGTAGCACCTACACTGGTTTTGATTACAGTTTCGTTTACTTGACAAGCTCTAACTCTCTCTATAATCACACCATGTACACCCATACATTCACACACCCTTAGTATGCTGCCCAAATTGTGCGGATCTTCTATACCATCTAGTATAAGAATAAATGGGTCTTCATTTTTTTGCTTTGCAATTTCCAAAATCTCTTCTGTAGAAGAATACTTAAATTCGCTAGTATAAGCAATTACACCTTGATGATGTTTAGTTGCTGTTTCTGCATTTAGTACATTTTGTTGCACAAATTGAAAACGAATTTTTTTACTTTTGGCTAAATTAACAATTTCTGTAATTACACTATCTTTTAGATTGTTTTGAATCAAAATTTTGTCGATAGTTGCACCATTCAAAATTAGTTCTCTTACAGCATTTCTACCTTCAACCTTCATTATTTTCTCCTTCTACACATAGTTTCAAAAGCTCATTTAATCGAGCATAATCTCCTATAAGATACAAATATCCTACTACAGCCTCAAAACCCGTAGCCCTTTTGTAGTCAACCACATCGGCATTTTTTGCCACAGAATGAGTTTTGTAATTTCTTGCTCTTTTGTATATACCCATTTCCGCATCTGTAAGCACACTAATCACTCTCTCTAGAGCATCGCTTTGACCACCTGCTTTGACATACTCATTAGCCAAAGTGTGCAATTTCCCACTCTTTACATCAAATTTTTCAGCTAGCATTGTACGAACAAATAGTGTATACACACTATCGCCTACAAAAGCAAGCACTTGAGGATTTAAGCATTTAGCCTCTGTTTTTGTTAAGTTTTTTAAATTTGCAAACATTTTTTCCATAAAACCAAAATTTACCTTTTATGTCTATTCCTCTTTTTTAATATCATTTTATTTCCAACGATTTTATTTAATATAAATTTATAGTTTTTTAAATTAAATAACGGAGTTCCATTATTGATTTTTTTTATATCTGCCGCAACCTCCTGTTTTACATTCTCTTTATCAACACTACACAATCTATCAAATAAAACATCTCTAAATATTTTTCGTTTCAAAAAAGTAATATCTGCATGTCGCTTAACATTAAAAAACTTACAAGAAGTATTGTTATAAACTTTTTGTCCTTTCCAATAACATAGTGAACCGCACAAAAAACATTTATTATTAAAACTATTAAAACAACAAGTTAAAGGGTTATAATTTTTTGCAATATTATTTCCATACATTTGTATTTTTCCGGTTTTAATAATAGGCTCACCATATTCAATAGACCCATAATCGTTTGTTATATTATGTGAGACAGGGGTATTAACATTTTTAGTTGTTATTTTTATTTTTTCCATAATAATTTCCTAATTCAAATTATATCATATATTTACTAAAACCACAAAACATAAAACAAAGCATAAGTGTAATTTATTTATATAATTATATATATACAACAAAAAAATCAACCCATATTCTTTAGGTTGATTTCTTTATTCGACTAGATTATATACCCTTCTGGCATTACCACATTACATACACCCTGTTTAGCCTCACAAAGTGGACAGGTCTCCCATGCTTCTTTGCCCACTTCAAAGTATCCACAAGCAGGACAATACCATATGGTTTCTGTATCCTTTTTGTATAGTTCGCCACTACTAAACTGATTGTACAATTCTTTGAACACTTTGGCATGCATAATCTCTACATTTCTAATGTTTTCAAACAATTTAGCAATTTCCACAAAGCCCTCTGCATTAGCTGTATCTATAAATTTTGCATAAGCATCAGCCTCGTCTTCTTCGTCTTCGGCAAGCAATTTAAGATTGTCTGCTAGCTCCCATTTTTGCTTGAATGGAAATCCTGCACAAATATCAATATTGTCTACCTGATCAACTTCTGCATCTTGAATAAAAGTATACAACATTCTAGCATGATTAAATTCCTGATAAGCAATCTTGTCTATTGTTTGTGCTATAGCCTCATACCCATTGTATCTAAAACCATACTCTACAAATTCGTACCTGGTCCTAGCTTGACATTCGGCAGCATAAGCTCTAGCTAAATTTAAATAAGTTTGGCTGTCTTTAAGTTTCATTATATCCCCCTAAACATAAATTTATATACCTTAGTTTGTGATATAACGAAAATAATATACAAAAAAAGATGGCAAGACCCATCTTTAATTCAAAATCCAACAAGCTAGATTTAGTGTAGTGGCTAAACAAAGCCAAATAGGATAGATTGACAACAAATATCCGTAGAATTCGTTATACTTAAATATTTGATACAACAAAACAACAGCAAATATCGTATTGGCAACTATAACCACATTACCCAAGAATGTTAGGTGCATTGTAAAAAATATCAAACACCACAATACATTCAAAATTCCATTTATAACAAACAGAACCGCAACTTTTGTAGAAATGTCACCATTTGATATCCACAAATACAGCACCACACAGGTTGCCAAATAGATAATGGTCCACATTATAGGTATAATAAAATTGTATATCCACTGGCTAGGCTTTGCTAGACTGTTGAACCAGTCCATGCCCAAATTTACAAATAGTGAACCTAATCCTGCCACCACTAGTACAGAAATAATTGAAATAATAATCTTTGATGTTTTTGTTTTCATACCATATATTATGCAAAACAAACACCAATTATTACTAAAAAACAAAAAAAAGAGAAGCCGAAACTTCTCTTAATGAACAAACGCATATACCATATAATTTTCTTATCTTTGTTCTAAAATCTTATAATAAATTATGTAAGTAAAATATTATAAAGCAAAAGCGATTTAATTTTGCCTTGACAACCAAACATGCTCTTACAAGCTAACTTTAATAATTACTTAAACTTATTAAAGATAATGAAATTTTATTGGGTAATCAATATTTCATTTAGGATAAATCCAGTCAGATTGGTTGTGACTATTACCGTCGACATCTATAACCATGGTCAACTTACATATCCAAGTATTTCAACAAGGTAGAGGTAACATATAATACAATATGATGTTGTTGTTCGGTCAGATGAAATACATCTCATTTAAGTGAGAAATATTTCAAGTATACTATCACATAAAATTCTAAAAAGCAATACTAAATTTAATTATTTTTAAAAAATTTACATATTTTTGGTTATTTTAACCATATATTATAGCATTTTCTTGTCATTTTGATTACAAATAATGGTTTCTTTACCATCATAGAAGTATGTAGTTAGGCCATAAGCACATGCTTTGTTGTCTACAATTTTTATATATCCGCCATCTACAATGCCATAATGTGGTATAGTTTTACTATCTTTTAGACATAGTTCGTAAGTAGTCATTCCACACAATTCTTCTTCCTTAGCCATATTCATATGTGGCATTACTTTTATATTAGTAAGACCCAAACCTTTCTTTAGCACTTTGAAATTAGGATCATAGAATTCTTCTTCTGTTACAGGCTGATCATACACTTCCACACTAGAATTCATACTACCAGCACTTTGTCCTATAAGTACACCCTTATATTTTAACAAAATATATGACAATTTAATATCTTTAAAAAACTGATTTTGAGTACCTACATGACCACCACTCAAAAAAACCACATCAGAATTTAAAATAGTTTTGGCGATATCGCCCTTAAACCCATCGTGTATCACATTAAATTCTTTAACCACAAAACCATCTAGCTCAAATGCTTGTTTTACTAATGTAGCAAACATATCAGTAATCTCCACCTTACTAGGTGAACTAGCCACAAATGTAAAATTAATTTCTTCTGGCAAATCTTTTTTTAGATTATCTACAAATCCATTTTCGTTATTCATAGGTGTAGATATCATCTTACCATTAACTTTTTGATAACTACCTACATTACTAGTCAAATATATAGCTTTCATATAGCACCTCTAAACTTTCTTTAACATATCTATAAGCACAGGCTCATAACCCAAGTTCTTGTAAAAATCATAAGCAATTTGATTATATGCAAACACCTGCAATTTGATGTACTCACAACCAATATCTGTTAGATATTTTTCCATTTGAGACATAAGCTGCTTACCCACTCCGCCACCTCTTTGATTTTTGCTAACTATAAGTTCACTTATCATACCTTTAGGTGGGCATTTGTAGTCTATCTGGTCATCTACAGTATAGCTCACCTTGTACCCTGCAACCATTCCTACTACACAGTCGTTGTTGGTTGCCACAAATATTTTGCCTTGATTAGAATATACTTCTTCCATAGTCAGCTCAAAATATCTGTCACGATACTCATCTGTAAGTATGTTTAACTTAAACTTATCGATACTAGCTATGTACTCTTGTAGTTCCACTAGCAAATCTTTGACTGCTTCTGTATGATTTTTATTAAATTCTACAATGTCTATATTGTTTCCCATATACCCTAGTATATCATACAACAAAAAATAAGGGCAAAATAAATTACCCTTATCTTCTTATCTTTTTAGTTCCGGAGCTAAATTTTCTAATATTCTAGAAACTCTAGCACTTTCTCTTCTTTGTTCTTCAATAATATCTTCTACATTGTGGGCACCACATAATGATGCTATATCTTTGATTGTATCTAATTGCATACCTTTAGCATATTTACCATTGATGCTTCTATTAGGTAAAGTAATATGCAAATCTCCTCTGCCCATAATCAAAAACTTCACATAGCCCAAATCATGTACCAACAAATCATCATCAGACAAAAACTCATGTAACATAAGCACTTCTTTTGAGTGTTGTGGATTACGAGCACACACACCGGTATTTCTAATAAGTGCATCTTGTACACTCTTTAGTGATATTTCTTTTACATTATATTTGTTTAGTGCAGAAGTATCTAACCTTAATTCATTTTGTTTGTCTAGTTCGCGAACCTTTGCAAAATTACCATATATCATATCTGTAATTCCTATATGCTTTACATCTTTAGGAAATCTACAGTCCAAAATATCGCCATTAGGCAATATATATAATGACACATGTCTTCTACTATCCTCAAAATATGAGTAGCTCTCATATCTTTTTGCATATTGTGTCGCAGTAACTGGAACAAGATTTGTAGTTATATCCATATCATCACCCCACAATTCTTATTTTAGTATACCACGAAACATTAACATTTGCAATAGTGGTCTACTTTACAGTTTTTAGCCAGTCAATATTAGAAATATACCAGTCTAAAGTAGTTTTTAGTCCATCTTCAAATGTAACACTAGGGGTATAACCCAAATCATTTTTTATTTTATCGAAATTTATAGAATATCTTAAGTCATTTACCTTTCTATCTTGTACAAAAGTAATTAGTTTTTTACTAATTTTCTTATCATAATTGTCGTGTAAATACTTAATAATTTCATTCACCACAAAAATGTTGGTTTTCTCATTGTGAGCTCCCACATTGTACACTTCTCCAGCCACACCTTTTGTCAAAACTAAATCGATAGCTCTACAATGGTCTAACACATATATCCAGTCCCTAATATTCTCGCCAGTGCCATGTATAGGAATTTGTGCTAAATCAAAACATTTAGATATAGTCAACGGAATAAGCTTTTCTGTATGTTGATTAGGTCCAAAATTATTTGAACATCTTGTAATATTTACAGGCATACCATAATCGACAAAATATTCTTTTACCATTACATCAGCAGTAGCCTTGGTAACAGCATACGGATTTTGGGGATTTAGTGGTGTACACTCAAAAAATTGACTATCATCCAAATCCAGCATACCATACACTTCATCAGAAGAAACTTGTAAAAATTTAACACCTTTCTTCCACTTGCCATCATTTAACCAACATTCTTTGGCACAATTAAGCAGATTTTGAGTTCCTAATACATTTGTCCTGATAAAATCGTCCGCATTACAAAAGCTTTTGTCAACATCACTTTCTGCAGCGAAATTTACTACAAAATCAAAGTTGTATTCCATAAACAATTTTGAAACAATCTCTCTATCACAAATATCCCCCACCACTAATTTGTGATTAGGATTATTTTCAAATTCTTTTAAGTTGTTTAAATTACCAGCATAAGTTAATTTATCTAAATTTACAACAAATACATCATCATATTTATCTAAAATGTATCTTATAAAATTAGACCCGATAAATCCAGCACCACCTGTAACCAAATACTTTTTCATAAGCACCTCAAAATACTAATCAACCAAAGTAAAATAGAATGTAGAACCACTATCTAGAGTATTGGTTCTCATTTCACCCATTCCACCTACACTCACTCTTGCAAAAGCAGATGCTACAAATTTAATATCGTTGTCTACATAACTATCACAAACTGCTTCACCTTCAAACAAAAATACAACATTACCATCATAAGAATCTACAGGAGTAAAAGCCAACAATAGCTCTTTGTATGTAAAATTCCTTGTTTCATCATCAAACACCTGTGTTTCATAAGCATCTCTATATGCAACCTCTACCCTTTTGTTAAGTACTATGTCGTACTCAAACTTTTGAGTTTTTACAACTTTACCCTTGCTCCAGTCTTCTTGTCTAATTACTGCTTTCATTTATTTTCCCCTTCTACAACAACATTAAATATATTGTCTTCTACACTTTTTTGTTTCATTACACATATTTCACTAGCCAACATTGACACCGTAGACACCAATCCTACAACCAAACATGGCCACAACCCGACACCCATAAATGCAAGTGCATACATTATGGGTCTAACCGAAAATATATCTAAATCCCTATACACTAACCCATCAAATACATTATTTGTGCTAGACAAATAGTTGCAATACATCTTAAACATAGGAACAAATGTAAGTGGGAATGAAACAGCAGACAAACAACTAAATACATACAATAGTTCTGGTATTCTAAATAGCATCAATCCTAGTAGCGATACAAAGTATACTACACAACCTACCATACAACACAATTTTTGTTTCCCTTTGCCCACCAAATACTTGGCAAAGTAGTTGGCAAATATTTTAAGCAATTCTATAAGTGCTATCACTATAGTTACTGCTTGAAAACTTAAATTGTTTACATACAAATATAGTGGAATACAGTTATCCATACATGCCTGAAAACAACCAAAACCTACATGAAACCATTTAAAATTTTTATACAAAGGTGTCTTGGTAGGTTGATGGACTAATTGCACCTTCTCTTGATAATGCTCTTTTAACATCTTATAAGCATACATAATAGGTATAACTGACAATACATAAAATACTATAGAAAGCACACTCATTATCAAAAAGTTGTTTTCGATTGTACTAGACAACACAAAACCACTTATAAGCACAAAACTCAACTTACCTATATTTGATGGTATTTGAAATTTTGCCACATTTGTATGCTTGTCGCTAAAAGCAAATATCAAATTGATAGGAACTGAATACAGCCCCTGACTAATACCCATAAAGAATGCACACAAAAACACTATACCAAAGTCAATCGTACAAAATGATATAAGAGCTTCTGTCACAATAATAGGAATAAAGTGCAACATTATAGCCAGTACACCAAACTTCTGTATAAACTTTCTCAAAACAAAAATAAAGAACATTACAAAACATGTGTATATGGTCAAATATACCATAGCCAACATCAAACTGCCTGTAACCTTCAATATATACAATGGTATAAATACCTGTATAATACTATTTGCTATAGCTTTAAAAAATTTATGTAAAAAGATTAAATTTGTTTTGTTCACAATTATTCCGCCTTTATCCATTTGATAATACCACAAACAAAAAACTTTATTAAATCATTATTGATACAAAAACAAAAAACTCTCTAATAAATAGAGAGTTTGAGTATTACATTGTCTTTATCAACAAGTCGTATTCTACTATCAGGTTTTCATCACCATCTTTTACTCTAGCCAAAGATTGTTTAGCATTCTCTTTACCCACAGGACTAAAGAATGGTTGACTAGACAAGTCTACGAATTCACTAACCTTAACAGGCTTGTGGTAATCAGCAAAAATTTCAAATCCGTTTTTGATTAAAGATTTTGAACTTGCAAAATTGTCTTTATGCACTTTAGCAAAAGCCCAACCAAATCCGTCTAATTTTACTTTCTCCAAAATGTGAGATACCATTTGTTTCATTATACCTCTACCACGATAGTCGCTATGCACCATATTGAAACCTATCTCTACCAAACTATCGGTATTGCAATAATCTGGGAAATCAACCTTACCTATAAGCTTACCACATTTGTAATCTAGTGAAGTTACACCACATAGCACACCATCTTCAAATGCACCTACTATATAAAATCTAGGATGTTCTATCATACCCTTTACATTATCATGGTCGAAAGGCATAGGCGAAAACCACTCTAAATTTTCTAAGTGCTCATACATATTTTTGATTAAAGCACTAAATTCTTCTACATCATCTACTGTAAGTTGTCTAAATTCTATCACAATAAAAACCTCCATAAAACTGGTTTTGTGTAGTTCAAATATATGTTTATGTCACAAACAATATATTTAGTGTAATACAACACAAAAACTTATATCACAAATAAGTATATCATACAGCTTTAATTTATACAAACTTATTTCATTTGTTCTCATACACAAAAAGACACTCAAATAAATTCAAGTGTCTTTTTTTGTTTTTTATGCTATTAAACTTTTGTGACGAAGTCTTAATTTATACAATTCACTAACTAGAACTATTACAAATGCAATTACTAACAATATAACTACATCGATATATGGAACTGTAGTTAATTCTAAGAATTGACTTAGGAATGGAATTTCCATAAATAATATTTGTAATCCTATAGAACCTAATACAGATACTGCAAAGAACCAGTTTGTTTTAATTGAAACTTTAAATACAGATTGTTTTTCACTACGACAGTTAAATGCATGTAAGTTTTGTAAGAACACCATAAGTGCCATTACCAAACTTCTAGCCACAACCAAATCATAATGTAAAGCTTGAGTAAATATCATCCAAGCACCAAATACTGTAAGACCAATTGTCAAACCTGCAGTCAAACATTGAGCAACCATTGATTTACTAAACAACGATTCGTTGGTTGGACGAGGCTTCTCGTTCATTATATCTTTTTCTGGTTTTTCTAATGATAATGACAAATCTTGCAATCCATCAGTGATAACATTTAGCCACAACAATTGAATAGCAAGTAGTGGAGTACCAGCACCACAAATAAGTGCTAGTATAAAGAACAACACTTCTGCAACTGAGCATGATAGTAAGAAGTATGTAATCTTACGAATATTTGCATAAGCACATCTACCTTCTTTGACACCACTTACAATAGAATTGAAGTTGTCGTCCATAATAATCATGTCTGCTGTTTCTTTTGATACATCTGTACCAGAACCCATAGCTATACCAATATGAGCTGTCTTGATAGCAGGACTATCATTTACACCATCACCAGTAACTGCTACAAATTCGCCTTGTCTCTTTAGAGAGTTTACAATATTTAATTTGTCTGTAGGTGTAACTCTAGAGAATACTGTTTTTCCTTTTACAAATTCATCGAAGAATTGTTCACCTTTCTCAAAAGCATTTTCTACTTGTTTGCCAGTAGCAACTGCATCATAACTTTCTGCAATCTTGATATCTTTAGCTATAGAATAAGCTGTAAGTGGGTGGTCACCTGTAATCATTATTACTTTGATACCAGCATTTTTACATTCTTCAATAGCTGTTTTTGATTCTGGTCTAACAGGGTCGATAAATGCAACCAAACCTATCAAACTCAAATCCTTAATATCTTCTTCGCTGTATGTAGACTTTTTGTTTGCTTTACCTAAACCTAAAGCGATTACTCTGTAACCTCTCTTAGCCAAATCTTCGTTTTGAGCTAAAATCTTTTGAGTGTCTAAATCTACATTCTTTCCGTTTTCTTTCATTTTGTTAGAGAATTCTAACAATTTTTCTAGACTACCCTTTACAGTAACATATCTCTTTCCTTCATTCTCAAAGAACACTGCAGAGTATTTGTTTTCTGATTCATATGGTACTTGATGTACCACTTGATAGTCTTTGGTTTTTACTTTCATTTTTGCACCCAATACTTTGAATGCGATATCGATAGAGTCACCGAAACAATTGTATTTGTTGTCATGTTTCTCAAATGTAGCTTCGTTATTGATAGTACCCATAGTAGCTATTTCTGTTAAATACTGAATATCATTTTTGTCGCTACATTTTACTTTGCCTTTGTCATTGTAGCCACTACCTTCTACTGTATATTCTTTTCCTGAAGGCAATACTACAAGTTTAGCTGTTTGTTCGTTTAGTGTAAGTGTGCCAGTTTTATCGGTAGCAATTACAGTACAACTACCCAAACTTTCTACTGCATTTAGATGTTTTACTACTACATTGTTTTTGCCCATACGGTTAGAAGCAATTGTAAGAGCCATTGTTACAGCTAGTGGCAAACCTTCTGGCATAGCTGAAACTGCTAATGCTATTACACATAGGAAAATATCTTTTAGTGGATTTTGTTGAAGTAACATAATCACAAATATGATTACAGCAACTAATACAATAAGTACACTAATTTGCTTAGAGAATTTGCTAATTCTTATACTTAATGGAGATTTTTCATCTTTTACTTCATTAAGGTTTGTAGCAATACTACCAATCTCAGTGTCTACACCTGTACCAACCACCACACATGTAGCTCTACCTGTAATTACAGAACTACCTGAGAATACCATACTAGTTCTATCACCTAAAGATGCACCTTCTTTTACTGCAGTCTCATCTTTTGTAGCATTTATACTTTCACCTGTAAGCAATGCTTCGTCTACGGTAAAGTTAGAACAAGTGATAATTCTCATATCTGCACTAATCTTGTCACCACTTTCCAAAAATACGATATCACCAGGTACTAGTTGACTAGAGTCTACTTCTATTTTCTCTTCGTCTCTAAATACTTTGGTTTTTACTTTTATCATACCACTTAAGGAGCTGGCTATTCGCTCTGCTCTCTTTGATTGAATGGTACCAATGATAGCATCTATCATGACTATCGCCAAAATAACAAAAGCATCTAACACTTCGCCTACTACTAGCGAAAATGCCATAGCTACAAGCAAAATCAACACGATAGGATTTATGATTTCCTCAAAAAACATCATAAAGATAGATTTTGGTTTTTTCTGTGGCAAAACATTTTCGCCATATTTTTCCAACCTTTCTTGTGCTTGAGCTGTGGTCAACCCTGTTGTTTTGGAGTCTAATGTTTTTAGAGCATAATCACTACTTTTAGCATACCATTTGATTTTTTCTGGTTTGTTTTCTTCTGGTTTATTACTCATTTATTTACTCCTTTTCACCATTACAGATATATGATAAAAATAGTTTTTTTGGCAAACAAAAATTGTCCACCTATCACATTTGCAAATGGTTTATTTTTCAAACAACTTAATTGTATCAATTATTTTATTTTATCGCAAACTTAAATAGCAAATAATATTTAAATTTAAATATTAAAACAAAAAAATAGCGAAGTGTTTCTTCGCTATTTTTATTAATCTTGCATTTTGATAATTTTGATTACATTTATTCTCTTTAGCACTGCCATTTGCAACAATATTGTAATTAGTGACACTATTACCATTACCATCAAATTAATAAACAACACCAGAATATTTGGTACTAGTAATGTAAGTGACGATATCACTTCACTCTTAAATAGGCTAAGGAATGTGTTTTGTAGCAACATATTGCCTAGTGCTATAAATCCAAAATAGCCAACTACAGCAAATACCACAACTATCATCGATACAAACAATATCTGCAAAGCAAACACCTTAAGAACATCTTTTACACTTACACCAAGTGCTCTCATTATACCTATATTCTTACGATTTTTGCTAATTATAAAGTTTGCAAAGAATGATATAGCAAGTGCAGATACCACTAGTACAGACAACACAATAAGGAAGAAAAACTCTTTAAATGTCTCTACTATATCTCTAATCTTTAGCACAATGCCATACTCTTCCATATTTAAGTAATAGTTTTGGTCTTCTATAATAGTATATACCCCACCCAAACTTTCTGGATTGTCTAAATAATAAGCATAAGGTCTAAACTCAAACTGAGCAAAATAATTCAACATTTCTTTGTTACAAGTATTGTGACCATCAATTAATCCTACAATTTTTACTTCTTTTATAAATATTTCTTTATTTGCTTTGTCGAATTCAGAATATCGTTTGTTGCAAATTATGGTAATATTGTGTGGCTCAAAATCTGTTTGATAATTAGAAATATCGTACATTGTACCAAAGTAATTATTGTACTCACTCCAGCTCATCATTATCTCATTGTCAGCCAAGTTTATACCATATGTCTCATCTAATACAAAAGAAACAGAATTGCCAGTACTCATACTTTCGCCACCATATACAAACTCAGTATTACCCAGCCTTGCTAGTTGTCTATCACCAGTATTTACAGAGTTTAAGAAACCAGTATCAAAACTATATGCTATTCCCAAATTTTGAACAACATCTTTAAAAAACTCTTTGCAAATATCTGTTTTCATCAGTTCTCTAAAGTCTTTCTTTGCACCTATAGCAAAAGAACCAAAATATTCATCTCTAAAGGCACCATATTTTTCGGTATAATCAGTCTTTATTATAGCTTTTATTCTTCCCCTAACCAAAGGACTAAATTGTGAATAATAGACACCTATCAACCCATCATAAGTAGTAGCTTTTGATTTTTTATGATACAAAAAGCTGTCTGCCATATAGTCGGTAATTATAACTCCATCTTTGGCATCAACATCTCCTGCTAGTACCTCTAACTTTCCATCTACCCCGAAAGTTTTGATTAAATATTCTTTGTCACATACCAACACACCATAAGATTCTCTCATATAGAAAGTAATCAAGTTGGTTCTATCACTAAATTTTTTATAAAAAGACCTCTCCCAAGTATCGTATGCTGGTTGGAAATTGTAGTTGTATAATGAATATATTTTGCCTGTATACCCCGCATCTAGAACAGCTTGTTTGTCTACATCTGTTACCGGCACCATATACTGGGTTTCTAATTCTTCATCATATTCATTATACACACCCTTGTACATAGCAACAGCAGATTCGGGATATTCTTCAAAAACCGAACCAAATACATTCTTTGCATCAAACATTACAAAAGATTGAACTAGTCCAAATAGTGTAATAAGCAATGTAACCAATACCACAGTGACTACACATATAAATTTTTGTCCCTTAAAGAAATTTTTTGCCAACGAAACAACTTCTTTCTTAAGTAGATTTGACTCCTTGTACTCTATAGGTTTGGATTCAATCTGTTCGTTTTTGTCTACCTCTTTAAATCCGTCGTCTAATTGCACAATAAGGGATATTTGTTTATCATCAATAGCCGACTTCATTTGGTCTAATTGCTTTGATGTAATAGGTTTCTTGTAAGGAAGTGTAAGCACACCTTCTTTTATCTTGAAATTATTTGAATACCCTTTCTTTTTGGCTTTATCACACACTATTTTACCATCTTTTAGTTCAACAATCCTATCACCATATGTATAAGCATCGTCTAAATTGTGCGAAACGATAACCACTAAATTTTTCTTAGATATCTTCTTTAAGATTTTTAGAATCTGTATGGCAGTTTTACTGTCCAAGTTCCCTGTAGGTTCGTCTGCTAAAATAATACTAGGATTTTTTACTAGGCTTCTAGCCATCGCTACCCTTTGACATTCACCACCACTCAGTTCTTGTATTCTTCTATTCTCATAACCTGCCAAACCCACTTGTTTTAGGGTGTCCTTGATAGCAGAATCATTTTCGATATTATTTAGAGACAACGACAATCTAATATTTTCATATACAGTCAAGTTTTCTACCAAATGAAAGTCTTGAAAAACAAAACCCAGTACAGAGGACCTGTAATTATCCATTTCCTCACTAGTAAACTTTGATATATCCTTATTACCTATCAATATCTCGCCACTCGTAGGCTTGTCTAATCCACTAAACATATTTAGTAGTGTACTTTTGCCACTACCACTTTTACCTACCACAAACACTAGTCCTTTGTCTGGCAAAGTAAGATTTATATCATTTAGTGCCACAACTTTATTTTTACTTTGGGCAGAATATATTTTTGTTAAATTTTTTATTTGAATCATTTTGTCTCCACTTATTAGTTTTAACTAAATTTCAAATTAAGTATATCAAATACAAAAACATTAAACAAATATTTTATTTTGTAACTTTGGGCACAACAAAAAAACAAGTGCATATTTTGCACTTGTTTTTGTATTTTTAATCTGTATATGTAGAATCTACAAGATCTAGTTCGTAGCTATCATTTATACTCAAATCATCATCTGGAGTAGAGCTTCCACCACAAATAGTTTTTACATTGTAGTATGTAAATTCATTGTGAATTCCCACACTAAAATCAAATGTTACATTTGTAAGTTCTAAATGAGGAGCAAATGCTTGTGTTGTTTCGTAGATATTCAATAAATAAATAATATAATTTAGATCACCCCAGAAACCAAACAAGCCTGCTACAGCTCTAGCACCACCTTTGGTTTGTACACTGCCACCTATTGTTATTGTATCGATATCTGCTTTGCCAAAATTACCACTAGCAGCACCCGCTATAGAACCTACACCTATAGCACCAGCATTTACATAAATAGTGCCGGTATTTTTAACTTCTTCTAAACTTGCATCTATGCCCAAATTTAATTCACCAAATATACCACCAACAAATTGTGTACCATATACATTGCCTGTATTTTCGGTTTCTTCCATATCTACTTTGCCTGCATATCCTACAATACCACCCATAGTTTTGTAAACAGGAGTTGTAGATGCTAGCTCATTTGTAAATCCAATAACATCGCCTTTATTTATACAGTTGTCGAATGTTCTAGTAGTAGCTGGATTGTATGGAACATCTAGCATGGTATTGTATGTGGATCCACAAATACCACCTGCAAAACTAAATGAACTTTCGGTGCTAGCCGTACTACCTAGTTTTATATCCATATCGTTTGTGCAATTAGAAAATGTTTTACCATAAGCACCACTAATTCCACCGACATATCCACAACCTATAATGCAAACTTTTGATGGATCATATTCAAAATCTGCACCAGCTAAATCTGCTTCTTTTAAAACTACATTTCTACAATTAAAAAACTCAGCCTCTGTAGAATAATCTCTACCCAAAATACCACCTACATAGAAACCATCATTTTTGTAGTCTGCACCACCATTTATAGCAAAATTCCTTTCGTCATTACTTTCTACTCTACCGTGATTTCTACAATTTGTAAATTTTGTAGCAGTAAATTTACTTCTATTTATTAAAGAAGTATCCCCTGTATGGTTTTCTCCTATTTGACCAACGATACCACCTACTGCACTTCTGCCGTATACATTACCTATATTGCAACAGTCTTCAAACTGAATTCCATTGTCTCCAGATGGATGGTAAGAAGCAATATGTTTGTAGAACACATTCCCCACTATTCCGCCAACATAATATCCATCATCACAAGTGACATCACCATAATTGTACAAATTTGACAACTTCAAAACTCTCTTATCTGTAGTTACAGAACCTATAATGCCACCTACATTTGCATACTTGTTTTCTCCTGATAAAGGATAATAACTAGCAGTAGAAACTACATTACCATAATTAGTAGCTCCACTTAAACTCATTGCATCTTCGCCTTGGCTAATCATACCAAACACACCACCTACATGTTGATCGCCAGTAACATTAGCACAATTTACAAGATTTTTGCAGTCGTTTAATAATATATAGTTATCCCCTGCAGCACCTACTAGTCCACCTACATAATCCTTACCTTCGATAGAGCCACTAACCACTTCTATATTCTCTAGCACAGGAAATGAATATTCCGATATGTGTCTACCTATATATCCAGCAACTGCACCTACATAGTCGTTGCCTTTAATGGTTACATTTTCAAACTTCAAATTTTTTACAGTACCACTTAGAACTGTATAGTCAGCAAATCTACGAACTTCTAAAGTTTGGAACAATCCAGCCTTGTCATATCCAGCTTGAATAGTAAGATTTTTGATAGTATGACCATCTCCATCTAAAATATCATAAAAAGTATCAATTGGCACATAATCAATTCCTGAAAAATCCAAATCTTTAGTCAACAAATATGTGTATTGGGTTTTTCTTCTACCATTTGCACCTATTTCTTCGGTAAGCTTATTTGAATCAATTACTTTGTTTACAAATTCTTTTGCCGAATCAATAAGTACTTTATCTTTGCCACCTTTAAGCCATGAACAACCAGCACAAGCCAGCAAGCATGGTACAAACAACAAAGCAGCAGCAAACAATCCTACAACTTTCTTTTTCATAATCATATCTCCCTTGTCCTTTCATTATAAAACATATCGGCAAATTTTACAAAAACTTTTAACAAATACCATATAAATATGGTAATTTATATCAAATACATCAAAACAGATGCAACAAACACTTCATCGTGATATAATTACAAAAGCTAAATAAAAGGGATATAATTTATGAATATTTTAGAAAAATTTATGGTGGTTTTGGACACCAAAATGCCTGAACCTACTCTTTTTGGCTGGTTTCATATAATGTGGCTAGCAATTATGATACTTGGTACAGTTTTTGTATGTCTAAAGTGCAAAAATTTTAGTGACAAGCAGTTTAGATTGTTTTTACTAATTTCCTGCTCTGTACTAATACTACTAGAGATACTAAAACAACTTGTACACTCATTCGATATAGAAAGTGGCACATGGGATTATGCATGGAAACAATTCCCATTTCAATTCTGCTCTACCCCTATGTATATAGGTCTAATAATTGCTCTAATAAAAGATGGCAAAATTAGAGATTCTCTATGTAGTTTTTTGGGAACTTTTGGATTGTTTGCAGGACTAATAGTAATGGTATACCCTACTACTGTGCTTTCTGATGTCATATTTAGATCTACTCAATCATTATTACACCACTGCACAATGGTGATAATGGGTGCTCTAATATGGACTACTAAAAAGGCTAAGGTTGAGCACAAAACCATCTTAAAAGGTATGGCTGTATTTGCTGTACTTGTAATTACAGCATTTGTAATGAATATAATATTCCATATCAGTGGTGGCACAGATAGCTTCAATATGTTCTATATAGGACCATATAGCAAATGCGATTTACCAGTACTAAACAATATAGGTCAAGCACTAGATCTTGCTAGACAAACTATTCATATAGGGAACTTTATATTCTTATTGATATACATTGTTGGATTTACACTAGCAGCATATATAATTTTGCTTGTAGTAATGCTTGTACACAAACTAATCAAAAAACAAAAAGAAAGAATTTCTCATGACTAAAAGATACAATTATTTCAATGATTATCTAAAAGAAAAATTTGGAGAACGAACACTAAAGATTTGTATAGATGGTGGATTTAGCTGTCCAAACAGAGATGGCAAGTGTGGACACGGTGGTTGCACATTTTGCGGAGAAAGAGGTGCTGGCGAAAATACCAAAAATATAGCAATAGCAGAGCAAGTAACCACACATCTATCTAGTTATCGTGGTGGTAGAGCAAACAAATTTATTGCATATTTTCAAAACTTTTCAAACACATATGCCGATGTTGCTACTCTAAGGGCAAAATACAATTCTGCACTGATAGACGATAGGATTGTAGCTCTCGCTATAGCAACCAGACCAGATTGTGTAACCGAAGAGATAGTAAATTTACTAAAAGAATATACCGACAAATACTATGTTTATGTTGAATTAGGACTACAGACCGCAAATGAAACCGTAGCTCAAAAATTCAATAGAGGTTACACTAATCAAGACTTTGTAAATGCTGTAAAACTACTAAATAAAGCCAAAATTGATGTTGTCACACATATTATGGTAGGACTGCCATACGAAGAAGAAAATGACATATTAGACACAGTAAAATTAATCAATTCTCTAGATATAATGGGTGTAAAGATACACTCTACATATATAATTCAAGGTACAAAATTAGAAAAACTATACACCCAAAGAGAATATATTCCACTAGAGTTAACCTCTTATGTAGATAATGTATGTAATATTATATCTCATTTAAGAAAAGATATAGTTATATGTAGAATTACTGGCGATGCTCCCAAAAATATACTAGTAGCTCCCGAATGGAATTCTCACAAGAAGATAGTGATAAATTCTATAAACAGAGCATTAGAAGAGCGAAATATATATCAAGGAATAAACCAAAAGGAAGATTAGTCTTCCTTTTTTAAAAAATAGCACATTTCATTTGTTAGGCATCTAGGCTATACAATGCTATAATCATAGTACAACAAAATAGGAGAATATTATGTACGATATAAATGGAAAAGATTTAATAGCAGACTGGCTAGAATTTAGTAGAAACAAAGGAACTTTGTTTTTGTACGATTACGACCTAAGTAAATTTAAAAAACTAATAAAAGACACTTGCCTATATTTTCAACAATTAAACAATCTAGATAGTATCAATATGAGTAATGGTGATATCGACTTCCACACCTGCCTACGAATTATTTCAATGTTAAATTATTACAGTAGCAACAAATCCGTATCAGCAGATTGTGACTACGATAATTATGAGGACTTAGACAATTACCCTCAAGCAAAACTACAAATCACTGTAAAAGCTACACAATTAATAGCAGATGCTATCATTTTTGCAGTATCATTAATTCCTAATACACCACTATCAAATACCTTAGGTGTAATATATAATGGGTTTACTACCTACTACGATATAGAAACCGAAAACATAGAAGACATTATTCGTGTAGTGGCAGACAATCCTTATAGTAACTATTAAAAAATAAAAGCTGTAATTTTGCAGCTTTTATTTTTTATACAAAAATTCAATATATAAACAAACAAGTTTGTGATATAATGCAAGTGTAAAATAAAACAAAGAAATTGTAAAACACGGAAAAAAGAAAAAATTGATATTGAAATTGTTGAAAAATTTCTAATGAAATTCTATCTTTGAAAGGTAAAACAAAATTTCGTTTCACAGAAATTTTTGATAAACATGAAATCGCATAATATTGGGTGGAGTATCTTACAATGAAAAAGTAAGAAACTTATTTGAATATATGCCTTACCACAATAAGAAATTTAAAGAAAATTTTAGAAGCCTTCAAAGCATAAATGTAGAAGAATTAAATATCGATAAAACTATCGAATATCTTACACTTATGTATCAATCAGAAAAAATATGCGAAGGCAATATTCAACAGCACATCGCTAACGGGAACCTGGTTGCCCTACTAAAAAGACATTTAGAATTGTACAAATAAAAACCACAAACAAAACTTACCAACGATCTAAATATAAAAATGTTCATCAAGTAAAAGGAGCAAACAAGAGTGAATAACAACAACAAATTTAGTTTGATACTTAGAACTTCACATACATATATCAATATATCAAACTCAGCCACGAACATATCAAATGTGGTAGAAATTGACAAAAACTCATATGATATTGACCAAAATCAATACAATAGTATTCAACAAGTAATAAAAAATAATTTTGACTCACTTGTACAAATTTCCAAAGAACAGACAGTTGACTATTTAGACATCTATGCTTTGGATGGGTATGTAAACAATATAACAATATTATTTGATGATACAAATATTTATGTAAACTTTGCAGTAAACGATACTAAAACTAAAGAATTAGGAAACCAAATTCTTAAACAAATCAACAAAATAATTCTAAAGGAAGATTAGATTATGTTAGGTGCAATCATAGGAGATATAGTAGGCTCCATATACGAATTCAACAATATTAGAACAAAAGACTTCCCGCTGTTCTCGAATAATTGTTTCTTTACTGACGACACAGTAATGACAATTGCTGTTTTCAAAGCATTAGAGCAATCAAAAAAATTTAGATATCTAAATCTATCAAACAATACAGTAAAACAAATGCAAAAATATGGTGACCTGTACCCTGGCAGAGGTTATGGTGGAAACTTCGCCGTTTGGCTAAAAAACAAAAATCCAAAACCATACAATTCTTTTGGGAATGGCTCAGCAATGAGAGTAAGTCCTGTTGCATATTTCGCTAAGAATATTGAAGAAGTCAAAAAGTTATCTTACAAGGTTACTGCTGTAACACACAACCACCCTGAAGGAATAAAAGGTGCAGAAGCTACAGCTATAGCAATTTGGCTAGCTCTACAAAAACAAACCAAAGAAGAAATCAAAAAACATATTGAAGAAAACTACTACAATTTAGATTTTGATTACAACAACTTGGTGCAAAACTACAAATTTAACGAACATTGTCAAGACACTGTACCTCAAGCGATATACTGTTTCTTGATAAGCGATAGTTTCGAAGATTGCCTAAGAACCAGTATTTCTATAGGTGGCGACAGCGACACTCTATGTGCAATATCATGTGCAATAGCTGAAGCATACTATGGCATACCCGAAGATATCAAGACAATGGCAATATCTTATCTAGACCAACAACTAAAAGACGACTTATTATCATTTAATAAATTTAAGGAGAAATAATATGAGTAATCTAAAGAAAATCCAAGAATTAGTAGCACAAACATTAGATGTTGACTTTCAAACAATCAAATCGTCTAGCCATTTGATTTCAAACTCAAATATACTTATGGTTTCGCTTACACCCAGCCTAGAAGTAATACCACCTAGATATAAAGGTGGCATTATAATTTTGGCAAATGAAAATGGCGAAACAATGCTGGGATCATCTGGTATGACCGAAAAGGAACTGCTACAAGAATTTATGTTCGGCAAAAGAACAGATGTAAATCAAATCAAATACACCCCTTCAAAACTACTTAACATTTTAAAAGATAAAATCATGCAAATGCCTACGAGTCAAAAATTCACTATATCTAACTTACTAGCAGAAATAGCAAAATTTGATGATAGAAAACAAAGAGAAGCTTGCTACCAACTATGCTATTGGCTAGAAAAAAACAACTTTGTAGACTTTAAAATTTCTACCAATAGCCTTACACCATTTGGAGAAGAAACCCTACATTTATTAAACGATGAATTAGTTTTAAAACAAGAAAAAGACAATTTTGCTAAATTTGAAAATTTAGAATACGAATATATGTGCTGTAAAAACATAGGAAGACTTCTAGATAGATTTAAAATCACGAAAAATTATGTAGCTTGTCTAACCGAAGCAAACAAAGATTTATTTATCATAGACGATGCAGCAAAAATGAAAAAAATCTATAAAGATTTCCAAAACTTCATCAAATTAGCAAACCCACAAGAAAAAACAAAAAAAGGTTTGCATACTGGAGTGCTTCCTATATCTAAATGGTACAAAAAATCCATCTTCAAAAAGACCCCTGAAGCATACGATAGTGCGAAATTTTTCACAAAAGTCTTTGCAGAAAATGGCATCGAAATCCCATCTCTTCATAGTTAATCTTTACAAAATCGACAGTGATATACTGCCGATTTTTTGTTGAAAAATTCAAAAATAATGTATCTTGCAAAATCACAAATATATGATTAATATAATTAACAATATCGACTAAAGGGTACCAATAAGGTTGGAGATTTTGGTGCCATAATGAGTGAAAAAACAATCAATGGAAGGTGGCAAGTTGTATTTGCTGAGTTTTATACAGGAAAAGACATTGCAGATATCATGGTTGATGAAGAAGATTTGAAAGTTCATGATAGTGTGCCAAAAGATAGATATCCTCAAAAATAATTTGACAGCAATTGACAGCAAATATACCCGTTTCATATAGTTTTAGAACAATTTAGACCGACAGTTCAAGATTTGACTATCGGTCTATTTTTTTGTCTCTTTTTTGACAGCAATTGCTCCAAAAATTGACACCTAATGTTTTTTGAGTTAAAAATTATCAAAAATTTTAGAAAATAAAAAACCTTTGAAAGTGCCCGATTTTACAGGGTTTTTCAAAGGTTTATGATTGGAGCTGATGACGGGACTTGAACCCGTGACCTCTGCCTTACCAAGTATTGAATTTTACCCAAACGAGACTCGAACTCAATGCACAGGAAACCCTTATATTTCCTGTGTTTTTTGTTACTCCAAAATCTTCCAATTGTTGTCAATTTTCAAAAATCTGACAACAGTTGACAACAAAAGCCCCATTTTAACCCGCCGAAACACCTAATTTTTCCACCTAAAACCATCTAAACTCGCCTAAAACCGAACAATAAGTGTTGTCAGGAGAAAATAATAATTTTAACAAGTAATATTCTAAAAATAATACAAAAATTTCAAATATATGATATAATAAAACTTATAAGGAGAATTGTATGTTTTGGTTTAATTTTAAAAAGACAGAATTACCTGAAGAAATTAAAGATGTAGAAGCTTTTAATTCCAAACTAAAAGAATTGATGGATTCAGATAATTATATTTCAAGAAAAGATTATATGTTTCTTTTTAAAGATTATGAAAAAGCATATAATTCTTTTTGTGCGATTAAAAATGCTGGACTATTAAAATCATACTGTAAGAAAAATAAAATTTCTGAAAATATGGTAATTGAGTTTATTTCAAATTATAGCAGTTTGAAGGATGTGGTCTCTAATAGAAATAAATCTTTTGTCCAAGCAAAAATGAATAAAGAAAAGAAATATTTAGATGAAATATTAAAAGATGTTGATCCTAAAATAATGTTAGATGATGATCAAAGGAAAGTTATTCTTACTGATGAAGATTATTGTTTAGTGATTGCAGGTGCTGGTGCCGGGAAAACTACTACCGTTGCAGCTAAAGTAAAATATTTAGTAGAAAAGAAAAATGTAGATCCAAAGCAAATATTGATTATATCTTTTACTAATAAAGCTGTTGGTGAGTTAAAAGATAAAATAAACAAAGACTTGAAAATAGAGTGTCCAATTACAACTTTTCACTCTGCGGGAAATGCAATTTTAAGAAAGAAAACGGATGAAAAATTAAATATTGTTGAAGGTGGATTTTTATATAATACTGTCAAAGATTATTTCTTAAACAAAATGAAAGACAAAAGATCGGCTGACAATATAGTTTTGTTTTTTGGAAGTTATTTTGATAGTCAATATGAAGGTGACAATAAGCAGGAATTTTTAAATCATATAGTAAAATCAGACTTTTCTACATTGAAAAGCAACTTAAATGAATATCAATATAGTTTTGTAGAGAAAAACTCAAATAAAAAAGTAACTTTAAATAATGAAATAGTAAATTCAGCTCAAGAAGTACAAATCGCAAACTTCCTATATTTAAATGGCATAGATTACGAATATGAACCTAATTATCCATATTATATCTTTATGTCTAAAAAAAGATATACTCCAGATTTTCTGATTAAACAAAACGGAAAACAATATTATTTAGAGCATTTCGGTATTTCTGAAAATGGTGAAAATAATAAATATACTAAAGAAGAGCTTGAAAAATATAAAAAATCAATAAACGATAAGATTCTAATACATAAAAAACATAATACAAAACTTATATATACCTTTTCACAATATAATGATGGAAGAAGTCTTTTAGATCATTTACAACAATTGCTGAATGAAAATAATATAGAACTAAATCCTAAACCATCACAAGAAGTGTTAGAGAAATTAACATCAATTCAAGAAAATAAATATGTTTCTAAGATGGTATATTTAATTTGTGACTTTATAAATAACTTTAAAGTTAATGGATATACTGAAGAACAATTTTATGACTTTATAAGAACTACAAAGAGCGAAAGAACAAAATTGTTTTTAGAAATCTGTAGAGAATGTTATCTTGAGTACCAAAAGGCCTTAGTTAGAAATAATGCGGTAGATTTTCAAGATATGATAAATGATGCGGCACGAGCATTAAGAGAAGTTGCTTCTTTAAAACAAAAACTTGATTTTAAATATATCATCATTGATGAGTATCAAGACATTTCAAGACAGCGCTTTGATATGGCAAAAGAATTGTCAAAAGTTACAAATGCTAAAATAATTGCGGTTGGTGATGATTGGCAGTCTATTTTTGCGTTTAGTGGTTCAGATGTTACTTTGTTTACACAATTTTGTGAAAAGATGGGTTACGGTGAGGAACTTAAAATTACTCGCACCTATCGAAATGCACAAGAGGTTATTGATATTGCAGGGGGATTTATTCAAAAAAATGATGCTCAGATTAAAAAAACATTAGTTTCACCAAAGCATATAGATGATCCTGTTATTGTTGTAAGTTATGACGATTCTCCGAAGAGATATAATGAAACGGCAAAGGAATCAGGCCCATTGAATAGAATGGCTGAAGCCTTAGAATATGCAATATCGGAAATTATTAAAACTAATGGAAAAGATAGTAAAATACTTTTAATTGGAAGATATAATTATGATGGTGAAAATTTAGTTAGAACAGGTAAATTTGAGTATTTTTCAAGAGGAAGCAAAGTTAAATCAATAAAACATCCAAGTGTAAACATTGAATTTTTAACTGCACATAGTTCTAAAGGTTTAGGTTATGATAATGTCATTATTATCAATGCAAAAGATGCTGTATATGGATTTCCTTCTAAAATTGAAGATGATCCTGTAATGAAATTAGTTATTAAACAACACAATGAGATAGAATATGCTGAAGAAAGAAGATTATTTTATGTTGCCTTAACTAGAACTAAAAATAGAGTATATTTAATTGCACCAGAAAAACATCCTTCTCAGTTTGTATTAGAAATTAAGAATGAGTATAAAAACATAGTTTTGAAAGGAAATTTAAATCCTGAAGCTCATGGTCTTATTACAAATAAAGTTTGCCCATTATGTGGATATCCTTTACAAAGAAGACATAAGAAAGGTTGTGGAATGACACTTTGGATATGTACAAACGAACCTGAAGTATGTGGATTTTTATCTAACAATCTTGTTGGTGGAAAAATGTCTATTCAAAAATGTACAGAGTGTTTAGACGGTTATTTAATTGTAAAAACAAAAAATGAGTATCCTTTCTTGGGTTGTACAAATTATAAAGTTGACGGATCAGGATGTAGCAATACATTATCACAAAAAGATTATGACGATAACTTAGATAAAGATGAAATAATTGAATTTGAAGATTTTAATCAAAAAGAAACCGAATTAGAACCAGATGTTCAGTCCAACAAGCAAACAACTAAAGAAGAAACAATGGACATTACTAAGATTGCTGAAGATAAAGACAATGAACTGGATGGTCAATCCGCTCCAAAAAATAATTGTGATTCAAATAATGATTCAATTACAGAACTAGATATCTGCAAAATTATAATTCAAGCATGTAAAGATATGAATCGATCAACATATTACGGTGCAACAATGTTGGCGAACTTCTTAAAGGGAAACAAACCACAACAATTGTTGGATGCGGGTTTACATAATGAAAAATTGTATGCTTGTTTAAACAAAATTAAAACAAAATCAATCTTTAATTTAATTGAATATCTTGTTGGCGAAAATATTCTTTATAAAACTGGTGGGTTATACCCAACTGTTAGAGTTAACGATAATGTAAATAGTTTAAATATTGACATTGATGTAATAAAAGAAATTATGGAATTAGAGCTAGAAAAGAAAGTTAAAATTAAAGAAAAGTTACAACATGATGAAAATTTCCCTTCCGCATGGGAAAGATGGACAGAACAGGAAGATTTACAACTAATAAAAGAATTTAAACAAGGATTATCTATCAAAGAAATAGCAGATATTCATCAAAGAAAAATTGGCGGTATTAGGTCTCGATTAAAAAAGCATGGGTTAATAGATTAATGTTAATAAAAATCTATTAGAAATCTAAAAAAATAATCTAAAAGGAGGAACTTAGTGAAGTCTGTTGAAATTGAAAATGCATTAATAAATATAGATCCCGTCAGATTTGAAAGAATGATTGGAGATATGGTTCCATATATATGTAAATTAAAGACAAATAGTAATACCCACATTGAAAAGATTGGTGTACAGCATGGAAAATTAAGAACAACAAAAGGAACTCCCGATATATTTATTGTTTCAGATGCAAAAAATATAGCTGTACAATGTTCTGTAGATTCAAAAATTGAAACTAAAATTAAACATGATATAGATAGATGTATTGAAGAATTTGAGAAACAGCAAATTGCTTTGCATGAAATCATATTCTGCTGTAACCAAAATATAAAAATTAAAACACTAAATGAAATCCTAGAATATGTTACAGGTAAGGGATTTAATTTTATTTTTGTTGGCTTAGATGATTTAACTCAATTAATATATTTGCAGTGTCCTATTATTGCAAATGATTGGTTGAACATTAACTTATCTGATGGAAGTTTAAATTCTTTGTTGTCATATAAAGCGTCAAAACAATTCACTGAAGAACATAATTGCAAGTTTCATTATAGAGAAGAAGATAAAAATAAACTATTGGATTTTATTTCGAATGGTTCAGTGATTGTATATGGCAAAGCTGGAGATGGTAAAACAAGATTTGTTTTAGAAGTTGCTGAAGAATGGCAAAATCAAGGAGCAAAGCGAGAGGTTTATGTTTTAAATAATAGTTCATTTGATATTAGCAAAGATTTTAATAGATTTTTAGTTAATACAGATGTTGAATATTTACTAATAATCGATGATATTAATAGAGTGTCAATTTTTGATAGAATAAATAAATTTGTACATGAAAAAAATAATATAAAAATTGTGGCAACTGTAAGAGATTATGCATTAAAATCAATCATGTCGGTTTATAGAATGGATTTTGATACTTATGAATTAAAGTCTTTAACTAATGATGAAATCAAAAATATCATTAAGCAAGAATATAATATTCAGAACGACAAATATCTTGATTATATTATAAAAGTATCTAAAGGGAATTTGAGATTTGCAATATTAGCATCTAGAACAATTTTAAAGACCGACAACTCATATCCTGAAATTAAAGATATTCTTGAAAATCATTTTATAAAAATTTTTAAAGACATAAATGAAGAAAGTTTAATAAGAGATGAAAAATTATTAAAAACACTAGGAATTTTTGCTTTCTTTCAAAAAATTTATTTAAAAGATAAAAACGAGTCATTATTGAATAATATTCTAGACACATTCAAATTAGCAAAGGAAGATTTTTTATATTCCATTCAATATTGGGATAATAAAGAAATTATCAAATTGATCTATGATGATAATATTGCGGTAATGGAAGATCAAATTTTACGAACATATTTATTTAATTATGTCTTTATTCATAAGAAAATATTAAAACTAGAAGATTTACTAGTTAAATTTTTAAAAACGCATAGAGGAAATATAGTTGATTCCATAAACTCTTTAAATTATGTTTACAACAATAATTTGTATTTAGTATCAGAAATCAAAAGAGTTCAAGATATTCTTTACGAAGAAGATAACCCATTACTATTTACTTATTTATCTGCTTTAGAATTGGCTAATCCGAGCGAATCTTTAGAAATTATTGATAAAAAGTTAGAATCTAATAAGAAGGAATATGTTGAACTATTAATAAATTTTTTAGAAACTGACTATTCTGAACAAGCAACAAACTTAATATTCAGAGAATTAAAAAATTCTACTGGAGAATATAAAGAAACTATTGAAAAATTAATAATCGAAAATTATATAGTTACACAAAAATCTTTTGATAATAATTATGATACACAAAATCAAATGCTTAAACTATTAAAATCTTTAGATGGACAAGTGTGCTTTAAAATAAAAGTTATTGAAAAACATTGTAAGTTTTGCTTTGAAAGCACAGAATCTTATGGCCGTAATTTGACATTTTATAATGTTCCACTTGGATGGAATTTGGGTGTTGAAGTCTATAGAAAATTGCTTTGGGATATTGTTAATGATGTTTATAAGCAATGCTCATGTAATGAATTGGGACAATTAAGCAAAGCCATTACACATTATTCTATTTTAAAAACAGCAAAGAAAACAGAAAGTTTAGAATTTTCTTTAATACAAAATTTTTTAAATACAATAAACGAAAAAGAATTTAGTAGTTTAGTGTTTAAGTATAGCTTACTAAGATATTTTGAAAGAATAAATAAAAAAATGTTTTCAACTAAACATATCAAAGAAAAAGCATTAGCGTTAAAATTGTTAGATATGCAAGAACGAAGTTCTTATAGATGGCCAGAAAAATATGACAATATCACTAAAGAATTAAAGAATCTTACCAAAAGAAAAATTTTTAAGATCATAAGACAATTAAAACAATCAAGTGATGTTATTGAATCGTATAAAACACCGACTGAAACAATAATAAATCTTTTATTAGAACAGAAAACCTATAAAGATTGTGCAAGATTGGATATAATAAAATTCTTAAATTCCGAATTTTCTTCTTGCTATATTTATTCTGATAAATTTATTGAACTATTAATACAAGAAAATGGATTTAATAAAATTAAGTTGTTATTTGAAAAAAGCTGTTTTGAATATAAATGGAATTATTTATTTTCTGTATTTTGTTATGCCGATAAAATAGATGAAACTATTTATAATGAATGTTTAAATTTATTTTCGAATACATCAAATCTTAAGGTGATTAGAGGATGTGATCAAATATTAAGATTAAACAAATATTATGACTTTAATTATGATTTTTATATTGAATCAACTAACCTAGCATTAAATGAAGATAATTATATGATTTGCCTTGTGTTTTCCACACTATTTCATAAAGAAATAGTTCAAAAATCTATAGTTTATTATAAAGAATCTATTTATGTTTTAATTCAATTATATTTTAGGTTGTTATCTAAAAAACATCATGTTGACTACGAAAGGAATTTCATAAATTACATTATTGATTTAGATAAAGAATATTTGAAAGAATATATAAAGAATGTGGATCAAATAGATGTTCGTTTTTTGTGGAAAAGACAAGATTGGAAGGATTTAATTATATTTCTATGTAAATATTTACTCAATAATAAAATCCTTTCAAGGTTTGATTTGGAACATGTTTTGGCTTGCGGAGATACAAATCAACGAATAGAAATATTGGAAGAATTGATATTGTGTAATATTGATGATAGAGAGAAATTATTTGAATTAATGTCAATTGTAGAAGAATACTCGCATGATATACAAAAAAAGTTTATTATTTTATTAATGACCAATAAATGTAAAAAAGAACTTTTACTTAAAATTCCTATTGCAGGAGGTCCTCATTCTTGGTCTGGAAGCAGAGTTCATTACATAGAAAAGAATTATGACATGTTACTGGATGTAAAAAACAAACTAAAAGAAAATAAGTTGTTAGAATATGAGCCTATTATAAATCAATATATTCAATGGAACAGAAAAGAATTAACAAGAACGCAAATTGAAGAATATAATGAAGGTTATTTATAGTTATGTTTAATTTAACAAAAGAAACAAAAAACCTTCTAATAGGTCTTATAAGAGAAGAACTGAAAACAGATGAGCAAAGAAATTTATATCAAAAATATGAAAATAATAAGCTTTTATCACAAAAGAGTTTAGAACAAAAATTAGATTGGGATGGATTCTTTGATAATGAACTACAAGAATGGGAATATGATGATTTTTTTGAATCTCTAGTACAAAGTTTATATAATTACGAAAGAGATGTAGCATATGAAAAGATTAACAATATTTTGTCTTATAGCGGATGTAAGTATAGAATTTTTTATAACATGAAAAAGAAGGTGTCCAAATCTGGTAGTTTTTGTGAGGTCTTTATTGTTAATGAAGAAAATGAAACTATTGTTATTAAGTTATTAGACAATAAAACACCATTTGCATTAGAAACGTTTGAAAGGGAAAAACGTGTAATATCAAAATTAAAAAGATTAGAGAATTCCGTAAAACAAAAAATGTTATTAAATAAGGATATTGAGAATGCGAATGGTTTTGAGATAAAAATGGAAAAGGCAGATTATTCTCTATACCAAGCAAAAGACCTTAAATTTACAATAACAAATTTACAAATACTAGACATGTTGAACAAGGTAAAATTTTTACACGATGCTAATATTATTCATCGAGATTTGCATCCTGGGAATTTTATGTATAAATCTGGTTGTTGGTTTGTTATTGATTTCGGAGTTTCATCTATTGATACTAGCCACTCTTGCATATCTATTGAGCCACACGTTGGTGTAGAAGAATATACAGATCCAAAAGCTTATAGAAATTTAAATAATGCAAATATGCAAACCGATATATATTCGATGGGTAAAATAATTAACTATGTAAAGACTGCTAATCCCAATTGTTACAATCATGAATTATCTGCCATATGCAGAAAATGCACGATAGAAGATTTAGAAAAGAGATATCAACACATAAATCAACTTATAGACGATATTAATACATTAATATAAGCTAGCAAAAATTAAATTTGCTAGTTTTTTCTTGCATTTTCATACAAAATCAGAAAAAGTATGCTATAATGAATGGTGAAAAGTTATTTTGGAGATAAAATATGCAAATTAAAAGTTTTAGTTTCTCTCAAGAAGGACGAAATTTAGTTCTAAATGAAGCAAAAGGTAGAGATTGGCCTGTTGTTTATTTAATTAACAATAAAAGTTATTTGTACATTGGAGAAACAAGTAATTTCTTTAATAGATTTGGACAACACTTAGATAATAAGCAAAAGCGTGGATTAAAAGATATTCATGTTATTTTTGATGATGAATTTAATAAATCTGCAGTATTAGATATTGAGCAATCTTTGATTAGAATGTGTAATGCAGACCAAAAGTTCACTTTGTTAAATGGGAATGCAGGACAATCTTCAAAACACAACTATTATCAAAGGGAAAAATATTTAAACAAAATTGAAGGATCTGAAGAAAATAAAGGAATATGGGATTATTTAAGAGATTTAAATCTTGCTAAATCTACTTATGAATCAATTGTTAATAGTGATCTGTTTACCTATTCCCCATATACTTCTTTAACTGTGGAACAAGAAGAAGTTTGCTATAATGTTATTAAGGATATCCTAGATGGACTTAAAAAAGATTCTAAGAATGGTACGACTTGTATTATCAATGGATCTGCAGGTACAGGTAAAACTATTTTAGCTATCTATATTATGAGTTTGTTAACCAATGCTAACTCTCAAACAATAGATTCCTTTAAAGATGAAGAATCTTTTGAATATGCAACTTTTAAAAACAAGATTTTACATAGACTTAAAAAGTATATTGAAGACAACGGAGAACTAAAAATTGGTTATGTTTTGCCAATGACATCGATAAGAGCAACGCTTAAAGCTGTTTTTAATAAGAGTCACAACGGTTTAAAAAGCAAAATGGTTATTGGTCCAACAGATGTTGTTGGTGAACAATTTGATATATTATTAGTTGATGAAACCCATAGACTTCCAAAAAGAAAAAACATTAGTTGGATGGGAGAATTTGATAAGTGCTGTAGAAAGCTTAATATGAAACCTGAAACAACTAATACATTAGATTGGATTGTGAAAAGTAGTAAACATAGAATTCTTTTTTATGATAAAGAACAATCGATAAAAGCTTCAGATATTTCACCTGAAGAATTTAAAAATTCATTAAGTAGAACAAAAATTAAAGAGTACACTTTAACTTCTCAAATGAGATGTGAAGGTGGAAAACTTTATATTGATTATTTAGATAAAATTCTAAAATGTACTGTTGACAGCAAAGAACAAATACAAAATTATGATATTAAAGTTTTTGATGATCCTAATGAAATGATTGACAGCATAAAAGAACTTAATGACAAATATGGGTTATGTAGGAATGTTGCTGGATATGCATGGGAATGGAAAACTAAAGGAAAATCTTTAGAAGAAATAAAAAATCAAGGACTATATGATATTAAATTTGAAAACAAAACTTATCCTTGGAATATGACAAACAAAGAATGGATTTTAAGAAAAGAATCTATTAATGAGATTGGTTGTATTCACACCACTCAAGGTTATGATTTGAATTATGTTGGTGTTATTTTAGGAAAAGAAATAGACTATGATCCTATAAACAATCAAACATTAATATATCCTGATAACTTTTACGATACAAATGTTAAAAAAGGAAGTTCTCCAGAAGAACTAAAGAGATATATTATTAATTCTTACAAAGTAATGATGGAAAGAGGTATAAAAGGCTGCTACATTTATGCTTGTAATCAAAACATGAATGAGTATTTAAAGAAATATTTTAATTAAATATGAGGACAAAGGATGAAAGAGTTTAAAAGTTTTTATAAAACTGTTGAAGGTAATGAAGGACAAAAATGTCATTATTCCACAAGACTAGACACTTATGGTTGTGGCTGTTTTCACGACTGCAAGTATTGTTATGCAAAGTCTCTTTTAGGGTTTAGAGACTTGTGGCATCCTGATGACCCTAGTGTGGCAGATATTAGTAAGATTGAAAAAAAGATTAAAACTCTTGAAAAAGGAACGGTTTTAAGACTTGGAGGCATGACAGATTGCTTTCAACCTTGTGAAGTAAAACATAAAGTTACATATAAAACTATTCAATTTTTAAATAAATATGGAATTCATTATTTAATCGTTACTAAATCTAATTTGATTGCTAGTGATGAATATATGAAAATTCTAGATAAAAATTTAGCACACATTCAAATAACCGTTACTAGTACAGATGATAAAACTGCTTTAACCTACGAACAGGCAACTATTTCTTCAGAAAGGATTAAAGCAATTGAAAAACTTTCAGCCAATGGCTTTGATGTTGCAATCAGAGTAAGTCCGTTTATTCCTGAATATATTGATTTTGATATTTTAAATAAGGTTAAGTGTAAGAAAGTAATTGTGGAATTCCTTAGAGTAAATGGCTTTATTAAGCGAACTTTTGATTTAGATTACTCTCAATATACTCATAAAGAAGGTGGATATTATCATCTTCCATTAGAAACAAAGAAAAAACTTATTAGTAAGATTAAAGGGTTTGAACAAATTAGTGTTTGTGAAGACTGTACCGAAGCATATAACTATTGGAAAACTCATGTTAACTATAATCCAAGTGACTGTTGTAACCTTTCATTTAATAGTGAAAAAGAAAATTATATAGGAAATTTAAAACTTTTAAATAATCACAAGATGGGATTTTTGAGTTCGCAGAAGAGTCATCCCAATACAATAAGTAAAATTACTGAGTGGTTAGAAACTGTTGATGAAGATATTTGCATTGTTTCTGGTTTTCAAAGTAAAAATGAAAGTAAACTATTAGATTTATCGTTAAAGAATAACAAAAAGATTATTATGGTATTGTCTAGAGAAATTTACGACAAGTGCCCGACAAAGTTTGAAAAAGCTGTTAATAGTGGACAAATGTTAATTATATCACCTTTCGATAATATGCTTAAAGTAACAAATAGAGATAATGCAAAAATAAGGAATCAGTTTGTGCTTGACACATCTGATGAAATAGTTGTTGGAGACTTATCTGTTGGTGGAATGTTAGATGGTATATTAAATGGTAAAGCTTTTAAGTTATTAGGAGAAAAATTATGATAAACGATAAAGTAGTAACATTAGAAGAATTAAAGAATAAAGTTAAAGAATTTTGCGAGAAGAGAGATTGGGATCAATTCCATAATCCAAAAGAACTTGCAATTGGAATTTCAACTGAAGCAAATGAACTTTTACAAATCTTTAGATTTAAATCAGAAGAAGATATGAAAAAAGTTATGAGTTCAGATAAGAGAATTGAGGTTGAAGAAGAACTAGCTGATGTTTTGTATTTTGTTCTTCGTTTTGCTCAAATGAACAACATAGATTTAAGTTCGGCAGTTTCTAACAAAATAGAAAAAAACGATAAAAAATACCCGGCTGATAAGGTTAAGGGGTGTAATAAAAAGTATGATGAATATTAATGGAGAAAAAATGACTGATCAAGAATTAATAAATGAAATACAAAGAAAAGCAATTGAATTAACAAAATTACCCACACCTGAATTAAATGAATTAAAAGATTTGGGAGTTCTTTTTGATGAGATGGCAGAAAAAATGAGTAAGCTTTCACATGATCTGAGAATGCCAGCAACTATATTATTTCTAAAAGCAATAAAAAAATATAATATACTTTAAGGATTACACTCAATCTTAATGATTGGGTGTTTTTCATTAAAATTAAAAAATTTTTTAAGAAATTTTGCCAAAACTGGGCAACACTTTGCAATTTGGATTGGTTAACATTATAGAGGGGTTTCATCTCTCGAGTTTTTGTGAAAAGGAGGTTAAACAGACAAAAATTAGTTAAAATTATGTGAAATTTTAACGAGCAGGATAAGGAATAGACTCAAAATGCAATTTTACTCTCTAAATCCCTTGAAAAACCAGCATTTCAAGAGATTCAACACCAAGACATGTCAGATGATGAATTTGATGATATGCTACAAAAACTTATGGAAGAACGAAAGGCATGAAAACGCAAAAGAGAAAAAGATTTTGAGATGTAATTCCTGTTTTATATTCCAAATTTCATTATTTTATGTTAAACTAGGCTCAAGGAGAACTTATGAATATAGGCAGAAATGATAAATGCTCATGTGGAAGTGGTAAAAAATATAAATATTGTTGTTTGTCAAAAAGCAATTGTTACGAATTTTATTATGATGAAATATACCATGATAGAAAATTAACAAATAAAGAACTGACAAACTTCTTTTTAGAACAAAGTTCTGATTATTTTTGCTTTATGTTTATTGGAGACAACATTATAAACAATCATAAGTTGGCAAATTTATTTGAAAATATAGAGCTAAAATATAAAAGCAAACTAAGTATTCCAAACGATAAAGAATTTAAATCAACAACATTTGGAATAAAATATTATAAAGATGGATTGCATTCATTTAATAAAGATTGTTTAAGTTTTTATGAAGAGATAGTCAATTTATGTCTGTGTGTTTCTCCAAAACTTTTATTTGGTGCATTAAGCAAAACAAGTTTATTAACTTATAGATTTCTGTCGGCATTGATGATTCCAATTGAAATTCATCCATATTTTCAGGTGATTGGATATACGCTATCCAAGTTCTTATATACTTACAAATTTACTGAAATATTTGATGATTTGATAAATAAATCAGTTGAAGACTCAAGAATAGAGATACTTAATAAGCTAAATTATATTTTGAAGAAAAACAATGGGCTTCCACGTAAATGGAGTGAAAATCGTTGTTTTTATTCCTTAGTAAATATTCTAGAGAATTCTAGTTCTGCTGAAGATAAAATAGAAACAGATTGGGATTATAGTATAGCATTTCAATCATTGAATGAGAATTTATTAAAATGGAGTATTGATAAAACACAAACTAAAATCTTTATAGATAATGAAGACAATACTTTAAATGTAGCAAACAATTTTAATTATGCTGAAGTAAAATGTTTAGATTCGAAAAAAAGTTCTTTGATAAGATTTGCTGATTTCTTCGTTGGAATGATTGCTAGATTTATAAAATCTATCGAAGAAACAATCAAAGAAGTTAATACAGGCAAGAAAGAAGAAATTGAAGATAAAAATTTTGATGAGAATCGTTATTTATCAGAAAGTTGGTTTGATGTAAATGAGAAACAATTTGCATTTGCATTAAAGTTATTTAGATTATTCTCTTCGAATAATTTTGCTTCTTACATCATGTTTTTTGGAGATGGATTTATATATTTATATTCATACCTGTCGTATTTAGCAAGTTTTCGAACTTATGAAGCTTTTAAGAAAATATCTAATGAGCAACATAAGTTAAATTTAAATGCTGCCACATTAAGAGAACTTCAATCATTCTTTGATAAAATGAATTTGGATATATTACAATAAAGTTTGTCCCCATTTGACACCTATGAGAGCAGTTTTTGATAGTTTTATAACGAACATGGCAGATAGTTGAGTGATTAACTATCTGTCTTTTTTTGACACCTAAACTACTTAATTTTGACACCTAATGTTTTTTTGAGTTAAAATTTATCAAAAATTTTAGAAAATAAAAAACCTTTGAAAGCACCTATTTATAAGGGTTTTTCAAAGGTTTGTGATTGGAGCTGATGACGGGACTTGAACCCGTGACCTCTGCCTTACCAAGGCAGTGCTCTACCGACTGAGCTACATCAGCACATTTAAAATGAAAACTTTCAAAAAATATTTATTCTTGTGCATTTTCATTTTCTTGAATATTAGATTTTTTGTATTCTTTAATTAATGTTACTAAATGATAGGAATTTACTATAACTAATGCGATATTTAAAACAATTGTGCTAATTGCTGGTAGCAAACAACCATATACAACAAACACAGCTGAACCAATTAAATTTAAAATTCTCATTCTAATATCGCCAATTATTGTTGTTGTCTTAAATAACATTGAAAGTAAAATTAAAACTGTTGAAGTAATACCTATTATTTCTACAACTATTGGATTCATATTTACCTCTACATTTGTACGATGCAGATATTTTTAAACTGCAAATTAAGTATAAGTAAAATAACACACTTTGTCAAGAATAATATTTGAAAACTACCAATAATTTATACACTATTACAAACAAAAAACTGCTAGTATCATCTAGCAGTTTTTTAGATTAATTCTTTCCAAGTTTTAATATGATGCACCACTATACCAAAGTTTTCAGGAATCATTTCCCTCAAGATGTTTAATTCGTTTATCATATAATCATTACCTTCTTCATAAAAAGTAACCTTGTCTATATCTTCTTCACCAGTTTCAACACTTAGGTTTAGTGGTTTGTTAGTACTTTGTGCATACTTTATTTCATCTTCTGCCACTTTATATATCTCTGTGGCGGTATCTCTGTAACTCATTACAGTGACTCTATCTGCAACATCTATCATATGAGCATAAGCTGGTTTTGACACACCATTATACACTACTTCATCATCAAACCAAAAAGGTATATCATACTCAAAATCGATAGTAGGATATAGACTTCTTAATTCATTTGCCAAAGATATCAACTCTACAATCAAATCTTCCCTATCTTCATCAAAATTAGGTGCTTGATGGGGCTCAATATCCAAATGAACTCCGGCAAATTTATATTCACCGGCATTAAAAGAAAGCAAAGAATCTAGTCTAGCATATAGTTGTGCTCTTTTTGGCACATCAGTCAACCACTGATATCTACCGTCCAAATAATACACATCTATATCATTCTCCCTACATTTTTTGATAAACTTTGTTGTATCTTCTCCAAAGTCACTATCACAATAGTATATATGTGTAACTTTGTTTTGCACTGCAAAATCAAAGTATTCATCACATAGTTCACTATCCCACCACCAGACAGCCGTATATAAATTATCCTTTGGTTTAGTGCACCCGACACAAACAACCATAGACAGTATTATCAACATACACAATATTAAATTTCTCAAAATTACATTATTTTTATCTTTTAATTCCATACCTATTATTTTATATCAAAAAAATTTTTAAACTTATCTAATTCATTTGCCACCCAATCATCGTGATTCCACTCATAAGCATTGCCTAGATTGTATACAAATTGGTATATAAACACTCTTTCTTTTATGTACTCAAACTTAAACATTTGTGGACAGTTGTCCATTAGTATTTCCCATATTCCCACATAGTGCTCTGGTACTACATTTGGCTCATCAACCTCGCTAGCAAATTTGTGTGGTGCATCTAGCATGCTTTTGATTATCAACAATTCATAATCTACAGAGCCATATAATACCCTGTCAAAATCAATCAAATACACCTTATCGCCATCTAGCAAAAAATTGTCAAAATGGGCATCATTATAGACCAAACACGGATCTTGAGACTCCATAATTTTTGGCAATCTTGTTTGTCTAAATTCTTCTAGAAAATCAACATCAAAGCCTTTTTCTTTCATAATAGATATGTTTTTTATAAAACTATCATTCCATTTTTTCGCCCAATCGCTATACACATACTTAGTAGGCAAAAATTTATACATATCAATATGAAATTTGTTTAGTATTTTACAAATTTGCAATACAATATGTTTTCTTTTCTCTACATCTAATGTGTGCCAAATAGAGTATAGGCTATCACCAGGCAATTTAGAGATAATCAAATATGTAATCCCATCACATACCCCACTAGCAACATATTTAGGTACAAAATCAAAATCAGTATTTAAATAGAATTGAATTTCCTTTTCTAATTTTTCATTTTTGGTTCTAGCAGCAACCACTTTGATTACAAATTTTTCATCGACAAAATACACATCATTAGTAAACCCAGATGTGGATTTTGTAATAGTTTCATATTGAATTTGCTCTTTTTCTAAAATTTTTGCTATAACTTCATTTTGCATTTCAAATTCTCCTTACAACTTTAGTTTAACATTTTTTCATATTTTCCGCATTAAATTTAACAAAAAAGATAGAATACAGGTTCTATCTTTTTTTATTTTTGTTTGCTATCTATTTCATTTTCATTAGGATTTTTTAGTATAAGTTTGCCCCTATTGTATACCACCATATACTTCGAACTTTTGATATCTACAGCATCGTAACCATTAAGTACTGCCACAACCGATAGATCTCTAGATATTAGGTCAATCACCCTACCTTTTACTTTGTCACTAAAATCAGTTTTATTGATTTGCTTTTCCATCTTTCTTTTTAGTTTACACAAATCATCTTGAGAAGCAACTTTGGTGTTTTTGGACATAAGTGCACATATCACATCTCCCACAGGATAATTTTTGATATATCCATGATATTTCTCTAGATGTGGTCCTGTTTGTGGATACAAGTACAAGTCTGCCTCAGCCTTAGCCCCTGGTCCTCCATATGTAAAGTATACACCATTACAATATATGCCTTTACCCACAAACATATTTGGGTTGAATGCAAAGTCATTAACAGCTCCTTCCATTCTCACACCACGATATATTTCTCTTAGATTGCTTCTAATAAGCAAATCATAATGATTTCTATCTACAAGTATAGGCAATGCATCGAAACCTTTTTCGTTTATCAATTTGGTAAGTATAGGGTCGATGGTTCCAAAAGTTTCTGCAGTTCTTCTTGTTTGATCAAATAATTTTTCAAACTCTGAAGAGTTTACAATATCAAACAATGCTTGTGAGCCAAAGATGCCGTTGTCTTTAGCTGACTTATAATACTTCTTAGTTTTTAAAATCTTAAACATCTCTAGCCCCCCTTTATATTTTTTACAATAGTATTTTACTACAAACTCTATCTTTTTTCAATAGGGATATTAGATAGAAAAAAATAGTGAGTTGCCTCACTATCTATTCAATTATTTTTCTAAAAGGTTGTTTTCTCTTTTTTTGTTTAGGATTAAATCTACAATCACATATATCATATACAACACATTGATACCTACAAATACACATACTAGTATTAAATGAAATATATTAAATACAATCATATCAAATATTGCAAGCATTGTGCACCCTAGTATAGTTAATAACAATACCAAATCAACTATCAAAAGAACCAAACTAATCACTCTAAATATACTATTGTTTTTCATTCCAGTACACCTCCGATTGAAGAATCAAAGCATCATCTTCTACTATCTGCACCTCATTAGTATCGGCAACATAGTCAACTGCATATATAGAACCCGAATTTATAAGGGCACCTATTTGACAAGAAACATTTTCGTTATACAAGACAATATTCTTGTCTGCATAGAAGCATAAAGTATCATCATTAAAAAATCCAAATTCTATATATGATGCACCTAGAAGTGTGCCTACATAATATTTCTTTTGGTCAAACCCTTGAGTAAATGTAGCCAACGAATAACATTGTTTTACATCACCATACAAAAATCCAGATATACCACCCACAAAGGTTAGACCAGTATCTTTTGAGGTAGACACATCTAGTGTACAATCTACCCCACAATTTACTATAGTAGGATACACTCTTTGATCATTTATAGTAGTCCAACTAGCATATCCACTAATTCCACCGGCATACACTGCAACAACTTCACTTGTCACCTTTATATCACCATAATTGACACATCTAGCAATATCTCCATAGTTATTGGCAGAAACCCCACCTATAAAGATATATCCCTCTATAACTACTTGGTCAAAGTTTGAATCAATAGCAAGATTAGAATAGTTGTAACTATTTTGTATTTGACCAGAATTTGTTACAGATATTCCACCTACACTTGGTGACCATCCACCCACATCACTAACCTGAGAAATTGTAGAATTGTTTTTGCAATTTTTAATAATTGCTCCCGAATTATTATATGCCGCTATACCACAGCCATCAGCTTCAATTAGTTCTATACTTGAATTTTCTGCTGTGCTACAACTGTCAATTTCACCATAATTATTACCTGCTATACCAGATACAAAACACTCACCATCACCCACACCTACAGCTTTAATATTCCATAACACACTAGTGTCTTTTATGTTGCCATAGTTTTCTTTTGCAACTCCACTCACGACAATATCAGTATCATCAGATTTGTTGCAAGTAAAACCTAATCTACCACATACAATATTTACATTTTCGATACTACCATTATTAGTCGCAACAAACATACTTTGACTTTTGCTAATTGTTTTTGAAATGTCACCATATTCGATGTTTATATTTTTGATATCACCATTGTTTATCTTTAGTAGGTATCCGTTTTGTAAATTGTTGATTTTTATGGTATGACCATTGCCATCTATTTCACCATCAAACCTATCTATACCTTTTGCATCGTCTATAACAATGTCTTTATTCAATACATAACTACCACTAGTATTTAGAGCTTGTGACAACTGATAAGCCGAACTAATTTTGAATGGAACACCTACAACACCTAATCCCAAATTTAAACCAAATATAACATACACACTACACACAACCACAACTGCAGCAGCCGCAAATATAGCATATAGTTTATGCTGCTTTTTCTCTTTCACATCAAGCACTCTATGTTGTATTTTTATTTTTCCCACAGCAAAGTCTACACCGATTCCATCTACGGCATATATTTTTTTTAAACTTGCTTTTAGCTCGTCGCTAACTACAAAACATTTGTACCATTTTTTTACTTCGCTATCTTGTTTGCTAGCGGCCAAAAACTCTAACGGACTAACTATAGAATTGTCTACTTTAAAAAATCTAATAGCCTTGCCTACAATACTTTTGAATTGTTTGTACAGAATAGTTGGCTCTTCTACAAACTTATAGCTAGATATTTTAGCCAAATCTTTTCTGTATCTAGATAGTATACTTTTCGCATTATACATATAGCACAGGGTTAATAGTGGGAACCTGCCCATACATATATTTTCATTACCTTTTACATATGCAGAAAAAAGAGACAGGTTGTCTGTTTGTATTGTTTCTATTAAATTGTATATAGCAACCTTCTCCATTCAATTTCCTTCTATTTCTTTGTTTTTACTTTTCTAGACAATGCCCATTTGTCTAAAATCTCAAAAATATACTCTTCATTTACATCGTTAGCTTCTACTACTTTCTTTAGTAACTGGCTAGATGTATTGTAACTTTCCACCAGTTTATCTATACTAAGTTTTTCTTCTTGGATAGCATTGTATATGCTAGTATTTTTGTCTTTGATTTGTTCTATAGTATTAGTATTGTTCTGCAAACTTTCAACTACATCTTTATTTATATATTCACTTACTTTTTGGACACCCATATCGTATTGTTCTAGTTTTTTCTCTAGTTGTTTGATATCATAACTCTTTTTCTTTTCTTCGATAATAGCATCTAATTTTTGGATTTGAGTTTCAGCCTTGTTTTGAATGTTGTTTACCACAATCAATCTCTCTTCTACTTTTTCACAAATCTTTATCAAATTATCTATGCCACTCACATATTTATTTGTAGAACTTAAAAATCTATCAACTTCAACAGCCAATATTTTAGATTTTTCTGCCTGACCAGATAATTCTTTGTAAATCTTGTCTAGTTTAGCTTGAATATTGCCATCAAAACCAGTATTTAAGTTCTTGATATCTTCACTAATACTATCAAAAGAGGTTGAAAAAGCCTTTAGACTATCTTCTATAGGTCCTATCAAATCTCTATACTCTTTAAATGTTTCTATTAGATTTTTAATTTCGTTAGTATCAGCCATAGTTTACCTTCCTTGTTTAAACCTGTCTTTAATATTTTTAAAGCTACTCTTTAGCCCTTTTACATCTTTTTTCATGGTGTCTAGTATAAACGATTGTGCTATGTCGTTTCCTTCCACATCACAATAATATTGCACAATACCTATATCTAGGTCTTTTCCGCCACCAGCACCACATTTATCTATCAACTCTATTAGCATAACATCATTAGACAATACAAACTGCTTTTTAGCCTCAGCAAGCATACCATATTCCCAAAACTTGATTCCAGCATCTCTGTAATTACCCACACTAATATACTTTTCGTTAATATCAATATTTCTAAGCATGTCAATTCTTGCAGTATCATCTTTAATCTTGCCTGCCATAAATCTAGCATTTTCGTATTGCTCTAGTTTAATAAACTCTATTGCTCTATCTACAACTTCCCTTTGAGTAAACTCAGCCTTGGCTACTACTTTGTTTAGTTCGCTAATAGCTTCGTTTACGGCCAGACAATCAAAATGTGCACTAAAAAACTTCTCAAACTGCGAAACCTTCTCGTCTTCTACAACAAAAATATTTTGTTTAGCTCTAGACAATGCTACATAAAACAAGTTGTAATAATATCTAAATACAGAGTTTTCATCAGCCAACTTATGATTAACCTTGTTAGCTTCTAACAATCTCCACTTGTCTACATTGTCACTAAGTATATTGTAAGTAATGATAGTACTTCTCTCTAGTCCCTTTATCTCACTTACAGTCAACACTTCCTGGTCTGTAATAATCTTTTTTAATTCTCTCTTTTGTTTTTCATTAGACACCACTATTGTAAAGTTTTCGTATCTAATTTTACTTATCCTATCCACAAAGTCATTTTCAGCCAAATATACCATCGTTGTCTTTAGACCACTATCTACACTTTTGCCTCTCAACACAAAGCTGTGTGTGCCAAATTCTGCCCTATTTATCTCATTCATAGCATCAATTACTTTCACAATCTCTGCTGTATTACGATAATTACTCTTTAGCTCTTTTACATCTGTCACATCTTTATCGTACAAAAGATTTTTTAGATATCCAAAACTAAAATAGGTTGGGTTTATCATCTGCAATGCATCGCCCACACAGAATAATTTCAAGCTAAGCTCTTTGTACATATACAAATTCACTTGGGTATAGTCTTGAACCTCGTCAAGTATAGCTAGTGAATATTGTATATCTTTTTCTTTTTCAATAATTGCTCTACTAGCTAGATTGTTATCCACCAACCCATTCAATTTCAAGTGTTTTTGATAATCCACAGCTATTTGGTAAATACTCTCACAATCCGATCTAGAAAAGCTATTTTGTCTAGTAGTCACATATTCTTCTATTCCCATCATGTCAGCAGTAGATTTTGGATTGTAAGAGCCAAAAATCATACCATATATTTCTTTAAATATAACCTCTTTAGAGTATTTGGACAGCTTAACAAAACTCTTCTCTACATGGTGATTTGCCAAGTTTCTACTATAAGTATTGATAAAATACTGTTGATTTACAAATTTAGCATTTTTATCCAGCTTAGACTTGTACATATCTTCAATAAGCACATAATCTATCTTGTGCTCTAGATAATCTACAACCCTTTGAATTTTGTCAAAAATATGGTTGTCATCATCTTCAAAGAAATATATTCCCAATCTATTTTGCAAAGCCTGTTTGTGATTATTATCCAAAAATACAATCTTCTTTTCTTTGTATGCTTTCAAAATTTGTTTTAAATCATTTTTGTAATTTTCTACTTTTAATTTTGTATCATTTAATAATCCTCTACTAAATGTAGTATACAAAGTTTTTCCTGTATAATTTTTACAAGCAGTAAAAATAATCTTGTCTATACATATATTTGTTTTACCACTGCCAGCCACACCTTGCACCAAAACATTTTTGTCTATAGTTTCCACAATTTCTTTTTGTTCACTATTTAGTCTAGGCAAGTTTACACCAGATACAGTAGATATCATATACAATCTGTTGTAATCCACATTTGAAAAGTTTTTTGATACATTTTGTATGGTTAGTTCCAGTTCCGTTTGAAGTAGAATATACTCGTCAACCTTTGTGCTTAATTGTTTGTTTGCACTAATGTAGTCACAAAAAACAATATCATGGTTATTCAAACTTTCATCTATTTGATAACCCAATCTAAACACAAAAGAAAACATTTTATCTTTGGTTTCTACAATAAAAGCATTTGTTTTTAATGAAGTATGACTAATTTGTTTTAGGTTTAACACAATAGCTTCGCAAAGTTTAGACAACAAAAAATCTATGTTTGAAACATATCTAGTTTGCTTTATGAAATTTTCTGTTTTGTAAAAAAGACTTTTACTAGTTAGCACTACATTTTTTGTATCTACTTTTACATTTACAAAGCTATCTACCATACTTCTCCTCTATATATTTTCGCCATCAACAAATTTAGATATTTCTAGGGATTTATCTCCCAATGACACTACACCCTTTGTATAATCAAAAACATAAATATTCTTTCCACTTTTTAGTGTGTTTAACTGTTCTTTTCTTTGTTTGTCAATTTCTTTCTTGGCTTGTTGAATATAGAAGTCTTCTACCTTCAACTTTAACCTATCCAAAGCCTTGCCTCTATTTTGAATTTGACTTCTCTCATCTTGGGACACAGCAACTATTCCCGTAGGAATATGTGTAGCCTTAATAGAACTATCGGTGGTATTTATGTGCTGTCCACCAGCCCCACTAGACCTACTAGCCACTATCTCTACATCTTCTTCTCTAAACGATGTGTCACTAAACTGATTATCATATACAAACACCTGACAACCACCTGCATTTTTGCCGTCATATACTGTATATACACCCATCACTTTTGACAAAACAGCTTTAGCATTAAGACCACTAATTTTTAGTTTGTCTTCTGCCAAAACACATTCAAAATCGTTTAGTTTACATAAAGTTTTTATCCTAGCTTCTAAATCACTATATACTCTAGCAGATTGTTGCCCTTTTAGTAGTACAATCTCTACCATCAAGCTTTCCATACTAGCATTGTACATAACCAACAACTTATTAATTTCTCTAGCCAACATGGTCATTTGTTCGTTCAGCTTAATCTGTTCTACTTCAAACAAAATCAAATCATCTTTACTTAGAGTACTCATCAAATCTTTCATTTCACTAAGTGTCAGTTTCATTTTTAAAAAATCTTTGTATTTACACACAATATTGTCCATCGCAAGCTTTTGTTTTTGCAAATTCAAAAACAATTTTTTGTCCAACAAGACTTCTTGATAATTCATTAATTCACTGATTTTATCGTACTTGTCTAGCATCTCTATTAATTTGTTCTCATCACTAAAATAGTTTTGCATCGTTTTCTCCACAATAATAATAACACTATTTTTCATATTTTCAAAATTAATAAGTTTGAAGATACACAAAATAAATCACACTACTATATTTACAACAATTATCATCTACAAAAAATTGTAAAAATTTTAATTTTTTTATTCATTAAAGTCATTGACAACAGCACCATCATTTGTTAAAATAACTATGCTTAAATTTTAAGCAAACTTAATATTTTGTGGAGAGATACTCAAGAGGTCGAAGAGGAGGCCCTGCTAAGGCCTTAGTCCGGGCAACTGGAGCGAGGGTTCAAATCCCTCTCTCTCCGCCAAGCAAAGTGTTCAAAAATGTCTCTTTTATAGAGAAGTGATTTGAACACTTTTTTTATTCTCTAAATCCCCGTAATATAGGCATATTCAAGGGTTTGGGGATTTTTTTATTTTACATAAAACTATAAAAATAAATGTCTCTACACTAAATTAACATTATAAGACACATACTCTTGCCACCACTTTGTTGCAAAAACATCTAGGAGAGATTTGAACTATAAAGCAAAAAAACCTACTAGATTTCTCTAATAGGTTTTATTGCTTTATTTATGCAGCATAATTAAGTTGAATTAATCTTTCACAACCAGTTCTTTCAAGAATTGTTTGTGGAGTTTCAGCACCATCAGTAACAATTAAATCATAATTAATTACCAAATATAGCCTTGTCTCGCCATCGATTTCATAAGTTTCAAGACTTGCACTATTATAAGTAATACCATCCTCTGTGTAATCAAGTGAGAATGCTTCTGTTAAATCTAATGCTTGAATTTCTGCTAGTGTTGCAAGTTCAGTTTCATTTTTCATAACGGTTAGACTTAAAATGCCATAATCATTTTCTGCTAAATCAGATCCATCGTTTGTATATGAATTAATAGTTAATGCAAATCCATAATATTGGTAAGTTAAATCATACAATGTATTGTTATGTTTAAATCCATTATTGTAATTATCTTCCCCATAATATTTATATATAAACGATTCTCTATAAATTGTTAATTTGCTTTCAACATAGTATGTGTGACCTGCAAAAGTATAAACATATCTTACCGGAAGAACAAATACATTAATTCCACTTTCAACATCAGTTGCTGTATCAATTTCGGTTAATTCAGTTGCTGAAATAACTAGTTTTCCTTTTGGTGAAATATAAATATCTCCATCAACATATTGTTCATTTGTTTTATCCCAAACTTGCATATTTGATTCTGTTGGTATACAGTGTATTCCTTCATAATCTTTATCCACATAAATAAATACACCATTGATATTATCTTTATAATTTTTTATTTGGTCATTATCATAAATTGTCTCGATACCATCATCTGTAGTAAAATCAAATAACATAGATTTTTGACTGCCAAGGTCCGTTGTTTGACTATAATAAATTAAATATACTACATCTTGTTTAAAATTAGCAATATCAATAGTATTATTCTTTAAAGTATTTTTGTCATTAGTATCCAAAGACCCTAATGCTATTCCCATTTCTTCTAAACTCTTTGAGCATAGATATGAAACTGTATTCTCAGTCGCATCTACTATAATATTAATTACATTAGTTATTCCATATTCAAAATCATCTATCACATAATCTACATCATATTTCTCACCTGAAACAACTTCATATAAAGAATAGTAATCAAAATGTCTATTATCATATGTTGCTTGTGTTGATTTGTTATATGCTAAAACATATATATTCTTTAAATAATTATCATCGCTAATTAATTTTGCTGGTGGTGTAACATAGTAGGTTTTTGTTAATATAATTATAGTATTATAATATCCATTCTCATAGATTTCAAATCCAATTGCTGAATCAGCACCATTAAGATGAACTCTATGACCTATAACAGTATTACCTTCTTTAATTGCTTCATTTGTTGTATTTTTATCCTTACGATAACAACCATAAATAGATTCATCATTTAAAACTTCTTCAGTAAAGTAGAATTCAAAATACTTTCCAGCCGCTAGAAGATTTTCTGTAAAAAATGTATCAGTTACATCAGTTGTGTCGCTAGAACCTGTTGTCCCCATTTTTATTGAACTAAATATGCCCAAATCAATAACATTAGCTACCACTGGTGTAATCCAAAGAGTTTCTGTCATATTGTAGTTTTCAGCAATAAGTTTTACCGCAAATTTGTTTTCTTTTGCATTATAATCTACAATAAACAATTCAGCATTTTCAGAAGCATAAGTGCCTTCAAGTTTTGATGTAAATGCAGAAATCTTATATTTATTAGCACCATCGCCCTCAATACAAGTAATTGTTGGAATCTCAGCATATGTTTCAAAATTACCAGCTGTAAGTTCAAGTTTGTTGATTGTAAATGTTAAATTTTCTAATCCACAAGTATCTTTTGAGAAAGTATAGTTAGTATCTTCACTATCAAAATCCGGTTCTAATATATATTCACCAACATTACATACTCCCCATTGGTTCACTTCAAATGTCGCAGTAGTACCACTACCAAAATCAATAACTAATTGAGTAGATATATCATCAAAATAATCACCCTTATAAGTTACAGAACTATTTGTTCTATAATCAACATTCTCAAACTGATGAATTGTGTTTGTAGAATTAATTTCAAAAGGTGCAATAGTAAATGATTTGCTAATTACATCATAAGGTGTTTCTACAGGTATTGACCCGTTCATTAATTGTATAGAATTGAAATACCAATACTCATTAGCAGTGTCATTCACAACACCAAAACTAGCATAAGCCTTATAATCACCTGCATCAATTGGTATTTCTGCAAGTTCATCTCCATCAGTATAACGATAAGTAATTGCATATCTAATTGTAGTTTCATCAGCAGGATTATGGAATAATTTAATAATATTACTATTCATTCCACCAATAAGAGTTCCTAGACTTTCCTGTGAAATCTCTATTCCTTGAGCTTTGGTATTATATGTAAGTGGCTCATCTTCAAATGATAAACAACTAATATCTAATACATAAGGCTTAATAACAAATGTTTTTACTTCACGACCTGTATAATTACCTTGATATATTATATTAATACGTCCGGTTCCTGCAAATACATTATAATCGTAATATACTGTATAATCAGAATCTTCAACAAGAGCAACTCCTTCATAAGACAAGTCAAATGTTGGTTCTATTTCACAACCATTAAAAGTCCATTGTTCCTGAAGATTTGAAAATTCAGTTTGACCTGACCATAATTCTAATGGATTGATTGCAAATGTAATAGTTTTGCTACCTGTAAAGTTGCCTTGTCCTTTAATTACAACACCTGCATTTGTAGTAACATAAATATTATCTTTATATCCATTTATAAAACCATCTTCATTATAATCTGTATCAACAACAAAGTCGGTTCCAAATACTAGGTCATCACCATTTTGTTTAATTTGAAAATACAAACCTTCTAAATCACCAAAGGTAATTTCTTTATTAGCAAAAGTTGCTTGTGCATAAGGACCATAAAAATAAGCATCATTCAAATTCATAGGATTAATTGTTACTGTCTTTGTCGCAGATGGTAAACCTTCATATCCAGTATCCATTACAAAGTGTGCTCTTATTTTATAAGTTCCAGCATTTACCATTTGAAAATCATAACCATAGAACTCTTCGTCATGCCAAGTAAAACCATTATCTGTTGAATATGAGTATGTAACATAATCAACACCTTCTAGTTCTTGAATATAATCATAACTCATTAGTTCATTGTGAATATGATTATTACCGTCGTAGGTTATTTCACTATTAGGAAATTCAACTTCTGCAGTTGATGATACACCCCAAATAGCAAAATTACGTGTTATTGTTCCATCATAGTTGCCTTGACCTGTAATTGTAACACTACCACCGGTTTCACCAATAGTATTACCATTATTTTCACCATAAGAAACAGTATAATCAACATCTTTAACTAATGTTATATCTTTTTCTGACCATTCAAATCTTATTTCTGGTGTAATTTGTTGGTCAGGATTTTCTAATCTGTAGCTTTCTTCTAAATCCCAAACAAAAAATTCATTAGTTTCAATATTTCTTTGATGAATATATACTTGAACTTCTGCTGTTTTCTCTTGATATGTAAATATGTATTTACCATCATTAGTCAAACAATCAAAAGTTCCAGATGTTGTCATTGTAACACCTTCAGTCACTTCTTCTGTGCTACCATCAGAATAATTTGCTGTTACCGTAAAATCATTCAAATCAAATCGTTCACTCACATTAGGTTCATAAACAATAGACAATATTGCATCTGAGTCAACAGCCTCTACACTTATGCTTGACAATGTTTTTTCTGGGTCTTTGCCACCACATGCAGTCAGTATGATTGCACAAGGCAACATAAAGCATATTGCAAATAAAAATGTTAGAAATTTCTTTTTCATAAAACCCCCTAATACATATTTATTGTATTTGATATTTTAAGTATATCACAAATTGTTTTAAAAGGTGCTAATAAAAAGTTAAATATTTTAAAAAAATCGACTTTATTTAATTTAGGTGGTGGCTATATGAACTTTTAGTTACATAAAGACAACAAAAAAATGACTTATTTGAGCCATTTTTTAGTATATTGAAAAAACAATAGTGTCACAATACTTTAAATATGATAAAAACAAATCTCCTTTAACCAATATTATTTATTTGTAAAATTTGGTGGGGTAAATTATAATAGACATAGAAAGTGTAATTTTTTACAAATGATAATATCACAGGAGAAGAAAATGAGCAATTTTTGGTTTGTGGTAGTTATAAGTACCATATCTGGCGTAATCGGCACTGGTGTTGGTGGATTTTTAGGGACAATATTCAAAAAAGATAATAGTAAAATTGTAAGCTTGCTACTAAGCTTTGCCAGTGGTGTAATGCTTGCTATAGTTTGCTTTGAATTAATTCCCGAAGCTATAACCCCTGACGGTGCAACATCTAACACTCCGTTATACATAATCATACTGGGAATTGTGGCGGGCTTTGTGTCTGTATATCTATTAAACTTTATTATAGATAAACATGCAAATAAAGAAGTGCAACATATAGATGAAACCCACCCACAAACAGCAGATAGTCTAGATGAATTAATTCATTCTGACCACTACAATGTACACCTAAAAAGACATCAAGCAGGTGTCGCTAGAAAATATGAATTATTTTTGGCAGGCATCATAATGTCTTGTGCCCTAGCCTTACACAACATACCAGAAGGAATGGTTATAGGTGCATCTTATGCAGGACACACTGGAAATTTATTTGTAGGCGGTGGATTTTTGATAGCTATAGTTTTGGGATTACACAATATACCTGAAGGAATGGCAATATCTGTCCCTTTGGTTGCAAGTGGCACCTCAAAATTAAAGTCTATACTACTATCGGTACTAGCAGGTGTGCCTACAGTACTAGGTGCAATTCTAGGATATTCTTTGGGACTACTTAGCCCATTGTGGCTAGCCTTATCACTAACCTTTGCATCTGGGGCCATGCTATATGCTGTATTTGGTGAACTATTGCCAGAAGCAATCTTAATCTACAAAAGCAAACTTCCAGCCTTAACCATTTTAGTTGGATTTTTGCTAGGAATAATATTAGTTTTTGTGTAGAAAAAACAATAAAAACTTAATATAAGACCCTCAGCTATTTAAGTTGGGGGTTTTATTAAGTCAAAAACACAAATTAAAGAAGTAATTTTTTATAATGTATTAATATAGAAAAATTAAAACTTTTACATGAAACATACCCGTTTAAAATTGCTATTAAAAATATTTGGTTGTATACTAAGGGCGATATTAAGTTTTTATATATGGAGACAGATATGGCAAAGAATAAGATACTTGCATTTGGCGAAATTATGCTTAGGCTTACACCACCCGACTACACCACAATTTCTCAAGCAAGAAACTTTATAGCAAACTATGGTGGTGGAGAAGCCAATGTACTAGTTTCCCTATCCCACTTAGGACACAAAACTGAGTTTTTGACTAAATTGCCCGACAATCAACTAGGAGATTCTGCCATAAAACACCTAAAAAGCCATGGTGTAAATACAGACAATATAGTAAGAGGTGCATCGAATATAGGTATGTATTTTGTAGAAACAGGCTTTGGGGGTCGTCCATCTAAAGTTATCTACAACAGAAAACACTCATCAGTAACAAGAATAGATATTGAAGAAATTGACTTTGAAGAACTATTTAAAGGTGTTACTTGGTTCCACTTATCTGGCATTACTTTAGCTCTAGGCGACAATGTAAGAAAGGTTGCATTTGAGTGCCTAGAATATTGCAAGAAAAACAATGTAACTGTATCATTCGATTTCAACTTCCGTTCTAAACTATGGGACAGTATAGAAGAAGCTAGACCACACTTTAAAAAAGTAGTACCTTATGCAAAAATACTTTTTGCAAATCACTTTGACATAGGCGAAATATTAGAAGTTAAACTAGACAAAGAAATAGAAGATGTAACCGAAAGAAAAATTGCCCTATCTAGAAAACTAATAGAACAAAGCAATGTAGAATATGTATTTGGTACTGAAAGAATAGTACACACAGCTACAGACAATTCACTATCATCTTATTGTGTATGCAAAGATGGCACTTTCAAAAATGAAGGTCCTATTAGATTTTCTATATACGACAGAATAGGTGGTGGCGATGCATTTGCTTCTGGTGTAATACATGGACTTATCAAAAATTTTGACGACCCACAATATGCTCTAAAGTTTGGACTAGCAACATCTGTACTAGAGCATACACTTTATGGTGATGTATCTACCTTGTCAGAAAAAGAGGTAGAAGAGTTTATATCCACAAACGGCAATGCCGCAATTCAAAGATAAAAACATACAAAGGAAAAACTATGCCATTCAAAAATCATATTAACGAACTTAAAGAATATATTTTAGACCATTACAATGAAACAAAAAAACAAATAGCACCCGAAATATATCGTGGACATTTGAGAAGTTTGAGTACTGACATTGAAGATGGAATTGCATTGTTTCTATCAAAAATATTTACAAGTCACAAAATTTATATAGACCCATCTGTGACTGTAAATAAACAAACACATAGACCGGACATCTTGATTGTAAATAGCGAAAAAGAAGTTGTGGCTATGTTAGAAATTAAAACACAAATGGGATATTGTCGAGATGCCACAGGAGTGATTGACAAGATAAAAGCTGTAAATGAAATTTTTAAAAAGGAAAAAACTTTAAACTGCAAATTTTCAAACAACGAAATTATGCCCGTCACCTATACTAATGATGTAAAACTTTTTTTAATTTCATTCTCATCTAACAACTGTTCAAAAGAAACATATCACACAAATAACAAATCTTATGCCAAAAATGAAGGTGTAAACTACTATATTCTATTCGACAACTGGTATAATGACTTGAAAAATTTTGAAATTGAAGATTTTGTAGAAGAAATATCAAAATTAAAATAACTACAAAGTTTGATTTATTCAAAATCTACATAGTAGTAATTATCGCTCTAAGCTCTATAGTGCACATTAGTCTACTAATATACGAAAAAAAAATTTGCAAGCCAAAAAAAGTTAATCAAACAATAGAACAATAAAACAAAAGCTGAAGTTTTTAGACTTCAGCTTTTTGTTAAATAACTACAATATGGCGAACAAATTTATCAATCCTTTTGAATAAACTCAAATTTGTGTTATTTTAATATTAATATTTAAGCGAGAAGTTTTATGAAAAAGATTATAATAATTGTTTTGATTTTAATATTTTTAGGTCTGGGTGGACTAGGAGTTTTTTTGTGGTTAAATACCCGACCCGATGACACAATCACTCGAATAGGCATAGGTGGTGGTGGAGCTTTTTTAAATCCAATGATAGACCCTACTGACGAAAATGTATATTATGTGACTAGCGATATGGGTGGACTATACTACTCACACAACAAAGGCAAGACATGGGACAGAAGTGTAGCTAGAGGAGTGTTTACAACCACACACATCACAGATAGCGGTGTGGTATTTGCAGGTGGATACGGATTGTATACATCTACCGACAAAGGTAAAACCATACAAATGATATATCCAAAAAATGTAAAGCATTCTGTCAGTCGTTGCGGCTGGAACGAAAATCTAATGTTAGCTGACAACTTTGACAACGGATACATAAAAGGAATAATCTCAAACGAACAAAATATATTTTTTGTAACCATAGCTTGGGAAGGCAGTATGCGACTAATCAAAACTGATTACAATGGCGACAACTTGTCTATTCTATATACAGAAGAAACCGGTATAGTAGACCCTGCAAGTGATATAGATGTACGAATGGCTATCACAGACAAGGGTGTATATATTTCACTAGGAACAAAAATAATTTTCTACAATACAAATATAAACACTATAGCTACTGTATATACAACAACTGGATACATAAAAGACCTTTGTGTGATAGATGAAAAAATATTTTTTATAGACGACTTAGAAGACCAAAGCAAAATACTATACACGACAAACTTTGCAACTTTCAACGACTTAATGGACTACAACACACTACCTACTGAATTTACTAAATACGGCGAAGCTGGTACATTCAACTGGCACTTTAAAGAAATAGATGGAAACAACTTCAACAACATCTTCTTATCTTTTAGTTCTCCAGTAGTAAACCCTGTAAGCAAATACGACGATACAGTAGATGGCATTATGAAATTTAATGGAAATAATTTCGAATGGGTGTTTGATTCTATGTACAAAACTAGACATGTGACAGATCTAAATGGTTGGTCATATGGTTCGCATGGTCCATTCTATGGAATATATGCTAGTCCACACAACAACAATATTTGTCTGGTTTCAAATGTGGAAACCATATACTTAATGGAATACGAAAAAGAAGAAACCAAAAAGATAAAAACACTTCATTGTAATGACCATGGCGATGGTAAGTACTCAACAAATGGTCTAGAAGTACAAACAACATATTTTGTAAAAGAAGACCTTTTTGACAAAAACCACATAGTTATTTGCACTACAGATATGGGTTTGCAAAATAGCTACGACAATGGCAAGACTTGGCAACGAATGGAAATTACACAAACCGACTACGACATATACAACACTTGCTACGATTTACACTTCGACAAATACACAAAAAACAAATTGTACGGACTATGGAGTTCTCGTCACGATGCCCCATACAATCCTACTATATATGACAAAGAGTATACCAAAGGAGCCTTTGCCGTATCTACCGACGGAGGCAAGACATGGGACTTTGAATATAGCAACGGGATACCAAAAGATGCTATCCCTGTAAAGATGTCAGTATCACAAACAGAAGACAATTTTTTAGTAGCAGTAGCTACATTCAACAGAGGATTTTACCTAAGCCGTGATGGTGGAAAAAACTTTGTATCTATAAACTATGGTATGGAGAAAGTCGAAGACTTAATATATGGTGAAGACATTGTTCTAACTGATACTAGCATATATTGTCTAACTGCACCGTATCTAGAAAATGGATACTGGAAACCATCAAAAATGTATGAGTACAATATATCTAGTGCATCTTCTAAAAGCATAGACTTAGGAGACATAGTAATTGCTAGGAGCCTAACATATCACAAAGAAAAAGGACTGTACATCAATGTAATCCCAACCTACTCTTATAAGTGGTTTGAAGAATACAATGATGGTTCTTGGGTGAATGAAAACGGTGGCATATACCACTACACTGGTGGCAAGTTGGTAAAGATTTTTGAAAACACTGATGGAATATTCCATAGTGCATTTACAAGCAATGGCAAAATGTATGCTACCGACACCTATGGTAAAATATTTGTAATAGACGAAAATGGTGGCAGAGTGTTACACGAAGGATTGTTTACTATGCTAAAAAATATTAGCTTCTCACTAGACGAAAAAATTATGTATGTAACTGCTTTTGGCGGTGGCACATATAGAATAAAATTGTAACAAAAAAAGAGTCGCAGATATGCGATTCTTTTTTAATACATGATTATACTTTAATATACTTAATCATAAAACAATGGTTATCTTATATCAATATTTTTCACAAAACATATTTTAGCAATTTTTATTCACTTACTGCTTTTACTAAATACTCATATATCTTTACCATAGCATAAGTGTCTAGTTTGCAGTAATCAAGCAACTCTTGTTTGATTTGTTTTTGTTCCTTCCTTGTCATATTTTTCATTTTGGTAAATACAACCATCGCATCGTTACCATTGTTTACCCCATCTAAACTTTCATAGTTTAGACTAGAGTCTTTAGGATACAATGCAGGAAGCACGCTTTTTATAGATATAGAGTTTGACATTCTTTTGTTGTACACAGCACCTTCTACAAATGGCACTGCCAAATCTATTACATTTTGGGCTAAAACATTTAGCTTTTTGCCCATTCTAGGAAATAACTTCGCCAAATCTTTGAGCCTTTCTCTCTCAAAAAATTTGTTGTATGCTAGTATACATGCATTTTGTGGAATATCTTTGTACAGTCTTTTAGCAATTTGTTTTCTAGGATCTTTGGTTGGGCTAGATATAAACTCTTTGTGTTTTACTTCACCACCTTCTTTCTCTATGTAATGTAGCGAATACTGAAATGGCATAGGCTGGTATGGTCTACTGTTTTTGTACTTAGGTATACCTAATTGCACTGTTTCAAAATCTAAAAAATACAATGGGTACGATATAGTAGAAAGAAACTCTTTAACTGCTTTTTTGTTTACATAAGTAGGTCTACTTTTTAGGTTGTGATTAATTTGCATATTTTGAATTTTTCCTATACTTATATCACTATTTTTCAAATCCTCAAAAGTGACTATACCTTTGTTGTAATACTCTAATTTCTTTTGAATACTGGTAGCATACAAATCAAAAACAGAGTTCTTCGGCAAATGTTTAGAGCAGTATTTCCAAAATCCACAAGGATATGGATTGTGACATGACACATTTAGTCCAGTACTAGGCTCTTCTTCCATATTCAATATTTCTTTTAGTTGAGCAATATTTCCTTCAACATTAGGCAATTCAACATCTACCAGTTCGTCCACATTTGAGATTTTAAATAGTTTGTGTATATCTAACTTACCATCAAATTTGTAGCTAGTATTTACATTTATCACATTTGTAGACACTACATTTACACCACAATGCTCAAGTATGTATTTTTGATAAGCTATATCTACTATATAATTATGATGGTTTGGACTAGTAGAACTTTTGGTCGCATATATACTATACCCTTCGGCTTCTTTTTTAAGAATATCCACCATACAATATGCTTCGTCATACATAAAAGATGCCTTAGTAAGTATCGACACATTATCGGCTATAAGTTCTGCAGTTTTAGCCACTAATTTGGCTAAATCTGCTTTGCCCGTCATACTAGCAGGCACATCTACATAATCGCCGAATACTTTACATTCAAGTGCACATATTTCGTTACTACCAGACATTCTCTCCATAGCTGACTGGTCTGCAACAAACTCTTCACTTTTATTCTTTTTTAGCCATACACTCTTTGGGCACTGACAAAACCCACAGTACTTTGATTTGTTTATAATCATTTCAACCTCGTTTACCTCTAAAGTATAGCACAACTACAATTTTAATGAAAAACACTTTGTATATACACAACAAAAAAAGACATCAAAATATCGATGTCTTTTTTGTATTAATTATTCTTTTGATTTAGTTGTATTTGGTGAATCATCACAGCAAGGATCGTTTTTGTCAGGCTCTACTGGTCTATCAGCAGGCTCTGTCACATCGCCTAAACCGGTGGTTTCAGAAAACAACACATTTGACTTTGTCATATTTACTGCATCGGTAGGCACAATAATTTTTGAAGCAACACCATTAGACATTGCAATAAGTGCTTCAAATTTCTTAAGCTCTAGTACAGAACCATCTGCATTTGCTTCTTTCAAAGCTTTTAGACCATCAGCTTCTGCTTTTTTAGCTAAGTAAATTGCTTTAGCTTCACCCTCTGCTCTAGCTATTCTAGCATCTCTTTCACCTTCTGCTTGTAGAACTAAGGCTTGTTTGTCACCTTCTGCACGGGTAATAACTGCAGCTTTGTGACCTTCTGCTTCTAGCAATGTTTCTCTTCTGTCTCTCTCAGCTTTCATTTGTTTTTCCATTGCATTTTGAATTTCTGCTGGTGGCATAATATTTTTAAGTTCTACACGATTTACCTTGATACCCCATTGATCGGTAGCAGAGTCTAAAATCTCTGTCATCTTACCATTGATGGTATCTCTAGAAGTAAGAGTGTCATCTAGTTCTAATTCTCCTACAATGTTTCTTAGTGTAGTAGCTGTCAAATTCTCTAGAGCACTTATAGGACTAACTGCACCATAAGTAAATAGATTTGCATCAAACACTTTAAAGAACACTACAGTATCAATTTGCATTGTAACATTGTCTTTTGTAATAACAGGTTGAGGCGGAGAGTCTAAATATTGCTCCTTTAGTGTAACTCTATTTGATATTACATCGATAATAGGAATCAAAAAATGAATTCCTGCAGACCAAGTTTTTTTGTATTTACCTAGTCTTTCTACAACATATTCTGTAGCTTGTGGAACGATTTTAATACTAAGTAACAGTATCAAAACTACGATAATTAATATAATCCAAAAAGCCATATTTCTTTTATTTTCCCCCTTAATTTTAGTTATTTTATAACTAACATATTTAAAAGTTTTTGTCAACTTTATACCCTACACATTACAAATACAACACTATTTATACTTTACTTGACCACGGAACACCCTCAAATATATAATAATTGTATGAAAGAAAAATACTCACAACCACAAAAATTAATAGACTATATTTCATACGGCTGGAACTTAGGAAATTACCTAGATGCACACGACAAAAAGTTTGTGCTAAGCGACTGCTATGCTAAGTCGGTATAATATGCTACAGCACTATGGGGAAATCCTGTATTCAGGCTAGAAACTATCGACCTACTAAAAGCCCATAATTGTAATTGCATTCGTATACCAGTTACTTGGTGTAATTTTGTCAACATTGAAAACAACAATGTAGCCATATCTGCCGAAGCTCTTGCACATATCAAAGAGATTATAGACTATGCACTATCTAAAGAATTCGTTGTAATACTAGATATGCACCACGACGACCAAACATGGCTAAAAATATCTTGCACAACAAAAGAGTTTGAAAATATATGTGAACTTTATTCTAAAATATGGGATATAATCGCATACGAATTCAAAGATTATACTAACAATCTAATCTTTGAAGGTATGAATGAAGTCATAGATAGAAGCAACCCAGAAAAACACGACTGGTGGGGCAAAGACAAGTCTTGCTTTAGAAAATTAAACAAACTATACAAAGTGTTTATAAAAACAGCTAGGAAGCACAGCGAGCACAACCAAAATAGAACATTGATGATATCCACCTATGGTGCACAGATACACCAAAATGCACTAAAGCATTTCAAATTACCAAAAGACAAAAATATAATAGTAGATATACATCACTATTCTAGAAACACCGATATAGACAGCTATATAGGACAATACAAGTATGTTCTTGAGTATTTTGTGTCTAAAAACATTCCTATAATATTAGGCGAAATAGGGGAAAAGAAAGATTCTGTAGGTAATGCCGATATACTAAAGGCATACACTTCTTTTGCCCAAAAATACAACCTAAAATACATTCTATGGGACAATGGCACATCTAGAGCCTATATAGATAGCAAAACAAATACAATAATTAGATCACTAAATTTCTAATAAACCACACAACCCCACCATTATATTTGGTAGGGTTTTTCTATTTTGATATAATACAACTATGGAACTAAAAAAATCATTACAAAAAATATATTCAAAAGATTTTTTTATTTTGCTAGGTATAGGATTTCTACCACTTGTATGGAAGGTATTAGAAATCGCCCTACTAGCAGGGTTTGAAAACTCTTTGAAAATATTAGGACAACTAACTTTAATAAGTATAATTTTTAAAATATTTGAAGAAAGTATTTTAAATCCTTTATACAAGTCGTTAAGTAAAAACAATCTAAACAACGAAGAAGACAAAATCTGTATTGCCAAAAAGTTTTTGATATTCTATTTTTTTGCTGCGATTATCTTTACAACCATTGTATTTATCTTAAATGAATATATTGTCAAAATTTCTCAAGTACCAAACTACATATTTAATGATGTTTTGACATTCTTTAAAATTTACATCATTTCTAGTGGCATAGGTATATTATCTAAATACCTATACACCTTTAACCTAATAACCAAAGACACCAAAAAGATGTTTGTATATTTCATCATCAAAGCATTAGGCACAGCCATACTACTATTGATACTTGTGCCCAAATTTGGTTTTGGACTAAGTGCACATGGTGTAGCTATTACAGAGTTGATTGTAAATACAACAACACTTTGCTACTTGTATTTTACATTCCCTAAAACAACCGTCAAAAATACAACATTAAACAAAAAAGAATATTTCAAGCTGCTACTATATTCTTTCTTGGAAACAGCTATAAGAAATATAATATATTATTGTGTAATTTTGGTATTCTTAAATATGCTAGATTCACAAGACCTATACTTTGTATCAAACGAATATATATGGTCGTTTATGCTAGTGCCTGCACTTGCCCAAAACTCACTAGTAAAACAAGAGATTTCAAACAATGCAGAATCTTCACTAAAACCATACTTTATAAACTGTACTATTTTACTAGCATATATGATACTGCTACTACCATTATCACTGTTACTATTTAAAACTGTATATATGCTACCAAACTATCTAGACTACTTCTATGTATTACTAAAACTATTCCCTTGCTACATCATATTTATATTCGATTCTGTAATAGAGGGGTACTTTTTCTCAACTGGCAAACTGCACCACATCCTTATACAAAACCTACTTACAAATATAGGTGTATATTTAACTAGCCTAATACTACTACTATGTAATGTATGGACTATATCTCTAGATGCAATCATTATCTTGTTTAATGCAGGTGTAATAGTATCAAGTGTGTACACTATAATCGCCTACTATTTAGACAAAACCCGAACACAAAAAGAAGTTGTTACAAACAATGAGTTTTGTGGTAATTAAAAATTTTCACAAAAGGAAAACATATGATTTATTTCGTAAGACACGGTCAAACCGAATGGAACAAGGTTGGAAGAATGCAGGGTCACATAGACATCGAGCTAAACAGCGAAGGCAAAAAACAAGCTCAAATAGTTAGAGACAAATTGTGTGATATAAAATTTGATAAAGTTTTTTCGAGTCCACTAAAAAGAGCAAAAGAGACAGCACAAATCATCTGTAGTCAAGAAATTATTGTTGACGATAGAATAATAGAAAGATACAATGGCGAACTTGAAGGTAAATTAAAAGAAGAAATAGTCACTTTCCCAGATTTTAATGATCCTAACGACACTAGGTTTGGCATCGAACATCTAAACGATTTCAAAAAAAGAATCTACAGCTTCTTAGATGAAATTACCCAAAAGTACAAACATCAAAACATTTTGGTTGCCACTCATGCTGGTGTTTGCCTTTATGTACGATGCTATTTTGAAGGCGAACCTGATGGTGTTTTATATGAAAAATACAAGTTGAAAAATTGCGATATTTTGTGTTATGAAAATTAAACATATTTTCTAGCATTGTTACAAATAATATCAATTATATAAACCAAATCAAAAAAAGAACTCTACCTACTATGGATAGAGTTCTTTTTGATACACTACTATTGCACACTTTACTCAAAAGGTGTCAAAGAAACTATAAGCCTTCGCTCATTAGCCTTAAATATATTTTTGTTTGGTTGAGATTGAATAGTTACATACATTCCCATACTTTTAAGTTTGTTTTGTAATGAATCTAGGTCGACATGCTCAAATTCAGAGCTTTTTAGTGGTACAGAAATTTGATAGGGACCATAGCTCTTTACAAGCTTTAAATTATTAAGTTCTTGTAAATATTTTTTCGCCAACTCTTCTTCTCTCATAATACCATTCCTTATTGTGAGGCTTTTACACCACCATTATATATCTTTTTTATTAAATACTCAAATCAAATTGAATAATCACTACCATATACACAACATTATTACAAAACAACCCCAAAAAATTAGCAAATTTACCTACATGTGTGATATTATCAAACTAAGAACTCTAAGGAGAAAAAGAATGAATAAATCTTCACAAAAGAACCTAACAACTTTAAAGTGTTCTAATTGTGGCTCATCTACATTTGAGCAAACTGGAGATGGAATATTTAAGTGCACATATTGCAGCACTATAGTAAAAGACAACGACACCGAAAAAGAGTCTTTTATAAAATTCCTAAATTCAAAGTCAAACAAGCAAAGCAAAATATTTATGGTTAGAAGCAACACTGGGAAAAGGAACTTTTTTGAACGAGCTATCAACTATATATCATTAGCCAAGTACTCCCCAGAAGATGTACTTACTGCAAAATTTGACAAAGTCAAGACTAGATACTTATACTTTCTAATTGTAAATGCAGACTTCAAAGTAGCTACACTTTCAAACACATATTTTGATGATATAAACTATTCAGATATTCGCTCAAACAAAATTTCTATCAATTCACAAATGCAAACAGAAGAAGATGTAGTAAATGAAACTATGACTATATGCTCACCTTTAAGTGACAAACCTATACCTGGTCAAAGTGAAAAAATATACAACGACATCTATCTAGAAGAAAATCCTGTATCTTGTATAAATATGGGACCAGAAGCTATAGCAGAATATAAAATCAAGCTTCCTACCAAAGCAAAGATTTCTGGAGAAATAGATAGAATAGTAAAAGAAACTAAAGCAGAACTATTAGATTCTAGAGCTGGTAGTGACAAAAACAATATAAGAATAATGCATTGCATCAATCAAATAGAATTATATATTGTACCAGAGTACTTTCTAGAATACGAATACAAAAATGTAAAGTACGAAGTATGTTCTTATGCATACGATCTAGATATAAGAGGAACTATACCAAACGACTCCGAAAACTTATTTAGACAAGTAGCACTAAAAACTGCTAAATACCCTCTAGTATCTATAGCACTTTCTGCACTATGTGCAGTATTTGCCTTACTTACACATTCTTTTTTTAGATACAAAGACTTAGGCTGGATAAATATATTTGTTATACCTATAATGCTAATTGTATTTGTATCTACATTCCTAATAGACAAAATTTTGACAAAACGAATTCTTACCAAACGATACAATATAAAGAAACATAGACTGGCAGAATTTTTAGCAAACAACAATATTGACTTCTCTAACGAAAAGGAATTTTTAAATTCTTTCAAAGGAGGAGAATAATATGCTTAGAAAATTATCTATAGTAATGATTATAATCGGTGTAATGTTTTGCACTGTTGCAGGTATCAGCATTATTAATGATCCAAAAATAGAAAAATTGACATTTTCTCAAACAGAAATGTCAATAACTATAAATGAAAGTAGTGAACTGGAAATACTTGTCGAACCAGAAAATGCTAAACTATATTCGTGGAAAACCGAATGGTCTAGTTCTAACGAAAACATTGTTACAGTAGACAACGGAAATATAACACCAATAAATGTAGGTACAGCTTCTGTATTTGCAAAATATGACAACACAAGGTTAGAGTGCAAAGTAACAGTCCTACCTATACTTGTCGACTCTATCACTGTTGATTATGAATACAACATAATTCACCCAGAAGAAACTATGCAGGTAGAAGCGACAATATATCCTACACAAGCCACATATCCCACAAAGGTTTGGAGCAGCTCAAACCCTAATGTAGCTATAGTGTCAGATACTGGTTTGGTAACAGGAGTCGCAGAAGGCGAAGCCACAATTACCGTAGCTAGCACAAATAATGTTTCAAAATCATTTAATATTAAGGTTCAAAACACTATAGAAGTTGAAAAAATAGAAATAGAAATAAACAAACCTGCAAATCAATCTTTGACAGTAAGCTCATACAATCTAATAAAAACCATTATACCAAAAAATGCTGACAATCAAACACTTACATGGACTTCATCAAACCCATCAGTTGCCAGTGTAGGTAATAATGGATTTTTAGATATATACAAACACGGCTCTGCCACAGTTACAGCAACTACTGCAAATGGCAAAAGTGATTCGCTACATTTATCCATTCCAAAAGTAGAAGCTCAATCTGTACAAATTAAAAAACCAAATGGTGGTACACCTATAGGATACTCAATGGAAAAAGGCCAAACCATCAAACTTGAAGCTACACTTAGTAGAAGCATTTCCACATATCCATATATAACAAGTAGTGGTATAACAACTAGAGAACTAATCTGGACATCTAGCGACCCTACCAAAGTAGCAATAGACGAACATGGTAATATAACAGCTCTAGAAATTACAAAATATAACAACTACCCAGATCTAGGAGTAACTATTACCGTAAAAGTAAAAGATGTACCTAGTGTATCTGATACTTATATAATTTATGTAATATAAACAATTTGGAGAAATTTATGAAAACAACAAAAGACAAATTTACATTAGGGTTGATAATAGCAGCAATATTATTTGGTGCAACAACCTTTATATTATTTACCATAAGATGGATGGTTGATGGACAAGTTTTTGGAGATTTTGCAGAAACCTTGTCATTTTGTTTGGTTAAAAATCCATACAATGGCGAAACCAACAATATAATGACCATATATCCACCATTTGCATTTTTACCACTAATACTATTTGCACTTATTGCAAAAAAGCCAATTAGTGGATATATAAACGGAAGCATAACTCTTACAGAATTATGCAAAGAACCATTGTATATCTTAAGTTTTATGTTATTCCACATAATCTGTACAGGAATTATCCTATATGTAGCCATCAAAATTACTAAATTTAGAGGAATAAAATTGGCTGCACTTATTACTATAACACTTTGTTTCGCACCATTGTTATTCACATTTTTTAGAGCAAACAACATCGTACTAGCAATTGTATTTGCACTACTATTCTTCTGGCTATACGATAGCGAAAAAAGATGGCAAAGGGAATTAGCAAATTTATTTTTAGCTTGTTGTATCGGCATCAAAATATATCCTGCACTACTTCTGCTATACTTTATAAAAGATAGAAGATTTATGGATATGTTAAAAACATTTTTGTATACACTAGGTATATTATTTGTACCATTTATACTAATTGATGGTGGATTTGCAAATATTGGAGAATTGTGGAACAACTTCTCTCAATTCTCTGGCGAAGCTGATAGAGCTTTGTCTGCCACAAATATTTCTATTGATTCTCTAGCTTCAAAGATTTCATATCTACTACTAGGAACCGGAACATCTACCCTACAGTCTATAATTGGTCAAGTACTAAAATATGGTCTTATACTATCTACCGTGTTCTGTATGATTGTTAACAAAAACTCAAAATTAAAAATACAACCTATCATATTGGTACTACTAACTTATAACCTTTTCCAATCAATATCTTATGCTTATGTGTTTGGATATCTAATAATTCCTATTCTATTCTATATAGCAAATATTGATAAATTTAGCACATTCAATAAATTCTTCTATGGTATATGCTTTGTGCTAATGGGACTGCCTACATATGCTCTATTTGACTGGTTTATATTACCACAGATAGTTGCAATTATATTAGCCGCAAAATGTGTATACGATATAACTAGCGAATTTATCAAACAAATCAAATCAAACAAAACTCAAAAAACTGAAGAAAAAAACTCAAACATTTAGTTTGAGTTTTTTTATTTTTGCGATAATAAAATTATATTTGTTTGTGTTTTTGTATCCATTCCAACAATTCTTCGTATTTCATACTACCACTAGCTAATGACAAACCTATATCTACTAGCTCTTGGTCAGTACATTCTATATCTACATCATTTACTTCCAAAAATGTAAGCATAATAAGTAATCCTATTCTTTTGTTTCCATCTATAAAAGCATGATTTGCAATCAGGTTACTACCTATCTTTGCAGCCTTCTCTTCAATAGTAAGATAAAACTCTGTACCTCCAAAAGTTTGATAGGCAGAGCTAAGTGCTGCATCTAGTAGTCCCATATCTCTAATACCTTGAGTCCCACCACTTCGACCAATAATAAGCTCTTGCAACATAGTAGCTTTTTGTATATCAAACCTAATCATTTTCCTAGCTCCTCAAATGCCTTGATGTGTCTATTTAAAATATTTGTAGCAACATTCAGCACATAAGCATTATCGTCAATTCTAGCCTTGAATATTGTTGGATTGTACTTCTTAATTAATTTAATATTTCTCTTTTCCATAAGTTTACCAGTCGTATGCTTTTACTTCGTATTTGTTGTCATCTACAATTTTGTCGATAAGCAATTCGTTATTTTCAAGCACTATATCTTGTAATTTGTTTTCTTTCATAAAAGACTTAAGCTCTATGCCAGTAAATATTTTTTTGAAAGTAATAGCATCTATAGCTTCGCCTATTTCCATTATTTTTACAATAACATCTACATCTCTACTTAAATCACACATTAGTTTATCGTCTATACCATACAAACTTACTTTTCTCATAACTTTTCCTTTTACAATAATGTTAGCTGTCAAATAAAACTTTCAACAGCTAACAAACTTTTTTAACAAGCAACTAATCCGTCTACTTCTGCTATATTCTTACCTACAAGTCCGTTGTAAGAACCTAATATACTGTTGTTAGTTACTTTTATATATTCTAATCTCAAAATAACCTTGCCGATATTTGATGGGTCATTTTCTTCGTAATAATCTTGACTAGAACCATGAATAGCATATGTCTTAGCTTTTGCTTTACAATTTGAAATTGTATTAGCATTTATACCTACAGCTCCGCCATCATATAGATCTAATTCCAGATATACTTTACCCCTCTTAGCCCCATCAAGTACAGCACCATAATTTGTAGAATAAGTAACTTGAGCTTTTTGTTCACTATCGTTTAGCACACCATAGTTAGCTCCTACTAATCCACCAGAAACTATTCTGGTTTTGTTTGTAAGACTAGTTGTAGACAATAGTTTAGCTAATTCTTCTATTTGACCTATTAGGTGAGCCTTTGCGACATACATCATAGACAATGCACCTTCTATAGTAGAATATGATACAAAGCCTTCAACCTTGTTTATACCGGCAAAACCACCATAAGTGATATTGTATTCTTCTGTAATAGCTGTAGCTGTTTGATGTTCAGTATTAGTATTTATAGTCACTTCACTAGCACCATTAATCTTACACATATATATAGTACCACTATTGTATGCAGCTATCATACCAGCAACTGCAGACTTGGTATTAAGCAATACAACTTCTACATTTGTAAGTGTAACACCCACTATATCGCCAGCATTGTATGCAAATAGTCCTGCTACCACATTCTCTGCATTTTCATATCTCAAAGTCAAATTTTTGATAGCAAATCCATTACCCATAAATACACCTACAAATGGGTCATTTTCTTTGCCGATAGGTTTAAAGTCTACTTGATTTAAGTCAATATCTTTAGTCAAGTAGTAATTTCCTGCAGGATTTAATGATACATTTTGTAAATCTTCTACAGTAGAAATTGCTATAAAGCTAGCATCTATCTTATATTTTTCTTCTCTACACACACTACATTGTAGTGAGCCTGTAGGATATGTATGTGCTTTCTTTGGTACTACCACCAAAGTTGGTTTTTGGCAGGTTTCACATACATAACAATCTTCACCTTCTACAGTACAAGTAGCTTCTTTTTGTGTAGAACTATACTTGTAACTATGAGCTGATAATTCTTTGCAACCAGTGATGATATAGTAACCATTGTAACCATTAGGGTCTACACAATGTTTACATATCCTACCACTCATATTTCCTACCACTTCATCAAGCCAGTCATTTTCACTAGTTCCACAACTTGGAGCTTTGTATGCCACATTTTCTGGACTAATATGCTCAACCTCACTAGCTGACACTTCTATATTATGTGCACAACCAGTTCTAGAGCAAGTATAGTAGAATTTACCGTCAGTATAAGTATAATTGTCACACTCGTGACTATCTGGTGCTATATGATCTAGTGCAGGAATTGCAACTATATATCCATCGCAATTTGCACAAGCATATTTCATTTCACCTTCCATAATACATGTAGGTTGTTTAATTACTATACCATCACCCTCTGTATCATGACCCAAAGGAGCAACAATGTCTTTTAAGAACATTTTGTTGCAGCCAGCATCAGAGCATGTATACAAAGTATATCCTGTGTTTTCACAAGTTGCTTCTACTACTCTAATCAATACATAATTGTGTGAGAAACCATCTTCCCATTTTAGGAATGGGTGGTCATCACCATATATATACCAACCATTTTCGTCCCAAGAAAGTGTATTTTCTAGGAAGTTTTTGTCAATGATGTCACTAAATGTAACTTCTGTAACTATAGACTTTGTATTGTAACTAGCCTCATCACTGCTTCCTACACTAAATAGTGAATTTCTTACATTGTATCCTTTGTCTATTTGACCATTAGACACAGCAGCAAATCTGCCGCTTCGACCACTAACAGATTCTACTTCAGCTGTAGTGTATGATTTTCTAATTGTTCCATTAGTGTTGTTATAACCAACAAAACCACCAACATTTGCACTTGATGTTGATTGTGCCTTACCACTAGAGTAACAGTTTTGAATAGCAGAATTGTTTAATCCTACAAAACCACCTATATGCTTTGTAGTAGCACCTTTGTCTAGCAGTGCTATGCCTGTAGAATAACAAGAACTAATAAATGAATTACCATCATTTTGACCTACAAATGCACCCATATATGCATTAGTTCTTGCACCACCAGAAACACTACCTAATGAGTAACATTCTTCAATTTTGCCATCACCTTTTGCAAGTCCTACAAAGCCACCAGAAATTATGTTGTAGTAACCATCGTGAGTAATACCAAAACTATTGCTAAAACTTGTAGAACTATAACTTTGTTTAATAATACCAGAGCCTTGATTTAAGCCAACCAAACCACCGATATGAATATTGTTATATGCCACAAAATATCCTGCATGACCTATAACCTTTACACCCTCTGTAGTACTTGATACTCCAAGTTCTACACCAGAGTAACATCTTTCAATTTCCCCAACATTTTCACCAGCAAATCCACCTAAATAATAAGTTTTTTGTATATTATTACTACCAGGATTGCTATGAGTTGTAAATGTAGCTACACCTGTTATACTACAATCTTCAATAGTGCCTGCATTTTTTCCTGCAAACAATCCAGATACATAAGTCAAAGTATATGAGAAAGTATTTACTTGTATAGAAATATTTGGATTGTCAAATTTAACATTTTTAATTATTCCAGTATTAGAACCTACAAATGCTCCTACACGAATAGTTAAGCCAGTACTATAATACTGATCGTATGCCTGATATGTACTAAAGTTTACTGTAAAGTCTGTAAGTGTAAGGTCTTTGATAAGTCCAGAGTTTGAGCCAAACAAACCAAAATTACCACTATAATTAGTACTATTTAACATAAAGTCTTCTATTTTATGTCCATCACCATCAAACGAGCCAGTAAAATTGCCTATAGTACTAATTACTTGACCATTAAAGTTGATGTCTTCGGTCATTATAAAATGTTTTGTAGGGTTGTTTACAACCAACTGCCAGTCATCTACACTACTAATCTCATAACCATCTTCTAGTCTAGCATATACAGCAATATCGGTTGTGACAGCTTCTTCGTCAGTAAACATAGTTTCAAATTCTTCGTCATACCAACCTAAGAATAATTTACCTGTCATTTTAGGTGGTTCTAAACTAACATCTAACAAATCATTCCAACTTACCGTTCGTGTCTCAAACACTTGATTGTTTACATAATATGTAACATCATATTTGTTGATTTCAAATTTTGGATTTAAATATGGGTCAAAATCCACTGCATTTGGATCTAAAACACAACCCTTATTGTCAGTGATTTTTTCACCATCTCTATTGTAATAACCTACAAATGTATGTCCTGTTTTGCGAACAACAGGCAATTCAAAAGATGAATAGTATTCAAAATCTCTTTGGTAATATGTACCACCAGTTTCTTGTGTGCTTACATAAATTGATCTTATTTCCGGTTCAAAATAAGCATACAATGTGATATCTCCACTAAGAAGTTCTGCATCAAGTTCTCTAATGTAACTTCCACCTAAAGAAGTATGATGATAACCTTCAAAAGATAAATGTGGATAACTTAGTTGTGGTAAGTTAATTACACCATCAGACAATGAAAATGTTTCAGGAATTGCAGATAAATCAATGTCAAATTGCTCATAATTTGTTTTTACTGTAACCTTAAACAAACCTTCTTCTTTACAATACAAACAAGTACCCAACCTATAATCGTGACCATGAGATTCTATAATTCTATAAAAAATATTACCATTTTCATCTCTTTCAGGTTGGTCACACCAGTAGCAAGTATAATAAGCCTTGCCATCTGTAGTACAAGATGGCTCTACCTCATATTTCATTCTTTCATAGCTATGTGGTATAGTTCTATATTCGGTTTTCTTTTCTGTACAACCGAAGTTTTCGCAAGAATACTCAACCTTTTCAGGTGTGTGACAATCTCCCCTTTCTAATATTTTAAGAGTTTCGTCGTCCCACTTGTGACCACCATAACTGCTAGTATTAACTTCCCTTTTTGCACCGCAGATGTCGCAAACTTCCCTTGCCCTACCACCTTCGGTACAAGTTCTATAAGTGATAGTTTCGTAATGTAACCAGTAATGTTTACATTCTCCACAACCCGTTATAAGCATGGAAGAAACAAACATAAAACACAATGCTATAAAGCCAAAGAGTTTTTTCATATAACACCTTCTTAAATTTTTACACAACCAGTATAGCACAAATATTCAAAAATTGTAGTCTAAAAAAATAAGTTTATTAAACATGTTTAATAAAAATTCAAAATTTTAGTTAACACCTAACACAAATTCGACATCTTTGTCGCCTCTACCAGACAGGTTTACAACTACAATTTGGTTTTTGTCTAGAGTTTTAGCCATCTTCATAGCATATGCCACTGCATGTGAGCTTTCTAGAGCCGGAATAATACCTTCTACCTTTGATAGTGTATAGAAAGCATTAAGTGTTTCTTTGTCATCTACAGCCACATATTTTACTCTGCCTATATCGCTAAGATAAGAGTGTTGTGGTCCTACTGCAGGATAGTCTAACCCACTAGCTATAGAGTAAGCATCTACCACTTCATTGTTTTCATTCTTTAGCACCTTGGTTCTATACCCCTGATACACATCGGTGGTTCCATAAGTAATGGTAGCTGAGTTGTCGCCTACTTTATTACCCTTGCCTAATGCTTCTACACCCACCAAATTTACTTCATTATGTTTTATAAATTCATTAAAAATACCTATAGAATTTGAGCCGCCACCCACACAAGCTACCACATAGTCAGGCAACCTATTTTCTAGCTCTTTGATTTGCTTTTTGGTTTCCCTACCTATTATACTTTGAAAATCTCTTACAATAGTAGGAAATGGGTGTGGACCTACTACCGAACCTATACAGTAGATAGCATCTTCAAAATCATTTTCATATGCCTTAAGTGCACTTTCGGCAGCATCTTTTAGAGTACCATCGCCACTAGTTACACACACAATTTTTGCACCTAATAGCTTCATTTTTTCTACATTAATTTTTTGCTTAGCTATATCAACGATACCCATATGCACTTCGCATTCTAGTCCCATAAGGGCACACACTGTAGCTATAGCAAGTCCGTGCTGACCAGCACCTGTCTCAGCTATAATTTTGTGTTTACCTAAATGCTTAGCAAGTAATGCTTCACCTATACAATGATTGATTTTGTGAGCCCCTGTATGATTTAGGTCTTCTCTTTTTAGATAAATCTTTGCACCACCCACCATCTCAGTCAATTTTTTGCAATAGTATAGTGGTGTAGGTCTACCTTGATAGTATTTTCTTAAATACTCTAATTCTTCCTTAAACTCTTTGTTTTTCTTTAAACTTCTGTATTGAATATCAATTTTTTCTAATTCTTCTTTAATTTTTGGTGATACAAAACAACCACCATATTGTCCAAAATAACCTTTTTTCATAATATATAATCTCCTAATATAAATAATTTTTGATAGTCGAAAACCTGTATGGTTTTGATTTTTCGACAAGAAAAAACCCGTTGTATATAGTTTTACAAAACATACCAACGGGTTTGATTTAAAATCAAGATTTTATATATCAAATATATGATTAATCCATTTATATGTTTTGTGATGCAGCAAAAAGCATTCACAAAACACAATCGATTTTGCGAATACTAGTTTATTTGCACCACCAAATAAATGAATATATCATATATAACTCTCCTTGCTTGTTTTTTTCTTATTGTAGACCATAAAAATTTGTTTGTCAACATTTATTTTTTTACAAAAAAACACGATTTGCCAAATGACAAACCGTGTATATATTATAATTTTATTTGTTTATAAACATCTTCTAATTCTTTAGCTGTAAAGATGACAGGTACCGGATATAGTGGATTACCTTCATGAGCAGCAGTTTGTGCTAATTGTGGAATATCTTCTTCTTGTATACAATCTAGTCCTGTAGGAATATTCATTTCCTTATTTAGACTATCTATTTTTTCTATAAACACTTTTGCACCATCTTCTACACTAGTGTCAGCAGTACAAATACCTGCATATACAGCCATTTTCCACAATTTTTTGTGTATTGATTTTCCAAATTTTCTAAGTATGTGTGGCAGTATAATAGCATTTGCTAAACCATGTGCAACATTGTACTTTCCACCCAAAGAATGTGCTACTGCATGTACATATCCTACATAAGATTTTGTAAAAGCCAAACCTGCATTGTAAGAAGCTACTAACATATTTTTTCTAGCTTCTACATTTGCACCATTGTTGTATACTTCCAAAATATTTTCGAATATAGTTTTTACTGCAAACAATGCACATTTTCTAGTTTGCTTTGTAGTGCTTCTGCCGATATATGCCTCTACAGCATGAGTAAGAGCATCCATACCAGTAGTAGCAGTTAGTGATTTTGGCAATCCTACAGTTAGATATGGGTCAAGTAGTGCATAGTCAGGTATTAGTGGAAAGTCATTGATGGCATATTTGTGTCTAGTTTCGCTATCGGTAATTACAGCTGCCAGTGTGGTTTCACTACCAGTACCAGCAGTAGTAGGTACAGCTATAAGTAGTGGTGTCTTTTTACCTACTTTCAATACACCCTTCATTTGTTTCAATGTTTTGTTTGGTCTAGCAAGTCTAGCACCTACAGCTTTGGCACAGTCCATAGCAGAACCACCACCAAAAGAAATTATCCCTTGACAATTATTTTCTTTGTACAATGTTAGAGCCTCTGCCACATTGTCTGTAGTAGGGTTAGCTACTGTACCAGAATATATGGTAACTTTCACATTATTTTTGGTCAATTCTTCTTGAAGACTATTAGTTAAGCCTAAGTCAAAAACCCCTTTATCTGTAACCAATAAAATATTGTCTATATTCTTCTCTCTTAAAACTGCACAAACTTCGCCATTGTTGTCTAGTAGTTTTGGTTCTCTATAAGGCAACAAAGGAAGCATAATTCTAAATGCTGTTTGATATGTTCTACAATAAAACTTCTTAAAAATATTCATAATACACCCTCTTTATATTATAACACTAATTGTATTATATTTGTCCGTTCCACTTTTTTAAATCGTTTTCCGAGCATTTGATTACGAAACACTCCACATTTTCGAAACATTCTGGTTTTAGACCGTATATGGTTAATCTAGAATGTCCTTCTAGTACAACATAGTTTGTGTAATCGGCAGTAAACAAAATCATAGGCTTAAATGACTTTTGATTTTCTAGCACTTTGACCCCTTTTAAAAATGGTTCGTTTGATACATCATACACCACTAGCCCATTTCTAATATTTTCTGCAGCAACCAGACAACTTGATGTGCCACTAGATAGTTCGTTCCAGTAAGAATAATTCATATACTTAATCTTATCTAAATCTTCACGACTGGCAAGCATAACGGCACACTCTTCCACCTTAGGAAAATTCTCAAACAAACCATCATTTTTACCATATCCCCTAAATTCACCCAACAACTTTTCTCTAAGCTCGTTTTCTACCAAACTATCTAGATGTGGATTTAGCAAAAGCTCCTTGTCTACACCCAACTTATCCATAGCAACAAGCAGGTCAGTACTAAATCTGTCTGAGTCTATCTCACCCACCAAAAATGTAAGTATGACTTCGTCGATATTGCTACTTCTTACAAATATCATATACACTCTCCAAATATTTTTCATATTTATTTTAACCCAACATTATATAGTGTGCAAATCTTTTGGGTTACATTATCAAAAACAAAAAGCAGATACAAAAAATTGTACCTGCTTAAATTTGTTACATAGCACTATGAATAGTTCTACTAATAACTTCGTCTTGTTGTTCTTTTGTAAGTTTATTAAATTTAACAGCATAGCCAGAAACCCTTATGGTTAGTTGAGGATACATTTCTGGATGAGCTTGTGCATCTAATAATAGTTCTCTACTAAATACATTTATATTTAGATGATGTCCACCACCTGAACAATATCCGTCTAATAATTTTACTAAATTTTTGGTTTGACTAGAAACATCTTTACCTAATGCATTTGGGACTATAGAGAATGTATTTGATATACCATCTCTAGCATGTTCGTATGGCAATTTTGCTACAGACTCTAGACTAGCAAGAGCACCTTTGGTGTCTCTATTGTGCATAGGATTTGCACCAGGAGCAAATGGCTCACCAGCCTTTCTACCATCAGGAGTACTACCTGTCTTTTTGCCATACACTACATTTGATGTAATAGTCAAAATACTAGTACTAGGTATAGAATCTCTGTAAGTATGTTTTGCTCTAATTTTATTCATAAAATTAACAACCAAATCTTTAGCAATGCTATCTACTCTGTCGTCATTATTACCATATTTTGGAAAGTCTCCTTCGATTTTGAAATCAACTGCAATTCCGTTTTCGTCACGGATTGGGACAACTTTGGCATACTTTATGGCAGAAAGTGAGTCTACAGCACAAGAAAGTCCTGCAATACCTGTAGCAAAGAATCTTCTTACTTCGTTATTATGAAGTGCCATTTCTAATGCTTCGTAAGAATATTTGTCGTGCATATAGTGGATTGTGTTTAGGGTGTTTACATACAAATCACATAACCAGTCCATCATTTGATTGTACTTTTCCATTACTTCTTGATAGTCTAAAACTTCACTTTTGATAGCTTCAAATTTTGGACTAACTTGAATTTTTAATTTCTCATCTACACCACCATTGATAGCATACAACAAGCATTTAGCTAAATTTGTTCTAGCTCCAAAGAATTGCATATCCTTGCCTAATTTCATACAGCTTACACAACAAGCTATAGCATAGTCATCGCCCATTTCTGGTCTCATAAGATCATCATTTTCGTATTGAATACTAGATGTTGCAATAGAAACTTTTGCACAGAAATTTTTGAAATTATCAGGCAAGTTGTTTGACCAAAGCACTGTAATATTTGGCTCTGGTGCACTGCCTAGATTGTATAGTGTATGCAAAAGTCTATAACTACTTTTGGTAATTAATGATCTACCATCTATACTCATACCACCTACTGACTCTGTAACCCAAGTAGGATCGCCTGAGAACAAATCGTTGTACTCTGGAGTTCTCATAAATCTAACCATTCTTAGTTTCATTACAAAATGGTCAAATAGTTCTTGTGCTTCTTCTTCGGTTAAAACACCATTTTTGATATCTCTCTCGATATATATATCTAAAAATGTTGCATTTCTACCTATAGACATAGCAGCACCATTTTGATCTTTGACAGCAGCTAGATATCCAAAGTACAAAAATTGTACTGCTTCTTTTGCATTTTTTGCTGGATTAGAAATATCAAAACCATACTTCTCAGCCATTACTTTAAGTTGTTTAAGAGCTTTGATCTGCTCTGCAGTTTCTTCTCTACTTCTAATCACACTATCGGTCATATCACCTTTTAGGGTAGACATAAAATCTTGTTTGTACTTAATCAATCTATCCACACCATATAGTGCAACTCTTCTGTAGTCTCCTATTATTCTGCCTCTACCATAGCTATCTGGTAGACCAGTAATAATAGCAGCCTTTCTAGCTAGTCTCATTTCTTCGGTATATACATCGTACACACCATCATTGTGTGTCTTGCGATATTTGGTAAATATTTCTTTGATTGCAGGATTTAGAGTATAGCCATATTCTGCCAAAGCTTTTTCACTCATTCTTATACCACCAAAAGGTTGTAAACTTCTTTTGAATGGCATTTCTGTTTGTAATCCTACTACTTTTTCTAAATCTTTGTCGATGTATCCAGCTTCGTGGCTAGTAATCGTAGACACTACAAATGTATCTGCATTGTACACACCACCTCTTTTCACTTCGTCAGCTTCCAAGGCTTTTACTTTTTCGTTTAGTTTGGTTGTAGCTTCGGTAGGACCTACCAAAAAGCTATCGTCTCCTTTGTATTCGGTGTAGTTGGTTTGTATAAAGTTTCTTACACTAATCTCATCACACCATTTACCAGGTTTAAAACCTGCCCATTCTTCTCTCATTTTTACTCCTTTCCATTTAACAATTTATTTGCATTATCTACCATTTCTTTTGTAGGCTCTATAGTATCTGTTAGTGCATAATCCATTCCCAACTTTTTGTACTTGTCTAGAGCCATTTTGTGATATGGCAAAACCTCAATTTTAGCTACATTTGTCAAAGTATTAGCAAAATTTTTCCACTTATTCAATGAATCATTGTCTTCATTAAACCCCGGAACCAGCACATACCTTAACCACATTGTTTTGTTTTTGCTATCCACATATTTAGCAAAATCCAAAACACCCTGATTAGACCAACCCGTCAACCATCTATGCTTACTATCGTCAATATGTTTGATATCTAGTAATATATAGTCACACACATCCATCAATTTATCAAACTTAGCCATCAATTCTAGGTTTGATGGGTCAAATGTTTGACTAGATGTGTCTATACAGGTGTCTAACCCTTCTTTTTTGAGCATCGAAAACAATTCTATTACAAAATCTATCTGCAACAAAGGTTCGCCACCAGATAGTGTCACCCCTTGTATATATCTTTTGTATTTGATTATATCCTCAAAAACCTCTTGCACTGACTGAATTGTACCACCCATACAATTCCAGGTGTCTGGGTTGTGGCAATATTTGCATCTAAAATTGCAACCTTGCATAAACACAACATATCTAATACCAGGTCCGTCTACAGTGCCAAAAGTCTCAACAGAATGAATCCTTGCTTCCAACATTTACTCCTAGAAAAAAATATAGTTGGCAAAAGCAAACCACCTTTCCAACCTACTTATATTATAATTAAATTATACAATTTACCCTAATGTTTTACATCAAAAATTTTAATGCAAAATATACAAAAATTCACAAGATATTGTCCTTGATTTGCTTGACAACCACTATATATTCGTGTAAACACTACTTGAAAAACCTCAAACATTGTGATATACTATAAAAGTGTAAGGAGTGATATATCCATGACAAAAAATGAACTAATAAATTTTGTAAAAAACTTTAATAACACCAAAATAATTCCTACTAATGTAATTTTAGAAGGCTTGAAGGAATTACCAGCCAAAGACCATCAATTATTTATGATGCTAGTAAATTACAAAAACTCTACAGAGTTTAAGAAAAAACTGGATAATGGTGAAATCTAATGCCCATACTTACACTATTTGCAGGAATTAATGGTGCAGGTAAATCCACTCTTTACAATTTTCAATCTTTGGGTAGAAACAACCTAGGCGATAGAGTATGCCCAGACGAAATACTAAAAGAAAACAATGGTGACTGGCGAAAAGGTGCAGACATATATGCATCTGGCAAAATCGCCTTAGAAAAAATTAAGTCACATATTAAAGACAAACAATCATTCAACTGGGAATTCACATTAATTACAGCTTTTGTTTTAGATCAAATCAAAGCTGCAAAAAGTGCTGGATTTCAAGTAAACCTAAACTTTATATCTGTAGACAACCTAGAGACATCTATCCATCGTATAAAGAAAAGAATGTTAAAAGGCGGTCACGGCATTCCAGACGAAGTTGTTGAGCAAAGATTCAAAATGCAATATAGGAATTTGGCTAATGCTGTCAAACTGGTAGATAGTGCCGTATTTTACGAAAATGCTAAGCAATTAAAAGTTGTAGGTGTTTGCTTTGACAAATGTGTTGAATTTTTTGGAAACAAAAAGCCATGGCAAGTCGAGCTGATACAACAACTTAAAACCGACAAAACACCAAAATAAACACAAACTAAACGGTTTGTGTTTTTTTTATTTTTAACAAATCAATTTATATATTCAATTTGATATGATATAATAAAGCCATGAAAATATTATCACCAGCTGGAAATTTTGAAAGCCTAAAAATGGCAATATTTAATGGAGCAGATGAGGTTTATTTAGGTATAAACAACTTCAATGCCCGAAACAATATTGATGGATTTAATCTAGACAATATAGGTAGTGCTGTAGACTTTGCACACCTACACAATGTAAAGATCAACTTAGCCATCAATATCCTTTTTGCTGACAACGAACTTCAATCTGCCCTAGACACTATTGTGTCTGCATACAACTTGGGTGTAGATTGTTTTATCGTACAAGATCTAGGTCTAGCAAAGTTGGTACACGAAATATACCCAGAAATAGAACTACATGCTAGTACCCAAATGGCAATACACAACCTAGAAGGTGTAGAAGCAGTACTAAAATATGGCTTTAAGCGAATAGTTCTAGCTAGAGAAACATCACTAGAAGAAGTAAAAAGAATAAAACAAGCACACCCAGATATAGAAATAGAGTATTTCTGTCAAGGTGCTCTGTGTGTAGCATTCTCTGGTAATTGCTACCTAAGTTCTTATTTAAACAATGCTAGTGGCAATCGTGGTAAATGCAAACAATTATGCAGACTACCATATACCTTACTAAAAAACAACACACCTGTAAAACAAGGATACTTGCTTAGTGCCAAAGATTTCAATATGATAGACAGGTTGGACGATCTAAAAAGTGCAGGTGTAGATGTGTTGAAAATTGAAGGTAGAGCAAGGAGACCATACTATGTTGCAGTAGCAACAAAACAATATTACAATGCTCTACACCACAAACAAGTAAATCAAGAAGAACTAAAACTAGCATTCAATAGAAATTACACCCCTGGTTACTTAGATGGAAATGCAGATATAATATCAAACTATCAGGCTCATATAGGCATACCTATAGGCAAAGTAGAGAAAGTATTAGGTGGCAAAAGATTTAATGAAGTATTTTTTACCTCTAATAGAAAGCTATACCCTAAATCAACTTTCAAAACATTTGAAAACGGTAAAGAACAAAGTACTATATCTGCCTACGACCTAAGCACAGTAAAAAACAACCTATATAGGTTAACAACTACTCAGCCGGTTAAAGTAGGCAATCAAATAAACTTAATAGTAGATGCTAATCACGAAGCAGAAGTATTATCAAAAATAGTAAAACGAAAAATCGATATTACTTTAAATTTACAACAAAACACCGAAATAAAGGCAGTTATTGATAATGGCAAAAATAAAGTAGTAGTTACTGGCGATGTTCTTCAACCAGCAAATAATCACCCTGTAACACTAGAAGAATTGAAAGAAAATTTCTCAAAATCAGAGTATTTTGATACAAACATTATCGTAGAAAAACTAGACTATGTATTTATACCTAAAAAAGATTTAAACGAATTTAGAAGAACCGTGTTTGACACCATATACAAAACTATTACCGATGGCTACAAACATAATTTGCCTAATACTCAAATCCATACAAACAAACAAGTAATTAAATTTGTAGACTTTCAATTTGTAGAAAACCTAAATGAAACTTTCACAAAACAAAACATAATATATTCCCCAGAAGAATATACGATAGACAATGTTTTAATATTTGTAAATAAGTGCAAAAAATCAAACAAGACACCATACCTAGACACACCAAACTTTGCCACACACAAAGATATAGAATTACTAAAAGACATTGTCGCAAAATCCAACATCGCAATTATAGCAAACAACTATTATGCTATATCAATTACCAACAATTATGTGGTCGGTGGTGGACTAAATGTGTACAACACAATTACAGCAAACGAATACAACAAACCAGTAATTACTGCAGAAAGTAATATTTCTACCAAACACAATTTCGCATATATGACCCTAAGACATTGTCCATTCAAAAACCACCTAAAAGCAAATTGTGCAAACTGTCCTTATACTAATACATACAGTCTAAAAATGGAGAGTGGTAAAGTTCTAAAACTAAAAAGAAAGAAACTAGAAACTTGCACATTCTATCTAACAGACTAAGGGACTAATTATGATAAAACAAATAGATATAGGCAATTTAGCCGAAGCAACAGAACTAATAAAAAGAGTTTTTCTAATATACGAAGCCCCTGACTACGAGCCCGAAGGTGTTGATGAGTTTATGAAATTCTTAAACAACAAAGAAGAATTAAGCACCCTTACATTTTGGGGCGAATATATAGAAAACAAACTAGTAGGAGTAATAGCAACCAGAAGTAATGGCTCTCACATTTCGCTATTCTTTGTAGACGAAAAACAACAAGGCAAAGGCATAGGCCGTAGATTGTTTAATCATGTGTGGAATATATCCCCTACATCTATGACCGTCAAAGCTTCACCTTATGCACTAGATATATACAGACATTTAGGATTTGAGCCCACTGACACCATTCAATGTGTAAGTGGTATAAAATATATTCCTATGACAAAACAAAAAGACACAGACTAATCTGTGTCTTTTTTCTATTATCTTTTCTTTTGAAATTTGCCGTCTTTTTTGTGTACAATAAACTTCAAGTCTTTGTTTGCAGCTAATTGTTGAATTCTACCTAAAGCTTCTTCTTTAGTTTTGAAAGAATCAATGGTTCTCTTTGCACCATCTTTTTTGATTAACCACTTTTTATTTTCTTTATCATAAAGTAGTCTATAAATAGGTTTTCTAGAAGCACCTGTTTCATCTTTTTCTTCTACAGTTGATTCTACAACAATTTCTTCAGCTGGTTCTTCAACAGGTTCTTGAACCTCTTCTTTTACTTCAACTTCTTCTGCAACAACTTCTTTCTTTTCTACTTTTTTCTTTCTAGTAAATGGCCACATAAACATATCCCCCATACTTTGTTATTTTATTATAAAAAATTTAAAAAGTATAAGCAAGAAAATATTTTAGTTTACTAAAGATAATTTTAAGTAATCCACTAAAAATTACATACCGTCTACAAATTTTCACTAAACACTTCTTTAAATTTAACTTCATCTATAAGAATATGCCTTTGTCTATGTTCATCTAAAGGTGATATAAAACCTTGCACCTCCATATCATCTACTAGTTTTGCAGCTCTAGGATATCCCAAACCAAAAGCCCTTTGAACTTTACTTATACTAATATCTCCCATTTTTATCGCTAATCTCACGGCATCTTTAAAAAGAGGGTCATTAGATTCCCAGTTTTCTACAAAAAAACAAATTTCAGAAATTGACTTATCCAACATGCATACAGCATCAAAAACAATATTGTAAAACCTATCTTCTATAATTTTCCTCTCAGAAAAAGATTGTGCTAAAAGAATTAATTTTGAGTCTTTAATTTTTGATGGTTTAATAGTTTTTATCCACAATTCATACTCTATCGGCTCCACCCTAGCTTTAATTAAATCTAATGCTTTATCAAATAACTCTTCAACATATTCCTTTTTATTCTTAGAACTTTTAACATCTTCTAGCACTTCAAAATTATCATCTTTAACCAAGTAATCAATTGTACACCCAAATAGATTAGATAATGCTATCAACATCTCCAAGCTAGGATCTCCCCTATTTGACTCCCACTTTGATACAGCTTTATCAGATATATTCAATTTTTCAGCAAGTTGCAACTGAGTCAATCCATTTTTCTTTCTTAGATTTATTATTCTTTCACCTATCATATTTTCTACCTCCATTATTATCCCTAGCATAATCTATCAAGAAATAATTGTAAACCTACTTTCTGTAGAACACACTCACTCAAACTCTACCTTTGGTTTACATTTTCACTACAAATATATCACACAATATAACCACACCAAAGCAAACACAGACTGCAACTTTTACATTTTTACACAATCTAAAAATCTTCTTTCTGTTTTTGTATTGTACATCAGTTGAGCAAAGTATAAATATTTGATAAAATTACAGTATGGAAAATTTAATCAAATATGTGCCATTCGATATTGCATTTAGCGAGCTAACCGATTTGGCAGACAAAAACAATTTTAATAATACAGAAACAATCAAATGGATAATAGTAAAAGTTCTAAGACTAAGAAGAGACCAATTTGACAACATTATTCAAATAGATGAACCTAGCCTAGACAATATGAAAAAAGCACTACTTAGACACATAAAAGGCGAAACACTAAGTAAGATTTTTGGTTTTATAGAATTCTACGGCAATTTCTTTAATGTAACCGAAAATGTGTTTGATCCTAGACTAAGTACCGAGGCTCTTGTCGATGCTGTACTAGAGTGGCACACCTGCTCTAACCAAAACTGCAAAATCATAGACCTTTGTACCGGCAGTGGTTGTATAGCTATCACAATCTCTAAACACACAAATAGTGTGGTAGATGGAGTAGACATATCACCTTTCGCTCTAGACACAGCCAAAGAAAACAATTTAAAGATAGGTGCTCAAGCGAACTTTTTTCAAATGGATTTAAATAGTAACTGGTCCAAAACTCTAAAAACAAAATATGATGCCATAGTATCTAATCCACCTTACTGGAACTCTGCCAAAATTTTAGCAAACACCGAAATAGTAAAAAGCAATCCAGTAATTGGTTTTGATGGTGGCGAAGATGGTCTGCACTATATAAAAAGAATTATTGATATGGCACCACAACATCTAAATCAAAATGGAATGTTATTTTTGGAGATAGAGCCAGACCAAGAACAAACCATACGAAAACTATTATCTAACCATTTTGAAGATATCAAAACCTACCTAGACTATCGCAAAATAACCAGAGTAATCAGTGCAAGACTGAAATAAAATTCAACAATTACTTTGATAATCGAAGGTATAATCAATGAAAATATATTTTAAAAGAATATTAATTGTGTTTTTGTTAGTAGCTAACACAATAATGTTTACATCATGCAAAAACAATAACCCAAATATTACAACAAACAATATCCAAAACTTAATAATTTTGATAGGCGACGGAATGGGTGAAAACCATATAGACAATGCTAAGACATATTTTGAATTAGACACTCAACCATTTGAGTCTAATTACATTGCAAATATAAATACCAGTTCGCTTAGTCTAGGTGCTACCGATAGTGCAGCAGCTGCTACTGCACTTGCCACTGGTGTCAGTGTAAAGAATGGAAGAATAGGACACGATGGCGATAGTGCCATAAAAAATATAATGGAATATGCAAGTGACAAAAATATGCTTACAGGAATCATCACCAACGACAATCTATTTGGAGCAACACCTGCAGCATTTTCTGCTCATACAAAAGACAGGGGCAATACATTAGAAATTATCCAAGATCAAAGCACTAGCTCGCTAGACCTAATGATAGGAAAATATTCTGGCGAATATTACACAAACGAATCACTATTTACCTCAAACGGATTCACAATGTGCGACAATACACAAGATTTATATGCCACACCAAATACTCAAAAAGTAATAGCAAATCTAAATAACATTTACTCTATATACAATCCGGGAAAAACAAATCAAACAAATCTAGTAGATTTAGTAGACTATGCCATCAACTATTTAGACAACGAAAATGGTTTTGTATTAATGGTTGAATGTGCATATATTGACAAATTCAGCCACTCTAATGACATAATTCCGGCACTAGCCGAAGTTAGAACCCTATTTGATATAGCAAACTATACCAACGAATATATAAACAACAATCCAGATACTGCACTAATAGTAACATCTGACCACGAAACCGGAGGCTTAAAATATACAAACAACAAATCAAAAATCAACAACAACCTATATACTAAAGGTGGACACTCTAGTAAAGATGTAAGATTATATTCAAAAGGTATAACATTAGATTCTACAGAAAATCTTAGAAACACAGTAGTCTTTGATATGTCATACACTGCAATTACAAAACCTTAATCAAAATAAAAAAGACCTCTAATCTAGAGGTCTTTTTGGTACACCCTGCGAGAATCGAACTCACAACGGCCCCTTGGGAGTTATGCGACATAACAACACTAACTACATTTTGTGGTGTATCGTTTAATAAAATCTATATATTGTGTCTTATCATACAAAAAAGTGCGTATTTTTCATAATTTTTGCCCTATTTTCTAAATTACTATACCAAAACTGCACATTTATTTTATTTGTTATAATCCTTTTTCATTTTGAGTTTATCAAATAATTATTGCGTTATTGTTTCAAATTATAAAAAAATAGAAAACAACGCCGAATATGGCATTGTTTTCTATTTAGGGATTTCACTTTACCAATTCTATCCGGAGGTCTGAGAGAAAGAATATTGATAAAGTTGCAAACCTTATTTAATTTTTTTCAATAAATTTGGAACATATCTTTTTATATAAACCAAACAATCTTCTGGCACAGCATCTTCAAGATAGTATTTCACAAGAATATATTTAAAATAACATTTTAAACAATGAATATGAACATTTTTTAATGTTGTTATTTCCCCTGGTGTAGTAAAACAGAATGAATAGCCCGGTCCTACAAGATTTTTTGGCCACACTTTTTCAAAATAATCCACCAAATTCAATTTTGTTTTTGAATTAAAAACATAAACATTTGCAGCGTCTATTATAATACATTTTTCATTTTCATTCTTAGATTTTTTAACTTGTTTAATTTCTTTTTCCAATTGAATTAAATCTTCTTTTGTTAATTTTTTCATATTATTCTCCTAAAATTTATTTAGATTTTTTAATTAATATATGTCAGCCATTTCTTGATAATAATTTTTTGCTGTCCTTTTTGAAACAGTCGACATAGTGTTGTAATATTTTTGAATGCCTATCCCACTCCAAACAGTTCTTAATTCATCATCATTAAGATTTAAACTGCCTGTTAAATAGAACATTATTAATCTATTTTCAAAATCGACACCAAAATCAATACTTAACTCTGAAATTAAACCTGATTCTTCAAACTTTTGACATTTTTCCTTAACTTCACACAACTTTTCTTGAAAAGCCTTTTTAAATTCATCATAATTATTTACTTTATAGTCATTTAATACTCCCTGTGGAGCGCCAATAGTGTTATCTGACATACAAAATCTATGCATATTAGTGTTTTTAAATGTGTACCTACCTTTTTTTCTTCGTTTTAAATATAGATTAAATGATCTATTATTAACATCTTCAACAAAATCATCATCAAATTCTACATGATGCACCAAATCCTCTGTAAGATATTCAAGATCCTTTATATTATCATTATCATAAAAAGCAACCGCATATGGACAACTTATAGTTTTAGCGCCAAGATTAATATCCATTTCTTCTAAATCATCCGCATCACCTTTTATTTCGTTTTTATCATAATAATCAACAATTGAGCGAACCATCTTCCCCAAAATCCCATAATCAGAACTGCACAATTCCTTGTCTCCAAACATCAAATATGTTACTTCTGGAAATGATTTCAATTTCTTTACTAACTCATCTTTATCGACAGATTGAACTACTCGCATATCAATTTGGCCTTTCACTAAATCATCAATTGACACATTCATTATTTTAGACAATGCAATTAACACCTCAACAGATGGAATACTTTCAGCAGATTCCCACTTACTGATTGATTTATTCGAATAGTCTGTATCAATACCATATTTCATTAACTCCCTAGAAATATAAGTTGCAAATTGTGTTTGTGATTTATTTAATTCATTTCTATACTTGCAAATATTATCTGCAAAAACTTTTAAATTATTTTTCATGTTTCGCATCTCCTTTTGACTAATTGTCTACTATATTTTTACAAAAAATCAACAATAAAACAAGGGATTATTGGTAGAACCATCTACTAAAAAGGGGAACTTTTTAATATCAAAAATCTACTCATAATAGATTTTAATTCTCTTTAAATTACATTTTAGAATATTTCTCATCTTTTAAATATTCCAAATCAACATCTTCCATATTGTCCAATTCCTTTCTATTTATGTTTAAACATTTTAAAAATTCGTCAAAAGACATTACATCTATTTTTGCATCATTTTTTAAATTTTTCACATAATTCCATTTTGAACAAGGCATAATTTTACCTTCCTCGTCCACAACTGAATCATAGGTGATTAAAATGTCAGCTTTTGAGATTCCTCTTGTATAGGTTGCCCCCATGTCAGCCAACAGTTTTACAATCTTCACCATATTTTTGTAATTATAGTTTTCATAATTTGAACTTATGCTAACTTTTTTATTTTGAAACAAACTTTCCGTATTGTTTTTTATTTCAACAAATTTTATATATCTTTCAAACAATAGCAAATTAACTGAAAATGTAACTATCCAATCTTTTTTCTTACCTTGTGGATTATGATATCTTACTCCATTAATTTTAACATGTGTTGAAGGATAATTAATTCTAACATCTCTTGTTTCACCATTTGAAATATAACAATAGTCCTTTACTTCATACATCATATTGCTATGAATTTGTAAAAAATCTTTTAAATCAACCTTATATTTGGTTAAAACATTTTTTAATACGTCACATGTCATCATTGCATCAATTACACTTGTATGTGATAATTCAGGCGTTTTATGCACCCATTTCACATACTCTATTGCCAATCCATTAACTTTTTCATGTGTTAATTCTGCAATTATATCCCTTATATCCACATATTTAAAATTAATTGAATCAAGATTATATCTAAAACAATTACCTAGCAAATATTTAACATCTGACTCCGTTTGGAAACCAATGCATAGTGTGTTTTCTCCACCTACTAATCTCTTAATTTTTGTGTAAAATGAAGTGAATTTACTTTTTTTATTAACATCTTTTAAGTAGTATGATGGTTCCATCATTGTTCTTACAACACGCCAATCATATTCATCTTCGGTTAAGTCTGGATTAAATACAATATCTTCACTTTTTATTACATTAAAATTCTCATCAGTTAATACATATCCAAAAGTATAAGAATATTTATGTTTTTTATGAATAGATTCAGCATCAAAAAATAAAAAATTCATAATTATCATTCCCCCAAAGTTTTTCCATTTAACACACCTAAAATAGTTAAACATCCTATTCCTATTCTACCAGGATAAACAACACCATCTTCTGCAATTTTGTAATCATTAGAAGGATAATAATCACTTAATTCCTGCATTGTTTTTTTATTGTGCGATATAGCAATTTTTTCCAACTCAGATAATTTATTATGATTGTATTTATGTGCCAAATCCAAGATGTTATTAAACGAAGCCGATAATCTATGAATTCCTTTTATTGCATCATTTCCATCTTTATATATAACCCCTTGATTTGCTTTTTTCCATTCCTCTTCATTAGCCACAAATGGTGAACACAAATACTTAAAAATTTCCCGGGTGTCTAATATTAACAAAATTGTTTCATTTGATAACATATATCCCCTATTATACAAAGTTTTTGTAAAACAATTAACTTCTTGATTTGCTGGATTTCTAAAAATTGGAACAATTCTACAAAGTAGTTTTTTAAACAATTTTAAATCATCATATTTTATAGCTAATCTCACAAGTTTTTCGTACATATCAGCAAATGAACATTGTCCTCCTATACGAATTGTGGTAATAACTTGATTGAAATCAAAATGCATATAGTTATTATCAATTAAATAATGCAACAGGTCTACATTCTCAAATTCAATAATATAATCCAATATTGTTTTATCATATTCATCATAATTTTCACCAACACAAGTCCCATCAGGAGTATATGTGTTCATTATCTTTTCCAACTGTTCAATATTTCCACTTTTTGCTACAGCATATAATGTATATGGTCTATTTTCATATTTTTCACAAACTTCACCAGCAACCAATAACTCTTCAATTGAGACCTTTAAAATTTTAGAAAGATAATAAACATAATCAATACCTGGTGTCCTTTCACCATTTATCCATTTATACACCAAATCTCTTAATTGATTTTTATTATAATTATCTCTACCTTTAGCATTAGCCAACTCTTCAGCAACCTGAATAGCTTTTAATCCTAAAAGATTCATCCTTGATTTTATAAACACACCTATTTCACCAGAATTTTTCATTTGAACCATGTTTTTCCCTCCTATATGTTCCCCAGATTATAATATTTGAACAATTAAATGTCAACATTGATTTGTATACTTTTTGTATTATTTTGTATACAAAAAATAAAATATTTTGTAAATTTTCGCATTTAATTTGTATACTATTTGCATTATAGCTTTCATCAAACACTAAATCACCGTTTATTCCAATTAATTATTATATTAAAGAATAACAACTAAAAGGCTTTTAATACTTTTAAAATTTAATCAAAATAAAAAAGACCTCTAATCTAGAGGTCTTTTTGGTACACCCTGCGAGAATCGAACTCACAACGGCCCCTTAGGAGGGGGCTGTTATATCCAGTTAACTAAGGGTGCATGTAATAAATGTTTTGATGTAATGTGGGTGGGGCTGTTTTGCCGAGCACTTGACAAAGTGCGACCGCCATCGTACTTGATACAATATATCCATTTAACTAAGGGTGCAAGATTGTGTAGACACAAGCCCTACATCAAAGCAACTGTAGTATATCACATTATTATACAAATTGCAATTCGCATATAGTTTTTGTTTGAAGTTGTAGACAAAATAAAATAAAAAACCTACTAAAATAATATAGTAGGTTTTTATTTTGTTATTTATTTTCGCCAAATACAGCATCGAAAACTTCGTCTATTTCTGTTACAAATACAATATCTAAATCTTTGATAAGTTTTGAATCAATTTTTGCCACATCATCTCTATTATCTTCAGGTAAAAACACTTTTTCCATACCATTTCTTTGGCAAGCCAAAATCTTTTCTTTGATACCACCTACAGGCAACACTCTACCCATCAGTGCTATCTCACCTGTAAATGCATACTTGTGATTTACTGGTTTTTCTAAAATAGTAGATAATACTGCCATAGCACTAGATACAGCTCCAGAAGGACCATCTACCTTAATAGATATAACTGGTTCGTGAATATAGAAATCGTTTTCGTTGAACACACTCATATCGTAGCCCCATTGTTTGCATCTAGTTTTTAGCATACCAAAAATAGGCTCAAATATACTTTTTGCTGTACCAGTAAGGTTGTCAGACAATATTACATTACCTTTACCTTTTACTTTGCTCACCTCTAATCTAGTTACATGACCAGAACCACCATAAACAGCTAGAATATTTGATACACCTATCTCACCTTCTTTGGCAATTTGTGGTTTTAGACTTCTTAGTTCTTCATTTTGTAGCATCTCTTCTACTTGTTCGAATGATAAAGTTGTCTTTTTGACTTCTTTAGATTTTTGATGAGAACCGATAATATATTTTTTACAAATAGTTTCGATTGTTCTTTCTAATTCACGAAGACCACTTTCGTTTGTGTACTTGTGAATGGTTTGCAATAAAGTTTCGTCGCTAAATGAAATTAGGTCTTTGTCAAAGCCCATTTTTTCAAGAACCTTTGGCAAAACATATTGTTTTACGATACTCAATTTTTCGTCAAGTGCATAACCATCTACATTGATTATATCCATTCTATTTCTAAGTGGCAAAGATACTCTAGATAAGTCATTTGCTGTAGCAATAAATAGAACATTACTTAGGTCAAAAGGAATATCTAGATATCTATCTTTAAAGTCCACATTTTGATTTCTGTCTAATATATCTAAAAGCACTGATCCTGGGTTACCTCTAGTACTTTCACCTATCTTGTCAATTTCATCTAATAGAATAATACAATTATTAGACTGACATGCTGATAAAGCTTCTACAATTCTACCAGGTTTAGCACCGATAAAGTACTTCTTAAGTCCACACAAATCGTCTGGATTGCTCATACCAGCTAAAGATATTTGATAAAACTTTTTATTCAATGCTTTTGCTATAGATTTTGCAATAGTGCTTTTACCAGTACCAGCAGGGCCACACAAACATAATGTTTGGGTAGTGTTCTTTTTGGTAAGCATATTGATATATGCAAAGTCTATTATTTTTTGTTTTACCTTTTCCATGCCAAAGTGAGTTTTGTTTAGATCTTCTACAACTTTGTCTATATCTGTCACATCTTCGGTAGACTTGTTCCATGGCAATTCTAATACATTATCTAGCCAGTCGATAATATTGCCATACTCAGCAGTACTTTTTGTTACATACTTTAATCTACCTATTTCTTTGATACAAGCCTTTCTAACTTCCATAGGCATATCTATAACTTTTAATTTTTGCTTGTATTCAAATATGATATCGTTTGACTTTTCACCTTCGGCATATAGAGTCATTATTTCCGCTTCGTTAGATACATACTCCAACTTCTTCATATAGTCTAGCTCTTCCATAATGGTTTTCTTTTGATGATAATCAAACCTTAAATTGTATATGATAGAAGCTATAAATCTATCAATATCTGCAGCAGAATTTAGATCAGAAATAAAATACATATCACATGTTCTATCAATATCACTATACTTTTGACATAATGCAGTGATTTTTTCTCTAATCTCTTTGTACTCCTCTGTGAATACAGGGCTCTCTATAACTTTAGCAATATCAGCTTCAATTTGTTTAACCTTTGCACTTCTATTTATCTTGATATTTTCAAGTAGACAGAAATGTTCACAACTCATAGATACTTTAAGCTTTTTCTTGTTGTCCATTTCTGTAATTTCGGCATTTGTTACATAGCAGTACATACCTACATAATTCTTAGTTTCGTTTAAATATGTTTCAATTGATTTATATTCCAAAGGAAGAATGATAAGTCCCTCACCATTTTCTTTTAGTGACAAATAAAAATCTAATCTTTCTTGTATAAGACTTGGTGAACAGCTGAAATTGATATCGTTGGTGTATCCCTTATAAAACAAAATATTGTCGATATTAGCAACAAATACATTTTTAAAATTTTTAATTTCTCTTTTGTTTGCTTCTGCCATACTTTCCCCTTTTAAGTTTTTAATATTTTACACAATTTAAAGGTACATTATTATCAAAATTTTGTCAACTTGATAAACTAGTATGCACTGCCAGACACCCAAAATATTTCAGTACAAATTAAACAATAAAATTTTACAACAGCAGTTTTGTTTTACAAATAAAACCAAAATTGATAAACTTGCAAAGGAAGATATATCATAAATTAAAAATTAATTTCAAAATATTACACATGATATTTTAAGGTACAACCTTTTAATATAAATATAAAAAATTAAGGAGCAAATTTATGGCAGAAAGATTTATCTTAAATGAAACTGCATATTTTGGTAGAGGTTCTAGGGTAGAACTTGCTAACGAAATAAAAGCTAGAAATTTCAAAAAGGTATTAGTAGTAACTGACGGTTCTCTAGTAAAATGTGGTGTTGCACAAAAAGTTACCGATGTACTTGATCAAGCTAATATTGAGTATGTGGTATTTAGCGATGTAAAACCAAATCCTACAGTAAAAAATGTACAAGACGGTGTATCAGCATGCAAAGCATGTGGTGCAGATGTAATTGTAGCAGTAGGTGGTGGTAGTGCTATGGATACTGCAAAAGGTATAGCTATCATTATGACAAACCCAGATAGAGCCGATGTTGTATCACTAGAAGGACTATCAAACACCAAAAACAAATGTCTACCAGTAATCGCACTACCTACTACACACGGTACTGCAGCTGAAGTTACAATCAACTATGTAATCACCGACGAAGAAAGACAAGTAAAAATGGTATGTGTAGACCCTAACGATATTCCTGTACTAGCTATTGTAGACAGCGAACTTATGGAAACATTACCTAAAGCAACTGCTGCAGCTACAGGTCTAGATGCACTTACTCATGCAGTAGAAGGATATATTACCAAAGGTCACAACACAATGAGCGATATGTTCCACCTAAAATCAATTCAACTTATATTTGAAAACCTAGAAGCAGCTGTAAACCAAAAAGATGCTAAAGCTATAGAGAATATGGCACTAGCACAATATATGGCTGGTATGGGATTCTCAAATGTAGGATTAGGTATCGTTCACTCAATGGCTCATCAATTAGGTGCTGTATACGACACACCTCACGGTGTAGCAAATGCTATCCTGCTACCTACAGTAATGAGATTCAATGGTGCTGTATGTGCTGATAGATTCAAAGAGATTCTAGCTGGTATAGGATACTCAAATGCTAGCAGTTTAACAGATGCAGAAGCAGTAGATGCTTTCGTAGCTGAAATCAAAAAACTTTCTGCTGCCGTAGGAGTTACACAAACCGTAAAAGACACTGGTTGCAAAGCAGAAGATATAGAAATGCTTGCTAAAAAAGCAATGGAAGACCCTTGCAAACCTGGCAATCCAAGAGAAGTATCTTTACAAGACTTTATCGATTTGTATAACGAAGCTATGTAATATATTAAAACACCCACATTAAAGTTGGGTGTTTTATTTTTGTCTAAAATTGCACTGAATTAAAAATATTTAATCATTTTTATGGTTAAAATAACCAAATAAATAGATAAAAATAAACAATTTTTCAAAAACAGTATTGACTTATTACAATTTATGTGCTATAATGATTAGACATAAATCAAAAATGTTTTATACATTTTTTGTTGGTAATACCAACCTTTGGATTTATGTATGAAGCAAGTTCACTTGCTTCTTTTTTTGTTTTTTATTCCCCTTACAAAAAAAATGTCGATAGATATTCTATCGGCATTTTTGTTTTGTATATTAATCTTCGTTGTATACATATATATCTTTTAGATTTCTATACTTCTCATCTAAATCTAATCCAAATCCTATTACAAAAAGGTCTTCAATGGTTTTACCCACATAGTCAGGCTTAAACTCAACTTTTCGTTTGCTAGGTTTGTCCAACATAGACACAAATTTTAAACTACTTATACCCTTACTCTCTAGTATAGGCTTTAGGGTACTAAGAGTAACACCTGTATCTACTATATCTTCTACAATAATTAAGTCCTTACCCGTAATGTCTATATCAAAATCTTTCTTAAAAACTACTGTACCAGTACTTTCGGTACCCTTGTAGCTGCTTACATGAATATAGTCTACTTCTATGTCTAAATCAATATGTTTGATAAGCTCTGAATGAAAAGGACATGCTCCTTTTAGCACACATGCCACTAATGGTTGTTTGCCAGCATAATCTTTGGTAAGTTGTGCTCCCAACTTTTTACATATATCCACGATTTCTTCGTGGCGAACTAATACTCTCATATTTACCCCGTAAACTTCTTTTTTCTATCATACAAAAATAATCAAAAATAATCAAGTTGATAACTATTAATTTCAAAAAAATTAGGTATTGCAAATATATCAATTTAGATATATAATACTGGTATGAGAGTATATAGATATTTAAGCGAACAAGAACTTAATAAAATTTTGAGTGGGGACACTTCTACACTAGGTGCTGAATTTTATAGCAAAAAGAAAAGCAAGGAATTCTGCAATAATCATCACTACAAAAAAGATATAAAATATATGCACTTCTTCAAAGAGTTTGATGATATGCAACAAATCAAACAGCTATACAAGGAGTACAATGGAAATTTCTACTACTGTTCTTTCGATATTCCTAGACTAGTACTATTCTTCGCCGCAGGCAAAGGTTTCTACGAGCCAAAAGGATACGATTTTGACTTTACCGTAATGAAAGAATATGCTATAAGAACAGATAAATTCAATCCTGAATGGCTACACAGCTATACACTAGATAAAGACAGACAAAAACCTACTCAAGTAAAAAGCTCAGTTATACCTGTAGAAGATAAACCTATAAAACAAGTTCAAGTTCAAGAGAAAACAAAATAGTTTAATAATTAAAACAAAAAACACCTAAATATAGGTGTTTTTTTATTCTGCTATAATTTCCCACTCTAAGGTTGCTTGTCCTAATGGATTGTAATTCTTTTGATTTATATGTGTAAGTTCAGCCACTGCCATATATTTGCCCACTTCGGTTTGTCTATTGCCTGTATATGTAGCAAAAACTCCTGTAGGTAAATTTTTCAAAGTAATTATTTTTTCTATACCATCATAATAATATGGCACAGTATAATCCCATTCTGGTTCAAAAACAAAATCTGCTTTTATAACTTCTAAAACAATCTTCTTTTCTTCATAATTTTGATATTTGAATGTAAGGGTATATTCTCCAACATCTGGAGTTATATCCATAGGCAAGTTGGTTGAAAAACTAAAACCATCAGTAGTAAGATTGTTCTGCCTAATAACCATACTAGAACCATCACTATATTTTAGTGAAACCTTAAAATCATCAGCTTTAATATACACATCGTCACTACCATACACAACTTTGATTCTATTGTCTGTCATCACATACTTGTCAGTTTGTAATCCCACAGAAATACCAACCACCTTAGGTGGTTCTTCTTTTTTGCCACAGCCTACTACAACCATAGGCAAAATCAACAATATTAACATAAAAATAGATAAATTAAATATTTTTTTCAATTATATTTCCCTTGAATATCTGCTAGTATATAGTTAATAATATAATATATTTATACACATTAAATATACCATATAGTAATTATTCAATTCAACTGTAAACAACAAAAAAGTATAATATATTTGACAAATACAGCCGACACAATTTAAACTATTATTAGCAAATATGCTAATATTATTTAGGAGTAAAATATGCTAATTCATTTGGAAGAACAAAAATTTGAAGATGTAGTAGCATCAAAATTATGTTTAGTTGATTTTTATGCTACATGGTGTGGTCCATGCAGAATGCTTGCTCAAGAATTTGAAGAGATTGTAGAAACCACACAAGATTTCGATATCGTAAAAGTAGATATCGACGAATTCCCTGCTTTAGCACATCAATTTGCTATAGAAGTAGTACCTACAATGATTGTTTTTAAAGACGGTCAACCAGTAGAAACTATCACAGGTTATAGAACAAAAGAAGAACTAATTAGTATTATGCAAAAACACAAATAAAACAAAGGAAGAATAATTATGAAATTTTTTAGATGCGAACATTGTGGCAATATTATTGCCTATGTAAAAGACTCAAGAGTAAATGTGGTTTGCTGTGGTCAACCTATGACAGAAATGAAAGCAAACACTACTGATGCTAGTGTAGAAAAACATGTACCTACATTCTCAGTAGAAAACAATATACTTACAGTTACTATAGGTAGTGTAGAACACCCTATGACTACTGACCACTACATAGAGTGGATAGCTATCAACACTACATATGGCAACCAAAGAAAAATGCTAATGCCAAATACTGCACCTACAGTTAAGTTTGCATTAATGGACGGCGAAGAAATCAACAATATATTCGCTTACTGCAACCTACACGGCCTTTGGAGTATAAAATAATGAAAGGTTTTACACTAAATCCAAACAAAGAATATGTAGATGTCATCATAAATGGAATATTAAAAAAAGATGGTCATTGTCCATGCAGAGTGACTGCGGACGACACCACCTTGTGTCCATGTGATGAATTTATCTCAAAGGGCGAATGCAAATGCAATCTATTTGTAAAGATAGACAACAAAACAGTAAAAACACAAAACAAAAACGATAAGTAAATCACTTATCGTTTTTTAATCAAAATTAACTTCGTTTTCTTTACCCCAGCCCAACACTTCTCTTGCATAATCTTCTAGATATTCGTAACTTTTCATATATTCATTTTCGGCATTGTAATCATCAACTTGTTCTTCTAGTGCAGCCAAAGTTGATGCTAATTCGTCTTCCCTATTTTTCAAAGTTGAAATTCGAACCAACTGAAAAACAAGCACACACAAAAGTGTGAATATTAATATAGCACATATTACACTTATTAATTTTATCGACTTTCCATTTCTCATTTTAAAATCTTTTTTACGACCTTTGTGTTTTTGAGTGCAATTATACACTTACTAAATTTATTGTACATCAACAAAAAAATTTTAGCAAATATTTTACCTAGAGTTTTTCGCTCTAACAATATACCTATTAGTACACCAACAACTATAAACCATCTAAATACACCAAAGTTAAAGTTGACCACAAAAACTATAACAGAGACACCCGATAGGATAGCAAAAATAAAATCTAAAATATTTGAAACAACAATGTTGTTTTTAAAAATTATTTTCAATATACCTACTGCACCATACACTACACCAAGGACTATACCCAACAACAAGGATAATAAAAACAAAACAAAAAGACTCAACTACCTAAACATCCTTCTAAAGAAGTTCCCTTTAGATTTAGAATCACCAAATCTAAAACTATCAAACTCACCCTGTGCTTCTACAACACCAGACTCTACATCAAGTCTATCTATATGTAATCCACTACCGGTCAAATACATTTTGCTACCAGACACTTGTAGCACTATAGATTCGCTATTGCTACTAATAGCTTTTTCTACACCACTAACCACAAGTTTATTTCTGTTGTCTAATGTAACCTTATTTGTAGTAAATTTTTTCTCATTGACAACCTTCACAATATTCTCCATACACACCTCTTTTTGTATAATGTATGCAAAACAAATTTTGACTATGACAACAAAAAAAACGAATTAAAAAAATTAATTCGCTTTTGTTTTTACTGAATGCAAAATATAATATCCTTTATCTTTTTTCAATACTTCCACATTGCCAAAAATTTGGTTCATATGATTCTTCAAGCTTTCCATTACGTGCTTCTTTTTGATAACTAAAGTGATAGTGCCACCATCTTCTAACACCTCAATTCCACCAGTTATTACACTGAATAAATTTTGTTTTCCAGCTTTTATAGGTGGGTTTGTGACAATATGTGCATACTTATTGTGCACATTCTCATACATATTACTTTCAAAAGCATTTACAACAACACCATTCAATTTTGCATTTTCTTGTGATAATTTAACTGCTGTTTGATTTATGTCTATCATATCGACATCTATATTTTCAAAATATTTCTTTAGAAGTATACCTATCGCACCATAGCCACAGCCTACATCTAATACAGCACCACTTAGCTCTACATTTTTGATAACAGTCTTTAGTAGTAAACTTGTACCATAGTCTATACAATCTTTTGAGAAAATATCGGTACAACTTTTGAATGTATATGGTTTGTCCAAAAAATAATCTGTAAAACTAAAGAAGTCACTATCTTTATGTTCGACATTTAAAAAGTAATGATGTTGCTCCATACTCGTTCCTCTATATCCTATTTTTTAAAAAGGGCAAAACTAAAATTTTGCCCTTTCATAATTTGTAAATATACTTTAAGCTTTCTCTACATCGAAACCATCTTTACGGTCTACTATTACATATCCCATATTTTTTACTTGGTCTCTTAATGCATCGGCTTCTGCCCAGTTTTTGTTTTGCTTAGCTTCCCATCTTTTTTGAGCTAATTCTTTAACAGCAGCTGGTACTTGTTCTACTTCTTTTTTCTCAGGTTTACCAAAGTTTAAGCCTAACACCTCTTCAGCCAACTTTGCCACAAAATAGTTGATTTGTTTCATTGTAGCTACATCGTTTGCTGCTAATGTTGTAGATATAATTTTTAAAACCTTGTTTAGTTCTACCATAGCAAGTGGTGTATTAAAATCTTCGTTCATAGCATCTACAAAGTTGTCATATGCTTGTTTTAGTTCTTCGTGAGTTAAATTGTTATCTTGCTCTGTAGTAATTACTCTTACAGAGTTTATAGCCTCTTTCAATTTAGCAAATTGTTTGTTTGCTAGTTCTAGACCTTCTTCACTAAAGTCAACATTTGATCTATAATGGAATTGATGTATCAAATATCTAAGCACCATAGGATCGTATTTTTCCATAAGGTCTTTTAGTGTAACGAAGTTACCTAAACTCTTACCCATCTTGGTACCATTTACTGTAACTAGTCCATTGTGCATAAAGTAGTTCATAGGTATATGACCATTTACAATATCTGCTTGTGCACATTCACACTCGTGGTGTGGGAATATATTGTCTATACCGCCACCATGAATATCAAACTTTTCACCTAAAAACTTCTTACCTAGAACTGTACATTCTATATGCCAGCCTGGGCAACCATTTCCCCAAGGAGATGGCCATTGCATTAGTGTGGTTTCGTCTACAGCTTTCCACGAAGCAAAGTCTTCTGGATTTCTTTTGTCAGTAGCTACTTCTATTCTTTCGCCACTCAAGTTTTGATCTAACTTTCTATTTGATAATTGACCATAGTTGTTGTACTTTCTTACATCAAAGTATACATTACCTTGGTCAGTCACATATCCATAGCCTTTTTCTATGATAGTTTTGACTGCTTCTATCATTTCTGCTACAAACCCTGTAGCACGGCAAGATATGCTAGGACGAAGCACATTTAGTTTGTCCATAGCATTGAAAAACTCCACTTCGTACTTGTATGCAATTTCGTATGCATCTAATTTTTCTATTCTAGCTTGTTTTACAATTTTGTCTTCACCATCATCGCTATCACCTACTAAGTGACCTACATCGGTGATGTTTTGTACATATTTTACTTTGTAACCACTAAATTTGAAATATCTAACAATGGTATCAAAGTTGATATAACTTTTTGCATGTCCTAAGTGTGGCATACCATATACTGTAGGACCGCAGACATATATTCCTAAATTACCCTCGCTTACAGGCTTAAATTCTTCTTTTTTTCGTGTAAAAGTGTTATATAGTTTAATCATAATAATTGTTCCCTAGTTATTTTGAATTTTTTTGATAATAAACTCTATTATTTCTCCAAACTTCTTTTCCATAACTCTGGTTTCTCTATCAGTTAGCTTTAGATCATCAGCCATTGCAGCATAAAATTCTCCAAGTTCTTCTTTACCAGCTGGAGTTATTGAATAATAGATGTTTCGCTTGTCAAGGTCGCTCTTTGTTACAGCGATAACCCCGTCTTCGCACATAGATTTGCATAGTAGAGCCAAATTGCTCTTTGCTATGCCTAATTTCTCAATCAAAATACTAGGACAACATCGTTCAGTCTTTGACAATGCATATAATACCTTTATTCTCATTGTCAAGCTACTTTTTTTATTAAGATTTTCAACATTAAAACCATCACAAATGCCTTGTAGCAATATTCTAAGTTCTACCATTTGTTCTTGTAATCTGTTGTTTTTCATTATTTTTACACCTTCATTTTTTTGCTTTTACTTAAAATTATATATGTAATATATGCAAAATTTGGCAAAATACCGGCTTTCCTACATATACTATAAGATATAATATCATAACTTATTTTATTTTTCAATCGTTTATAGGATTATTGGGAGAAATATTTAAAATATTTTTATATCTATACCTTTTTGATTTATCATTATCAAATTGTTGTGATATACTAACCATGATATTAGTTTATGTAGGAGTAGACATCATGCGAAAAACTAAAATAGTAGGCACAATCGGCCCTGCAAGTTCAAATTACCAAACACTTAAGTCCCTAGCTATGGCAGGATTAAATGTAGTAAGAATAAACCTAAGCCATGCCACTCAAGAAGGTATGACCGAAATTTTATCTAATGTGCAAAAAGTAAGAAATGAATTAAATGCACCATTACCTGTAATGCTAGATACTCGTGGTCCAGAAATTAGAGTAAAATCATTTAAAAACAACGAAGTTCTTATAAGAAAAGGCCAAACTTTTACCTTTACAGGCAGAGAAGTTGTAGGTAACAATGAAATCGTAAGCCTAAACGAACCAAAAATTGTACAAGCTATAAAAGCTGGCGACAAAATTCTCGCTGTAAACGGTCTTATTACATTTAAAGTAACCGAAGTAATAGACACCGAAGTAATTACTAAGGCTTGTAATTCTGGTGTATTATCAAACCACAAAAGTTTGAGCATACCGGGTGTAAAATACAATACCGACTATCTAAATGAATTAGACAAAAACGATATTGTATGGGGTATAAAAAACGACATCGACTTTATTGCTGCTAGTTTCGTAAACTCAAAAGATGATGTGATTGCCCTAAAAGAATTTTTACATAAACACAATGGCGACAACATAAAGATTATTTCCAAAATCGAAAGTTCTCTAGGAATAAAGAATTTGGATGAAATCATAAATGTAAGTGATGGTGTAATGGTTGCAAGAGGCGACTTAGGAGTAGAAGTTCCTATGTCAAAACTACCGGATTTACAAAAAACCATCATCAAAAAGACCCGTGAAAAAGGCAAAGTTGTAATCACTGCTACAGAAATGCTAGAAAGTATGATATACAACCCTCGCCCAACCAGAGCAGAAGTTAGTGATGTAGCAAATGCTGTATACGATGGCACTAGTGCTGTAATGCTTTCCGGCGAAACAGCAAGTGGCAAACACCCAGTAGAAGCCGTAAAACAAATGGCAAAAATAGCAGAAGAAACCGAACATCATATTAACTATGCAAAAAGATTTGATGATAGCAAAGTAAAACTAGAAAGCATTACCGATGTAATCTCACATAGTGCAGTAAATTCTAGTTTCTTACAAAAGACAAAAGCTATAGTAGTATTTACCGATACAGGTCAAAGTGCTAGAATGGTATCTAGATTTAGACCAGTATGCACCATACTAGGTGCTACTCCTAGTGCAAAAGTATTTAGACAACTAGACCTTAGCTGGGGTGTGCTACCTATACTTACTCCACTATACAATTCTACAGACGAAATGTTTACAATAGCATTAAACTTTGTAAAAGACCTAAAACTAGCAAGTGAAGGAAGTTCTATTGTAATTACCTGTGGTGCTCCAAAACAACCTGGTTGCACAAACTTGATCAAAATAGAAAATGTATAATAAAACAAATAAAACACAAGCAATTTGCTTGTGTTTTTTGTTTAACACACCGTTCTACCAAAATCCACATTGTCTATAGTTCTATCTCTAAGATCTGGTATAGGATTTTGACTGTCTTCATCTCTATAATCTTCGCCATACTTTTTGATATGCTTTTCTATAACCATATGACTAGCCACTTCGCTAATCGGTTTATTAACTAAATTGTTATACTTGAAATATGGTGCATCGTCAGGCATATCTGTAATCTTGGCATAATCTTCTAGATCTGCAGTATAACAACCTGATTGTTTCAAAACTTTTCGCACATATTCTTTGTTTTCGCCAAACTTCAAAAGCTCTGGAAAATCGCCACCACAAGGGAACACATCTAGCCATGTTTTGCCTTCATATTTTTCTAATAATTTGGCTACTTGTTGCAAATGTCCACATTCTTCTAGATAGAAATTGTACCAAATATCTTTGACATACTCGTCACTCTCGTCCATATAACAGCTATAGTACAAATAACATTCTACATACTCGTGCATCAATAACCCTTCTAGCCATGTACAATTTGGGTCTATCAAACTACCATACTGGCTCACATGCTGTTCTTCTATCATAGCTATCTCGCTAAACAACTTCCTGCCCATTTCGTTTTTGTAGAAGTTTGCTTGGTTCATATAGAAATTCATGGTTTGTTGTTCTGCTGCAGTAATGATGTTGACTGTTAGTTTAGTAAACAGGTCTGCACTTTGCGAATTGATAAAGTTTTTAATTTCGTCCATAGGATATCTATGTTCTGCTATAGTAGGTCTGCCTGGCATAATCTCAGTATATCCACCAAGCAGATTTTCTGCCTTTATCCCCTCATCCATCTCCAACAGATTAGCAAATCTAAACACATGGTCAAAGTCCTCTAAAAGGGCAAAATCTAGGGCTTTTCGCACATTTTTATCTTTGACATGTTGTGCTAAAATTGCCGTAAGTTCTACAGCTAATTGCTCATACGACATAGTGTGTTGTAGTACACTTTCCTCTATAGGTTTGAGTGCTGACAATTTCTTTTGCTGTTGTTGCTCCCTTCTGCGAATAAGGGCTAGTTCCCTTCTTAAATCGTTGTTGTTACAGTGTCTAGAAAAGTTATGCGAAAACCAGCTAGCCTCAAACTCAGTACCATTCATAAGTATAATTCTCACCTTTGTAAATGGACTGGTGGTTTCTGGATTGTATGGTCTAGCAGCTAACTTTTTCCAGCTCTCATATGTTTTTTCAATCTTGATTCCTTTTTCTTTAAACGGATTTACATTCATCACAATACTCCTAAAATTGTTTTTCTATAGTATTGACCGATTAAAAGAAAATAAACAAAAAAAATCCCACAATGGGGATTTTTTGTAATTACATTATTCAGCATCTTCTACTTTTCTTTGTTCTTTAGAAATCTTTACTGCCTTCTTATTTTCTTTCTTTTCTACTTTAACTTGTTTTTTAGTATGTTTCTTTGTATCTTTCTTCTTTTGCTTAATAATTGTTTCGTCTGTGATTTTGAAAGGTTTTTCTAATTCGTGTAAGTTGTGGAACATATCATTCCATATTCTCAAGCTCTTAGCAAAATAGAAACCATCACAGTATCTTTCGTCCATAGTAATACCCAAATTCATTACTTTGCCAGGCTTAATCTCTTCAAAATCACATACTGGCTCGTATTTTTCTTTACCTATAGCTACGAAAATACCTGTAGTACCAAAGTTGTAAATATGGTGGAAGATAGCATCACACTTAATTGATTTTAAATAAGTAACATACACACTTGTGTGGAATGGGCTTGCATTTATAAGTGCTTTAGGCAACATTCCCAAGGCATCTAATCCTCTCAAAATATTGATAGTACCTCTAAGCATCCAGTTTGGTACTATTGATAATTTTCGAATTACTTTTTGAGTACCATTGTCTGCTTCTATACTATCTTTGATTGCTTTGTTTATTTTTTCTTTTACTTCATAAATTGTTTCTTCACCAGTGAAAGGCACTTTCAATGTTGTTTCTGGGCCTTCATCTCTCAAAGATCTCTTTACTGTAAGCGAAATAGATATGTTGCGGCGTTGATATACAGCACCACGAACTACAAATCTATTTAGTCTTTGTCTAATAGCTAGTAATCTAACAACTGTAGCCATTACACAATCCATATAGTTAAATACTATACCTTCTTTTTCACTTTTTTCTCTAATCCAAGCATCCATATCTTCACATCTAACTGGATGCATAATTTGATTACTTGCATCGTTTCTTGTTTTCATAAAATGTGGAGTCATTTTCATCATAATGTCTTCATATTTTATTCTTTTACCATCACTTCTAAATCCAAACATAATTTTTCCCTTTAAGCTATTAACCACCACACAACTAGATTACCATTGTTTTTGCCATTTCTCAAAATATTTTTATTAAAAATGTTATAGATTAATAAATTTTTTTGAAAAACAACATATCTTCTAGTTTTTTAATTTGGCAAAAAAATATAAATATGCTAAGATTGTTACAGACTAATAGGAGATTATTATGAACAGAAAGAATACTAGAAATTCTGCAATTTTAGCTATAATACTACACTCTTTACTAATCGTAGCTACTGTATTTGTATCTATCATGATAGTAGTATACGGATTGTTTCTAAAAGGTACACCTAAGGGTGATGAATCTGTACTACTAGAAATATTTGAAGTTCTACAATTCTACACCATACTTATAATGATAGTAATGGTAGGTTTCTTTATTTTTATGATTTCTTATTCATTAAAAATATACAGATTAGATACACTATCTCCACTAGAATACAAACTAAAGGATGCACTTATCAAAATATTCAACATTCTAAATGGGTTCTGTGTAGCAGTAATGACTATTCTTATGCTAATGTTATGTTTTGCAGGAGCATTCAATAGTGCTCTACTATCAGTAATCATTATATTTTTGGGGTTGTGCTTTATACTGGCATTTGTAAGTATATACCTAATCAAATGTGATACTTTGGCCAACAATAGAGAAGTAAAAAGAGACACTGTATCAAACATAAAAACTGGCAACTTCAACCAAAAATATGGTTTGGGCGAATATGCTAATAAGCAACAACCTACAAACAACACAAAAGAATAATAAAACCAAAAGTCATATCTATAAGGTATGACTTTTATTTTTAATAACAAAACACCTATAATTGCCTATATTTTTTAATTTTATATACTATGTATTAAAACAAATAATTGATTTTTTTGTGATTTTATAATACAATCACATTATATACTCGGAATGTGCCGTGTTTTTAAAAAACCACATACTGAGTATATAAACGAAAGAAAAGTCAACTTTCACAAAAATATATAAAAGGAGCAAAATAAATGGACTTTAAAAAGATTGAAGAAAAATGGCAAAACATTTGGGAACAAGAAAAAAGATTCGAAGTGAAAAACCACGAACCAAACAAAGAAAATGCCTATATCTTAATTGAATTTCCATATCCAAGCGGAAAAGGTTTACATACTGGGCATGTAAGGAGTTATTCTGCCCTGGATGCAGTTGCTAGAAAGAAAAGAATGCAAGGATACAATGTTTTGTTTCCTATGGGTTGTGATGCTTTTGGTTTGGAAGCTGAAAGAACAGCTATCAAAGAACATAAGCTTCCACAAGAAATTGTTGAAAGAAACATTGCGACATTTAAACAACAATTAAAAATGGTTGGTCTAAGTGTAGACTGGAGCAGAGAAATTTCTACTTGCGATCCAGAATACTACAAATGGACTCAATGGCAATTCTTACAATTCTACAAACACGGTTTAGCCGAAAAGCAAGAAACTACTGTAAACTGGTGCCCTAATTGTGGTGTACTAGCAAACGAAGAAGTAGAAGGCGGATTCTGCTGTCAATGTCATAGCGAAGTACAACAAAAGTCAAAAGCTCAATGGATTTTGAAAATGACAAAGTATGCTGACAGACTAGAAGAAGACCTAAAAGATACCGACTATATGGAACACATCAAAACTAGCCAAATCAACTGGATAGGCAGAAGTGAAGGCGAAAAAGTAACCTTCCAAATCAAGCAAGGTGGTTCTTTCGATATATTTACAACTTGTATCGAAACAATATATGGTATTACCTTTATGGTATTAGCTCCAGAACATGAACTTGTAAATAGATTAAAAGACAAGATCGAAAACTGGGACGAAGTAGATGCTTATGTACAACAAGCAAAGAGAAAGAGCGAATTTGAAAGAAGTGAATTAAACAAAGGTAAAAGTGGTGTTTGCCTAAAAGGCATCACTGCTATCAACCCTGTAAATGGCAAAGAAGTACCTATCTACTTAGGTGACTTCGTATTAGTAAGCTATGGTTCTGGTGCTGTAATGGCAGTTCCATCTCACGACCAAAGAGACTACGAATTTGCTTTGGAGCATGGTATTGACTTTATCAAAGTAATTCAAGGCAAAAACGAACCTACAGGTTGTGCTTATGAAAAACAAGACTACTTAGGTGCTAATGCTACTCTATTAAATTCTGCAGAATTTGATGGTATGGTAGTAGAAGAAGCTAAGAAAGCTATCGCTGCAAAATTAGAAAAAATGGGTGTAGCAGAAAAACAAGTAAACTTCAAAATGAGAGACTGGGTATTCAGCCGTCAAAGATACTGGGGCGAACCTATCCCTATGGTATACTGCGAACATTGTGGCTGGCAACCAGTACCTGAAGACCAATTACCTGTTACATTACCTTTAGTAGACAGTTACGAACCTACACCAGATGGCGAAAGCCCATTGTCACTAATTACTGACTGGGTAAATACAACCTGTCCAAAGTGTGGTGGTCATGCAAAGAGAGAAACAGACACAATGCCTGGTTGGGCTGGTTCTAGCTGGTACTTTATGAGATATTGTGACCCTAAGAACGACAAAGAATTTGCTAGCATGGATGCACTAAAGAGCTGGATGCCTGTAAACTTGTACAATGGTGGTAACGAACACACTACCCGTCACTTATTGTATGCTAGATTCTGGAACAAATTCTTGTACGATATAGGTCTAAGTCCTGTAAGCGAACCATTCAAATCTAGAATTAGTCAAGGCTTAGTATTAGGCTCAAACGGTGTAAAAATGAGTAAGAGCTTAGGTAATGTAGTAGACCCTAGAGATGTTATAAACGAATATGGTGCTGACAGCCTAAGAGTATGGGAAGCATTTATGGGTGATTACTTCCAAAGTGTAAACTGGAGTGATGATGGTGTAAAAGCTTGTCATAAATTCATTACTAAGGTATACAATTTCCAAGACATACTTGTAGATGGCGATGAATATAGTGAAGAATTAACTGTAGCTATGCACACTGCTATCAAAAAAGTTACTCAAGATATGGACAATGTAAAATTCAACACAGCTATCGCTGCTCTTATGATTTTGGCTAACGAAGTACAAAAAGTAGGCAAAATCAACAAGGCAGAATACAAAACATTGTTGACACTTCTAAATCCATTTGCACCACACATTACCGAAGAAGTATGGACAGTTCAAAACTTTGAACCACATATCAAAGATGCTGTATGGCCTGTATGGGACGAAGCAAAACTTGTAAAAGACGAAGTAGAATATGCTATCCAAATAAACAACAAAATAATTACTCGTGCTATGTTTGGAGCAAAACAAACTCCTGCCGAAATCGAAGCTCAAGCTTTAGAAAACGACAAGATTAAAGAAGCTATGGCAAACAAAACTTTTGTAAAAACTATAGTTATTCCAAACAGACTTATCAATATTATTGCAAAATAATCAACTAACAAAAAGAACACCTATTTGGTGTTCTTTTTTATATATACATTTGTTTTTCGATCACAACCACTGCATGATATTTTTTATCAACTTTAGAAATTTCACTCTGTAGAGTCTTTACTATTTCATCTTCTTTTATGCTATCGTCAAATGGTATTGCCACATCAAAAATTACATTAGTTTTATTAGGCCCTTTGACCATTCTAAAATCATGCATAGAAAATTTGTCATTAATATTTGCTACAATCACCTTAACTTTTTCTTTCATAATAGTAACTTCTTCATCGTCAATCACTATAGGGTCGTGATGTCCTGTCAACACTATGTTAGTCTCTGTAGCAAATTCCCTTTCAATATCGTCTATAAGCTCATGTGCGACTAATGTATCCATTTTTGCATCTGTTTCTATATGAATACTAGCAAAGTATTTGTTTGGACCATAAGAATATATGTTTAAATCATGTATACCCAAAACTTCTTTATGTTTTAATACTCTAGCTTTGACACTATCAAATATCTCTCTGTCTGGCACTTGACCGATTAGCTTAGAAATCATTTCTTTTAATATTCTAATGCCAGCTACAGCTATAAATAGTGCGACCAAAATTCCCGCATAGCCATCTATATTCAAACCAGCCAAGTATCCTACAACTATAGATACAAGTACTATACTAGTAGATATACAGTCAGACAAACTATCTACAGCTGTGGCATTTAATATATCAGAATTAATCTTTTTTGCCATAGCTCTATAGTATACAAACATTCCGCATTTTACAATTATAGAAAATCCTAATGCCACTAGTACAATCACAGAAAAATCTAATGGCTCCGGTGCAACAATTTTGGCTATTGATTCCTTAAACAACTCAAATGCAATCAACAAGATTATAAATGAAACGACTAGTGAACAAATATATTCTACTCGTTCGTGTCCATAAGGATGTTCCTCGTCTGCTGGCTTTGAAGATATTTTGAATGACACAAAAGATATCACACTACTACCACAGTCCGACAAATTATTAAGCCCATCAGCAAGTACCGATATAAAACCAAATAGTGATCCTACTATTATTTTAAATGCAGACAAAACCATATTTGCCAGTATACCAACCACACTTACTATTTTACCTATTCTTTCTCTTGATTCTATTTCTTCCATAATATCCCCTTTCATATCAAATATTATCTTAAAATTGATATGTTTTGTCAATAAATTGTTGTTCCTATACAGACAAAAAAAGAACACCAAATAGGTGTTCTTTCATTTGTATTATAATGTTTCTGAGTAGCCACCATGATGATAGCTGTTGGTATATTGAGTAGGGGTTTTTACACCTAAATTTTGAGCAATCTCTACAAACACATTACTTCTAAGAATTAATGCTGAAAGTTCTACTTGTGACATTTGTATAATTCTTTGTTTTGCTTCACCGTAATTACCCAGCTTAAAGTAATCCAAAAGTATAATACAAGCCACATAATTTTTGTGATGTTTTTTGTTTTCTCTGGTAGTAAAACTCTCATATGCTTTTTGATACTCACCCTTTTTAATAAGTGCAAGTTCTTTTGTGATTTTACCTTTAGCCATATCTCTAAAAATCTTAATTATAACAGATAAACCTATTACAACAAATGCTGCAGGAACCAATACAAATATCAAATCGAAAATTCCTTCGCTAAACACTGCCATCTCTACAATAAATGCAGTAGTCATTCCAAAAGCGATACCTGTCCACACAAACATAAAAAACAAAACAAAAAGATTGGAGGTTTTGTCAGCAGACACTATGTTCTTACATAATCTAGCTAATTCAGCATCTTCTAGCTGTCTTACATCAAACTCTAATTCTACAGATTTTTTCTTCTTAGTATTTTCTTCCTTTGTAGAATTAAAAAACACTGAACCACAATAATCACAAGTAAGTGTATCGTTATTGATAGAAGCACCACATTGTGTACAAGTTAATTTTTTCATAATCTTCTCCTAACAACTATATATTACCACAAAAAATATATTATCAACAATATATTAATAATTAAATTTATATTTTTTATTTCAAAAGTATAAAATCAAATTTAGATAAATTTTTGAAAATATATTCATTTTTTGTTAACTAAAAACAAACTTTCATAGTATAATTATTGTGTGATAAAATTTACCACAAGGAGAAAAATAAATGGAATTGAAAGGTTCAAAAACAGAAAAGAATTTGATGGAAGCTTTCGCAGGCGAAAGTCAAGCTCGCAACAAATATACATACTTTGCTAGCAAAGCAAAAAAAGAAGGCTATGAGCAAATAGCAGCTATCTTCACAGAAACAGCAGAAAACGAAAAAGAACATGCTAAACTATGGTTTAAATATTTACATGGTGGTCAAGTTCCTTCTACTATGGAAAACTTACTAGCAGCTGCTGCTGGCGAAAATGAAGAATGGACATCTATGTACAAGAGAATGGCTGACGAAGCTGAAGAAGAAGGCTTCACAGAATTAGCATACAAGTTCCGTGCTGTAGCAGAAATCGAAAGACAACACGAAGAAAGATACAGAACACTTGCCAAAAATGTAGAAGACAAAAAAGTATTTGTAAAAGATGGCGAAGTTTACTGGCAATGCCGCAACTGTGGTCACATCTACAAAGGCAAAAAAGCTCCTGAAGTATGTCCAGTTTGTGTGCACCCACAAAGCTACTTCGAAGTTAGAAACGAAAACTTTAAGTAATAATAAAACAAAAAAGTTCCCGAACTGGGAACTTTTTTTATTGTCCAAATAATTTATTTGATTTGAGAAACAAACAATTTAACCATGAGTGAAGTTATACAGTCTACCAAATGTGTATCCAAAAATTTGTCTACATCATCAATCTTTACCTTAACTATTTCTATAATCTCATCTTCGTCCAAGTCTTGAGCTTTGTCCAAAACAACTTCGGCAAAATATGTTTCCATAGTCTCGTCTGTTAGTCCTACAGATGTAAAGCCAACATTAGACACTTTCTTTATATCAAGCACCGTAGCACCTATTTCTTCTTGAACTTCTCGCTTTGCCCCGTCGATGGCATTTTCTCCGTTATCTACAAGACCTGCAGGCAATTCGTACACAAAATCATTCACTACATATCTAAAGTTTTTGATAAAAACAATTTCATTTGTACTTTTGATATATGGCAACACTTTGACAGCATCTACCTTGTGTGGATTTTGTAAGTCTTTTTCTGTTCTTCGTGAAGCAAAGAAGTATTTTATATTCTCGCCATACTCTGCCACAAACATATTCAAAAATTTATTGTCAGTTTGTTTAACTATTTTTGTAAGTTTCATATATCAATCCTTTACTTTTTCAACACATCATATTTTAGGTGCAAATTTGGAGTAGCAGTAAGTTCTGTATCAGCTAAATTCACACCATTTATCAAACTAAAATATCCTTCTGCACCTATCATAGCTGCATTGTCTGTACATAGAACCATAGGTGGGAACAATACTTGTATACCATTCTTTTCGCCAGCAGCTGTCAACTCTTTTCTAAGATAACTATTTGCTGCCACACCACCAGCTACAGCCAAAGTTTTCATCTTAAACTTCTTACATGCTTTGATGCTTTTTTCTACTAGCACATCTACAGCTTCTGCTTGGAATGATGCACACACATTAGGAATATTAGGTGTTTTGCCATGTTGTTCTAGATTGTGTAAGTAATTGATTACAGCAGTTTTTAGACCACTATAACTAAAGTTATAAGTACTCTTTAGAGCATCGCTTCTCACAAATTTTAAGTCGGCCTCGCCTTCCTTAGCTGTCTTGTCTATTACAGGACCACCAGGGTATCCCAAACCTAATACTTTAGCTACCTTGTCATAAGCCTCACCTATAGCATCGTCTACAGTAGAACCTACTAGTTGATTTGATGTATAATCAGCGACTTTGACAATAGCAGTATGTCCACCACTAACTACTAGTGCCATAAATGGTGGCTCTAGTGTAGGTGTAGCTATATAGTTTGCACTGATATGACCTTTTATATGATTTACTTTAATTAATGGAATGTCTAAAGCAAAGGCTAAAGATTTAGCATAAGTAACACCTACCATAAGTGCACCCATTAGACCTGCACCGTAGGTAACTGCTATAGCATCTATGTCTTTTAGTGTGACATTAGCTTTCTCCAAAGCTTCGGTTAAAACATTATTTACAGCCATTAAGTGGTTACGACTAGCAACTTCTGGCACAACACCACCAAATCTTTTGTGAATGTCTATTTGACTAGCAATTACATTGCTTAGTACTTCTCTACCATTTTTTACCACAGCCATACTAGTTTCGTCACAACTACTCTCTATACCCAAAATAAGTATATCTTTGTTTTTATGATTTTTTACTAGATTATTAAATTTTTCTTCTGCAATATTTTGATACATTTTATACCTTTTAATTAACTTTTGTCCCACTTCAAATATTCTAAGATTAATGGTTGAATATCTCCGTCCATTACTCCAAAAACATTTGTAAGTTTAAGGTTTGTACGATGGTCATTAACCATAGTATATGGGCAAAATACATAGCTTCGTATTTGACTGCCCCATTCAATTTTTTTGCTATCACCCTTTAATTTTAGGGCTTCATTTCTGCTTTCTTCTTCCTTGATAGCCACCAATTTGCTTATCAATAACTTCATAGCAGTTTCTCTATTTTGAATTTGACTTCTTTCATTTTGGCAAGTAACCACTATACCTGTAGGAAAGTGAGTAATTCTAATAGCACTGTCAGTTTTGTTTACATGCTGACCACCAGCACCAGAACTTCTAAATGTGTCTACTCGTATGTCGTCTGGTTTAATTTCGACAGAATTGTCGTCCTCAACCTCTGGCATTACTTCTACACTAGCAAAACTAGTATGTCTTCGCTTATTTGCATCAAACGGACTAATTCTAACTAATCTGTGTACACCTATCTCACTTTTTAGATAACCATAAGCATTGTAACCTATTACAGAAAATGTTACAGACTTTAGCCCTGCACCATCGCCATCTAGACTGTCTATAAGCTCTAATTTGTAATCATTATTTTTTGCCCACATAGTATACATTCTATATAGCATCTGTACCCAGTCGCAAGCTTCTGTACCACCTGCACCACTGTGAATTTTGACAATAGCATTGTTAGAATCAAATCTGCCATTAAGCAAGGTTTGAATATACAAATTTTCGATTTGTTTGTCTAATTCATTTAGCTGTTCTTCTATATAACCAACAGATGTTTCATCGTTTACATCTACATCTAAAAGAGCAAACGATACAAATTCAACTTCACTTTTTAACTTTTCTAATTGTTCTAGTTGATTAGTCAAAACTTTAAGCTCTTTGCTGTAAGCTGTACTCAACGAGATATTTGAGTACACTTCTGGCTTGTGCATTTCAGTTTCTAGAAAATCTATTCTGGACTTCAATACGGCTAAGTCAAAGACACTGACAGCACACATTTAGGCTGTCAGTAATCTTAGCTAGTTTGGCATTTAAATTGTCTAATTGTACTGCCATGATTATACCCTACCACAGCAATTCTTATATTTTTTACCACTACCACATGGGCATGGTTCGTTTCTACCTACTAGACCTTTTGTGCTCTTTTGAGGACCATTCCCCTCGCCTGCATTTGTAAACATCACAGGTTTTTTAGCTTCCGGAGGAGTAACATCTACTCTAGCATGTAACAAGAATGATGGCACCTCGTTTCTAATTTGGTCTATCATCTTGTCGAACAACTCAAAGCCTTCTTTCTTGTATGCTACTACAGGGTCGTGATTACCATAAGCTCTCAAAACAATCTCGTTACGAAGCATATTCATAAAGTCAATGTGTTCCATCCATAAAGAGTCTACTACTCTAAGTAGGTATGCTCTCTCTAGTCCGTAGAAATTAAATCCTGCAGCGATAGCTTCATCGCATTTCTTGTTGTAAACTTCGATAGCATGTTCGCTAACTTTTTCTGCAAGCATTTCTGTGTCAAAACCTTCTACTAGGTCTTCTGTAACATAGTTATATTCTTCACCAAATACTTTTACATTCAATTCATCGTTTAAGTCTGCTAGATCCCACTCATCATAGCTCTTCTCATCACTAATGTTGTCATACACTACACTTTGAGCAAGATCAGAAATCATATCTAGTACATCTTCGTGAATATTTTCACCATCAAGCACTTTGTTTCTTTGTTCGTATATAATATGTCTTTGAGAATTTAGCACATCGTCATATTTTAATACATTACTTCTAGAAGAGAAGTTATGTCCTTCTATTCTCTTTTGTGCTGTTTCTATACTCTTAGACAAAATCTTGAACTGGAATGGAGTGTTTTCGTCCACCTTAAATATTTCAACCAATCGTTTCATTTGGTCTCCACCAAAACGGCGAACTAGTTCATCTTCCATACTTACATAGAACACACTAGAACCTGGGTCTCCTTGACGACCTGCACGACCTCTAAGCTGATTGTCGATACGACGACTTTCGTGTCTCTCTGTACCGATGATATGTAGACCACCTAAGGTTACAACTTTTCTCTTTTCTACATCGGTAACTTCTTTGAATTCGTTGTATGCTTTTCTGTATCTTTCTCTCATTTTGTTAAGATCTTCATTGTCAGTATCCACAAAAGAAGTACAGAAATCTAATTGAGCTTCGTTAAATCCAGCTTCTCTCATTTTTTGTTTAGCCAAAAATTCTGGGTTTCCACCTAATAGAATGTCGGTACCACGACCAGCCATATTTGTAGCTATAGTTACAGAACCCATTCTACCAGCTTGTGCTATAATCTCACTTTCTTGTTGGTGATTTTTAGCATTAAGTACATTGTGTCTAATCTTAGCTTGTTTAAGCAGTTGTGATAATTGCTCAGATTTTTCGATGGTTACAGTACCTATCAATATAGGTCTACCGTCAGCATGAACAGCCTTGATTTCTTCTACTACATTGTGTAGTTTTGCCCTTTCGGTAGGATATATAATATCTGGATAGTCTACTCTCTTGATAGGTCTGTTTGTAGGAATAGTAACTACATCTAGGCCATAAATTTTGTTAAACTCTATTTCCTCAGTCTTGGCGGTACCAGTCATACCACTAAGTTTTTCGTATATTCTAAAGAAATTTTGGAAAGTGATAGTAGCTAAAGTTTTGTTTTCATCTTTGATGGTTACACCTTCTTTAGCTTCGATAGCTTGGTGCAGACCATTAGAATACTTTCTACCTTCCATTAGTCTACCAGTAAATTCGTCTACGATTATAATTTCGTCATCTTTTACAATGTAGTTGTTGTCTCTCTTCATAATATATTGGGCACGAAGAGCATTGTTGATATGGTGGTTTAGCTCGATATGTGTAATATCACTCAAGTTCTCTATCTTAAAGAAATGCTCGGCTTTGTTTACACCATCTTCGGTTAATCTTATAGCTTTGTCTTTCTCATCAATTTCGTAGTCAGCATCAGCAATCAAACCTTTTACAAACTTAGCTGCAGACACATAGGTTTCAGAGCTCTTTGTACCCATACCAGAAATAATAAGTGGTGTTCTAGCCTCATCAATTAGAATACTATCCACCTCGTCCACGATAGCAAAATGATATCCACGACAAACTCTTTCTTCTTTTCTAGAAACCATATTGTCACGAAGATAGTCAAAACCTAATTCGTTGTTTGTAGAATAAGTAATATCACAGTTGTATGCTGCTCTCTTGTCTGTAGGGCTCATATTAGCCATAGACACACCTACTGTTAGTCCTAAGAATGTGAATAATTTACCCATCCACTCAGCATCTCTTTTAGACAAATATTCGTTGACAGTAACGATGTGTACACCTTTACCTTCTAGAGCTATAAGGTAAGCAGGAAGGGTTTCTACCAAAGTTTTACCTTCACCAGTTCTCATCTCAGCTATTCTACCTTGGAACAAAGCAATACCACCCAAGATTTGTACATGGAAGTGTCTCATACCTAGTACTCTATCACTAGCCTCTCTAACCAAAGCATAAGCATCTGGCAAAATATCAATAAGCTTTTCGCCATTAGCAAGTCTTTCCTTTAATTTGGTAGTGGTTTCTTTCAACTCCTCGTCTGTCAAAGATTTGTAGTAATCAGCCTTGCCTTCTACAAGTGCTGCAATCTTCTCCAACTTTTTTACATTTCTTTCATTTTCACTTTTAAATAATTTAAACATCTAATCTCTCCATATTTTTACTAGCAAACTTTAATAATCATTATTTAAATAACTCTTTGAAAAAATAATATATAAAAACAAAAATTCCACCGATTAGTTTCATATACAATTTCTCTCTAAAAAATTTTAATATATTTCAATATATTAAAAGCTCACACATTTAATTCTACTACATTTTGATTTAATAAACAATAAAAAACAACCTGCTTTTGATACTCTTTTGGCGAATATTGACAATTTGGCAAAATAAAAAAGTTAAAGATAAACACCTTCAACTTTTCTAATCAAAACAAGTACGAGCTAGTGACAAGCAGTACACCTTGCTTGCTCCAGCTTTGAGTACAACATCAGCTAGCTCTCCAAATGTAGAACCAGATGTATACACATCATCTACCAAAAGCACAACTTTGTTTTTCAGTTTATTTTTGGTAAGCACTCTAAATGCTCCCGATATATTTTCTTTTCTCTCAGCCAAACTTAGACTAGCTTGCATTTTAGAATTTTTGGTTTTGACCACCATATAGTTGTCCACATCGAAACCGTTCTTTGCAAACCAACCACACAATGTACTTGCTTGGTTAAACCCTCTTTCAAATTCTCTATGCAGATACAGTGGCACAGGTATAATCACATCTACACTCAAATCTAGTTTTACAAAATAATCATACAACAACTTACCTAGACAGTCACCCAAATATTCGGCACCATCATATTTAAATTTGTGTATAAGGTTTTTGACAACACCTTCATACCTGTATGGAGCAAATGCTTTTGTAAAACTAGGCAGCTGTGTTTTGCATGCCATACAATAGTCTGCATCGCTATACAGTGGTAGACCACATTTGTTACAAACCTTACCCACTATCTTTGGTAGTACATCTATGCACTTATCACAAAATCCATTTCTGTCTACACTTATCTCATCGCCACACACTACACACTTATACCCATTAGGAAACATAATACTCATAGCTTACTCTCCTATTAGGTCTACATCTACTTCTTCCATGGTAGGTACAGCTTCTGTAGTTGGAAAAGAATCAATATTAGCACTCTCTATCAAAAACATTTTAAGCAGTGTATTTCTCGTAATTGTCGATTTGTTGTGCACCATTCTAAAAATATTTTGCTTAGTGCCTACTAGCACAACCATTTTCTTTGCTCTAGTAACAGCAGTGTAAAGTAGGTTTTTTGTCAACAACATAGGTGCACCTGCCACAACTGGTATAATAACTACATCAAACTCACTACCTTGACTTTTGTGTATAGTGATAGCATAACTAAGCATAAGTTCTTCTAAATCTTTACGATTGTACTTTGCATACCTACCATCTTCAAACAAAACTGTAGTTTCAAAAGTGTTTGGTTCTATATGGTCTATCACACCTATATCGCCATTAAACACACCTGCACCTTGTTCACGATTGTCTTTGATCCACTCTCTTTCGTAGTTGTTTGTAATCTGCATTACTCTATCGCCCAGTCTATATATAACCTTGAGTGATTCTATCTCTGGTTTTTTTAGACTAGGTGGATTTATCTTTTCTTGTAGTTGTTGGTTTAGATTGTCTACACCACACACACCTGATTTCATAGCTGCCAATACTTGAATTTTTGAGCTGTCAATATTTAAAAATTTTGGCAATCTAGTATAGGCAAGATTTACTACAGAGTCTAACATTTGACTAGGGTCTGGTTTCTCCTCAAAGAAGAAGTCCTTACTCTTATTATTAATCATAGGCATCTTGCAATCATTGATTAAGTGAGCATTCGATATAATCAAACTATCTTCACTTTGTCTATAGATATGTGTAAGTTCACAAACTTTGACCACACCACTACTTATAATATCTGCCAGCACATTACCTGCTCCTACACTAGGCAGCTGATCTTTGTCACCTACTAGTACCAACTGTGTACCCTTTTTAAGTGCACGGATTAGATAGTACATTAGTTGCACATCTACCATACTCACTTCGTCCACTATGACTACATCGTATGGAAGTTTGTTATTTTGATTGTATACAAAAGTGTCGCTACCCAAAAAGTCTACCACCAATGCTCTATGTATAGTACTAGCTTCTTCGCCTGTACTTTCACTTAGTCTCTTGGCAGCACGACCTGTAGGGGCTAGTAATTTAACATGCTTTCGCATACCCTTAAATATTTCTAACATACATTTTACAATGGTGGTCTTGCCTGTACCAGGTCCACCAGTAATTACACTCACACCTTGATTAACTGCTAGTTTGACAGCCTCTCTTTGATTTGTGTGCATTTGTATTTTGTTTACTTGCTCGTATAGACTTATACTATCTTCCACATCTAAATTTTTATCTTTACACAATTCATTAAATAGATTGATGGTATATGCTACAATTTTTTCAGTATTGAAATATTTGGTAAGTGCTACTATCTCTTCGCCTTGATACTCAAATATTTTTATGTAACTGTCCATTACAAGCTTATTTAGAACAGCATTTCTATTTACATCGTCCATACTAACCTTTAGTAGTTCGCAAACATCACTTTCTAGATTAGCTTTGGTTACATAAGTATTGCCGGTATGATCACATGCAGTTTTTAAGGCATGTAGCACACCTGCTCTAAATCTATATTCACTAAGAGGACTTATACCCATTTTCACCGCAATCTTGTCTGCAGTAAAAAAGCCTATGCCGTCCACATCTTCACATAGCTTATATGGATTTTCTCTTAGTATCAATTCAGTTTTGTCAAAATAGGTGTTATATATCTTTACTGCTAAATTTGTAGAGATATTGTAGTCTTGCATCAACATTACAGCATTTTGCATTTTGCGAATTTCGCTAAATGCTTCATATATCTCATTTGCTTTTCGCTCAGAAATACCCCTTACCTTAGTAAGTTGTTGATGATTAAATTCTATAACATCTAGTGTGTCTTTGCCAAACTTGTTTACTATAGACAAGGCTGTCACAGGACCTACACCCTTTATAAGACCACTACTTAGATACTTTACAATACCATCTTCGCTAGTTGGTTTAGCAATTTTTACTCTAGCAGCATTGAACTGTTCGCCATATCGGTTATGCTTAGTAAAACTACCCTCTAGCTCCACACACTCGCCCTGAGTAACTTGTGGAAACTTGCCTACTACAGTAATATCTTCACCATTAGCATCTATTACAGCAACGGTATACCCGTTTTCTGTGTTTCTAAAAATAATTTCTTCTATAATACCTTTGATTACCATAGTTATATTTTATATTACTTCTAGATTTTTAACAATCAAAATAAAACATTTGTTCGTATTTATTTGTCGTATATATTTTTCAAATATTATTTGCTAACAATTTGTTGTATTTTTGTTTTTCACAAAACAAAAAGTTTGCTTTAAAATTATTTTTGATTATACTTATTTAAGTACTTATATATATATTAATATATAAAAGGAGAACTTTAGACTTGATTAAACTATTTAAATACTTAAAACCCTACTGGAAGCAACTAATAGCTGTATCAATAGTTTTGATTATACAAGTAATAACAAACTTATTTGTACCATCACTATTAAGCGATATGATTAGATGTATAGACCCGGAACTAGGCAACAAAGCTATTATACTTTTACTACAAAAAGGTGGTATAGCACTGCTAGCTGTATTAGGTGTAATTACCTGTCAAATAGTTACTAGTTACTTATCTAGCAAAATAGGTATGGGATTTGGTAAAGATTTACGAATGATTGTTTTTGAAAAAACACAACGAGTAGCTCTAAACGAATTTTACACCATACCTACTGCCAGCCTAATCAACCGTACTACTAACGATATCAATCAAATTCAACACCTTGTAATGATGTCATTTAGAGTAATGCTAAATGCTCCTATCATTCTTATAGGTGGTTGTATAATGGCATTTAGCTTAGACCTTACTTTGCCATATATAATAGTTGGCTTAATTCCTGCACTATTTGGACTGTTTATAATAGTAGGCAGACACATTATACCACTATTTAAGATAATGCAAACAAATATGGACAATCTGGGCACTGTTACCAGAGAAAATCTAACCGGTGTTAGAGTAATTAGAGCTTTCAACACCGAAGAGCAAGAAAATGAAAGATTTAGACAAGCAAACAAAAGAGTTGCAGATGTAAATACAAAGGCAAATGTAATAATGGGTGTTGCAATACCTACTGTAGATTTGTTGTTCTCTATATGTATAATATTGATATTGTACTTTGGTGCGACATTAGGAACAAATATTGCAGATATTACTGCCCTTACACAATATAGCTCTAGAATAATGATGGGCTGTGTGATGATGGTAATGATTTTTATACAAGTACCTAGAGCAAGTGCCAGTGCAAAAAGAATAAATGAAATACTAGATTTGCCAGAAACCATACTATCTAACGAAAAAGTAAAAACCTACAAAACTGGCGAATATAAAGGGAAATTAGAATTCAAAAAAGTTACTTTTAGCTTTGCTGGTGCAGAAGCCCCAACTCTAAAAAATCTTAGTTTCAAGGTAAACCCCGGCGAAACCCTAGCCATAATAGGCGGTACCGGTAGTGGTAAAAGCACTATTATAAACCTAATACCTAGATTCTATGATGTAACTCAAGGCGAAATACTACTAGATGGTGTAGACCTTAGAGATTACAATCCTAGCGACTTGAGAAAACACATATCACTTGCTAGCCAAACAGTAGAATTGTTTGGAGGTACTATAAGGGACAATCTAACTTATGGTAATCCAAATGCCACCCAAGAAGATATAGAATGGGCTTGCAAGCTAGCTTGTGCTCACGAATTTATTAGCGAAAAGCCAGAAGGCTACGACTACATCATACAAAAAGGTGCTGGAAACTTAAGTGGTGGCCAAAAGCAAAGATTAAATATAGCAAGAGCACTTATCAAAAAACCTGCCGTATATATATTTGATGACAGCTTTAGTGCACTTGACTTCAAAACCGATGCAAAGATTAGAAAAAATATAAGAGAAAACATTACTGATGCTACTATAATAATTGTTGCCCAAAGAGTAAATACTATACAAAATGCCGACAAAATAATCGTACTAGACGAAGGCGAAGTTGTGGGTATAGGTACTCACGACACATTACTAGAATCTTGCCCTGAATACAAAGAAATTGTAGATAGCCAAACCAAATTCAACAGGGTAAAAAAGGAGGGCAAATAATATGGCACAACCTGCTCGCCCACCTATGGGTCGTCGTGGACCTGGTTCTGGTGGTGGCCCACCTGGAATAGGTGGTGTAGAAAAACCAAAAGATTTTAAGGGCACACTAAAACACTTTTTGAAAGAACTTAGTATTATCAAAATTCCACTAATACTTACCATAATATTTTCGGCTATAGCTATTACCCTTTCTGTAATTAGTCCAAAAATAATGGGTAAAGCACTTACCGAAATAGGATTGTATGTAACTGGAACAGAAAATACAAAATTTACAGCTATTATCACTTGTCTTGTTACAATGGCAATCCTATATGCCCTGCACTATGTATTTAGTATGATAAGCCAAGTACTAATGGGAAAATCGTCGGTAAAAGTTTCTTTCAACCTAAGAAAAAAACTAAAAGAAAAACTAAATCGATTACCACTAAATTACTACGACACTAGAGAAACTGGCGATATACTAAGTGTATTTGTAAACGATGTAGACAATATTCAACAAAGCTTACAACAAACACTAAACCAACTAATCAACTGTGTAATCACAGTAGTTGGTGTACTAATAATGATGTTGACTATCAATGTGTGGCTTACATTAATCGTGGTGTGTTTGTTGCCACTAGCACTATTCCTTACAAAAACAGTAATGAAGCATAGTCAAAAATACTTTACTCGCCAAGCTAAAGATATGGGTGCAGTAAATGGACATATAGAAGAAATATATACAAATCAAAAAACTGTAAAAGCATATGCCAATGAAGATATCGCAATTAAAGAATTTGAAACCCTAAACAACCAACTATACGAAAGCAGTTTCAAGAGCCACTTCTATGCAGGATTACTAATGCCACTTATCAATTTTGCGACAAACTTTGGATATGTAGTACTGAGCTTAGTTAGCTGTATATTTATATTGAATGGTATACCTATGGGTGGTAAAGGATTCGGCATCTTCGAATTCGCATTAGAACTAGGATACCTAGTAACATTCCTAGAATACAGTCAACAATTTACTCGCCCTATCACACAACTTGCCCAAGTATTCAATGTATTCCAAACTACACTAGCCGCTTACGAAAGGGTGGGAGAAATTCTAAACAACGAAGAAGAATTAGTATACGAAATTACAAACAGACTGGAAAATATAAAAGGCGATGTAGAATTTAAGAACTTGACTTTTGGATACACCCCAGACAAGATACTACTTACCGATGTGAACTGCAAAATAGATAGTGGTCAAATGGTTGCCATAGTAGGTCCTACTGGTGCTGGTAAAACCACTATAGTTAATCTTATAATGAGGTTCTACGAGCTAAATAGTGGTAGCATAACCATAGACGGCATAGATACCAAAACAGTATCTAGAAGTGATTTAAGACAAAAAGTAGGTATGGTTCTGCAAGACACTTGGCTGTTTGGTGGCACAATAAAGGCAAACTTAAAATATGGCAATCCAAATATAAGTGATGAAGAAATGATAAATATATGCAAGTCTGTACATGCCCATCACTTTATAACAACACTAGAAAATGGCTACGATACTATAATAAATGAAAATGGCACAAACATTTCGCAAGGTCAAAAACAACTACTTACTATTGCTAGAGCACTAATAGCCAAACCTGACCTAATCATACTAGACGAAGCTACATCTAACATTGATACTCGTACCGAAATACTAATACAAAAAGCAATGAAAGTAGCTATGCAAAATAGAACCAGCTTTGTAATAGCACATAGATTGTCAACAATAGTAGGTGCAGACAAAATACTAGTTGTAAACAATGGCGACATTATAGAACAAGGCAACCATAACGAACTTATGAAACAAAAAGGTTTCTATTACAACTTGTACAATAGTCAATTTAATTAACAAAAAAAGACTTAAAACAAATCGTTTTAAGTCTTTTATTTATACTGTTGGAGTTTCTGCTATGATACCATATTGAGCTTTTTCCAAAACTTTTGTAGGAACAAGCCCTGCCACAGTTTTGTTTGCTTTAAATGTGATAATCATTATTCTTCCACCATTGTCTTGCCAAATATAATCAACTTCGTTAGCACCAGAAGCTTCTGTTCTTTTACCTGCACCAAAAATATCTATAACATCATCATAGCTCATATCTACAACTACTTGCTCATAATTTTCAGGAGTAAGCACCGGTAGTACTGGGTCAGGTTTATCTAATGCTTTTACAAGATAATATATGCCTACACCCAAAGCCAAAGCTACTAGCAAAGATATCAGTACAATATTTAAAATTTGGTAGCCATTTAGTTTTCTTTTTGGTTGGTCTACAGCATTTTCTATAGACACTTGGTCGGTATCTTCAACAATTCCGTTAAGTTTTGCCATATTCCAACCCCCTTTTTACACATATTTGTTATTATATTGTACTAAAGATTGTATATTTAGTCAATTATTGAAAATAAATTTTTGTTTTGAGCCCTATATTTGTTATATTTCAAAAACTTTTTATTGACAAACAAAACAAAGTTTAGTAATATGGTACTAATCTTGGTTTGCAATGAACAAAACCCAGTAGTAGACAAAATTTGTGTATAGAGAAAAGTTGGTTGGTGAAAAACTTTGACAATTTGTTTTACGAATTACACTTTGGGAGCAAATCGCTTTGCCTATGCGATAATTAGGCTCAATTAAGGTTTGAGTAATTACTCAAACGAATTAAGGTGGTACCACGAAACATACTTTCGTCCTTAAGACTTTTAGGACAAGGTATGTTTTTTTGTTTAGTGTAAACGGAGCAAACAAAGATTATAACAAATAATATTTTTAAGGAGAAAACGAAATGAAAACCACAGACACAAAATTGTATAGTGTACTTAAGGAAAGAGGGCTTTTGTATCAATGCACAGATGAAGAAGGTCTAAAGAAAGTGCTAGAAAGCGGAATGCCTGTTACATTGTACGAAGGAAGCGACCCTACAGCCGACAGCTTACATATAGGTCACTGTGTTCCTTATTGCATTTTGCGTCGTTTTCAAAAAGCTGGACATAAAGTTTTGTTACTTATGGGAGGAGCAACTGCTTGTATAGGCGATCCTAGTGGAAGAAGTGAAGCTAGAAACATTATGAGCAAAGAACAAATTGCTTCTAATATAGAGAAAATAAAAGACACTCTAAAGATATTCCTAGACTTTGATGGCGACAATCCTGCAATTATAGTTAATAATGCCGACTGGTTTAAGGGATACGATTATATCGACTTCATGAGAGAAGTAGGTGTACACTTCAATGTAAACAAAATGTTATCAAACGAAATCTATGCAAACCGTATTGAAGAAGGCGGACTAACATTCTTTGAAATGGGATATATGCTAATGCAAGCTTACGACTTTATTCACCTAAATCGCGAATATGGTTGTACCCTACAATATGGTGGTGCAGATCAATGGGGAAACATTGTAGCAGGTGTAGAATTGCAAAGAAAATTAAACTTTGCTAATGGCACAGATATTCAAGTAATAGGTGCTACAAACCCACTACTACTTACTCCAGAAGGCAAAAAGATGGGTAAAACCGAAAAGGGTGCTATCTGGATAGACAAAGATAAAATCTCTGCATACGACTTCTACCAAGGTGTATACCAAACACCTGATGCTTGTGTAGAAATGATGTTTGCCCTATTTACTGACATTCCTATGGACGAAGTAAGAGCATTAATCAACGAAAACATTGTAAATGCAAAACATGTACTTAGCTACGAAATTACAAAATTTGTAAGAGGCGAAGAAGATGCTAAAATTGCTCAAGAAGCAAGTAAAGCATTGTTTACAGGTGCAGGAAACATGGACAATGCTCCTACATTCGAAGTAACTAGTGCTGATCTACCTTGCTCACTAGTAGACATGCTCGCTAATACAAAATTAGTTACATCAAAGAGCGAAGGCAGAAGAATGTGTGAACAAGGTGGTGTATTAGTAAATGGCGAAGTTCAAAAAGACTTCAATTACCAAATCACTACAGAAAACTTTACAGATGGTGTATGCATTCTAAAGAAAGGCAAAAAGAACTTTATGAAAGTTGTACTAAAATAATAAAAAAAAGGAACTAGCAATAGTTCCTTTTTTGTTATTTATTTTTTAACCATTCTACCCTTGTCATCTTTCTTTCAATAAAGTCTGTAGGTGTACCATCTACCCAAATGCGATAGTTTTTCACTTCGCCCACCACCTTAAATCCAAGCTTTTCTTGTACCCTACCACTAGCAATATTTGCTCTAGCATTACCTATATAGATATTTTCCACATTCAATACTTCAAAAGCATATTCTAGTACAGCTTTTGTAGCTTCGGTCATTATTCCCTTGCCCCAGTACTTTTCATTCAATACAAAACCTATTTCTTTGGCTCCAGCTTCGATATCTAGATTAGAGTATCTGTCCACCTTACAATCCATTAGTTCTATAGAGCCTACCATTTTGTTGTCAGGTTTGTATACTATAGCAAACAAATTAGGTGTTACACATTGTACTTTCTCTAATCTTTCTACAGCTTTGTCATACTCAGTATATGCAGGCCAACCAGCCCTAGGTCCTACATTAGGCATTTGAACCATTTCCCAGTAATCTTCAATATCAGTCGGCTTAAAATTCCTCAAAATCAATCTTTCTGTTTCTAACACTATAACCACACCTTACTCTTTTTTAGTCTCAGCTTCAGTCTCTGTTTCTTGCTTTTCTTCTGTTTGTTCCACGATGGAACCTTTGTTAAACCACTTTGCTTTAATTGTTTGTACAATAGGTTTGATGTAGCAAGCACTCACACACACTATTATAAGCAGTGCATATCTTAAAATATATACCAACCAACCTTTGTCTTCGTTTAAGTAAGGCAAACCTGATTGTGGTGGAGATACAACATACATAAAGTTGATATTACTAACACCATCATACAAAACACTATTGATATATATCGAGAAGAACATTAAGCCTAGTAAAAACTCTAAGCAATACACATAATTCTTAAATTCTTTCTTGAAATCTTTTGAAGTAAATAGATATAGTGAGAACACAACGATAGCAATATGATACAAGAAATATTGAACCGTAATAACCCAACTATTTAGTGCTGTACCTGTAGGAATCAAAATAGCAGCTATCCCACCAAACAAACAACTAGGCAACATAAAGCTCAAAAGTATTTTCTTTAATTTTTCGTTCTTTGTAAAATTTACAATCATTATAAAAATTATTTGAATAGAACATAAATGAAATGGCAAATCTGTCTTTGGCAGTACACCACCATATTTAGCTTCATTTGCAATAATATAGTAAAATATTTTTACAATTTCGGAAACTATACCTACATAAAACAACGATTTGCATACTGTTTCAAATTTTAGCTTTCTAGCACCCAAATACAATCCTACTATCAAAGCAATAGAAACCACAATTAATATTATATGTTTTAAACCAAACAATGAATTCATAAATACACCTCTTTTGTTAAACAAATATATTATATCACACCCAAAACCAATCAAAAAATCATACGACAATATTTTTAATTTTAAGAACAAAAATAATCACTAGTAATAAAGTCTACACCAAACTCTTTCATCAAAACATTTGCAGTCATTAGGTTTACTGTCCATACACCAATTTTCAAATTGTGATTATGAACATTTTTTACATCTTCAGCTTTTAGTCTAGCGAAATTGATAGACGGATTGATGTCGTTATCAAAACAAAATTGAAAAGCTTCTGGAGTGTTTTCTGTAAACAAATATTGAAGCTCAATACTAGACTGTTCTTTTACTTTAAGCAAATTGTTTTGAGAGAAAGATATAATCACAACTTTGTCTGCATCGTAGTATTGTTCTATTTGATTTATCAACATAGAAATTTCGTTGTCAGTATACTCACCTTTCAGCTCTATAACTGCAACCTTGCCTAGCTCTTCACAAATTTCTAAGTAGGTAGAAAACTCACACATAGAATATCCACCATCTAATTTCTTAGATAACAAATCTACAAGGTTAGACTCTGCCACAGTCATAGTAATACCATCTTCAAAAACAACCTCTGGGTCGTGATTTAATATGAGTTGATTATCTTTAGTCACCCTTACATCACACTCAATCCCCCAGTAATCTGTAGAATTGTAAAAAGCTTCTGCAGTATTATCGTAGTGTCCGTGTCCCCTATGAGCAATATACAATGCTGGTGACACATTTGCATTTATGGTATAAATTAAACTCCAACATATCACGACTATTAGTGCAAAAACTATTCCTACAATCGCAAATTTTTTACCCCTAGACATAAGTGTTTTCCTTTCTCTTTTGTAATATCTAAATTAATTATATCAATATTACAACCAAAACAAAAACAAAAACACACAATCAAATCTTTTATATTGACACCGAAAGCAGACTTTGTGTCAAATAGTATATAATTTATTATCAATTTGATGTGATTAGATAGAATTCACATTCTCTCAAAACAAAATAGTGCTGACGGACTTTGAAACCCGTAGGGGTCAAATCCCTAAAAAGCAAAAGAAAAACACAACCTATAATTATTGTATAAGTTGTGTTTATATTACTGGCGATGGGGAGGGGTCGACTCGTTTAGAAAAGTTGCCGGTGGCAAGTTTTTAGACAAAGAGGGAGATACTTTATGTATCGACGGACTTTGAAACCCGTAGGGGTCAAATCCCTAAAAAGTAAAAGAAAAAAACACAACCTACAATTGTTGTATAAGTTGTGTTTATATTACTGGCGCTGAGGGAGGGATTTGAACCCTCGGTACTTCTAAAGTACACCGGTTTTCGAGACCGACACATTCGACCACTCTGACACCTCAGCATATTAAAAAATATTAAGTTTAAACAATATAAAAATATATTAATACATCTCTACCACCCATAGAGTGGTCGAATGTACTGGGGTCCCCAAACAAAGATGCTATAGCAGATTTTTTGGGGGTAATGCGAGCTACAACTATATCAGTCGCAGCAAGTAGTGTCAACTAATTGCAAGACACAAATTGTTGTTAGCGAGCCAGCACTCTGACACCTCAGCATATTAAAAAATATTAAGTTTAATCTTTATAAAAACATATTAGTACACCTCCCACCTATAGAGTGGTCGAATGTACTGGGGTCCCCAAACAAAGATGCTATAGCAGATTTTTTGGGGCAATGCGAGCTACAACTATATCAGTCGCAGCAAGTAGTACCAACTAGTTGCAAGACATAAATTGTTGTTAGCGAGCTAGCACTCTGACACCTTAATCATATTACATTACATTTTGTACAAATACAAGTGTAGTACAATTACAAATTTTTTGCAACTAATGAAAATAAAAAACACTGAATACTATCAGTGCTTTTGTTGTTTTACAAACTTCTTGTCAGTTGATGATTAAATGCAAACCTGTCTGTAGTAAGAATGTCTTTGCTCACTTCTTTTCTTAGACTAAGTACAGTAGTTGCCTTAGTTGGTTTTTTGATAGCAGGCATAAACATAGTTTTGTATTGAGATAAGTTTACTAAATAGTACAAGTTAGTAATTTTTCGTTGGCTAGGAGTAACATGTTTTTTGTTAGTTTGAAAAAATACTCGTTGGCTCTCTTCTGTAGACAAAAAGTCCACTTTTTTGGTTTGGTCATTATAACAACCTATATAGTCAGCAAGTTTAGAATAGTCAAACATAGCATTGCAGAATTTTACTTTTTCGTAGTTTAGGTTTTTGGCTATCAACACACTTACTTCACCGTCTTCTAGCTCTACTGTAGCTATATCGCAACCCAAAATCAGTTCGTTAGTCTTTAGTGCTGCTATCTTCTTTACAAAGTCACTAGCTACATTGTATGACACAGGCTTACCACTGATAGGTTTAGGTTGTTTTTCCTTTTGAGCTTTCACATAAGCAATATAATCTTTCAAAGTCTTTGGAATGTCACTAGCAGGAGTAATTGCTTTTACTTCTTCTAGAATTGTTAATATTTTTTTAACTGCACTTACAACTACTTTTCTTTGTTCCTCTTCTTCAAAAAATTCTTCTTCAACCCCTAGCGAGTCAAAGGCTGCTGTCAACAAGTCTTCTGTTTTGATAGCAGATTTTTTACCATCTACCACTCTATTTTGCTTGATATACTCCACCACTGCCTTACTAACTTTTAACGACAATTCGGTTTTGTTTTTTAAAATGCTAGCATCTATTGTCATAAAAACCACCTTGTTAATAATTAAATTAAAAATATTTAGCATTATAATTATACAACAATAGCATATTTTTCAGCAACAAAATATGCCTTCAAATTATGCATTTTAACATAATGTTGTGGTTTTTGCACAAAAATTTAAGAAAAAACACTATATAATGTGTTTTGTGTAGGTTTAATATTATTTGACAAAAAGCCTATACCACATTAAACTGATAATAGAACAAAACAATTATAGGGAGTCAATATGTTAGGCTTGCAAAGAGATGAAGTAAAAGTAGTAAAATATAGCAAAAAGTGGGCTAAATTATACGACCAAGAGAGAGAACAAATAGAGGATTTTCTAAAGAGATACGAGTTTGAGATTGAGCATATAGGTAGCACATCTATACCAGGACTAAGTGCCAAACCTATCATAGACATAGCTATAGCCGTAGACAATGTAGATGTTATGAAACAAGTCGCAGAAGTGTTTAGAATAAAAGGATATGACTTGCTAGAACAAATCGAAGACAAAGGCGAAATTCTAGCCAGAAAAGGTCCTGAAAAAAGAAGGACCCACTATATACACATAGTTACACTAATGTCCGATAGATGGATAGGCACAAACTTATTCAAAAGATATTTAATCGAACACCCTGAGTATATCAAACAATATGCAGTTCTAAAAAAGCAACTAGCAAAAAAATTTAAGCACGATAGAAAAAGCTACACTGCTGCCAAGAATGACTTTATACAGTCTGTACTAAAGTTGGCTTACAAACAATATCGTGGTATAGATTTAGACGAAGAATAATACAAAAAATCAAACCGAAATGGTTTGATTTTTTTAATCTTAAACATAACAATATCACATTGTTTTTATAATTAAGTTATGTCAAACAATACAAACCACACATCAAACACATACTTGATGACAAAATACTATTAGATAACTACCTACTACCTAGGTTTAGTTGGTTTTGAATCTCATAGAACTTGACAATTCCACAGAAGATAGAGTATGCCAGTTTGGTTTGATAATCGTCACTTATTAGCAATTCTTCGTCCGTGGGATTAGTCAAAAATCCACCCTCCACTACTATGGCAGGACTATCAGTACACTTTAATATATACAAGTCGGTATGATTTGCAAACCCTCTAGCTTCCGTCATATTTTTGACTAATTCATTTTGTACACAAGTTGCTAATGTTTCCGCATTCTCTACACCTATTTGATAGAATGTTTGGGCACCGTGCTGAGAGCTATCGCCAAAGCTATTCATATGTATACTAACTACCATATCAGCATTAGACCTTTGTATTATCTTTTTTCTAGACTCCATATCGTCTAGTTTTTTGTTAGTAGCAAATTGCGAGTATAATCCATTAGCATTCGACCTAGTCATAATCACCCTAAACCCAAAACTGTCTAATAAACTTTTCAATTTTTTGGACACTGCCAGATTTATCTCTGCCTCTGTTACACCAGTGTGAGTACCCACACAGCCACCATCTATCCCGTTTGATGTTAAAATAAGACCGTTAACACAAATGGACTATGAAATATTTAACACACAAATCTATAAAAAGGAGGTATAAAGCCATTTTGTTAATATAAAAAGCACTAGAAAATCTAGTGCTTATTTTTATTATTTTAACTTTTTCATCAAGTCTAATATAGTTTGTTTGCCGTCTTGTGAAAGATTGTTATACAAATCTAAAACATTCTTATCCTCTTTGTTATAGTGTTCACCCATATAAAAGAAGTCTTGTGGCGTAATTTCAAGCATATTGCAAAAATCTAATAGAGTTTTAACTTTCAACTCTATTGTTTGGTTTTCTATTGTTGACATAAATTGAGGATTATATCCTAATTGCAAACTTGCTTCTCTCATAGATAAATTAGCTTTTGTTCTAAAATATCCAATTCTTTTTATAACATCATCATAAGTAATTTTATCCATATCATTTCTCCTTACATATATTTTAATTTAGATATGTAAGTATACTTTAAGATGTAAATAATTTAATATTTATATCTTATTTTTTTATGTTAAATTATTTACCAAGAGTTTAAGTGAGAACGGCAAATTACAGAGGTCATAGAATCTAACAAATTGACAGTTCAGCTTTTATTTCTATTATTAATTTAGTTTAAGATAGTGAGGTCGTAGAATCTATATAACAAGCTTGATGAAATAATGGTGGAAACAAGAGACTTAAATTCAGAAAGGAGTAAATAATGAAATCAGTATTAAGTGTTGATGTAGCTAAAGGAAAAAGTATGATAATGTTATCTACTGAATATGGAGAAGTATTGATTGAACCTAAAGAGATAAAACATAATTTTCGTGATTTTAATGAATTAAAAGATAAAATTGAAAGTTTTAATTTAGAAGATTTAACTATTTTCATGGAATCAACAGGAATATATCATTTGCCAGTAGAAAGATATTTTAAAGAAAATAATTTTAATACATTAGTAATTAATAGTTTAACGACCAAAAATAATTATGATACATTAAGGAAAACAAAAACTGATACAAAAGATTGTATGAGATTAGCTAAATTATTTTTCGTAAATGAAGTAGAATATCATGATTTGTCTAAAAAAGATTTATATGCTAATTTGAAAGCAATGACAAGACAATATTTTTATCTAACTCAATTAAATGTGAGTTGTAAAAATAGATATAAAAGACTTATAAATATATGTTTTCCAGAATTTGAAGAAATATTTAAAGGCAGCAGAATATATGAAGAAACAGCATTAAACTTTATTAAAACCTTTCCTCATGCTTATATAGTAAAAGAAAAAAGAATAGATGCATTATACAATAATTTGTATAAAACTAATTCTAGACATGATTATTATTATAAGAGGTTAGCAAACAAAATCAAAGATATAGCAGTTAATTCATATCCAGGTGTCGATAAAGATCATTCGGATGTAAAGAACTTATCTGATATGGCTGCTATTTTACAAGAGAATATTAAGACAATAAATGAATTAAAAGAAAAGATGATAAAAACTGCAAAAGAGTCACCTTACTTCGATATAATTAATTCTTTTTACGGGATAGGAGAAGTATTAACAACCGAATTATTAGGTGAATTAGGTGATATAACAAGATTTGATAATCATAGACAATTAATTGCTTTCTGTGGTTTAGATCCAACAATAATTCAATCTGGGAAAAGTATAAACGTGCATGGAACTATTTCTAAACGTGGAAATAAATATGCAAGATGGATATTATTTAATATTAGTCAAATAGTAGTTAAGTTAGGGCATCAATGTCCTGGACACCCCGTATATGATTATTATTTAACAAAAAAAGCAGAAGGTAAACATTATTATGAAAACCTAACTGCTTGCTCTACAAAAATATTAAGAATGTTATATACAATGTGCAAAAATAATACAACATTCAAAATAAATTAACAAATTAATTTTAACATATATATAATTACATTACACGAAAAAAATTAAAAAAACGCATATTTTCGTGTTTT
>JAFVTW010000002.1 GCA_017503005.1 Clostridia bacterium | reverse complement strand
TATGTGATAAGACCATTCCTATATGTGTATGTAATCACAAAGCTACTGTAAAACTAGTGAATAGAAAGCCTATAGTAGCAACAAATACAGAACTTAAAGAAAACAAAAGAAGTTCTAGTGCAAAATTAAGAGTAATAGAAAAATTATAAACTTTGAAAGGGAGGTATAGATATGGCTGCATACAAAAGAGTAGTTTTAACTGAAAAAGCTAATAGTGTGCCTACATCAAATGATGATGTGCAAAATCAAATGAACAAATTTGATAATACCTATACTTCTACAAAGTTAAATGATTTGTATAAAGAGTTTGATTCTATTACATTTGGTACAGATGTAGTTAATTCTACTATTGTAAAAGAAAATGTAGTAGCAGAAACTAAGCCTTATGCTACACTAAAAACAACAGTATATTTGACAGCTGCTGTTATAGTGACTATTTTACTAGCATTTTTGGCTATATATAATATTTTTGTAATAAATAATTTAAATTCTAACATACAATTATTGCAAGGAGATGTGGCAGAAGCTCAATCACAACTTGAAACTGTAAGATTAGAAAATTTACAATTAACTCAACAAGAAATGGAACAATTAATACAAGGAACCTTGTCTGGTAATTATGGTGATATTGCAACAAACGGTGCTATAGCTGTAGAATTGTTGAAAGTTACACCACAAGTAGAGCCAGAAGTTGAGACAAATTGGTTTGATCAAGTATGCACATTTGTTAGTTCAATATTTGGGGGTTAAACCTTGTATAACAATTCAATAGTTAGTTTACAAAAGAGATTATTGGCAATATTTTTGCTTATAATCTCTATTTTTTTTGTTTTGATAGTTAGAATATTTACTTTGCAGGTTATCAAAAGTGATTGGTTACGGGCAAAAGCTGCTAGTCAGTGGACTAGGGATTTACCTATAAATGCTAAAAGAGGTAGTATTTTGGACTGTAATGGTGCAAAACTAGCCGAAAGCTATTCTACATACGATGTCTATGTAAGGGCTAGTATGGTTAATGAGCCTGTCAAAGTAGCACAACTATTGTCCAAAACTATCGGTCTAGATTACGAAGATACATTCAAAAAAGTTACTAATGTGATGGTGAGTGAGTCTTTGATTAAATTGCAAGTAGAAAATTCTGTAGCTCAAAAGCTTATAGATAGCAACCTAAAGGGTATTATGCTTAGCGAAAACTCAAAAAGGTTTTATCCATATGGCGATTTGCTGACACAGGTGCTGGGATTTACCACTATAGATAATGTAGGACAAGCAGGTGTTGAATTGTATGCTGATAAGTACTTACAAGGTATCAAAGGGTATGCTTTGGAGGAAAGTGATGTAAATGGAGTAAAAATAGACAATACACTAAGTACATATATACCTAGTGTAGATGGTTGCGATGTAAAACTAACCATAGATGTAAATATTCAAAAAATAGTGGAAAATGCTCTAAAAGTGCTTTGTGAAGAGCAAAAACCTAAAACAGCAACAGCTATAGTGATGAATCCTAATTCTGGTGAAATAGTGGCTATGAGTAGCAAACCAAGTTTTAATCTTAACGAACCACCTAGAGACAATGTACAAAATCTGCTAAGTACTGTAAAGAATTTGAGCATAGTAGATGTATATGAGCCGGGCTCTACATTTAAAGTTTTGACTACAGCTACTGCTATAGAAGAGAAAGTAACTACACCAAATGAGGGGTTTTATGACCCAGGATATAGAATTGTAGATGGTGAAAAGATTAAATGTTGGAAGCTAATAGGTCATGGTCAACAAACTATGACAGATGGACTATGTAATAGTTGCAATAGTGTATTTGTAGATTTAGCACTTAGATTAGGAACTGACAAAATGTATGAGTATTTCAAAAAGTATGGATTTGGTTCGCCACTAGGTGTAGATTTTAGTGGTGAAGCTGGTGGTATACTTATGAACAAGGATAATGTAAAAAGGGTGGACTTGGCTAGAATGGGGTTTGGTCAGGCAATAGCTGTTAGCCCAATACAACTAATTTCTAGTATATGTAGTGTACTAAATGGTGGTAAATTGTATAAACCATATTTTATAAGCGAAGTATCTAGTAGTACGGGAGATTTGGTTGCTAGAAATACACCTGAGGTTTTAAACAATACTATCAGTGAAAGCACTAGTGCTACCATTAGAGAAATGATGGAGAGAGTAGTAACAAAGAGTAATGCTATCAATGCTTTCATACCTGGTTATAGAGTAAGTGGCAAAACAGGAACTAGCCAAAAGTATGAAGATGGTAGGATTGTGCCTAAGTATGTATCTTCATTCGTAGGTGCATTTCCTGCAGACAAACCAGACTATGTAGTTTTGGTAATAGCTGATGAACCTAGTATGGGAAACTACTTTGGTAGTGTAGTTGCTACACCTTATGCAAAATTGATATTTGAGGGGATTATAAACTACAAAAAGTATGAACCTGTATTAGATGTAGAAGTAGAAAAACAGAAGCTGGAAAGAGATGTCAAGATGCCAAATTTGGTAGGATTAAGTTTGACAGAAGCTGTATCGAAATTGACCACACTAGGCTTGCAGTATGAGATTGCTGGTGAGGGTGAAGTAGTGCTAGGACAGACACCACCACCAGATACTTTTACATTCAAAAATTCTGTTGTAATATTAAATACTTAAAATATGTTTTTTAAAATAAAATGTAAAATTGTGATAGTTTTACATTTTATTTTTTGTCTAAAAATGTAAGGTGGTATCTTTTAGAATTTTAAATATATTATGATATAAAAAACAAGTCTAAGAGGGTGCTATGAAATTAGATGAATTATTAAACAATGTAGATGTTGTAGATAGGAATAATTACGACAATATAGATGTAAAGGGAGTAAGTTTTGATTCTAGAAAGGTTAATGATGGATATGTGTTTGTATGTCTAAACGGTGAAAAGAATGGCAATGACTATATAGCTGAAGCTATATCTAATGGAGCTATATGTATAGTGACTGAAGAAGATGTTTTTGTAGAAAATATTCCTATTGTTATAGTGAAAGATAGTAGAATTGCATTGTCAATTATTAGCAAAAATTTCTATGGTTCCTACTGTGATAAACTAGAAATTATAATGGTTACAGGTACTAATGGCAAGACAACTACTAGTTATCTAATTAATCAAATATTAAATGTAAATAACTATAAATGTGCTATGGTTGGCACAAATGGTATATTTTATGACAAAAAACAACTTTATTATGGGTTGACTACACCGGACCCTATAGACTTGCATTACTATTTTAAAGTGCTGTACGAACTGGGTGCTAGGTATGTTGTAATGGAAGCAAGTGCTCATGCAATTAAACTAAACAAACTATATGGTATCAAGACTAAACAGGTGGTATTTACAAATATTTCTAATGAGCATTTGGATTATTTTAAGACTATGGACGAGTATGCTAGTACCAAATTTGAGTTGTTATACAATAATAACAATACACTTTCTATAGTAAATATTGATGATGACTATGCTCAAAAAAATATATCAAACAAACCACCTACAATTACTTATGGGCTGAAGAACCCTGCAGATAGTTTTGCTGTTGATATTAGTTGTAGTATAGATGGTATGAAGTTTTGTGCTAATGTGATGGATGAATTATTTGATATAGAAACAAGTTTGGTTGGACTATACAATGTTTACAATATTTTGGCTAGTATCACAAGTGCTAGATGTTTGGGCCTTAGCAAAGAGGAGATTGAATATGGTGTAAAAAGTTTGATAGAAATACCTGGTAGATTCAATAAATTTTTTCTTGATTTGAATAGGCTGGTTGTAGTAGATTTTGCTCATACTCCAGATGGTTTTTTGCAAGTGCTTAGTGAGATAAAAGCACTAAGAAGTGGTAGGCTGAAAGTTTTGTTTGGCTGTGTGGGGTATAGCGATAGTTTCAAGCGAGCTGAGATGGGTAGAGTGGCTAGTATGTATGCTGATAACATTGTGCTAACTACTGATAATATTAATTTTGAAAATTTTGATTTGGTTTGCGAAGATATTGTTAAGGGGATTACAATTCCATATCAAAAAGTATTTGATAGGAAAGAGGCTATAAGAATGTGTTTTGACGAATTAAGAGAAAACGATACTTTGATTTTGTTAGGTAAAGGTTGTGAAACTAGCAATCTTATAAATGGAGTCAAAGTGCCACATAGTGATATTGAGGAAGTTGAGAAAAATATAGAACGAGTATTTAATGTAAGAAAGGGAGTGAGTTGTGAAGGAAGCATTATTTAATTTTTTTGTGGGATTTTTAGCTAGTGTGATTTTGATGCCATTTGTTATCAAACTTATAAACAAACTAAAGGGTGGTCAGCCCATACTAAATTATGTAGAAGCACATGCTAGCAAATCTGGTACTCCTACTATGGGTGGTGTGATTTTTTTGATAGGAAGCCTGTTATGTTTTTTGGTTTTCTATAATTCACACAATTTTTTGGCATTAGTGGCACTATGTAGTATGTTGGGGTATGGACTTATAGGTTTTTTAGATGATTTTATCAAAGTAAGGTTCAAACATAATTTGGGGTTAAGACCATACCAAAAAGTAATAGGTCAAGTTGGCTTGGCTGTGATTATGGGGCTTTTTGTATATCTAAACGAATTTTGTGGCGATGGGATTTGGATTCCTTTTATAAATAAACAGTGGAATATAGGTTGGTTTATAGTGCCTTTTGTCGTTTTTGTATTTTTGGCTACTACAAATGCTGTCAATCTTACTGATGGACTAGATGGATTAGCTGGTGGTGTTAGTTTTGTGTTTTTGGCTATAGTAGTAATTCTTTTGGGTATAAATATCAAAAATTTGGAATATGTAGGTGAAAATATAGCATATATTAGTGAATTAAAGAGTTTGATGGGACTTAGTGCAGGTGTAGTAGGTGTAATACTGGCTTTTTTGTGTTTCAATTCGCACCCTGCTAAAGTTTTTATGGGTGATACTGGTTCATTGGCACTTGGAGGGTATATTTCTGCTATTTGTTCTCTTACTCAAAACTATTTGCTTATACCTACACTAGGTATAATGTTTGTGTTGTCTGCACTTAGTGTAGTAATTCAGGTGTTGTACTACAAAGCTACAAAAAAGAGAGTCTTTCTTATGGCTCCCTTGCATCATCATTTCGAGAAAAAAGGTTGTTATGAAACTAAAATTGTAACCATATATATAGTAATAACAGCAGTTGTTGGATTGTTTCTTATTATGTTTGCTATTTGACGAGGTGGATTGTGTTTAAATATAAAAATGTTTTGATATATGGGTATTCTACATCTGGCAAGGCTGTAGAAAGAGTACTTATCAATATGGATATAAACTATAGAATATATGATGACAATATGAAGCTGGGTGGTGGAAAGTACCTGTTTAAACTATCAAAAGCAGATATAAAGAAGTTTGATTTGATAGTTGTATCTCCTGGGGTGTCTATATTTAACAAGAAAATTATGTATGCAGAGAGTGAGGGAATTAGAGTAATATCTGAGCTAGAGTTTGGGTACTTGATATGTCCATATCCTATCATAGCTGTGACTGGAACTAATGGTAAAACTACTGTGGTCAAAATGATAGAGCATATACTAAATGTGTCTGGGTACAATGTAAAGGCTTTGGGTAATGTGGGACAACCACTAACTGAAGTTGTAAATTACGAAAATTTGGATTTTGTAATCGCAGAAGTGAGTTCATTTCAGTTAGAAGCTACATATAAGTTTAAACCATATATTGGTGTGCTATTAAATATAGATGATGACCATCTAGATAGACACAAAAGTTTTGAAAATTATCTTAGACTAAAGGTAGGATTATTCAAAAATTGTAATTCAAAAGATTTTGCAGTGCTTGGTGGTCAAAATGAAATAATAAACAATTTTAAAAATGTTGTGTTTACAAAATATGTGCTAGGTCAGGATTGCTTTGTACTAAATGATGATATTGTATATGAAGACGAAGTTGTGTGTAAATTGAGTGAATTGAACGATGTTACATATATAGACAATGTTTTGGCAGTGATTTCGGTATTGAAAATTATAGGATTAGACAATGCAAAGATAGTGGCAGGTATAAATACTTTTGTGGGGCTATCACATAGACTAGAATTTGTAGAGGAAATTGATGGTGTGGTTTATTACAATGATAGTAAGTCTACAAATCCACATGCTACGATAAATGCTGTCAAAAAACTAAATAATTATGAAAATATAACTTTGCTACTCGGTGGTCAAGATAAGGGCTTTGATTTTGCAAAACTTATAAGTGATTTGCCTTCTAATGTAAAAAGAATAGTGGCATTCGGTAAAGCTAAGAAAAAGATTGCTAAGGTGTGCAGAGAAAAAATAGAGTGTTATGTATATCAAAAAATGGCAGATGCGGTATATCAAGCAAAATTGGTTACAGAAGATGGTGTAGTGCTATTGTCGCCAGCATGTGCAAGTTTTGATGAGTTTGATAGCTATGCACACAGGGGAGAATGTTTCAAAAAACAAGTACTATCATTTGGAGAGTCAACAATGTCTAAAGGAGAAGTATGTTAAAGGTTTTTAAGAAAAACTGGTTGCTTATAACTTTGGTGTTTTTGCTAATTGTACTAGGTATGGTGTTTATTTATAGTGCATCTTCGTATAGTGCTAGTATTCGATATGATGATAGTATGTATTTTGTAAAGAAACAATTAATTGGGTTTGTGATGGGATTGGCAGTAATGATATTTTGTGCAAATTTTGACTATCACAAATTTCAAAAACTAAAGTGGATAATTGTGGGTGTGTCGCTGGTATTGTTGCTACTAGTTTTTGTACCAGGACTGGGTAAAAGTAACTATGGGGCTAATCGCTGGATAACTATAGGTGGTTTTAGTCTGCAGAGTAGTGAGGTGGCAAAATTTGGTTTTGTGATATTTACTGCCTGCTATTTGTCAAAAAACTATAAGAAGATGAAAACTTTCTGGGGAACTATACCTATTATGGCTGTAGGTGGCATCACTTGTTTGCTTATATTACTAGAGCCTAATTTGAGTGTAACACTTTGTTTGGGTATGGTTATGCTGGTAATGTTGATCATTGGTGGAATGAGAGCGAAACATTTTTTGATTATACTAATACCAGCAATATGTTTGGTCCCTGTGCTTATAATAATAGAGCCATACAGACTACAAAGATTGTTGGCTTTTATAGACCCGTGGGCTAGTCCAAAGGAAGAAGGGTTTCAGCTTATACAAAGTTTGTATGCTATAGGTAGTGGTGGACTATTTGGTGTGGGACTATTTAATTCTAGACAAAAATATTTGTTCTTACCATTTAGCGAATCTGATTTTATTTTTAGTATAATAGCAGAAGAATTTGGTTTTGTAGGTTGTATATTTGTACTGGCTATCTATGCTACAATCATTTGGTTGGGTATCAAGATTGCACTTAGAGCTAGTGATAGGTTAGGCTGCTATATGGCTGCTGGTATTACTAGTGTGGTTGCTATACAAATGCTCATCAATGTAGCTGTTGTTACTGGTAGCATTCCACCAACAGGAATTCCATTACCATTTATGAGTGCAGGTGGTACTAGTTTAATGGTGTTTATGGGTGCAGTTGGAATACTACTAAATATTTCAAAAGGTGATGATCAAAATTTTAAGTTTAATGTGTTTAAAAATTTAAAATTAAATAAAAAAGAATTAAAAGGGGCAAACTAAAACTGCCTCTTTTTTTATTTATATATATAAATAATTTGACAAAAGTTGCCGGGGGGGGGTAGTATAGGATTAGATAGTTAAGTTTTTTAACTTAACAAATAAGGAAACGGGGAGAAAAAATGGCAAAAGACAAAAACAAAAAACCTTTTAATGTTTTAAGCAAAAAAGGGCTAGTAACAATGGCACTTGCTGGAGTTATGGTTGCAAGTCCATTTATGCTAGCAGGCTGTGGCGAAAAGGGTGACAAAGGTGACACCGGTGCAGCAGGTGCAAATGGTAAAAGTGCTTACGAATTAGCAGTAGAAAATGGTTTTACTGGAACATTGCAAGAATGGTTGGATAGTTTAAAAGGAGCAGCAGGTGCTCCGGGTACTCCAGGTGCGGCAGGTGCGGCAGGTGCAGCTGGTAGCAGTGTTAGTGTAGTATCAGTAGAAAAAACAGGAACTGTTGGATTAAAAGATACTTACACAATTACATTTAGTGACGGAACAACAACAACCTTTGATGTTACTAATGGGACTGTAGGTACACCTGGTACATCTAGTTACACACACATTAAATATGCGAATGAAATGCCAGATTCTAATGAAGACATTTTAACAAGTGGTACAGGTGATTACATTGGTATTTATGCAGGACCTAATGAAACTGCACCTACAAACTATACTGCTTATAGTTGGTACAAAATTAAGGGTGAAAATCCTGAAATAACCTACGATAAAAATGGATACATTGTTGTTGATGGAGTAAAAACAGATGTTTGTTTGTATCCTACCGAGGTTGCTTATCCTTTCAATTTAAATTCAACAACCTATGCTAGTTATAAATACGAATTTAAACAAGCAAATGCTTTAGGTGTTTCTAGCACTAACAGGATTTCACTTTGGTTTGATTACAAATTTAAAGCGGGCACACAATTTAAATGTGTAGGCGATGATACTAAGTATAAAATGGGTTTACTTATCTCTCGTGATGGGGTTAATTTTGATTCTGGTACAACCCCTCATATTACAGAAGATACTGGTTGGATTAATAGTTCTTCAGAAACAGGTAATTACAACAAGGGCAGCGGCACAGTAGCACACCCATACGATGCAACAACAAAAACCCTAACTTTAGCTGTAGATTCATATGTAAGAATTGGTTTTGCTACAACAAGTGATGCAACTATTTCAATATCTAACTTTAACTGGCAAAATTATATTGAAATTACCGGACAATATTTAGAATATGAAAAAATTATAAATGTAACAACTGGCGAAATTCCTACTCAAGTTGGCAATTATGGTATGAATGCAGTTGCTCATAGAGGCGCTTCTACTGAAGCTCCTGAAAACACACTTATTGCATATAAAATAGCCAAAGAAAGAGGCTTTACAATGGCAGAGTGTGATGTTACATTTACTAAAGATGGTATTGGTGTGTTATTGCACGATGATACAATTGATAGAACATCTGATGGTTCGGGTAACATTAAAAACTTAACATTGGCAGAAGTTAGACAATATGACTTTGGTTCTTGGAAATCTAGTGAATTTACTGGTGTTCAAATTCCTACATTTGAAGAGTTTATTCGCTTATGTAAATATATTGATATGCACCCTTACATTGAAATTAAGAGTGGTGCAACACAGGCTAATGTAGCTAGTTTAGTTGCCACTGTTACAAAATATGGAATGTTAGATAGAGTTACATGGATTTCTTTTGATGTAAATGCTATAAGATATGTAAAAGACTTAGATGATACTGCTAGATTAGGATATTTAGCTTCTCCAATAACAGAAACAAAAATTACAGAACTAAAGGCATTAAGAACAGGTAAAAATGAGGTATTCTTTAGTGCAGATAATACAAAGGTGACTAATGCTTTAATAGAAAGATGTATTGAAGAAAAAATCCCATTAGAAGTTTGTACAGTTGATAATGTTGACACCATTACAAACCTACATCCTTACATTACAGGTGTTACAAGTAACGATAAAATTGCTGGTCAGCTTTTATACGACAAATATAAAAAATAAAAATATTATTAAAAATTGATATAAAATCAAGGAAAATGGAGATATATTATGGCAAAAGATAAAAATAAAAAACCTTTTAATGTTTTAAGTAAAAAAGGTTTAATGACACTTGCACTTGCTGGAGTTATGGTTGCAAGTCCATTTATGCTAGCAGGCTGTGGCGAAAAAGGCGATAAAGGTGACACTGGTGCAACAGGTGCAAATGGTAAAAGTGCATACGAACTAGCAGTAGACAATGGTTTTACTGGAACATTGCAAGAATGGTTGGATAGTTTAAAAGGAGCAGCAGGTGCTCCGGGTACTCCAGGTGCGGCAGGTGCGGCAGGTGCACCAGGTAGTAGTGTAACTGTAGTTTCAGTAGAAAAAACTGGCACTAATGGATT
>JAFVTW010000024.1 GCA_017503005.1 Clostridia bacterium | reverse complement strand
GGTGATGGTGCGTTTGCTGATTGTAGTAGCTTAGAAAGTATAACCATACCAGGTACTGTAAGATCGATAGGGGTTGGTGCATTTGAAAAATGTTCAAATTTACAAACAATAATTTTAGATGCTTAGTAATAAATGGTGTAAGTAGTCGAAATGAAATTGTCGGTATGTTAAACAAAAATAATATTTCTTATATAGATAGTGTGGTGGTAAACAATTATAACTTTAATCAAAAAGAATTGATAGAGTATATATCTGCTAAATACAATGTAGAAGATTTGTATATTACTAGTAGGTATAGTTTATGTGATGATGTGGGTGGTAGTATGAAAATACATTACGAAGACTCACAATTTTTAGTGGGAAACATTGAGTTTGAGATGTTGTCTGGTTTTTCTCAAAACAATTTTGGATTAAAGATTGTGTATGGCGATAGTGATATGCTTTTGTTAAATACTAATGCTAAGGCAAAAGAATTAGATAATTATTTTGCCTTGAATACTGACTTTGATATAGTTATTAGCACTAATTACACAAAATCAATAAGTGATTATGATATTGATATCGATACACTAGTTAATAATCAAACTATACAAAATTTACAAGGCAAAAATTTATTTGACCTAACTTAACTTTACTTAAAAAATAAATTTGGTTATACTTAAAATATGAAATACATTGAACTAAAGAATTCTTTAAAAACAAACATTCTTAATAATTATTTATTGACCGGCTCGGATGAGTTTTTGTTAAACAAAAGTGTAGAGCTTATCTTTAATGCTGCAAATATAAATATAGTGGAAATGAATTTTCAAAAGTTTATAGGCGAAAGTTTAGATATGGCAGATGTAGTCAAGGCACTTGAAACTATGCCAGTATTCGATGAAAGAAAACTAGTAGTTGTATATTTGAATGTAAAGACAAATGTAAGCAATCTAAACAAATTAGCTGACTACCTAAAAGACCCAAATCCACAAAGTATACTTGTGGTTGTGGCAGGTGAGAACAATGATCTAAAAGCAAATACTCAAAAGTTTGAGGTGGTTGATTGTAGCAAGCTAAGTGAAGATGTTATAGATAGATTTGTGCTAAACGAATTAAAGCAAACTAGCACTAATATTACAAAGCCGGCACTAAAAACTTTAAATGAGTATTGTGCTTACGATTTGACTAAAATTGTTAAAGAATTGTCTAAATTGGTAAACTTTGTATTTGATAAAAAGTTGATAGAAGAAAATGATGTTAAATTATTAGTCCAAAAAACTTTAGAGTTCCAAATATACGAGCTTACAGAAAACCTTGCTAAGAAGAATAATGATAAAGTATTTGAGATTCTTACAGTTTTAAAGACTAAAAAAGATTCGTATAGGTCATTAGTTAGTCTAATATATAATCACTTTAGAAGGCTGTTTTATGTGGCAACATCTAGTGTGTCAAAGAGCGAACTAAGTACAATGCTAGGAGTTAAAGAATTTGCTGTAACTATAGCATACAAGCAAAGCAAGTTGTTTACAAAAATACAACTAAAAAATATTCTACAAATTATGGAACAGCTTGATTTTGAACTGAAAACCAGTGTGATATCTGCTGATTTGGCAGTAGATTATTTGGTGCTTAAAATTTTGAATATATAACAAAAAACCTACATATATTTTGTAGGTTTTTTTCTTATCGCTATAATTTTTGTTTTGACATATATTTTCAGCTATTATTTGTAAAATTTTTCTTGCTTTAATGTGATTATTGTGCTAAAATATTGCAGATTTCAAAAATATCAAATATTTAAGGAGACATACAAGTGGCAAATATTAAATCAGCAAAGAAACGCATTAAAGTTATCAATCGTCAAAAAGCAGAAAACAAATTTGTTAAAGCTACTATTGCTACAGCAACTAAGAAGTTCCGTGCTTTAGTTGAAGCTGGCAATCTTGTTGAAGCTGAGGCTAAACTTAAAGAAACTATTAGTTTGATTGACAGTGCTGAGTCTAAAGGTATTTTACACAAAAACAATGCTTCTAGAAAAGTTGGCAGATTGTCTTATGCATTAGCAAAAGCACAATTCGAAGCTAACGGTGCTAAAGCAGTTGTTGCTGAAAAACCTGCTAAAAAAGTTGCAGCTAAAGAAGAAGTTGTAGCAGAAGAAAAACCTGCTAAAAAAACAACAACTAAGAAAGCTGCTGCTAAGACTGAAGCAACTGAAGAAAAACCAGCTAAAAAAGCTACAAAAACAACAGCTAAAAAAGAAACAGAAGAAAAACCTGCTAAAAAGACAGCTGCTAAAAAAGCTACAAAAGCTGAATAGTTACGATTACAAAAAACACTCTTACTTTAGAGTGTTTTTTTTGTTTGCAAAATTTAGATTGTAAATAGGGGGTATAGACAACTTCTTGATAGATTGATTTGTTGTACAGTGTAATACTTAAATTGTGAGAAGTTGTTTTATTGGTAACTTAATTCTAATTTGTATTGATGTAGCATTAGTTCTACTAGTAATTTATTTAGAGAATTATTAATGTATAAAATTTGTTGTTTTTTTATATTGCTATTATTTTCTTTTGAATATAGTTTTTCAAGTTTGGAGTGTAGTTTTTCGCATTTTGTTAATAGAAGTATGTACTTTGAAGCTAACACTCCAGAATTGTAGTTTAGTGCACATGTGTTCATACGATATATCCTCCCTTGTTTTTTATAATTATAAAGTTGAAAGTATTACATTTTCAATATTTAATGTTAAACAATTTTTAAAATATATTATATTTTCGTCATAACAAATCTTTTATCTATTTTATTCGACAATCTGTTACACAGATGCTTATTTATAAGTGTGCATATGTGTACTTAATATTTTATCGCAAATTGCAGAATATATATGTGAGGTGTGTATGAGTGATTTAGTATGTGAATTTGAAAATGAAGTTAATGTGGGTAGAAAGGTTAGAGTATATGGAGGAATAACTAAACAAAAATTTTTGTCGGGTAATGAAACCTATGTTTTGTATAATTGTGCCGATGTAATGACTATGTCTAGTGACGAAGAAGATGAGTTGATTTCTAGTTTGTCAAAGAGTATCAAATTGTTTGTGGGCAATGCAAAGAAAGTGCTGGTAGTAGGGTTAGGTAATAAAGATATTAGCTCAGATAGCTTAGGAACAGAAACATTAGGAAGAGTGATTGCTACTAGGGGATTGATAGAATCTAGGTGTGAAGTTAGTGTACTTACTCCAGGTGTGTTTGGACTAACTGGTATAGAAAGTGTAGATATTATCAAAAGTGTAGCTAACTTAGTAAAACCAAATGTAATTATAATGGTAGACTCGTTGTGTGCAAATAACTACAAAAATTTAGTAAATAGATTTCAAATATCTAATGCAGGATTTGAGCCTGGAGCAGGTGTAGGCAACTATAGAAAAGTAGCTAATATCAACACTCTAAATTGCAAAACTATTACTATAGGTGTACCACTAGTTGTATATGCAAAATCGTTTGTAAATACTGCTGTAGATAGTGTTATGCAAACTACTATGCATAGTACTAAAAATAAACATAATATAGCCATATTTAATGAATTTCAAAAACTGAGATTTGACAATATAGTTCTTACTGTAAAAGATGTGGATTTGTGTGTAAAGAAATTAGGATATATTATTTCTAGTGCTATAAATCTAGCATGTAATGGGTATGATGTTTTGGAACAGAAATTGATTTTAGGTAAATAAAAATGATGGTGTATCCGCCATCATTTTTTTGCTTTTATATAAAAATGAAATTTAAATTATTTTATAATTTAAAAAAGTTTCGACCTGTTTTACTTTAAAATTTTTGTATTTTATGGTTTAATCTATGTGGAGGATTTTAGATTATGGAAACTAAAAAGTCTGGTTGTTATTTAATAAATACTCAAACCAAAATGGTAGGTCTTATATACAGAGACCATTTAGATGATTATTCTTTCCCTAAGGGGCACTTGGAAGACAATGAATCGCTAGAAGAATGTGCAGTTAGAGAGACTGCAGAGGAGACCAAAAGAGATAGTGTAATTGTAGAAACTATCAAACCTACTATTGATAGGTATGTCACACCTAAGGGTGAGACTTGTGTGTGCTATATGTATGTAGCTATTGATATGGGACCTAGTGCTAATACATCTACAGATACTCATGATTTGATATGGGTGCCTATAGAAGAAGTTGAGAATAGACTTAGTTATCCTAGTCTAAAGAAATACTGGTTGGAAGTAAAAGAGCAAGTGCTTGCTCTATGTAAAGGAGAATAAATTTTTATGGAACAAACAATAGATTTTGAAAATGGTGACAAATATATAGGTGAAGTGTCTGGCAACTATATGCATGGCAAAGGCAGACTAATTTTGAAAGAAGGGCTTATATATGAAGGAACTTTCGAAAATGGTGTGCTTGTAGGTAAAGGTAAAATTGTATATCCTAACGGAGCCGTATATGAGGGTGATGTTAGAATAGGCGACGGTAAAGAAGACAAGTTTAAGGGTAAAGGCAAAATGACTATGCCAGATGGTCAAGTGTATGAAGGCGAATTTGGTAATGGTATACTTACAGGTAAAGGTACTATTACTCAAGGAGATATAAAGTATACTGGCGATGTAGTAAATGGTAATATGATAGGTCAAGGTAAACTAGAATTTGAAGGTGGCCAAATATACGAAGGAACATTTGATGCTACTGGCTTGGTACAAGGAACTATTACATATACAAACGGCAATACTTATGATGGAGAACTAAAAAATCTAAAGCCAAATGGTAAAGGTACTATGACATATAGTGGTAACAAATACACTGGTGATTTTGTGGACGGACTTAGAGAAGGCAAAGGTATATATACATTTGAGAATGGTACTACTTACGAAGGTGATTTCAAAAACGATATGTTTGATGGTTTTGGTAAGATAATCAATGTAGAAGGTGGTGGATATATGGGTACATTCTTAGCTGGTAATTTCCATGGTAAAGGTGTGTATACATATCCTACTGGTGAAGTATTAGATGGTAGTTTTGAGAATGGTGTACCTATCGGCAATGCTGTAGTTACACTACCTACAGGGGTTAAGAAAAAATGTCATTTTGACAAAGGTGTAATCAAGTACGATGAATAATTTGGAGAATAAAATGTACGATTTAATTAAAGAACTAACTAAACATAAAACTTTTGATGAAAATGAAGAAAATAGTAAACAAACAGTTTTGGAATTTCTAAAAAACAATACAAACTGTTACGACAGGTCTAATTTAAAGGGACATATTACAGCTGGAGCTTTGCTTGTAGATGGCAAGGGTGAAGTGCTGCTTAATCATCATTTGGGTAATGGCATGTGGCTTCAATTTGGTGGTCATAGCGATGCTGATACTGACACACTTAATGTAGCAAAAAGAGAAGTGATGGAAGAAAGTGGTATCACTGATTTTGAAGTGATTAGTGAGGGTATATTTGATGTAGATGTTCAAGTAATACCATATAGTGCTAGAAAGAATGAGCCAGAACATTTTCATTATGATGTAAACTTTTTATTTTTAGCACACAACAAAAATTTTGTAATTTCAAACGAATCTAGTGAATTAATGTGGTTGACTATTGACGAGGCTAGAAAGAAATTAAGCCCAGATGATGTATCTACTAAGAGAATGTTGTTAAAGTATGAAAACTTACTTAAATCACAAGGAATTATATAATAATGGATAAAAGACTAAAAGATTACATAGACAATAAAATTAAACCTATGTACAGAACTTTTGATAAGGGACACGATGTGTCACATTTTAACTTTGTTACAAAGAATTGTATTAAGTATGCTAAGGAGCTCAACGAAAAGATAGGCTATGGCATTGATTTAGATATTGCATATATAGTAGGTGCATATCACGATATTGGTATTAGTTGTGGTAGAGAAGGTCATGCACTTAGTTCTGGCAGAATGGTAAGGGAAGATGGCTATCTTGCTTTGTTTTATGATGAACAAACAATAGAGATGATAGCACAAGCCTGTGAAGATCATTCATCACACCTAGATCATGAGCCTAGAAGCATATATGGCAAGATTGTTGCAGATGCAGATAGAAACAATACTGTATATCTAGTATTCTCTAGACCTATAAAGTACGGGCTAAAGAACGAAAGTTACTTAGACCGTGAAGGACATATAAACAGGGTGTATGAATTTGCTAACAATAAGTTTGGTCGAAACGGATATGTAAGATATTGGCTTGATATAGCTGAGACTAGAAAAGAACAACAAAAGTTGTGGGACTTGTTGGATCATGAAGAAGCTTGTAAGCAATACATTGCTGGTATTTATGATGAGATTACTAAAGGTAAAGGTTAATAAATATTGTTTTTATGGAAGATATAAAGTTTTTAGGAAATATGACAGAAGAATATGCTATTGATATTTGTAACTGGAATTATGATGGCGGATATTCTGTATATAATATGACTAGTTTTGATGAAGCAAAAAAGAAGAATTATTCTATAGCTAATCCTAGTAGATATAGTGAATATTTGTGCTATGGAATAAACAAAGAATTAGTTGCTTATATAAAATTAAATTTTAAAGAAAATAATGAGATATATGTGGGTATAGGACTTAAGCCAAATGTTACAGGTAAAGGACTAGGCAAACATATACTAAATTTTGCACTTGAGTATATAAAACAAAACTATGCTAGCTATACACCTATGCTAGAGGTTAGGTCCTGGAACACAAGAGCTATCAAGTGCTATACTGCTGTAGGGTTTAAACCTGTAAAAACAATTATGCAAACTGACAAAAATGGTGTCGCATGTGAGTTTGTGATTATGAAGTACGAAATATAAAAATAATGTAAAGGAGAAAGAATAGTGATTATTTTAGATGTAAATAAAATTTCAAAAAATTTTGGCTATGGACAACTTTTTGAAGATGTTTCTTTTTCCTTGAATGATGGTGATTCTCTTTCTATTGTAGGTCACAATGGTTGTGGTAAGTCAACTTTGCTTAAAATTATTGCAGGTATCGAAAGACCAGATTCTGGTACCATAAGCATTAAAAAAGGTGCAAATATAGCATATTTGGACCAAACTAGTGGCGACAGAGTGGACAAAAGAACGGTAAAAGAGGTTATATATGAGGCTTTTAAGGAACTAAATGCCTTAAAAGCTAGACTGGACAAATACGAAAAACAGATGATTGAAAAGCCTGAAGATGACAAAGCTATGGTGCAATATTGTGCACTATTAGAAGAGTATTCTTTTAAGGGTGGATACGATATAGATGTAGAGTTGGGCAGGATTTGTTCGGGTCTTAATATTACTGACGAAATGTTAACTAAAGAGTATACAGTTCTTAGTGGTGGCGAAAAGACTCTAGTACAATTAGCTAAGGCTTTACTTACAAAACCTGATTTGTTGTTACTAGATGAGCCTACCAACCATTTTGATATTGTTAGAATTGAATGGCTAGAAGAATATCTAAAGTCTTTTAAAGGTGCTAGTGTTATAGTCTCTCACGATAGATATTTTCTAGACAAAATGTCAAATAAAATCTTAGACCTTAGTGGTGAGCAAGCCAAAATATATAACACCAACTATTCTGGATTTTTGAAAGAAAGAGAAATAGAGTTCGAAAAGCAAATGGCAAGTTACAAAGACCAGCAAATAGTGATTAAGCGATTAGAAGAACAAATTAAGTATTTTGCTGAAAGAGGTATGGCTACTAATAGTTCGACACTATGCAATAGAGCACACTCTTTACAAACTCAGTTAGATAGAATTTTGGCTAGAAAAATTGAAAGGCCACAGGAACAAAAACAACTTAAGATAGGTTTTAAGGAAGAGGCTAAACTAAGTAAAAGAGTTTTTGAAGCTAAAGATTTGACTGTATATGCTCCAAACAATAAAAAGATTTTGGACAAAGTGAGTATTATCATTAAAACAGGAGAGAAGGTTGCACTTATAGGTAACAATGGTAGTGGTAAATCTACCTTTGTAAAAACTTTATTGGGTATTCAATCACTAAAGCATGATGGCGAAGTCTTTGTAGGCCCTAGTGTGAAATTGGGATATCTTCCTCAAATTATCAATTTTGAAAAAGAAGATATGCAACTGCTTGAATATTTTAGAAATGATGCTAATGTAAACGAAGAAAAAGCTAGAAGAATTTTGGCTAGATTTTTATTTGATAAACAAGATGTAAATAAACAAGTAAAAAATCTTTCTGGTGGAGAGCGAATAAGGGTAAGGCTGGCAAGTTTGCTACAACAAAATGTAAATTGTCTTGTATTTGATGAGCCTACAAACCATATAGATATTCAAACTAAAGAGTCTGTAGAAAAAGCTATAGAAGATTTTGATGGCACAGTATTGTTTGTATCGCACGACAGATTTTTTATAAATAAACTTGCAGAAAAAACTGTTGAATTTGAAAATGGCAAAATAAAGATATACGAAGGAAATTACGATTATTACAAAAAGAGAAAAGGAAACTAAAAGACCGACTAAATATAGTTGGTCTTTTTATTTGTTAAATATATTGATAAAATATATATAAAAATTATCAAAATAGAATTGCAAAATGGTTTTGAATATGGTATTATATTTTTGCTGGTAAAAATTCATGCCGAAGTGGTGGAATTGGCAGACGCACTGGACTCAAAATCCAGCGATAGCAATATCATGCGGGTTCAAGTCCCGCCTTCGGCACCAGATTAAGACTCAATTGTACCCATCAGGGCCGATTGAGTTTTTTGTTTTTAGGAGGGTAGAATGAAAAATTTGATCGTAGTGGATATGCAACAAGGGTTTATTAGGGATACTAACAAGCACTTAGTAGAGAAGATAAATAATTATATAAAAGAAAATTCATTTGATAATATTTTCTTTACAGTTTGTGTAAATAACAATGATAGTCCATTTACTAATATACTGCATTGGTATGGTGGCACTACTGACCAAGAGCAACAAATAATAGTAAATGTACCTGTTGGTGCAAAAATAATCATTAAAGATGGTTATGGTGTTTCTAATGATGTGGTAGAGATGTTTCATGGTATGGGAATTACAGAGATGGAAGTTTGTGGTACAGACACTGATGCTTGTTGTTTGGCAGTAGCATTTAATTTATTTGATAATGGTATTAGACCTATAGTGCTTAGTGATTTGTGTGCTAGTTCTTCTAAAGAAACAACTGCTCATACAAATGCAATCGAACTTATGAAAAGACAGTTTGGTAAAGACAATGTAGTATAATATTATAAGTAAAAATGGTAACTTGTTTAGCTACCATTTTTTTTGTTTATAAAAAATAGGGAGTTGTAAATATTTGCTAAAATACTATTTATGTGTTAAGATTTATATGATGAGAATTTAAAGAAAATTTTTACACAAAATATATTGGAAATTGTGAAAAATAATGTGTTATGCATATATGCAAAATATTCCTATATATAGGGTTAAATTAGATATATGTATGTACTATGCAAATACTTAAAGGTGTGTTATGGAAAAGTTTGTAATTATAGATGGTAATAGCTTAATAAATCGTGCATTTTATGCTTTACCTCAGCTTCAAAATGCTGAAGGTGTAGTTAGTAATGGTGTGTTTGGATTTGCTACTATTTTGGTTAAAATCATAAATGAGATTAAACCAAAGTATATGTGTGTAGCTTTGGACTATGGCAAGAGAACTTTTAGGACAGAGATGTTTGCTGATTATAAGGGTACTAGAAAAGCAACTCCTCCAGAACTGAAAAATCAATTTCCTATTTTGAGAGATATGCTTGCTGCTATGGGGATAGCTCATATCGAGATAGAGGGTATAGAAGCTGATGATATTATAGGTACACTTACTAAAAAATTTGATACTGAAAATATTATTGTTACTGGTGATAAAGATAGCTTTCAGTTGATAAATGATAATACTTGGGTAATGTTTACCAAAAGAGGTATTTCAGAAACTATCAATTACAATCCTGGACAGCTGTTTAATGATTATGGTTTAAGTCCATCTCAAATTGTTGATTTGAAATCTTTGATGGGTGACACAGCAGACAATATTCCAGGTGTGCCTGGTGTGGGAGAAAAGACTGCTTTGGGCCTACTAGATAAGTACAAAACATTAGATGGTGTATATCAAAACATTGATGATATTTCTGGCAAATTAAAAGAAAAATTAGTAGCAAATGAAGACAATGCAAGACTTAGTTATACACTTGCTACAATCAAAACTGATTGTGATATTGACTACAAGTTAGAGGATTTTGAATATAGTTTTCCTTTCGGTGATGATGTTTTGAAATTCTTCAAAAGATACCAATTTAATTCATTACTTAAAAAACCTGAATTGTTTGAAGATATTTCACCTATAAGAGTAGTAGAGAGAAACATAAAACAAGTACCTATAAATTCTATAGAAGTTATAGATGATATATTAGTTAAGATAAATCAAACTAAGAAATTTTGTTTTTATCTAAATGATACTTTGAGTATTTTTGTAGGTGATATAGAGTATAATTTGGAGCAAAAAATAGATTTGTTTTCTGCATCAGTTGAAGCAAATCAGGTACTTATCAAATTAAAAGATGTTTTAGAAAACAAAGATATTAAAAAGTGTGTATACGATTTTAAAAACGATTTGCACAAACTTAAAGAATATGGACTTACTCTAAAAGGTGTCGATTTTGATATTCTTATAGCTAGATATCTGGTAAACAACAATAATAAAGCAAATATCAAATTTGATGATTTACTAATTGAAAATGATTTGGGTAATAATTATTTTGCATACAATCTAAAACAATTAGAAGATATTTATAAGCAAAAACTTGATGAATTAGGGCTTTTTGATTTGTTTTACAATATGGAACTACCACTAGTTGAAGTATTGTATGATATGGAAATAAATGGTTTTAAGATAGACGAAACTGTATTGAATGGGTTTGATGAATCTTTAAGTAAAGAATTAGAAAGTATTACTCAAGATATTTATCTAGCTGCTGGTTGTGAGTTTAATATCAATTCACCAAAGCAATTAGGTGAAATTCTATTTGATAAAATAGGTTTGTATTGTGGTAACAACAAAAAGAAAAGCACTAGTATCGAAATTTTGAATATGCTAAAAGATGATCATCCTATAATAGAAAGAATTATAAGATATAGGTCAGTATATAAGTTGTTGGCAACATATATCAAAGCATTCCAAGGATTGATAGATAAAAATACAGGCAAAATACACACTACATTCAATCAAACCTTGACTTCAACTGGTAGACTAAGTAGTTCTGAACCTAATCTGCAAAATATACCTGTAAGAACTGAAGAAGGTAAGTTGCTTAGAAAAATGTTTGTACCTTCTACAGCTAATGGTTATATAGTATCTGCTGATTATAGCCAAATAGAACTTAGATTGTTAGCAGCTTTTTGTGGTGATGAAACTTTGGTTCAAGCATTCCAAAATGGTAATGATATTCATACAAGTACAGCTTCACAAGTGTTTGGTGTAAAACCAGAAGATGTTACAAGCCAAATGAGAAGAGATGCAAAAGCTATTAATTTTGGTATTATTTACGGTATATCTGATTATGGTCTAAGTCAAAATATAGGCAGCACTAGAAAAGTTGCTAAAGATTATATAGACAAGTATTTTGAAAAGTATCCTAAAGTAAAAGAGTATATGGATTCTAATATAGATGCTTGTAGAAAAAATGGATTTATCAAAACATATTTTGGTAGAATTAGATATATACCAGAAATCAACAATTCAAACTATAACCTAAGACAATTAGGTGAAAGAGAAGCGATGAATATGCCACTACAAGGTACTGCTAGCGATATCATCAAGCTTGCTATGATTAGAGTATACAATCGCATAAAGAGTGAAAATTTACAAAGTAAGTTGATATTACAAATTCACGATGAATTGATAGTGGATTGTGTAGCAGAAGAATTTGAAAAAATCGAAACAATACTAGTTGAAGAAATGGAGAATGTTGTAGATTTAGTAGTAAAATTAGAAGTAAATGTAAATCATGGTTCTGACTGGTTTGAAACAAAAGATTAATCTAAAAGACTGTCTTATTTGGACAGTCTTTTATTTTGGAAATATGGCTTTATATAGTGATATAATTTTATTTTGCATAGTAGTGTATGTATATAATGAAAGCATTAGGCATAAATTAATATTATGAAGAAAAATACACTGTTAATTTCAATAATGTTTTTGCTTGTAATATTGGGTTTTATAATTTCAATTTTGTTTTTGGTGGTGATGTATCCTATTAGGTACAAGGACACTATATACAAGTATGCTAGTGTGTATGATATTGAGCCTGAAGTAGTGTGTGCTATTATAAATATCGAAAGTGGTTTTAATAGTAATGCAGTATCAAAGGTGGGGGCTATAGGTTTAATGCAACTAATGCCAGATACGGCTAGTGAAATAGCTCAAAAATTAAATATAGACAATTATACAGTAGAGATGTTGTACAGTCCTGAGATTAATATTCGGTTTGGATGTTTTTACTTAAGGTATTTGCTAAATATGTATGATGGTAATATGATTAATGCTGTTTCGTCATACAATGCAGGTTTTAATAAGGTGAACGAATGGTTAAAAAACGATAAGTATGCAAAGGAAGGTACCATAGTAAATCCACCAGTTTCTGAGACAAAATATTACTTAAGAAAGTTTGAAAATAATGTTTCTGTGTATGAAACAAGATTGTAAAATTTGTAACATTTTAAATTATAAATTTAATATTAAAATATCAAACGGATTTTGTTTGGTATTTTTTTTGTAAAATTCGGTCATTATTGCATTGACTAATGACTTTATTTTTAGTAAACTCTATAAGAGTTACAAAAATGAAATTTTGCGGAGAAAAATATGGAACAAAATACTGAAAATTTATACAAAGAATCTGATATTAGAGAAAAGAAGATTAGAGATTTAAAAGCTCAAGGTATTAACCCTTATGCTAATAAGTTTGATGAAACACACAATATTTCTAAAGTAAGAGAAATGCAAGACGGTGATCAAGTTTCTGTTGCTGGTAGAATGATTTTTAGAAGAACATTTGGCAAATTTATGTTTGTACAAATTTCTGATGTTTTTAACAAGGTTCAAGTTAGCTTGAGTGTAAACCAAATTGATATGGACACATACAAATGGTTCAATGACTTTGTTGATATTGGTGACTATGTTGGTTTTACTGGTACTATATATCACACAAAAACAGGTGAGTTGACAGTACAAGCTGATAGTTACAAACTTTTGAGTAAAGCTCCTAAGTCATTACCAGAAAAATTCCACGGTCTTACAGATATCGAAACTCGTTATCGTCAAAGATACCTTGACTTGGTTATGAACGAAGAAAGCAGAAAAGTTCTAGTAGGTCGTAGTAGAATGGTTGCTTTCATTAGAAACTATCTACAAGAAAACGGTTTCCTAGAAGTAGAAACACCAATTTTACAAGGTGCAGTTTGTGGTGCTAGTGCAAAGCCTTTCTTTACTCATCACAATGCTTTAGACAAAGAATGTAATCTAAGAATTGCTCCAGAAGTATACCTAAAACAAGTAGTTGCTGGTGGTTTCCCAAGAGTGTTTGAAGTTGCTAAATGCTTTAGAAATGAAGGTATGGATGCTTCTCACTTGCAAGAATTTACACAAGTAGAATGGTATTGCAGTTACTGGAATTTTGAAGACAACATTAAGTTCTATACAAAGTTTATTAGGGAGCTTGTTACTTATATGTTGGGCAAACCAGAAATTGTTATCGGTGACAAAGCATTTGTTTTACCTGAAGAATTCCAAAGAGTAAATTATGTTGAAACAATTAACAAAGTTTTAGGTTTCAATGTATTAGACTTCCCAGAAGTAGATGATTTAAGAGAAAAAGTAATAGCTACTAACTTGTTTGAAGAATATGAAGTTAGAGATCTAAGAACATGTGGTGCTATTATTGACTATGTATACAAGAGAAAAATGAGACCAGAGATTGTAGAGCCTACAATTCTATACAATTATCCTGCTTGCTTAGTTCCATTAGCTAGACCTAGTGACGAAGACAATAGAATAATTGAAATGTTCCAATTCTTAGTAAATGGTGAAGAATTGTGTAAAGCTTACTCTGAGTTGGTTGACCCAGAAATTCAAAGACATACTCTTGAAGAACAAGCTAAAGCAAAAGCTATGGGTGATGATGAAGCTATGGACTTAGACGAAGATTTCTTACTAGCTATGGAACATGGTATGCCACCTATGAGTGGATTAGGTATGGGTATTGATAGATTGTTAGTAATGCTATACAATCAACAAAACATTCGTGATGTTATTCTATTCCCAATTATGAAATAAGAGGTTAAATATATGAGTGTTATTTTTGCAAGTTCTACTTGTGATTTAGACAACAAAACACTTAAAAAAGTGGGTATTGATATTATTAACATTCCACTAATTGTTAATGATAAAAAATGCCTATATAGTGCCGATAAATTTAGTTTTGACGAGTACTATGCAACAAATGAGTGTGTTGTTGATGAAGATAAGTACAAAAAGATTCTAAATACAAAATTTTTAGAAGCTTTAAATAGCGGTCAAGATGTATTGTTTTTGACACCTAATGCAAAATATGACAATTCTTATAAATATGTAAAAGATATTATTAAACAATTAGCTCCTAATTATCCTGAGCAGAAAGTTGAAATGGTAAACTGTGGCAATTATAGCTTAGGATATGGACTGATTGTTTATGAAGCTGGTATATTAAATATACGAGGCGAAAATATAACTGAAGTTATCAAATTTGTAAATAAAATAAAACATGGTATCAAAACATATATCATTCCATCTGATTTGACATATGTTCAAAAGAAACTTACTTTGGTAGGTAGCACCATAGGTGTAAAACCTGTAATAGAAGTATCTAATGCAGAATTGAAACTTGTAGACAAGGTAAGGGGTAAAAAGAAAATGATTGACTATTTTGCAGGTCTAATCAATAATAATTCGCATGAATTGCCTGTATCTATAATGTGTGGTAAAAATGCAGATGAAGCTCTTGCATTAGAAGAAATTGTTTTGGCAGATAGTAAAGATAGACAAATATTTAAAGCTACACTTAATCCATTGTTTTTGAACAAGTTTGGAAACAAAACACTTTCAATTAGTTTTTACAAAAAATCGAAAAAGTAATTTTTCGATTTTTATTTTTAAATTTTTATTAAAAATGTTAAACTTTATTTATAAATAATATGAGGTTACATAATGGTTACAAAGTATACAAATGTTAAATTGTTTTCAAATAATGAAGTTGAATTCTTAGATGAAGTAATTGTTAGTGGTGGTGAAATAATTTCTGTTAATGATAACTATACTGGTGTTATTGATGAAAAAATTATTGAACCTGTATATTTACTACCTAAACTAAACTCACTTGATATCTCTAATTTGGATAAATACAATGTTTTTGATTTGAATAATTTAACTGCTTTGAGTTTGAGTACTCAATTAAAGGGGTTTGATAAAAACAAACAAACTATTATGTATCTAAAAGATCCTATTTTATTAAATGTAGAGTATGATGTTATTGTTCCATTTTGTAAAAAGAATAATATAAAAGTAGTTGCGAATGTTGGTAGGACACTAGATGAAATGGGGTGGTGCGATAAAATGTATGGTATGACTCCAGTTGACTTTTTGGAAGAGTGTGGGGTATTAGACCTGGAGCCTATTATTTTGTCTGGTGCTAATTTGGAAAAGTCGGACATTGAAAAGTTGGCATACTACAATGCGACAATTTGTCTAGATGTAACAATCGATTGGAAAAATGGTAATGGTATAGCACAAATTGCTACTATTCTAAAAAATAATTTAAATGTAATTATGAATGGCAAAAATATTGTTAAAGAAATGTTAAATCTTAGATTATTGGCACAAGGGTATTTTAAAATTCAAAATATTGTATCTAGGGAAGATTTAATAAATATTGCTACTACTAATTATGAAAAAGTGTTTAATTTAGATACTATGCAAAACAAAAATAAATGGCTTAATTATGCCATATATGCAAATGTTGATGATATTGAAGAATTGATTAATGGATAGTTTGTTTTTCTTTAATTTATTTTGAGACTTGGTCTTGAATTGAAGAAGTATTTATGGTATAATAATAGTGCAAAGGAGATAAGAAAATGACTGCAATTTATTTTATAATAGGTATATTTGCATTATTTATGTTTTTAAAAGGATTTAATGCTTAATTAATATTTTGATATACAAAAGGCGATGTTTTTTCATCGTCTTTTTTTTGTTTTTTTAAAAAAATATTTCATAATGTGTTGCATAAAAAATGTTTTGGTGTATAATAATATTGTAAAGGTCAAAGAAAGTCAAACTTTTATTTTGACTAATAAATCATATATAGGAGGTAAGTTATGAAAACAATTAGCGATATTATTGAAGAGTTTATTTTGTCGCAATTAGATGATGGTGAAATAAATTTAAGCAGAAATGAATTAGCTAGTTTTTTTAACTGTGCACCTAGTCAAATTAATTATGTATTGACTACTAGGTTTACACCTTTGAAAGGTTTTGATGTTGAAAGTAAAAGAGGTGGTGGTGGATATATTAAGATTGTTAGATATTCAAATTCTAATAAGATAAATCATATTCACAATATTATTTCTAATTATATAGGTTCTAGCATTGATTACAACAATGCTGTGATGATTTTGGATAACTTGATGTCTAACAATATCATATCTGTAAATGAATATAGGCTTATAGCTGTGGCTATATCAAATAAGAGTTTGTCTAGTCCTATAAATAATGAAAGTCATCTTAGAGCTAAAATTTTGACAAATGTTTTATTAGAAAAATGTAAGGAGTTGTAATTATGCTTTGTGATAAATGTAAACAAAACAATGCTACTTATCATAGCACTGTAAATATTAATGGTAAAATTACCGAAACACATTTGTGTGATGCTTGTGCATCTAATAACAAATTATTTACTTTTAATAATTTTCTAAATCCTACTTTTGACCCTTTTGTAGCAGAATCTTATGAGCCTACTTGTGATGTTTGTGGATATACTTTGTCAGATTTTAAACAAACAGGTATGTTAGGCTGTCCAAATTGTTACAAAGTTTTTAAAGATGTTATAAATAAGAATTTGCTATCTATTCAACCATCATATGTGCATATAGGTAAAAGAAGTAGTTTTAATAGTGATGCTACAATTGCCGATAGTGTTGAAAACAAAATTAAACTACTAGACCTAAAACTAAAACAAGCTGTACTAGAAGAAAATTATGAATTAGCAAGTACTCTCAAAAAAGAAATTATCTCACTTAAGGAGGGCAATAATAATGAATGATAATATTATTGTATGTTCTAGAGTACGACTTGCTAGAAATTTAAGTGATAAACCTTTTTCGAATAATACAGATATTAATAATGCAAATGTTGTTTTGGACAATGTATTTTCTACACTTAATGGTGTTTCTAATTTTAACTTTTATAAGTGTAAAAACTTAAAAAATGAAGTATTAGAAGAAATGCTAGAAGACCATCTTATATCTAGTGAACTTATAAACAATTCGGATATTTCTGGTGTGGCTATTAGTCAAGATAATACTGTATCTATCATGGTAAATGAAGAGGACCATATAAGGGCACAATGTATATTAGAAGGTTTAAATTTAAAAAATGCTTACGATATTATTAGCGATATCGACAATGAGATAAATCAATCGTTAAATTTTGCTTTTGACGAAAGATTGGGCTTTTTAACTGCTTGTCCTACAAATGTGGGCACTGGACTTAGAGCTTCTGTTATGATGTTCTTGCCTGGAATATCTCTTACAAACAATGTACAAGAAATGATAAATGCTGTTTCTAAGTTTGGTATATGTGTAAGAGGTGCTTATGGCGAAGGTAGCAATGCAAATGGATATTTATTTCAAATTTCTAATCAATTTTCGTTAGGTAAAAGTGAGGAAGAAATAGTACAATTAGTAGAGAGTACAGCTCTTAAAATTTGCGATTTGGAAATTAGAGCTAGAAAACTATTGTTAGATACAAATCATGATAATTTGATGGATGATATATATAGGGCTTATGGTATTTTGAGTAATTGCTACAAAATAACTACAAGTGAAGCTATTGAATTGTTGAGTAAAGTAAAATTGGGTTGTGATATTGATTTGATTAGACTTAAAACTCCAGAAGTTGTAGATGATTTATTGAAGAATGTATCACCACTTAAAATAAATAAATTAAGCAGTAAAATGCTTAATGCAAATGAAAGAGATATTTTTAGAGCCGATTATATAGGCAGAGTTATGAAAAATAACAGAATAAATTAAAGGAGGAAAATATGGCATACGGAATAAGACTAACCGAAAGTGTAAATAGAGCAATACAAAATGCTGGGAAAATAGCACTTATGTATTCTAATTATCAAATAGGCACTGAGCATTTGTTGTATGGACTAAGTTCAGTTAGAGATAGTGTTGCTAGCAAAATTCTTGTAAATTTTGGTGTAAATCACAACAAAATGGAAGAAGTTTTTGCTAAACAATCTAAAAAACAAGCTAATTTAATAGTGCAAAGTTCTATAGATTTTACTCCTAGAACCAAGGAAACTTTTGTATTAGCTAATCAGTTTGCTATGCAAATAGGACATAATTTTGTGGGTACAGAGCATTTACTTGTTTCATTGTTGTTACAAGATGATAGCTATGCAGTAAATATTCTAAAAAGAAATTTTAGAGTAAATATTAGCGAACTTAAAAACACAATATTGCAAGTACTAAAAGCTGAAACTTCTGTAAATTACGATAATAATATGAAGTCAAATTTCGATTTTGCAACTTCTAATTATTCTCAATCACAACCACAATTTTCTGGTGTAAATGCTGGGTATAATGCTACTTATAATAATCATGGTAGCAATCTACCACAACAACTATTAGAGATGGGGCAGGATCTTACTGCCAGAGCTAGAGCAAACAAAATTGACCCTATTATAGGTAGAGACGAAGAGACCGAGCGAATTATTGAAATTTTGTGTAGAAAAACAAAAAATAATCCAGTACTTATAGGTGAAGCTGGTGTTGGTAAAAGTGCGGTTGTTTATGGTTTAGCTTTGAGAATAGCTAAAGGTAATGTACCAGAATTGTTGAAAAACAAAACCATATTCTCACTAGAACTAGGTGGACTAATGGCTGGTACAAAATACAGAGGTGAACTAGAGCAAAGATTGAAAGATTTGATTGAAGTAATCACTCAAAACAAAGATATAGTAGTGTTTATTGACGAAATTCATACTTTGATGCAAGTAGGCAGTGATAAAGGAGAAATCAATCCTGCTGATATGCTTAAACCATATCTTGCTAGAGGGGAATTCCAAACAATAGGTGCTACAACTACAGACGAGTATCGTAAGTATATCGAAAAAGACAAAGCTCTAGAAAGAAGGTTCCAACCTGTTACTGTTAATCCGCCATCAGTAGAAGATACTATACTTATATTGAAAGGACTTAGAGATAGTTACGAAGCTTTCCACAAAGTAAAAATTAGTGACGAAGCAATTACTGCGGCGGCTAAACTTAGTGATAGATATATAATGGACAGAAGTCTACCAGATAAGGCTATCGACCTTATTGACGAAGCTAGTAGCAAGGCAAAAGTTCATAGCAATAAAAAACCTCAAGAACTTAAAATGTTAGAGGAAGAAATTGCAGGATATGAAGTAGAGAAAAAGTCTGCACTTTTGTCTGATAATTATGAAAAAGCTGCCATGTATCGTGATAAGATAAAAGAAGCTACTCAAAAGAAAAAGTCAATGGAAGACAAACTTGCTAGTGCTGTAAATGGTGCAGTAATTACAGAAGATGATATATGTGCTGTTATTAGTAAATGGACTGGTATACCTGTAACCAAAGTAACTGAAAGTGAAAAACAAAGACTATTAAATCTAGAGAGTATTTTACACAAGAGAGTCATAGGTCAAGATGAGGCAATAGTAGCTGTAAGCAAGGCTATAAGAAGGGCTAGAATAGGTCTAAAAGACAACAATAGACCTATAGGTAGTTTTATGTTCTTAGGACAAACTGGTGTTGGTAAAACTGAACTGTGCAAAGCACTTGCAGAAGCTATGTTTGACAATGAAAACAATGTTATTAGACTAGATATGAGTGAATATATGGAGAAACATAGTGTGTCTAAGCTAATAGGTTCTCCACCAGGATATGTTGGTTTTGATGAAGGTGGTCAGCTAACAGAAGCTGTGAGAAGAAAACCATATTCTGTAGTATTGTTTGATGAAATAGAAAAGGCTCATCCAGATGTGTTTAATATGCTTTTGCAAATATTAGATGATGGTAGACTTACAGATAGTCAGGGTCGCACGGTAAACTTCAAAAATACAATTATCATTCTTACAAGTAATGTGGGTGTAAATGAGTTGCCTAAAAAACAAAGCAAGTTAGGCTTTAACTTTAGTGAAGAAAAAGAAGTGGATTATGACACAATTAAGGAAACATTGACTGGTGCACTTAAGAGAAAGTTTAAACCAGAGTTTATAAATAGAATAGATGTGGTTACAGTATTCCATCCATTAAACTTCGAACAAATTGCTCAAATAGCTAAGTTGTTTATTACAAATCTAAACAAACGACTTCAAACTCAAGGTGCAAACCTAAAAGTTACTGAAAGTGCGCTAAAATATTTGATAGACAAAGGCTACAATCCAGAGTATGGTGCTAGACCACTTAGAAGATTGATTGAACAAGAAATTGAGGATAGAATTGCAGAATATATTCTAGAAAATAGACTAGAAAATGGCACAACGGTTGTTATAAGTGCAAAGGACAACAACTTAGTTCTAAATTTTGAAAACAAACAAAAAAAGTAGCAATTTTTAATAATGATTAATATTCTTTTAATTGCTTAAATTTTTTAAATTTGCTAGAATTAGATTAGTAATACTAGGAGGCTATATATGAGAATTACTTATACAGCAAAAAATTATAATATTTCTGATAAATTCAAAGAAGTTTTGGAAAGAAAACTTGGTAAATTAGAAAAGTATTTTGATGAAGATGTTACAGTTAAAGTAAACTGCATTGAACAAGCTAAACAACACAAACTAGAAATCACTATCAACTGTCGTGGTATGTTCTTTAGAGGTGAAGTTTTAGGTGAAGAAATGTACAACAACATCGATTTAGTACTTCCTAAAATTGAAAAACAAATTGTTAGACAAGGTTCTAAATTTAAATCAAAACTTAGAAAAGATGCTTTTGAATCAAACGAAATGATGTATGATGCTATGATGGAAGAAGAAAAAACTGCTTCTCCAAAATTAGTTAAAACTAAAAAGTTTGAATTAGATCCATTAACAGTTAATGATGCAGAAGCTTATATGGAAGCATTAGACCACAATTTCTATGTTTTCCTAAATGCTGAAACAGGTATGGTTAATGTTCTATACAAGAGAAATGACCGTAACTATGGTTTAATTGAATTAGTATACTAATTTATAAAAAAAATAAAAGATCCAAACATTGTTTGGGTCTTTTTTATTGTTAAATATTTGCAAAACAAAAATTGTTGAAAAGTTTTTTAATAAATTACATTAAATGTTGTACAAAATTTTTTATTTTAGTATAATATATTAGGCTAAACTTTTAGTCAAAATAAACAAAGGAATTTTAGATGTTAGTCGTTAGTAATGTATATTTGAAATATACAAAAGAGTACAATACACTTAATAATATTAATCTAACCATTGATGATAACGAACATATTCTATTGTTTGGAGAAAAAGAGAGTGGTAAGAGCTCATTGATTAGAGTAATTGCTGGTTTAGAAAAAGTTACTAGCGGTGATGTTTTAATCAAAAATATAGAGATAGATAAGCTTGACCTAAAAAATGATATTAGTCTAGGCTATTTGAGTGCTTTAGGTTCATTTTTTGAGAGACAAACAGTACAAAAAAATTTAGAATATGTACTAAAGATTCGCAAACTAGATAAAGATTCTATTTTGAGTAAAGTAAATGGTGTAATTTTGTCTTATGGTCTAGAAGGGATTAAAGATCGCAAACTTAAAGACCTTAGCGACTATGACAGAATTCGTGTAGCTATTGCAAGGCTTAGTCTTAGAAAATTAGAATTTTTGATTGTTGACGATATTTTTGAAAATTTTGCAGATAGCGATGCTATCAAATTGTGTAGACTTATCAATGCTTTAATTGAGCAAAACGATTGCACAAGCATTGTGGCAGTGTCTAGCGAAGATATTCTTAAACAATTTAAAGGTAGAGTTGTAAAACTAAAATTTGGTTCAATTATTGATTAAAAGGTGATACTATGGCAAAAAAGTCAATCGATACTGGTTTTATTAGGGAAAGGTGTTATGCACTTTTTACTAGCAAAAATTTGATATATGGAAATAAAGATGCTGTGTTTGAAGACAACTGCATTGAGTTTTTTAATATCAAGTCAGTAAAGACATTGTTGTCCGATGAAGATTTGACTAAAACTGCTGAATTATTCTTTGAAAGTGATTTGATTATTTCTGGTGCTAGTAAAGTAGGCTTTATGCACAGAAATACTCTTATATATAGATTAGACAAAATTCAAAAGATGATGGGACTAGATATTAGAAACTTCAACGATGCTGTACTATTCTCTAATATGTTACTTGTATATAACAATCTTAATAAAGACTAAAAGATTAACATTTTGTTAATCTTTTTTTATTCTACTTTTTTTAACCCATCTATATAATTTTGAGTTTCAATAGAATTTTTGTTTGAAGAATTTGCTGGTTTTGGTTTGTTGCTGACAAATAGTTTGATTAGGTCATTTATGCTTAGATTGTCAGTTTTGTTTAGTAGTGTAAGTATTTGATTGAATTTTTCGTTACCACCCATTGTAGAAAGTATAGGAAGAATTGATTTGAAATCTATAGTTTTTTCTGTTTGATTGTTTTCTGCTTGATTGTTTTCGCTTTGTGTTTCAATCTTTTTGTTTTCAATATTTTTATCATCAAAATTAAAGAATGCCGAACTTGAATTGTTTTCAAGTTTGTTTTTTATTTGTTGTTGACCTTGCTTTGTGTATTTGAGTGGCAATTCGCCATAAGGGTAGTATGAGGTAAAATTGTTGTAATCATAATTATTATTGTTCACAATATTCTCCTAATAAAATAATCAATATATTTATATGTTTGCATATAAATAAATAGTTAAATATTTTCTAGGAGTATATTATGAAATTTAGCGAATTTAAAGTAGATGCAAAAAAAGAGGTTAAAGAATTAAAAGAAAAAAATAAAGAACAAGTAGAAAATATAGAAGAGAAAATAAGAGAATACGAAAATTTAAGTAGGGAAGATTTGTTGAAAGAATTTTTGAATGTTAGCAAGC
>JAFVTW010000023.1 GCA_017503005.1 Clostridia bacterium | reverse complement strand
TTTTGACAGAATTAAAAGATTATCAAATTGCTACTTGTGAACCAGTTATTCAATCACGTAGACCAAATAATCGAATAGATAAAGTACGCCATATGTTTAATAAAAAAGAAAATTAAGTTAATATTCACTAAATTACAATTTTAAACAAACATCACCTTATTATAGTGATGATAGTTCTATAAAACTATCAATTGGCGGAAAGTCTGTTCCTAATCTTGTTGAAACAACAATACCGCTTTCAAACTTGACAAACAAAGACTGGATGGAAAACAATTTATTTGATATAAAAGGTATATGGATATACGATTCTGAGCATTTACCTACTCCAAGTTTTACATATCAAACTGTAATTGACACTCAAGAACAATTTCTTGCGCTGAATGATAATACTTTGTTTGGTGAATATATCTTAAATTGTGATATAGATTTAATCGAAAATACATCTTTTAAAATAATGGGAAATTATGGTGTATTTAATGGAAATGGGCATATTATTAGAAATTATACATTGAAAGAAAGTGAATATGAAAATATATATGCTTTATTTCAAACCAATCACGGCATTATTAAAAACTTGGGAATAGAAAACCTAAACATTGGGTTTACTGCTCGAAAAAAGATGGTGGCTGGTGCAGGTCTAATATATGAAAACTATGGAATTGTTAATTCTTGTTATGTTAAAGGCTCTATATCAATATCAAACATTGATGGAGATGCTATAGCCGGAGGTATTGTTGCAATATCAAAAGGTGGAAAAGTCCTTAATAGTTATAGCGATGTTTCAGTTTATGCTTGTTCAACTTCTGATGTACTAGTAAGTTGTTATGCTGGTGGGATAATAGCCACTGGTGAAGGCGTTGTGGAAAATTGCTATAGTTTAAAAGGAGTATCAAGTAAAGCTCATTATGCACAGGGAACAATATTCTCTGCTTATGGAATTTCAGGAGCAGATGGAATTGTAAAAAATAGTTTTGTCTTATCAAATGTTTCGGTTTCTCAATATTCTTCTACTAGTGAATATCAAATTGGAGGCATTAGTAAAGAATATGAAAACTCATTCGCTTATGAATGGCAAACTATAACAAAATTAGAAGAAGATTTATCCTTTGGTGATAAATCATACGAAGAACTTTGTTCTGCAACATTCCTTGAAAGTTTGGACTTTAAATTGTTTATTTCAGAAGAAGATTTAGTTGAAAACAATAATAATGTTTGGATTATTTCTGAAACAAACTTACCAAAATTGTGGTTTGAAAAATAGGAGTTAAAATGAAAATTATATTAAATAACGAGCAAACAAAAAATAAAGAATTATACTATGAAGAAGGTTTTTGGACTGGCAAAAGAACAATAAAATACAATGGCACATCTTTAACAAAAATAAAACGAAACTTGTATGAATATAAAGATGGTGAAACCACAGAATATTTTGAAATTAAAGGTAACCAACTTATAGGTGTAACAATAAAAATGTTTGGAAATGTTGTTGAGGTTGCCCGAAAATTAACTTGGTATGAAATTGTAATGTCTTTAATGGTTTTTATCCCCTGCATATTATTTGGAGCTATTGGAGGTGCCTTTGGTGGTGGTTTAGGTTTCACAAACCTAATAATAATAAGAAATGTAGAAAAATGGTGGTTAAAACTCATCATATCATTACAATTTGCTATTGTTGCCTTATTAATGAGTTATATATTTGCCTATTTAATACTAAAAACATTTCTGATAATATAAATTTTGAAACCTATTAGAGAAATCTAGTAGGTTTTTTTGTTTTGAAGTTCATAATTTTGGACTTCAAGAGATTTCAACTTAAAAACTTTGTCGAAAGCCCAACACTTTATAAAACTTTATGTTATAATAAAAACATAGAAAGGAGTTTTGTTTATGAAGATACAAGGAACACCTGAAGAAATGGAACAAGCGAAAAATTGGTGGAAAGACCAAAAAAAGAGAATTGACGAAGAATATAAAGAAGCCAAGAAGAAAGATAAAAATGCTAAAAAAGACACTTCTCTTGTGAGCCCTGAAAATAAAGAAAGAACATATCGCAGACACGAGGTTAGTTTTTCACAAATCAAAGGAGATAAAAGTCAAAAGTATTTAGACAATTATCTTGCAAAACACAGTTCACAGGAAGACGATTGGAAAAAACAACTTGATGATGAACTAACAAAAAAAGTTATGTATAGAGCAATTTATCGTTTTGACGGCAACGATAGAGAAATTTTACTAATGTTTATGCAAAATATTACACAAAGAGAAATTGCTGAAAAACTTGGAATCTCTGCAAGTGCTGTTAGTCAAAGATTGAAAGTTCTTAAAGAAGATTATAGAATTATGCTTTGCAATGACTATGAATTTAAGAAAACAAAACAATTTAGAGATTTGAAATGGGAAAGCAAAAAAGCATTTAACAAATGTCTTGATGAAATTAGAAGAACTGGCAAGTTTATAATAAATATAAATGATGTGCTAGACCTTATCCAAGAAGTTAAAAAGATAATCAAAAAGACCATTAGCACAGGTGCTGACAAAAACATCAAACAAAAATTATCTCAAAAAATTGATTACTCTAACCTAGATGATAAATGGATTGAGCAAACAAACAAAATCTTTGCAGATTATGGCATTGAAGCTCATTTTGAGAACTTAAAAAACTTTAAGGGAAACTTCTTCCAAGTTGTAAAAATGGTTGAAGATTTTATTGAAGAACTACAAGAAAAGGCACTAAAAAAAGAAAATTAAAAGAAATTTTTAACAAAAACTCAATTTTGCCTTAATTTTTACTAAAAAATTGTCCTTATATATAGAGGGACTAAATACTTTGCGATTTAGAGCTACCAAACAAGGTAGTTCTTTTTTGTCTAACAAAGAAAAAATATTTTGACTTGTTTTGTCGAATACCCCAAAAACGACTTGGCAAAATCAAAATTCTTGTAGTTATAAATATAGGAAGGGTTAACAAAATAAAAAATATCCCTAACAAAGAAAAAACAGTGATTGCCCATTCTTCGCTATATATAATAAACAAATCCAAGTTTAATTCATCTTTCTTTGTTAAAGCAAGAAAAGAAATTAAAAATAAAGAAAAGAATGAAAAAATTTTGGCGTCGTGCACACGCATTTATCCCCGATATTATAAGTGTTTTTTACTTGTTTTTGCCATACACTTTCTCTATATAAGTGAGGGATAAAAAAACTCATTGCCCCTTTAATTGAATGGAAAAATCTTAAAAGAAGTCCTAATCCCCATAAGACTTCTTTTTTCGTGTTTGAAAAACAAAAAACTACAAAAGTAGAGTTCTCGATGTATCAGGTTTTGCAACATCGGCCTATGCAATACTGAAATCAAATTAAAAGGAGGTGCCAAGTTATCTATTATTCCCCACAACAAAATCTAAACAAAAGGAGGTTATCATCAAAATCATTATTTATTTACATTTCAAACAACCCACAAAACAAAAAAATTAAAACCGAAGGAGTAACAAAAAATGCCCAAAATTACAAAACAAGATGTAATGCAAAAATACACCGTTAGAGTGTATGACAAAGACCAAGCCGATTTACTTAATCGTGCTATGGGAAAATTTATGCCAATGATTGGCAACAAAACAGACACCATAAGACACTTTGCTCTTATAGGTGCAGAGAAAATGCTTGGAGATAGTCAAATCAACAACAGCATTAACTTTTCAGAGATTAGAAGATATATGCAAGGAGTTGATGAGAAACTAGACAAGATTGAGAAAGGTCAAAAATCTTACTTTGCAGAAACTACAGGTGAAGTTCTAACAAATCAAGCAATGACAAACTTAAACACCAAACTACTATTAAAATCCACAGGAGCAAGTTTGCGAAGTTATAGTAGTGATTGGAAATATGAACCAACCGACTATGACCTTGAAGTATTAAGAGCTCAAACGAAAAAGGATTTGCTAAATGGCAGAAGGTAAAGAAGTTCCTAATGTTAACTTTATGCTTGAATTTTGTTTACCCAATTACCCCAATAATCCAGCAATGCAAGACAAGAGAAAATTCTATTCTTCAAACAAATACAACGACTATATGAAATACATTGATACGGGAATTAAAGATTTGAAGAATATTGACTTTGTGGAATATTCAAACAACAGCACAAAGTCTAGTGGAATTTTCAATCAAGATGGCAAGATGAACAAAAAACAAATTGCTCTAACTCGAGAACATTTGCGAGAAACCGAATCTGTCATTTGGTCTGGTGTTGTTAGTTTTGAAGAACGATTTGGACTTAATTGGTGTAATAATTTTGAGCAAGCCAAAAACATTATGCAAAGTGAACTACCGAAGTTTTTCAAACGAGCAGGTCTTAATCCGGACAACATTGAATGGTTTGCGGGATTACACGAAAACACCGACAATAGACATATCCATTTAATCTTCTTTGAAAAGGAACCACAGCGACTTACAGACAATGGAAAGGGTTATTCAATGGGAAAGTTGTCTTGCCTTGCTATGGACGAATTTAAAGCCAATATGGAACTCTGTGCGACGGATTTCAAAGCAAGAGAGATAAGGATTAGGACAAACCTAATTAAGGAAGCAAATGAAGCGTTTAACGAAGTTTCTAGTCTTAAACTAAAATCTATGCTTGTTAAACTTTCAAACAACTTTCCACCCGAAGGACACTTGTATTATAACGGTGAAAATATGGAACATCTCAGGCCACAAATTGACAAGATTTCAGACTATATTCTCAAACATAATTACAAGATTAAACGAGAGAAAAATTACTTTACTGACGCACTAAAAGAAAAACAAGACACCATAGATAAATATTGCAAAAGGAATGGTTATAAACAAACATCAACCATTGGCGACCAAATGCAAAAAGACCTATATAGACGACTTGGTGGCATTGTAATTAAACAAGCATTAGAGATTAAAAAATTAGAGCTTGAAAGAACTCAACTTAATGCTAAATATAAAATGGAAAAAGCAATGCAACGAAAGAAAATGTCACAATTATTAGACCAATGTATTTATCTAAATCGACTTGTAGAATACGAAGCAATCCACTCATTTCAAGAGTTTATGAGAAACCTTGAAGAAGTCCATTTCAAGCGATTGAAAGAAGAAGGTTTAATCCAAGAAGATGGTGGTTATGAGATGGAAATGTAGATTATATTTAGTATAGAGCATAAGGTAGAAACAATAAAAGCTAAATGTAGCGAAAAAGCCCTATAAAATAGGACTTTTTACTGACACACATACTTTTATTTCGTTTCTACTCATTATTTCGGCTGTCGGGATACCCGAACACCGATTTTTCAAGTTGTGAAAAAAGGACTTGAATGTAAAAAAAACAACTATTGCTTAAAGCAAATAGTTTACTTAAAGTTTTAGAAAAGGAGACAAAAAACTATGAGGAATAATTATGAAAAATACATTACTTAAAACCGAACAAACAAAACAAATCATCAATAATCTGCATAATAAAAAGGTTAATAGAAATATATTATTGTATGGAGTATTTAACCTTGCAAAATAACAAGCTCGACAGCTTGAAAAATGTAGATATAGAAAATTTTAATATTGATGATTTGGTTGATTTAAGAGATATTAGAATAGATAAGAATTGCTCTGTTCAATCTAAAATTATTAGTTTTGTGGAGCAAATAAAAAACCCTTATTTCTTCAAAGTTGGAAACATTGCTGTTAAACTAAACTTTGATGATGAAGGTCCAACCTTTCAAGAGAGATTATTAAACTCTCTTAAAGAATGTTCAAAAAGTTCATAAAAGGGACTTGGCGAACTGAAAATTTTGTGATAATATAATGGTGTGTTAAATATTTCATAGCATACCATTATGATTATCAGAAGGAGTATGTTATGATTGAAAAAAATTATAACCAGCCTTCTTCACTCAAAATATGGAAGGCTGGTTTTTATATTAGACTTTCACGAGAAGATGTTGAGAACGATAAAGCTCTTGGAACTATGAAAATATATAACAAAACCGAGAGCGAAAGTATTACATCACAAAGAGTAATACTAACCGAATATGCAAACAAACTTGATAATGTGGAAGTTGTAGATGAGTATGTTGACGATGGTTACTCTGGAACTAATTTTAATCGTCCGGGATTTAAAAGACTAATTGATGATGTTAGGTCTGGCAAAATAAATTGTGTGATTGTAAAAGACCTTTCAAGATTTGGAAGAAACTATTCAGAAGTTGGAAATTATCTTGAAGTATTTTTCCCAATGCTTAATGTTAGATTTATATCTATCATTGATAATTGCGATAGTTATCTTAAACCCGAATCTTTATCAAACATTATAGTTCCCGTTAAAAACATAATGAACGAAAGTTATTGTAGAGATATATCATTAAAAGTTAGGTCTGCATTTGATGCTCGAAAAAGACAAGGATTATTTGTTGGAACTTATGCTACTTATGGATATATCAAAGACCCACAAAATTGTAATAAACTACTTGTAGATTTAGAAGCTGGTGAAATTGTTAAAAGAATTTTTAACGAATTTGCAAGTGGTAAAACAATGGGTAAAATTGCATTTGGATTAAATGAAGAAGGCGTGCTTTGTCCTGCAACTTATAAAAGTTCAAAAGGGATAAACAAGTATGTAAATAGTTATGGCAACAAGATTGGTTGGAAGGACTCATCAATTAGAAGAATTTTGACTAACCCTATTTACATAGGCACCCTTGTTCAAAAGCATAGAGAAAAGATAAATTATAAAGTTCATAAATTCAAACAGGTTGCACAAGAAGATAAAATTGTTGTTGAGAATGTAACAGAGCCAATTATTGATAAAGCACTTTTTGATAAAGTTCAAGATTTATTAAAGCGAGATACAAGAGTATCCTTTGGCAAACAACAACTTGATTTACTTTCGGGATTTTTGCATTGTGCCACTTGTAAGCACGGTATGAGCAAAAAGAAAAGTCGTAAAGGACATAGCAAAACTGAATATATAGAATATTATAATTGCAGTAATTTCAAACGTTGTGGTAAAGCAATTTGTTCGCCACATAGCATTAGAAAAGCAGATTTAGAAAATACGGTGTTTGAGTATATAAAAACTTATATTCAAGTTGCTGTGAACTTTGAAAGTATTATTGACCTTATAACAAAATTTAAACTTGAAAATTATAAAACAGATAATCTTGAACAAATATTAAAGATTAAACTAAACGACAAACAAAAGAAGATACGTTACATTGATGGTCTTTACCCTGACTATAAAAATGAGATTATCACACAGGCAGAATATAAAAGATATAAAGAACAAGCACAAAGTGAACTTGTAAAACTTGAAGAAGAAATAAACTCTTTGGAAGAACAAATTATAAGTTTTAAGAACGGAACACAAGTTGATAATCCTTTTGTTAGCCACTTTGTGAAATTTAGAGATATTGAAAATTTAGATAGAAGTATTATAACTGAACTTATTGATAATATCTGGATACACGAAAACAACTTAATAGAAATTGATATTAAATATAAAGATGAGTATAAAATTGCAATAGAGTTTATAGAAAGCAACAAACATATTTTAGAACTTGCTACTGCTTCTCAAAGGTTGGTGGCAAATGGCTAGAACAAGTAAATATCAAACAAAGAAAGTTTTAGGTAAATGGAACGTTGCCTTGTATGTGAGATTATCTGAAGAAGATAAAAAAGGACAAACTAGCGAAAGTGTTAAATCGCAAAAAGGTTATTTAGAAAACTTTGTGCAAACTCTTGATAGTTTGAACTCTTACAAATTCTATGTTGATGATGGGTATACTGGTGGAAACTTTGACCGACCAGCATTTCAGAGAATGATGAGCGATATTATCGCAAAGAAAATAAATTGTGTTGTTGTTAAAGACCTTTCAAGATTTGGTAGAAATTATATTGAGATGAGCAAATATCTTCAAGTAATGTTCCCAACTCTTGATACAAGATTTATATCTCTAAATGACAATTATGACAGCGAGATAAATGATGAGCCGATTGATACTCTCTTAATTGGACTATCTGGACTTATGAATGAAGAATATTTAAAAGATTGTTCAATAAAAAGTAAGATGTCTTACAATCTTCGAGCAACACGAGGACAATTTACTTCGCCTGTCGCTCCGTATGGCTATAAAAGAGATAAAAACGACATACACAGACTTGTTGTAGATGAGGAAGTAAAAGATATTGTCAAACTTATTTACGAGCTGTTTATCAAGCATAAATCATTTATGGCAGTAACCAAAATATTAAGTGAAAGAGGTATAACTACACCAAGCGAATATAAACAAATGCAAATTGATGGTTATTATACAAATAGATTAACAAACAAAGAACATATTTGGAGCAGAGATACCGTAACAACAATTTTGAAAAATGAGGTATATATAGGAAATATGGTTCAACACAAAAGAGAAATAATGAATTATAAAACAAAAGAATGTAAAAAGTTACCCAAGTCTGAATGGATAACAATAGAAAATACACACGAGCCAATTATTGATAAAGAAACTTTTAATCTTGTGCAATCCTTAATTGCTGATAAAAAGAGAGTTTATTTTAAAGGCAACTCCACACAACCAGACAACTACTTTTCAGGACTTTTAATATGTGGCGATTGCAATACAAAGATGACTTATGTAAATGATAAAAATAGAAAATACACTTTCTATAAGTGTAAGTTAAAAAGTTTATCAACTAATTTATGTAAAAGCGAAATTGTTAAAACACAAGAGTTGGCAAAAGTTGTATTAAAAATAATACAACAATTTATTAAAATTGCTTGTGATATAGAAGTTGTTATAAATGAACTTGCTAAAACTGAAAAACAAGCAACAATCAAAAGTTCTTATAAACCTAAAAATGATATAGAACTACAAAAAGAATTACTATATCAAAAGTATAGAAATTTGGAAATATCACTTGCAGATTATAAGAGATTCAAGCAAGAACTTGAAGAACAAGAAGTTCAAGGCAAGACATTTCAAACTGACAATGTAATAGAAGTCATGCAAGAAAACAAGTTTATTAAGACTTTTACAAAATACAAAAATATCAAATCTCTTAACAAGATTATAGTTAAAGATTTAATCCAAAAGATTATAGTTCATACACCGACAAACATAGAAATAACTTTTAACTTTCAAGACGAGTATAAAGAGATTTTGAAAATGTTGGAAAATAAATAAAAAAGCCATATATCCGATTTTGGATATATGGCAATTTTTTTTGAGAAAATATAAAAAATTTAACAGTCTTTACTTGACATCGAGCCCACCGTGCCCAGCATCTACCACTATGGTATAGTTTAGTTTGGCATCAGTATTTGCTCTAACTGCAGTATACACAAAAAAGCTCGAAACAAAGCCAATTATCAGCACAGCCACAAATATAAACATAATTTTAAGTCTGCCTACAAAAAATACACATTTTCTCATAAAACACTATATGATATGTGGCACTAATTTATGACAAACAATATACCTAACAAACATTTTTCGACATTTTTAGACTTTTGATAATCTCTAAATTTTCGACAAATACCAACAAAAAAGGGAGTGAAATATCACTCCCTTTTAATTATTTTACTAATCTAAAACCATATAGTCTACGATTTAGTCTTATACCTTTTTCGGTGGTATGAGTAGAGATGTACTCATCTAGTTGTTTGTCGTCTTTTTCTGGGTCATAACCACCCAAGATAGGTGTGTTGTACAACAAATATTTTAGCTGTTCAGCATCAGGATAATACTCGTCTTCTTCTATTTGCTCAAATTCAATTTTGGTAAATCCTAATTGAATGCAAGACTTAGAAACGGCATAGTATATAGGGTCTCCCTCAAAGCCTTGACCTCTACCAAAATGTTGCTTTAGGTCCCAACAGTCGTACTTAGAGATGTCCTCGGATACAAACACTCCACCCTTCTTTAGTATTCTGTACACTTCAGCCATATTAGCCCCACAGTGGCGAGATACTACTAGGTCAAAGGTTTCATCAGGGAAACCCAGCAATCCGTCAGCATCCATTAATTGAAAGTCAAATTTGTCTTTCTTTGCACCTGTGTAAAATTTGTTTAGATTTTCGGTAGCTTTGTTTAGCATCTCAGGTTCGATGTCTATGCAAATTATTTTTTTAGCCTCAGCTGTGTATCTTAGTGTTTTTTCGGCACTACCACAGCCTATGTCTAGCATAACTGTTTCTGGAGTTATAGCATCTACTATGTGTCTCCAGTAATTGTAGTTGCCTTTTCTTACAACCACAGGATTTATTTTTGAAAAATTCCAACCGATGTTTTTTCCGGTTTCTTTGTAACTAAATTCACTCATATTATTTTCTTCCTTTCTTAATGTATTTTTTTGGTTGTAAAAACAAAAAACCTCCTTTATGACAACAGCAAAAAACAACCATAATTAATGCTTATTGATTATTTTTGCCATTCATAAAGAAGATTTTAACCTAACTTAAAATATTTTTAAGTATCAAACAAGTATATATTACCATTTGATTTGTCTTTATTATTGTTCTTACATAGTACATCGCGAATGGACTAATTGAAATACTACACTTAAAATATACCAAACAAATATATACTTGTCAACACCAAATTTTAGAAAATATCTGTAATGTCGCTGTCGTCTAAAGGTACAATCTCTGGCAAATTTGTATCAACAGTAGGAGCATCATTAGGAATAGGTGGTGGAGCTAATTCGTCTAGACTTTGTTCGTTTGAATCTCTTTCTAGATTTACGAATGTAGTCAATTCGCCTATCCATTTTACTTTTACTTTACCTAAGCCACCATTACGATGCTTTGCGATATGAATCTCACATATAGGATTCTTTTGCAATTCTTCTGGTGCATCGGCAGGGATATCTGGTTTGTGAATAAATAGTACGATATCAGCATCTTGCTCGATAGAACCAGATTCTCTTAGGTCACTAAGCATAGGCACCTTGTCTGCACCTTTTCTACCTTCTACCGAACGGTTCAACTGACTTAGTACGATAACAGGCACATTTAGTTCCCTAGCCATTACTTTTAGCGAACGAGAAATTTCAGAAATTTCTTGTTGACGGTTGTCGGTCTTGCCACCACCACTCATCAACTGCATATAGTCAATCATAATTAGGTCTAAGCCGTGCTCAGCCTTTAATCTACGACATTTACTTAGTATTTGAGCAGGTGTATTCAAGCTGGAATCATCTACATATATTTTTGCATTGTTTAGTTTTTCGTTTGCACCCCATAGAGCTTTCCATTCGTTTACGGTTAGCTTACCATTTAGTGCTTTTTCCATACTTACTCTAGCTATAGAGCATAGAGATCTTTGTGCTAGCTGAGTCTTAGGCATTTCCAAGCTAAATATAGCACAACTAGCACCCTTTTTGATAGCTGCATAGTTTACCATATTCATACTAAGAGAAGTTTTACCTACACCCGGTCTAGCAGCTACAATGATAAGGTCTGATTTTTGCAATCCGTTTAGAATCTTGTCTAAGCCAAATATACCTGTAGGCAATCCCCTTAGACTATCTCTATCTCTTTGGATTTTGTCAAACTTATCCATTACATAGCCAGTAGAATCCTTAAGTGGTTCTAGACCACTTCTATCTTCTTTTTGGGAAATATCAAATACACACTTTTCTGCATAACCTAGTGCTTCTTGCATAGTTTCTGCCTCGAAACTATTGCTAATGATTGCATTACCTGCATCAATCAATCTACGAAGTACACTATTTCTCTTTACGATGTCGCAGTAGTGCTTGTAGTTACTAGAAGATGGCACGATATTTGTAAGTGTAGCTATATATTCTGCACCACCTACACTCTCTAACATATTTACCTTTTCTAGCTGGTCGGTTAGTGTAACAAAGTCTACAGGAGAGTTGTTATTAAACACTACACTCATAGCTTCAAATATAATTCTGTGAGCCTCTACATAGAAGTCATCGTCTTTTAGTGCACTGATTACATCTAAGCTAGCACTTTGGTCTACAAGTACACAACCTAGCACACTTTGTTCTGCTTCTATACTATGTGGCAACATTCTTTCTTTTGTTTTTACTGCCATTTTCTAATCCTTTTTTCTTTTATCTTTGATTTCTTGTGCTTTCTTTATCACTATTACATCGTCTCTAACTTCTGCTTCTTTCTTATTTTTGATAGCACTTATTATAAGCTCTATCACAAATACAGCTAGTAGAATAAATGTAATATCTACTACTACTGTAACCCAAAAGTCTAGTACTTGATTCAAAAAATAGTTGATTACACACAATACAGGGAATATACCCAAAGCCATAAGGCCGTATTTTTTGAATAATTGTTTCATTACTCGCTTGTCAAAAATATATCTATCTTCCATATATATCACCTACTTTTTTAGTTTAACACAAAATTGAGAAGAGTAAAATAAAAAACATTCTTACCGCATCAACTTTGTAAGTATTATACATAAATTTATAAATTACTTGATTTCGCCATCTTTTTGCTTTTGTCTATGAATAGCACCTGCTACCCATACTATAGACAAAAAGCTAATTATCAAAGCTAGTATGTACCAGCTAGTAGTATGTGGTGTCACAGTATAAAACTCTAATTCAAATTCCAAAGAACTTGGGTCAATTACCCAGTGATGCATTTTCATGCCATCTTCTACCACAATTTCGTCTGCATTTGAGTACACTTCTAGATCAGGACTAGCATACTCTTGGGTCAATTTTAGGTCTTTTAAGCCATATTTATATTGAAATAAAGTTCTATATTTACCTATTAAACTTTGCACAAATTCGGTCTTTAGCACAGCAAAAGCATTCTTAGAACTTTGTACATGCTTGTTTACAAATGTACCTTCTCTAAAATCAGTTTGACTAGAATCGTCTTCTTCACCCTTGTCTATATTTCTATAGTACAAGTCAAAAGCTCTAGTATTGTTGAAGTTTACATCACAAAAGATAGAGTTTCCTATCACTCTAACATCGGTAGTAATACCATCTTGAACAAGTTGCTTATCCTCAAAATCGTATGTACTAGCCCAAAATTCAGCCTTAAAATCCTCGATAGGTTGTACATAGTAATTTTCGAATTCTACCTTTACTAAGTTAAGAAGGTCGCCCTTAGATGCAGAGCAGTGTCTAAAAGCATCTTCGTCTATCTCTACAACTATTCTGTCGCTAACCTTACCGTCGGGGTACACCATTCTAGAATAATCAATTTGAGCACAACCACATAGTATGGTAGTACACAATATCATAAATATTAAACTAAACAAATTTTTAAGTCTACTCATAATTATTCCTAATTCAATTTTAATATTAAAGTATGGTTATGTCAATCATTAACTAGTTTGTAGGGGTATATAATTTGGCAAATAATAGCACCAAAAATGTTTAATTTGACACAAATAACAAATATAGACCTTTAAGTTATACCAAAATAACAAAATTTAAGTAAAAATATGCTCAAATTGTATGTGTGAATGTTTGCAAAAATAAAATTAATAATGTAAAATAAAGGTATGACAAAGGTAAATGATTTAGGCCGCAGAGAAAATTATGTCGGCGAAAAATACTTAATAGAAGAATATAAGGATATTCAAAAGAATATTCTAAAAACAAGCAATGTTCTTAAAAATTTTGGCATGAGTTCTAATATCAAAGATTCAGTTGAAAAAACTTACTATGATACAGACGACATGTTTTTTTGCAGGCTTGGTATCACTATTTGTACAAATACCTACAAAGGCAGACCTTATACCGACCTAGTAGTTAGATACGAAGACGGCGACCAAGGCAGAATAAAGTTTATATCTGATATACCAGATACATTTATTCGCAAAATCGGCAAAAAAGAAAGCATCGCTAAACACTATGAATACATATCTAGTGTAGTACTAGAACTAATACCAAATGGAATTAGTGTAGAGCCACTAGAAATGGTTAGACGACTAAAACCAAAACTAAAAATTACTAAGAAAAGAGAAAGATTTAGAGTAATCAATAGTATAGGTCTAAAGGTTATACTTAGCTTTGATCAATGTGTATACTCAAATGTAGCTAAAACTAAAGTAAAACTAAATATACTAGAGCTTAGAATGGATAGCCCTACTGATACTGCTCCACTATTTGAGAAGTTTGTACACGATTTACAAATAGCTGAGTACCGTATGATAAAGACCAAAGATAGTGACTTATTTATAGGTCAAGACTACTTAGATATTTAATTAAATAATACAAAAAGAGTTACATCAAATTACTGATGTAACTCTTTTTTTGCTAATATCTGATTATACAATCAATTATCATTACCTGTTTGCACAAGTTTTTATGCAACTATTTCCATATATAGCGATTTTATTTATATACTTACTACCCCTCAGTCAAATGTAAGTCATTTGACAGCTCCCCTTACAATGGGAGCCCAAATAAGATATTATTTAAAACAAACAGCACTTTTTATATTGTAATAATAACTATATGTTGATAATTTATCGATTTTATTTGTCTACCTCACTACTCATCACATTTAACAATCTTTTTACCCACCCTACCCCTTTAGGCCACCATAGCAAGGGTGGCTGTCACGAATATACTGCTGTGGTAGTATTGAGTGACTGAAGGGTTGTTCGCCTTGTATACTAATTTTGTTTATATATAGCAAATTAATATATACACTTACTACCCCTTAAGTCAAACGAGAACATTTGACAGCTCCCCTTACAATGGGAGCACTTAAAAAGGATACAAAAAAGAGAGTGGAAAAACTTCCACTCTCCTAAAATATCTAAATAAAATAGGAATTATTAATTAGTTATTTTTAACCTGCAGGATCTGGTGTTGGAGCAGGAGGAGTATAACTACCTGTTCTACCTTCTACGAATGGGCAGATACCTAAGCTACTAGCTGTACCTCTTACATATCTAGCCACTTTTGTATAATCTGCAACATAATCACCATATTCGTCTTCTTTTACACCAAAACCAAGAACCATTGATTTTGTTTTTAGTTTGTCGTTTTCATCTACTTTACTATCATTGTTAGTATCGTATTTTACAACATATTCATATTCTGTACCACCAGCATATGTTCCAGTAACTTCTGTAGCTTTACCAGAAGCACCTACCGCAGCACCTGCATCAGCATCAATACCTAATCTTGCATTAGATAAGAAGCCATAAGAATATCTGTCGCCTTCTGTTGTACCAGTATTGTTGTATAGAATAGTTGTTGTACCATCAGCATCATTCATCCATTCTGGACTACCTACACCATTGTCACCACCACCCGGTAGGATATTAGCTGTACTACCTGTAGCACGAACTTTATCTAGGTCTACAGTAGTATGTGGATACAATGTTTGTGGGAATGCATTGTTGAATACTAAGATAGCATTTACAAGGTTGTTTGGTAGACGGTCAGCAGCTGCTGTAGCTTCTTGAATAGGGTCTACTAAGTAGTCTTGTACTGCTTCTACTGTAAAGTCAAATCTAACTTTAGCTAGAGCATAATCATTGTTGATGAATGTAGGTAATACAAATCTCTTTGTCAAGAAGTCGATACTTACATCACCTTGGCTTAAGTCTACTGAAGCCACTGTTGCTTGGTTAAGTACACCGATTTCGTTAGCTACTCTGTCGATAGAGTAATCTTTGAATGTACCACCTAAGTAGTTTCTTGTCATATCATTTGTATTTGAACCATTTGTTGTTGCTTCTGTTTTATATGGGTTACCTGTATCACTAAGTAGTGCATAGTTTGGAGTTTGAACAGTTTTGTTACCAACTGTTGTTGTTGAATAAGATGCGATATCTTTTGCAATAGGTTTGGTTGTATCTACTACTTCACTGATACCAGTACTATTGTTTGCAATTACATAACCATTTGTTTGGCTACCTAAGTAGTACCATGCTTGGTCTGCTTCACGGTATGCCCAACCATCTGCTACACGACGGGTATATTTGATACCACCTTCGATTAAGTCACCAGTAGCTGAGTTTACACTATAACCACCTTGACCTTGTAGTACACGGTTGATAGCTTCTGTAAGGTCTACACCTCTTTGACGGATTTCAAGCTCTGCAGCATTGTCTGCTGTAACTGCAACCTTGATACCATTAATTTGCCAGCCAGCACCTTCACCAGTTTTACCAATTTGTTGTACGATAGCATCTCTTACTTTTACTCTTGACAAGTGAATTTTCTTTGAGTGCTTATCATCTTCGTCTGTTAAAGCATCATATTCTGTTTGAGTAAATGTTGTATCTGCTACATTGTCTGTTGGGTCATAACCAGGTTTGTATCTGTGACCTAAGTAGTTGTAGTAGTCATAGTACATATCACCAGCATATACATGGTCATTAGGGAATGCTGCAGTATCTAATACACGACCTGTTGTTGTTGTGTCAGTAGTGCTCTTATCAGGATACTTTGTAGTATTTGAGTAAGCTGCATCGATATAGTTGTTAGGATACTCAACTGTTGTGATAAATCTAGCACGAACTAGAGCATTTGTGTTACTTTTTTGTAACTGTACTTTGATGTTTGGAGTAACAGACATACCTGGTACAAGACCACCTTGTGTTACTGGTAAGCTCATAGCCAACTTACCTTCACCTTGTTTGTAATCTTCACCTACTGTTACAACGATAGCTTCACCCATGGTCAAGCTAGCACTAGCTGCATCACGGCTACCAAACCAAGCCAATGTTGCACCAGATGTAACACTCATGATAAGCAATACACTTAACACGATTGCGGCAATCATACTCCCATTTAATTTCTTTAATCTATCCATTTTTCTAATCTCCTATTTTATAATTTGTATAGATTTACACTTGAATTATACCTAAAATCGAAAATCAAGTAAACTAAATTTAGACAATATTCTCACTTTTATTATAAATAATAAAGTCCACAATAATCGTGGTAATTACTGCCATTTTGTGTATTTTGAAAAATGAAAATTGTAGTTCTATGTTTATAACAAATCAAAAAAGCACCATATTTAGTACTTTTTGCTAAATTTTACTCCAAAACAGCATAAAAACACAGCCTACACACCCTACCCTAAACTTGCACAAATTTTGGACAATTAGAAAACTTTGTGCAAAATAACCAAAAGAATTTTGGGTCAAAATTAAAATATTGCCTCAACTTTGTCGAAAATTGATAAATACCAACAATCAGGGCTCAACAAAAAAGAACCAAAACAAATTTGGTCCTTTTATATACTATATAGGTCTTTCTTCGTTTGAGATAAATGCATAAGCTAGAGAGTTTGGCCCTACATGGGTACCGATGATAGGTCCCATTATTCTAATTTCTGGACTTACACCATATTTCTCTTCTAATGATTTTTTAAGTAGTTCTGCCATAGGAACATTGTCTGTATGTACTATATATATAAGTGGATATTCCTTATTTACAGTATAATTAGCATATTCGTCTACTACATTTTTGATAGCAGTCTTCATGCCACTAGCTTGTTTGTATTTTTCCAACTTGCCTTCTTTAGTAAATGTAAGCACTGGTTTGATATTTAGCATAGTGCCCACAATTGCTTTAGCACTACCTACTCTGCCACCACGACGAAGGTACATAAGACTATCTGCTATGATAAAGTGTTGGATTTTGTGTTTTACGGTTTCTACATAGTCAAAAGTTTCTTGCAATTCTTTACCCTTGTCTCTCATATCGCAAGCAATTCTTACTAGCATACCTTGACCTATAGTGGTAGTATGACTTTCCACACACAAACAATTGAAGTTAGGATATGTTTCTTGAACTTCGGCTACGGCTTTTCTAGCTACATCTACTGTAGGACTAAGAGCATAACTGATAGTAAAGTGGATAGCATCTGTAACACCTGCTTCTGCCATAGCTGTAAAGTGCTCTAGATGAGCAGCATAGTTTAGCATACTAGTCTTTGATACACCACCCTTACGAAGTTGGTTGTAATATTCTACATACTGGTCGTATGAAGTATAGTTGTCTGTATATTCTTCTAATTTGTCGTCGATATCCATTGTATATACTAATGACACAAAATGAATATTCATATCTTTAATTTCACTAGCATACAAATCACAAGTAGAATCTGACGAAACTGCAAATTTTTCCATAAGTCTTTCCTTTAACAATATATAATATTCGCTACTTTTAGCACAACTATATCTTAACAAAAATACACCTACTCACACAACTAAATTAAAATAAGTTGTTATATATTATAATATATAAATAAAATATATTAATTTTGCTGTAAAAAAAGATGCTCATACTTAAGCATCTTTATTTTTATATTAATTGCTACCTTCTAGATAGTCTATCATTGTTTTTCTGGTTTGTTCTTCGTTTACTGGAGCAAATAATCCACAGCTAACTAGTGCTGTACCCATTACAGTAAATGTAGGGATTATAAATCCAAACAGTGCTACTATCAAACATGTAGCTCTGCCTAGTTGTGTAGCATCGTCTCGCATAAATATGGCTCTATTGCTTACACCTAATATTCTAGTCTTTGAAAGCATTCTTTCTAGCAAGAACAATGAATAATATGGATATACAAAACCTATAATACCAAACATAATTAATTGAACTATAGTACTACTAGCACAAGCAACCACTACTACAGATATACCGTTGATAATTAACGATGCGGCTGCTAACTTGGTAGTATCAAATCTAGCAGTAAGGAAACCATTGATGTAGCTGCCTACTGCAAATGCTGCATTGTATAGAGCACTGAAATATCCTGCCCATGCAAATTGACCTGTCTTGACATACATAAATATATTGAATGTATCGCAGAATATATCCAAAAATCCTACTAGGTAGTACACAAGACCGTATCTAAATAGAACTTGTCTAGAAACTTTCTTGCCTTTTTGAGACTTATCTGGATTTTGAGCAAATTGCACAAGTGCATTTGATGTCATTTCGGTATTGAAACCTTTTTGTTTACGAGCAGAAATATAATACATAAGCAGTGGAACTGTACTTAGTAGATATATAGACATAGCTATAATTATCAACACATATGTAGGCAAGTAGTCCAAAAACAATCCACCTGCAATCATAGCTACAATTGTACCTATTTGTTCAAACACTCTGGTTAAACCCAAACTTTTTGAATCGGTATTTTGAGAAACTGAGTAGTTTAATATAATTTCGGTAGCATTACCCCTAAAGCTAAGGTTAAGAGCATAGAATATTGCTACTAGTATAACACCTACAATAAAACTAATATCTATAAGCACTACTGCTACAGAATATATAAGAATAGGAACTGCTCTAAGCACCAAAAATAATTGTGGTCGTTTTACATATTGTTCCCTAAATATTTGATTGAATATAAAGTACAAGATGTACATAGCAAACAAGTAGAATATGGACCAAAACAAGCTATTTGTTTGTCTGTATATAATTAATGGTATAAACCCACCAACCAAACTTGTCGAAAAGTTTGCAAGCATCTTATGAAAATTCAAAAGTTTTAATTGCATTTTTCTTCCCTTTTGTAAAATTTCTAAATTTCGTTATTCTCTAAGTAATTTACCATATCATTTCTGGTTTGTTCTTCATTGATAGGCAAAAACACTCCACCGCATATAGTCATCACACCCGACACCACAGCTATCAGTGGTACAGATATTAGCCCAAACAAATAACCAAAAGCACAACCCGTCAAGCTACCCAACTGTTTGCCAGTACTGACATCATTTGCTATGCCCAGTATTTTGGCTTTTTGCAACATTCGTTGATTGATAAATATAGTAAGGAATGGCCACAAGAAAGCTATAATTTCGAATGCTACGAAACTAAGCATTGTTCCTGCACAGAAACTAATGACAACTGTAAGCACACCTATAACTATGCCACTAAGTGCTGTATAAAATGTAAGGTCTACTAGTTCGTCCAATTTACCCACTAGCAATGTAGACAATCCGTATACACCATCAAATACTGACACCAATATACCTGCTGTCAAATATGAGCCACCACTTAGATACACCATAAAGGTAAACATAGAATACAATACATCTATACCACCTACAAGCATATACTCTAGTGCATAACCTAAAGTAATTTTTCTAATTACAGCCTTACCTCTACCATCATTAGGCTTAGACTCTAAATGAACTACAGCATTTGAAATATGTTCCGTATTGAATGCTTTTTGTTTTCTATTTTTGATATAGTAAATAACCAGCGGCAGACTGCCAAAGAAATACAATCCCAAACTGATAATGATAAGTATAGTATAGTCGATATAGTCTAAAAACAATCCACCCAACACACCTGCTAGTACATAGCCTACCTCTTCACTTAGTCTAGACAGTGCCAAAGTTTTGGTGCTGGCATCTGGTGGGGTAGCATAAGCAAATATGATGTCCGATGGAATATATTTAAGAGTATAATTAAGTCCGGTAAATATACCACAACCGATAACTGCCCACACAGGAATTTCTGCCAAGAATACAAGTAGTACTTGGAACAGTATAATAGGCACTATACGAAGCATCAAACAAATTTGAGGCTTTTCGTACAACCACTTCTTTAATAGCAGGGTAAATAGTATGTTTGCTACCGATTGCAAAAGCAAACAAAGAACAGACAAATACAACTTACCTGTCTCTTGATAAATAAGCAGTGGCACAAATGCACTTATTAAGCTAGTAGAAAAATTTGATAAAACTTTGTAAAATTGTAATAATTTAAATTGCATAGCAAAATTATTGTAACATGTAATGCAAATTTTTAAAAACAAAAAACCACTAATATTAATTAGTGGCTTTAAAAAATATACACATATCGCCATATTTTAACTTGAAAAAATTAGCGACAAGACCTTTTAAAAAACAAAAAACACACTAGTGGAGTGGTGTGTGTTTTTTGTACCTAATGTTTAAAAATCAGGTAGAATGAAAAATGGAAAAACATTTTAATTCCTTAAAATGCTCTAACATTATACACCCCGCAAAGTGTATTGTCAATACCCATTTTTAAAAAACTTTTGATATATTTTACCCCTACAACTCCATTATAAAATACTTAAT
>JAFVTW010000022.1 GCA_017503005.1 Clostridia bacterium | reverse complement strand
GTTATTGTTCTCGCGCTCTTTTGTTGAACGCATTGGTAGTTTACTATATCTATTCTTCTAAGTCAACACTTTTTTTAAACTTTTTTTACTATTTTTTTATCTTTTTTTCTTATCCACTAAACACATACCCTGGTGTTTGTGGATTTGATTAGAAGTTATCAAAATTCATAGTAAAAATTATAAAATTTAAAATCAAAAATTCAATAAAAGCTTACCCTAAATTTATATAATCTGTTCAAATACTCCCATTTGCTCATTCCAAATTTGAGACAAACTTGCTTTATTGTAGTTCAAATTGTCTAACAATAATAGAAACATAAGCACCTTAAATATCTCTACTTCACACCTATAATAATCATTTAGACAATGTTTTCTACCACACCCCATATCCCCCACACAATCAGCACCCATATCGCAAAGCATATTTAGATGATTCTGCATATCAAACTTTGGATTAAAGTTTCGGTTCTCTTTCTTGAGTCTAATCACATTTTGATTTTGGGCATAGATATATGTATATAATTCGTTTAGTTTGCTCTTTTGCTCTTGTACTGACACCTGGCAGCGTTGCTGTGTGCCAACCTTAAATGAGTTGGCATATTCTTCACTTAATACTCTCACCAAATTCTCCCCCATAAGTGGATAATCGTTATATTTCATATAATCCCCTTTTCTGTACCCATATAAAAGTTAGCAAAATTTAAAAATTGGGTATTGAAATTAAAATACATTATATGATAATATATATATGTTATAGATAAATATTATGTTAATAAAGGGGGACTTTAATCATGAAAAAACAACCAATTGTAATCACACCTGAAATTTTGTTAATTGCAACATTTCACCAAAAGTATCCAGAAGTTAAAGTTGAAAACAATTCTTTAGTTTCTAAATTAAAAAACTACATAAACAACAAAACCAGAATTAAAGCACCCGTTAGTTTTTATGATGTATATTTCTTGGGTAAATACCTACACTATGCAAATAAATCAGAAAAGATTGATTCTACACTAGAAGTAAAGGATATCACAAAAGCCATAAGACATTCTGGTCGTTTTGAAAAAACTGCTAACCATCTAATATACACTACATATTCTAGACAAGCTATCGCTGAAATGTACAATGAATTCCCAGAAGAATTAAAAACTGCCATCAATAGAGCTAGAACAGTAGAAAGAGCCGCAAAGGTTGTACAAGCAAAGAGACAATTAAAAGCTGCTCAAGAGGCTAATAATGCACCACAAAAACTAAGCGATAGTCCTACAACAAAACAAACAGAAACAAAAATTGACACAACCAAAAACGATGACAATGTTTTAGGTAGATAACAAAAAGCTCCACATAAATTAGTGGAGCTTTTATTATTTATATAATATATATATTAAATATATAATCATAATAAAAAGCCGAACTAAATTGTTCGGCTTTTTGTTGTTTTAGATTAATCTTTGTAATCAGCAGCATAATCTTTGGTTGTGTCATATTTAGCAAATACAGCTGTTCCACTAGAAGCATCTACTTCAATAGAAGATAGTTGTCCAACATTAGAAGGATCTGTAACTAAAATTTGAGCAAAACCTGTATTAGCAGCCATAGGAGCTGAACCTACAGAACCCATAATTGTACCTGTACCTTTGTATAGGAATGCTTGTGTGTTTGGTACATAAATATTAGCTGTGCCTGTAGTAATAATCTTGTGAGCATAACCACCTAGAACCATTTCGCTGAAGTAAGCATTGATTGTACTACCACCAGTAGATTTGATAGTTGTAGGTAATTTGATGTCAACAACATTGATTGCACCTTTGTTGTTAATAATTTCGCAAGGTAAATCTTTGCTTGTGAATGCTGTCTTATCAAAGATAGCTGTAATTCTACCATGGTTGTTCTTTAGGTAAACTTTTGATGTGAATGATTCAACATAAATGTCACCGTGGTTAGCTACTGCACTTAAGCTAGCTGTAGCTCTTTCAACAGAGATGTTACCATGTTCTGATTTTAATGTAGCATTTTTGCTTATGTTTTTGATGTCGATATCACCATATGTTGTTGTGATAGCTAATTCACCTTGAGCTTGTGTCAAGTTGATATCAATATTGTTTGTAGCAATTGTGCTTAGGCTTGAGTTTAATGTATCAATTTGGAAGAAACCATTTGGAGCATTGAAGTTGAAGTCTTTCAATGTAACAATGTTTTGACCCTTAATTAATACATCTTTACCAGATACTGACAATCCTTTAGCAATAATATTTTCGAATGTGAACTCACCACGAGTAGCACTTAGGAAATATTCATAATCGTTACCATTGTGAGCTTGTTTAACAATATTTCTCATTGAGCCAATCAATGTATCAGCATTGTTGCTATCAAACTCTTGGTTTTTGTGCCAATTTGTTTCTGGCAATCTTGTTAAAAAGCTTTTTGTTGTAGAAGCACTAGCACTTGTTTTAATAGGAGCAGCTGTAACAATATATGTTTCTGCATCGTCATAATTTAAAGTAAAGTCAAATTTACCAAATTCAGTTGTAGCATTAAGTGTAGCTAATTCTACAAATCTCATATAATCTTCTTTCTTGTAACCTTCAGCAGTTGTATCAATACTTTCAACAGTATCAGTTTCTGCAGTGCCATCATCGGCTTTGTATACAGATTTGTATGTACTTGTATAAACATTATCCCAACTAAAGTTACCATTTACTGTAGTAATATCTAAGCCTGTAACTTTTAGATTTGGAGTATTTTCAGCAGCACCATCAATAGTGATGTCACCTTCTGTTGTACTTACAGTAATATTGTAGCTTTTGCCCTTTGGTAGATGTACATTGATACGACTCTTACGAGGTAAAATTGCACCATCGATTTGGTTTAATTTAAATGTAAATGTATTACCATCTGGAATTACATCAATCTTCTCATTGTATGTTTCCATTGTTCTGGTATCATACAAACCAAACATATCATCAATTTTTTCAACTTTTACAGTTTTTGTCTCGTCAGCAAATTGATAAATATGTACATCGTGCAACTTAGCATCAATAACAATATTGTACTCGCTACCAGTTAGCTCAGTAGAATATGCATTGTCTGCAACACTGTTGCTAAAGAACATAATTTTCCAACCAAACACACTGAAACTTGGGAACAAGAACATGCAACCAACTAGTGCTACAGCCACGATTGCAGCCCCACCAAGTAATAACAATGTATATGTTAAAACACCTTTTAAAATTTTCATAACTATCCCCTTTCACCATTAAGTGCACAAAAAAGCACTAATAGTTATAGTAATATTTAACTACATTATATATTAAAAATTTTATGTGGTCAATAACTTGTTTAAAAAATACCCTAAAAATATATATTTTTATACATATAAAGTAATTATAAATTATCCAATAAAAAAGAAACCTCAATATACACATGAGATTTCTTATGCAATTAATCTTTTTGTTCTAAATAATATTTCATCGCAGCTTTGTGATAAGGTAGAGGCAACAAATTTAAAACTTCATCAGTAGGCACCCAAAAAACTTCGTGCCCTTCTTCTGTTGGCATGCCTATATTTTCCATATCAACTTCTACCACAAACATATTTGCTTTGGTATTCATAGGGTAATTGCCCCATGTAAACCAAAAACAATCTACACACACCAATTCTTTGATTGATTTTACAGTATATCCCGCCTCTTCTTCAAACTCTCTAGCTAGACAATCTTCAAAACTTTCGTTTTCTTCGATACCACCACCAGGAAAAGAAAACTGCCCCTTCTTTCTAACCAACAATATCTGTCCGTCGCACTCTACAATACCAAAACAGGTTTCTCTAAAATCATACCTACCAGTAAATGGTTCGCCTTCTCTAATTATTTCCATAAAATCACTCCTTCCTTTGTAATATTAACACATATAATAACAAACAACAAATATTACAAAACAAAAAGCTAGGTTTGTCCTAGCCTTTTATACTTCTTCGTACCATTTCATACCAGCACCAACATCATCATTTGGTCTTGATTTAAAGCCAAATTTCTCATAAAATCCTTCTTTACCGACACTGGCACCTAGATACAAAAATGTATCATCGTCTTTTATACTTTTGTACCAAGAAATTATCTCATTCAAGACAAGTGTACCTATCCCTTTGCCCTGATACTCAGCCCTTACTACAATGTCGTATATTGTAAAATAGCAGCTATCGCCAACCACTCTACCCATACCCACAATTTTACCATTGTCATACACCGACACTGCCAATACTGAATGTTTGCGGTTTTGTTTTATTCTATCAATTTTCCTTTCCCAGCCTACACTATCAAATAGTTCAGCAAATTCTAATATTTTAGGAAATTTTCTTATTACTTTTAAATTCATTTTACACTCCAACAAATCAATTATTTTCGCTTCATTTCAACAGTTTTTGTAGCTACACATTCTACAAAAGAAATATCATGTTCTACAAAAATTATAGTCAATTTTGTCTTTGACAACAATTCTTCTATCTGCATTCTAGAAATAATATCAATATAGTTTAGCGGCTCGTCCCATATATACAAATCAGCATCTTCACACAAACTTTTGGCTAGTAACACCTTTTTCTTTTGACCAGCACTAAAATCTGCTAAGTTGTACTCTAATTGTTTTCTAGTAAGTCCAAATTTGATAAGCAATGTAAAAAGTTTAGTCCTATCTATACCATACTCCAAACAGAAATCGTTTAGACTACCACTCAAATAATCAAAGTTTTGACTGACATAAGATATCTTTAGTTTGCTATTTTTATATATAGTACCATCACACTCTATATTTTCACCCAACAGCATTTTAAACAAACTGCTTTTGCCACAACCATTGTCTCCCATCAATGCAATTTTGTCTCCTGCATCTATTTGGAATGTAAGTGGATAATTTATGGCATACCCATACTTGATTTGCAAATTTTTTACTTCAACCAAATTACCTTTTAAATCACTATTGTTCCCTATAAAAAAGATCTCATCATCTTGCTCTATATTCTTCAAAAGTTTGGATTTTTCATCAATAGCTCTTGATTGTCTAACCTCTATAGATTTGCTTCGTTGAGCCATTTTTGCAGCTTTGTGACTTACATATCCCTTATCAACTTTGACCCCACTATCTCTAGTTCCATTTTTAGTTTTTTCTACTCTGTCAGCCCACTTTTGGGTCTGTTCCATACTTTGCTTAAGTGCCAAAATATCTTTTGCAAGTTTGTCATTTTGCTTAAGTTCAAACTCATCTTGATTTTGTTTGTTTTGCCACCAAGAAGTAAAGTTACCTTTTTGGACCTCAATATTATTTTTGTTTATAGACAACACATGGTCTATACAATTATCCAGAAATTTTCTATCGTGAGAAACAACAACAAATCCTTTCTGTTTGTTTAAAAATTCACACACAATTTTTCTAGCATTATAGTCTAAATGATTTGTGGGCTCATCTATAAGCAAAAAATTATTTTCTTTGGTAAACAACACTGCTAACAGCAACTTTGTTTGCTCACCATTAGACAATACACTATATGGTTTGTACAAACATTCCTCACTCAGATTAAGTTCGTTTAAATTTTTCATAACTTTCCACAATTCATAATCAGGATATACTTCATCTAACACTTCGATAGCTAGTTTGTCTTTGTTTTTAACCTCAAATGGGAAATAATCAAAGTTTACACTAGCCTGAATTTTGCCTTTATACTCATATTTGTTTAAAAGCAAATTCAAAAAGGTTGTTTTACCCCTGCCATTTCTACCTACAAATCCCAACTTCCAGTCGGTATCAATTACAAAATTGACATCTTTAAATATATAATCGCTTGCATTTTCGTGTGCAAAACTTAGATTTGATACATTAATTTGTGCCATACACCCTCCTAAAAACAAAAAACAAGCCACAAGGAATACCCCAGTGACTTGATAGTTTTATATTTTATTAAACTAATAAGCGACGATTTTGATAACTTCCTTGTTCGCATAACAAAAAAGAAGGTCTCAAAAACCGCAAAAGTTTCTAATTTATTATGCTGTTATTTAGTTAGCAAAACCTCTATACATTTATTTTACCTCGCTTACAATATTAGTTTATATCAAAATTTTGCAGTTTGTCAATATGCAAACATCGATTTTTTTGAGTAGTTTATAGTACTCTATTGTTTTTTGTTGTAGATTTATCAAAGATTAATGGTTTAGATTCGTTGTCATCACACAATTTGGTTGTCACACCATTTTTGATTACAAATGTTTCACCATTCATAGTTACACCATTTTTGTCTGCTACAAAATATCCACCATCGCTTATACAATATATATCGGTCTTATAGCTATCTGGCAATGTAATATCTTCTATAATCCTCTTACCATCTAGTGTTTCACCAAAATACGAATTGTAATGAGGCAAAATATTAAAATCTACCAATCCCAACCCCTCTAAGAAGATATTGAAATTAGGGTCCAGTGCTTCGCCTTCTAATTCTGGTGGACAATATACAGTTTTTGCACAATTCATACTACCAGCACTGCCACCACAGATAGGAGCCTTTGCTTCTAAAATTAGTTTAGGCAGATTAATGTTGTGGAAAAATTTGTTTTGGGTAGGAACATGACCACCACACAAGAAAATAAAGTCGGCATTCTTTATAAGTTCTTTTGCATGATCTTTGGTTCTACCATCTAATACTTGATAGTTTTTGAATGGCAATGTAATATCAAAACTTTTGAATGTAACAGAAGCATACATATCAGTTGCTAGTGGCTTATCTTCTACACTAGCTACAAACAAAAAATTATCATACTTCTTGATGCAAGATTTTAAAGTATCTAGTATACCATTTTTGTTTCCAAAATGATGTGCAACTCTATTACCATTTTCATCTTTACTATATAAATCTATACAACTAGTCAAAATTACTTTATTCATTCTTTTTGCTCCTTATATTTATAGTAAATAATTACAAATAAGTTTAATAGACAAATCATTATTTGTCAATTACCAAATTTTATAAAAACTTTTTTAAAAAGTATTTTTATTTAACAAGCTTTTTGATATAATGGTGGCACAATTTTAAGTGTGGAGAGAGTGTATGGACAATATCGAAAACTACAAAAAGTATATAAATATCAAAAAAGATAATTTTGAAAATCTATGTGATTACTACTACATAACTATCAAAAAAAATATATCTAACACAACACACATTATACCTAGACTACACTATACAACAAAAGACGAATTCAAAAATTCACAATCGCTATACGATGTAATGAAAGATGGCAAACATTTATTTGGAGTAAATGCTGGACTATTTAATACCAAAACTCTGGAGCCAGAATGTCTAATAGTAAAAGATGGTGTGGCAGAAATGGACAGACTAGAAACCTATGTACATGTAAATCCAAACGACGGCGAAGAGAAAAGACATACAATGCACTTTCTTGGTATAGACCAAAAAGGAAACCTAAAAACTTTTGAGCCTAGCTACACTGCAGATCAATTAGTAGAGCTAGGGATAGTAGATGCCTTTATGGGATTTGCACCACTAATGGTAAATGGAATAGAGTTTGAAAAAATTGACGAACTAGTTCCATTTGGTGCATACCTAAATAAACAACGACAAGTCATCGGTCAATTAGACAACGAAGACTACTACATAATCACAGTGCTAGAGCCTGGTCTAACATTTAAACAAACCAGACAACTACTAAAACAACTAGGTATAAATAATGCCTATGCTCTAGACAACGGCTCCTCTACACAAACAATATTTCACACCGAAAGATTGACACCAGTATATAGAGATGTCACAGGAAGGAAAATTCCTACCATACTTATTTTTAACCCAGAAAACAAACAAAAAAAGAGCGAATAGTTTAGCCTTCTTTTATGCTTTTACATACATTTTGACCTATAACACAATACTTATTGTCAAAAACCACATGCTTAATGTTATACATTGTGCAATTATTAAAATTAATCAAAATAAGATTACACAAAATTACATCAACACACTTATATTCTTTATCAATGTTTTTATTGGGATTATTTACAAAATATGCTATACTATCATTATAAAATTTTAAGGATGTTCAAATGAAAAATACAGAAATAATTAGGTGTTCGAGTTGTGGCTCTAGCGAAGTCGCTTTTATAAACAACAATATCGGTAAATGTCAACACTGTCAATCAACAATGCTATTACCAAAACAAAATAGTGAGATTGTTGCACTGCTAAATTCTGCTTACTTATATAGAGAAAATTTTAATTACGATTTAGCAATCAAAAGCTATCAATTCGTTTTAGAAAAAGATAGCTCCGAGCTCTCTGCTTACGAAGGAATTTTACTTTCGGAATATGGTATCGAATATGTAAAAGATAAATACACAAACAAAATGATTCCTACCTGCCATAGAGCACACTTTACTTCTATATATGATAACGAATATTATAAAACATTAATATCATTAGCTAATGATGACCAAAGAAACATAATAGAAACGAAAGCTAAAGAAATAGACAAACTACAAAAAGCGATTGAACGACAACTAAAAAATGAACAGGAATATGATATATTTATTTCGTATAAAGCAACAAATCAAAACGGTGAAAAAACCGAAGACTCTATTATAGCTCACGAAATTTATGAGGAACTAACAAAGAAAAATTACAAAGTTTTCTTTGCAGAAAAATCACTAGAAGATCGCATAGGATCAGAGTACGAACCAATTATATTTAAAGCTTTACACACAAGTAAAATTTTTATTTTAGTTGGAACATCAAAAGAAAATGTTGAATCAAATTGGGTTAGAAACGAATGGTCAAGATTTATAGACAGAATCAAAAACGAAAATAATTTGACTAAACAAAGTTTTGTTCCTGTATTTAAAGATATGAATCCTTATGATATGCCAAAAGTAAATAATGCTTATGTTCAAGGTGTAGATGCTGGAAAAATTGGTTATATGGTAACACTAGTAGATGGTGTCACAAAAATGCTCAAACCAGAAAAAGAACAAAAAGTTCTGGAAACCTTCGAAAACCTAGACAACTTTGCAACCTTTTCAAAACTTCAAAAACAAAAAACAAAAGAACTAAAACAACGAAACTGGAACGAATTTAAACAAAGCAAAGGTGTAAAAAAGTGGTTATATTATTTATTACTAGCATCACCTGTCGCTTTGTCAATCATTCATTTAGTATTCTGTTGTCTAACAAATGCCCACCTTAGAACTCAACCAGAATTTATTGTGTTTATTATTGTTGCTATAGCATTATTAACCGTAAGTATTATAACAGTGAGCATACAATCAAAGAAATTTATAATTAATATTTGGTCAAACATTATTATTCCTTTCACCTCTTTTGGTATGGGATTAATACTAGCCTTTAGTTTGTATTCATTTTATCCTATAGCACTTGGAGGTTTTACGGCTAAAGACTTTGCAGGATACTATAGATCAGATGGATACTATTACTACAAATCTGATAATAACGAATTGCACGAATCATATCTGTCTGGACTAGATATAAACAGAAAGTTTGAAAAAGATATAAAAATAGAAAACGGCAAAAGAGTATTTTACTTACCAGAATCGATAGATGGCATACCTATGTACAACTTTAATGCTGCCCTACCTGAAATAGATATAATTGTTATACCTAAAATAAATGATAATTTTAACTACAACTTATACATTTTCCAGAAAGAAATTGCTGATAAGCTTGAATATATATACTGCTACGATATAAACAAAACAAATATACATATTGGGGCTGCTTGTGGATATGATACTTTCGAGGAACTTCCATTTAAAGTTTGTACTAAAGTTCCTTCCGCATTAACAGGTACATACCCTCACTATATCGAAAAAGATGGTGGTTATTACGATTAACAAAAAAAGAACTAGACTTTATCTAGTTCTTTTTTGTATTTTATTCCAATACAGCCTTTATTCTTCTTACACCAGAAGAACTACTTTCTTCTTTCTTGATTACAAATTTGCCTAAGTCACCAGTATTAGCAACATGAGGACCGGTACAAATTTCTTTTGAAACATTACCTATAGAATATACTGTAACAATGTCTGGATATCTTTCAATAAATTGATGTTCAGCACCAATTTCTACAGCTTTTTGTTTAGCCATTTCTTCTTTGGTAACATCTATCTTTTGTCCTATCCAACCATTTACTAATTCTTCAAGCTTAGCAATTTCTTCAGTTGTTAATTTGTGGTCACATGGGAAGTCAAATCTCAATCTTTCTGCTGTGATGTTTGAACCCATTTGATGACAATCATTACCAAATACCACCTTAAGTGCAGCATTTAGTAAGTGTGTAGCTGTATGATACTTTGTAGTTTGTTCGCTTTCTTCTGCTAGACCACTTTTAAATGCACCTTTGTCTACAGCTTTTGATTTAGCTTGATGTTCTTCGAATGCAGCCTTAAAACCTTCTTCGTCTACTGAGTATCCTCTCTCTTGAGCCATTTCGATAGTAAGCTCTAGTGGGAAGCCAAATGTATCATACAATCTAAATGCAGCTTTGCCACCGATTTCATTTTTAACTTCTTCGCCTTTTGATTTAGCAAACTCTTTGTGTCTTTCGATACCGAAAATTACTTTGTCAAATTCTTTAAGACCTTGCTCTAATGCCTTGTTAAATTTGTCCATTTCTTTTTGGATTTCAGCAAGTACATAGTCTTCTTTTTCAAGAAGTAATGGATATGCTTCGTCATAAATCTTTTCGATAAAGATTTTTGCAACATTGATAATTTCGTTTAGGTTTAGGTTAATCTTCTTTGCATGACGAATAGCTCTTCTCATTATTCTTCTAAGGATATATCCTGCACCTACATTTGATGGAACGATACCATTGACATCACCTATAAGCATTACACTGGTTCTAATGTGGTCAGCAATAATTCTCATACTCTTGGTAACTTCTTCATTTTCACCATACTTCACACCCAAAGCAGATTCTAGATGAGAAATAACTGGGCTAAATAAATCAGTAACATACACATCTTTTACACCATTTAAGAACATCAACATTCTCTCAAAACCAAAGCCTGTATCTACATTCTTGTTACTAAGTGGTTTGTATCCATTCTCTAATCTTTCGTATTGCATATATACATCGTTACCAATCTCTACATAACGACGGCATTTACAGTTGATGTCACATGTATCACAACATTTCTCATCAGTAAGTGGATAGAACCATTCATTGTCTGGACCACATGGGGTTCCTACTGTACCTTCTAGTTCCCACCAGTTATCTTCTTTGCCTTGATAAAAAATGTTTTCTGGTAGTATACCCAATTCTTTTAAGTATCCGGCAGTTTCTTCGTCTCTAGGAGCACTTTCGTTGCCTGCAAAAACTGTAGAGCAGATTTTGTTTTTGTCTAAACCAAACACCTTAGTTAGCAATTCGAAAGTCCAAGCAGTTTTTTCTTTTTTGAAATAGTCACCCAAACTCCAGTTACCCATCATTTCAAAGAATGTGCAGTGACTAGAATCACCTACAGATTCGATATCTACAGTTCTTACACAACCTTGTACATTGCATAGTCTAGTTCCCTTAGGGTGTTTTTCGCCCAAAAGATATGGCATAAGTGGTTGCATACCTGCAACATTAAACATAACACCTGTAGTACCATCACCGATTAATGAAACAGCACCGATATCTACATGGCCTTTTTCTTTATAAAAATTTAACCAAATTTCTCGTAATTCTTTACTTGTAATTTTCATATTTTTTCCTTCTTGTATTTTCAATAATTTATATAATTAACTAATATACTATGTAATAATAGCACACTTAATTAAATTTTTCAAACAATAAAAAATTAAAGAAAGAAAAAATGAAGGTTTCTACTTATCAAAATTTTTCTTTTTTAGTTTGTATTTAGCAAAAATTAGGAAAGAGCCTATCAAACTAACAAGAACACCCACAAACAAAACAATAGCAATACCAGTCTGTGTGGGCCTAGTCTGCACAGGTAGATTAGGGTCAAACTTGATAACATCTAGTAGCACACCCACCACGAGTAGCGATATCGCATTAGATATATTGTAGGTAAAAGTAAGAAAACTTTGAAATGTTGCACCATTGTTTTTGCCTTCTTTTTGCAAATACTCCCCCACATCTAAATACATACTAGCAGGCAAACTATATAATGTACCCACCCCAAAACCTATGATGAATATAGAAACAACCATTATATAAAAAGAAATATCGCCCAATCTAAATCTAAATAAATAAGTAACCATAACCACAATTATTCCACTGATGGCTACCAAAAGACCTATCAACAATGCCGGTTTCTTGTCATCTAGCAAACTAAGTTTGTACCATACTGGCTGACTAATAACCATACCGACCAGCAATGTAGATAGCAAAATAGTTATTTGACTAGAGCTACAACCTAAACAATAAGTAAAAAAGTGTAGTCCAACACTAGTAAGTATAGCAGCACTAATCATAGACATAGAATAACCCAAGACGACAGTTCGTTGATGTTTGTTTTTCATACATTCACCAAACTCTCTAAATATATCTTTAAGCGAAAACTCGCCTGACGAATCTGCCACCTTATTCTGCTTAGAAATCTTGAGTGTGCCAAATACACATATTAGTCCACTCACAAAAACTATAACACTAGAGAAGATTGCCATATTTCTATACCCTACAGGATTAAGCTGACCTTGAGGATACTGGGCTGTATTTGGTAAAAATAAGTTAAGTAGCAAACTAGGCAACATCATTCCCAATATAAAAAATATAGTTTTGTATATTTGGATAACTGTTCTGTCGTTATAATCAAAAACAATATCTCCAGACAATGCCCCATACGGAGTAGCAAATAAGGAACAAAAAACTTCATTTAACACTAGTGTAAACAGTATCCATACAACCTTTAACCACAATGGATATGAAACTGGTACACTCCACACCAAAATATTTATAGCAGTTATTCCTAGTACACCTATAAGCATATACCCATTCCGAAAACCAAATGTTCCTAGTTTTTTGTTGTCCGACATATACCCCACTATAGGGTCGCTAATAGCATCGCACACAGTTGCAAGTGCTATAGCCAAACCAACTAGCGAACCTGGCACTCTCAAAACAGAAGTCCCAAAAAACATAAAAAAGTTAGTGATAGTTTGACTAACCACACTATATCCTAAATTACCTATTCCATAAAACATTTTATATCTAGTTTTTAGTTTCATAAAATTAGTATGTGATGTTTAGCTGGTTTTATTTATAAAAAAAGTTTTGAGCAAATTCTCAAAACTCTTTTTTTGTTATTAAATTTTTTTGAACACATAGTGACCAAATACTTTACCACCGTAAATATAGTCGCCAGATTTCCATTCCACAAACATATATTCATTACCATCGATTGTGCGAATTTCATATTCACTAGCCGTACATACATTTGGATTGATAATCACATCTTTGCTCCACTTGATAGCAAGTGCTCTTTCATTTAAGAATGTAAGTGTACCTGTACCATTTGGTGCCAACGAATAACTCTTCAATACTTTTTCGCCTTGCCAGAAATTTTGGTTAGGAACAAACTCCTCAAAGCTATGCACATAATCTACTTGCTCCCAAAAACCTACTGCTCTATCGTCTTTTACAAAAGGAATATTAATGTTATCTTTGATACAAATTTCATCTGCATCGTATTTTTTTGAGTCTAATTTTTCGTATACTGCATAGTTGTATACTTTACCATCTTTGTAGTCAACTACACCTACAAACATTCTACCATCAATAATTTCGTAAGGATTTTTTCTATCCTTAATTAGTACATATCCTTTAGTCCAAGAGATTACCCAGTATGGCTTGCCATTAGGCAAAAAGTAAATTTCATCGTATGGGAAAATGTCTTCGTTGTTTTTTGACTTTCCTACCACAAAATCTTCTTTTTGCTCAACAACTGCAACTTTTTGCCATTTTCCTACCACTTGTGTGTCATTTACAAAACTTTTCATAATCAACTCTCCTAATTCATTTTTTGAAATAGAATTAAGTTCTTGAATGTTTTGGTTTAGTTTTTTGATTTGTTTTTGTAACTCTTTTGTCTTTGAAGCAATCTGTTCTTCGCTAAAGTTTTGGATTTCTTTTAGTGAAAACCCTAGTTCTTTTAGATACTGAATTTCACTCAATCTTTGCACACTAGATTCGTCATAATATCTATAGCCTGTCCAACGGTCGACTTCGCTAGGCATCAATAGATTTTTTGTTTCGTAGAAACGGATTGTCTTTATAGTTACATTACAAATTTTAGCCAAATCACCAATTCTCATTAAGATACTTCCTCCTTCTTTCTACTCGAATAATATCATTACCCTTAAGGGGAGAGTCAACATCAAATTTAAAAAATTTTTTATTTTTTCAAATAATAATCTCTAGCAACTTTTGTGATTTGTTTAAACATATCATCATATACATCTTGATTGCTAGAAACAAAATAATCTCCTACACAAGTAGCACCTTCATTGATTGCTCTTACAATAATTTCATTATTAAGAAGGTCCTTACTTATCTTGTCGTAGTTTACACAATCCTCATACCTGTATATCATAAGGTCTGCTTCCAATTTATCTACTCTCTTTGCAAATTTTGCTTCTGGTGTAATCTGATCTTCAAACTCTGCGATAAGTTCTCTATAACTATTTGGCATATCAAAGTCTGCAAATAATTTTTCCACAGCTAATCTGCCTTGTTCTTTTTTTGTTTTCATTTTTTCTGTTTCGTATGGAGTGATATCCCCTATAAATATTTCCTCACATTCGTGTAGTGCCATCATAGCGATAATTTTGTTACCATCTAATTTCAAGTCTTTGTTTGCACTTAAGATAGCAACTGTTAGCATACAGGTACCATAGATATGTTCTGCCACACTCTCTACTCTATCTGCTTCTACACACCATCTTTTCCAGCCAGATCTTATTGTATCTTTTAGTTTGCAACACAAGTTATGAAATTTAAGAACTTTGAGTATTTCTTCGTTTGTCATATTTCATCTCTAACTATTCAATATATATTTACAATCTTCTATACTCTTATCTATATTAAACCTGCCATTACCCACAGGATAGTATACAGCATAAGTGTTATAACCTTTGCCATTATATTCTAAATCAAACTTTTGCTTTCTACAAGTAGAGACTGCAATTTTTTGGCTAAGAACTATGCTTGATACTTGATTTCCAAACAACAAAATTTTGTCTGGATTTACTTTTTCTATTTCTTGCAACAAATATTTCTTGTATGTTTCAAACACCGAATCGTCCAAATATCTGGCATCTGCCTGAGTGCATTTAGCCAAATTAGTTATGTACACACCATTACTAGATACTTCATTGTACAACTTTACACAGAAATCATTATCCCAATCTGCTGGTTTTTTGGACTGAATCTCCAAATTTGTTTGATCACTAATAAATCCTAGTTTGTTTAGAAAATCCCAAACCTGTTTAGTGCCAAGCCACTGGTATCTAACACCTTGCCAAGATTTTAGACTGGCAATATTCCTTTTGGTAGGATTCATAAACACCAAACACACTCTAGCATTTTGTGTACAACCACCACCATATATTGCATTTAATTCCGGATCACCATACTTTAACTGCAATTCATCGTAAATTTTATGTAAATTTTGCATAACTACATTCCTTTAGGCATAAGTTCCAGGTCTAAAAGTGACCTAAGTATGATAAGCTCATCATTTGTCATATTACTTTTTTGAACGGCTATAGCAGAAGTTTTGTTTATATACATAAATATATAGTCTTTTTCTTCTCTATTTTTGTACAACTCTTTGTAATATATCTTTGCACTACCTGTTACTTCTGCATTCCTAGTGGTAGTTACAGTAAAAAAGCTTTCTTCGAATGTATACTCATTTGTTTGATTGATAAGTTCTACATTTTTCATAAGTTTATTGATAGTAATCACATATACTAACCCAAATCCAAATGGAATAGCAAATACTAATAATATATCTAAATATGGATTTTCAAAAATTGTAGCCACTACCAAATACACTAGTAGCCCTATAGCTCCCACAATCATAGCAATTAACGAATTTCTATGCAGTCTTCTAGATAGTGCTTTTTGGACAGCTATATCTATTTTTGTTTTTACAGTAAACATTTTATAATTCCTTTTTGATAATATAGCACAAATCTTCTTTGCCAAACTTGATAGAATTAAACTCTTCTACCACTTCAAATCCAAAATCAAAGAAAACTTTAAGTGCTTTTTCTCTACTAGCAGGTACAGAATCCCACAATGCAGTAATGCCGTTTTGTTTAGCAGTAGATAAAAACTCCTGCATAGCAGGTCTCATATAACCTTGCCCCTGATACTTTGAATACATTACAATACCCATTTCGTATCTACCTTCGCCAGACAAATGATAGTTTAAGTATCCTACAAATTCGTTTGTGTCTACATCTACTATATATGCATAGTAAAAGTTTGGATTGCTAAACTTGTTTGTATGCCAGGCTTCCCACTCGCTCTTTGGAAAATCGATACAGCCGGTATCATAATGATACCCGTTGTAGCTAACATCATATCCTGCATTGTAGCTCATAGTATCAGGATCTGCCATACACTGTTCTCTAAACCACAAATCTTCCACTGTTGGTTTGTATAATTTTACTTTTTTCATAAATTGTTCCTTTATTAATCTAAATTACCAGTAAACTTTTCTAGAGCAAAATGATTATCTTCAAATGTTAACACACCATTTTTGTGTTCATACCCCATATGTCTATAGAAAGGTATAGCATACAAACTAGCTGGTATTTCTATTCTACTTGCTCTTTTTGCATATTCATCTGCTTCTAAAGTTTCCATAATAACCCTTCCATATCCTTTACCTTGATAATCTGGGTCTACAAAAATTGTAAACAAACTACTTTCTGTTAGACTACCCCAATAAGCTCCTATAGCACCACAGCCTACAATTTTGTCTTCTTCTTTAATTACATAAAAATGAGTCCAACCTGCTCTCTCTTTTAATTTTTCACAGTTTAAACTATTTATTGTATCTTCAATTACAGATTGTGGATAGTAAGGTGCAAAACTAATTCTGCAAGTTTTTTCTATCACATCGTGTAATTCTGGTATATCTTTTTCTTTTAAAATTTCTACTACCATATTTATTCTCCTAAGTATTATTTAATTATTTTTTTGATTTCATTTACAAACGATACTACACTTTCTTCTGTATAGTCGTTATTAAAAACATAGTCATATTGATACTGGTCAAAGTTTACACCAGCAGCATCTCTTGTTTGTAGATAACTCAAAGAGATATTGTCCCTAGTCAAAATTTTTTGTACTCTAGTTTGTTCGTCTGCTGTAACCAAAACTTTGACCCCAGGCATTCGCCACAAATCCACTAGTGGCAACATACTCCATTCCATTACCATATTCTCTGTAGATACACTTTTTAATAATGGTTGAATATACCTGTATGTTAGCTCATAAAATTTTTCTTTTAGCTCCACATTGTTCTTGTTGAAAATAATTTTGCCGATACACTTTGTATCTATGTGCCCATCAGCATCTAAAATAGAACCACCCAAAAGTTCAACAACAGCATCTACAATCTCACTGTCTAAGTATATACTTTTTGAAATAGCATCTATATCTACATATTTATACTTAAGTTGTGCAGCAAGTCTGTCTGCTAGATAAGATTTACCTACACCAGATTTACCTGTAACAAATATCGTCATAACAATCTCCTTAGATTTTTTTGATAAGATATGCACTCCAAAAATCCATACCCATTTCGTTTATATAAAAGTTTAATAATTTTTCAAAATTTTTTGACACTGCATTTAGCCTAATAGTTTTGGCATTATTGCTAATAGCATAATCTTCCAAAAATTTAAACAACTGTTTGCCTATACCATAACTACGAGCTTGTGGAATTACATACATCTCGTCTAGATAAAAGTATTTATCGCCCACATTTGCATAACTTTTCTTCTTATCTTCGACATCAAACTCGCCATATGCATACCCCAAAATTTGGTTTTTTAGCACACAAACTGCCACTTTTTTGTCAAGAAAGTATTCTTCGTTGTCTGCTATCACACCATTACAGCAATTTTCTTCGGCAAATTGATGACTAAGTGTAGATATTAGTTTGCACTCATCAGCAGTTGCAAAACGAATATTACATTTGTTTTTTATATCAAATTTTGAGTCTATAGATTCTAATAAACTTTGCATAAATATATTCTCCCATATTCATTATACCACAATAAACTCAATTAGTGCAAAGTTATATTTAATTTATAAAAATTGAATTGCTAGATAAAAGGCTAAACAATCAAGATTTTTTATACGGTTAAATTTTACACAAAAAAAGAATTAGGAATACCCTAATTCTTTTTTATATTAATCTTCAACAACAAAGAATTCTTGATAATGATGATGGTCGAAGTTGTTCTCCGGTATAGTTACTTTGTAGATATAATATACTTCGTCTTCGTCCTCTGGATCTGGAATTGTAAGCTTGTTACCAAAAGCATCTTCCAAAATTTCAAACCTTATCAAATATTGTCTGTAATCTCTAGAATCGGTTTTGTCGTGATCTTCCATATTTTCTTCTTCGAAATCTCTTTGAGCCAAACATAAATCATCTGACTCTATGCGAGTAGCTAAGTAAAGAGTATCACCAACTTTGATTGTACCTAAGTTAGAAGTTGTTCTTTTGTTCCACTCACTAAAATCTCTACTAAATTCACTTGCAATATACATAGGTTGTTGTGCACCTAATTCTGAGAACAAGCTGTAATCAGCTGTGTCTGTAACCTTGTTTGCAAAATCATCGTAATTTACTTGAATGTCAAAAATCAATTCGTCTAAATCTGGAAGTACATCAAATGTATCTAACATTATAATAGGATCCCAATCCCAAGCATCTTCTGGTCTACCATATTGTGGGTGGTCGTATGTTTGATTGTCGATTAGTTTGTTGCCATCACCATCTGTAACTGTAACAGTAATTGAACGACATACTTTGTTTGTACCATTTTGCAAATAATATTCTGTAGCATCATACAAAACATTAAGCTTTACACCTAATCTTACATCTTTTTCTTCGTAATTTTGTTCTTCTTTGTTCATACGATTTAAATATTCCCTATCCACATAATATGTTGATTTATTAGTAGCAGGGTCATATGTAGCAAATTGATTTACAATTGTTGAACCATAGTCTTCATCTTTCACTGGATTATATGTATTATTGCTTCTAAAATGTGCAAAATCTAGACACAAACTATCAAAGCCTTTTTCTACGGTTTTGTCTGCATTAATTGTAACTTTTACCATTCTAGCCTTGGTTTCTTCTTTTGGTTCATAAGTAAAGAATGCATAACCGGTCTTGTATTCTTTGATTCTGTCACCAACTCTACCTTTGCCAGTAGTTAAGTATTTGTTGTACTCTTCTGGAGTAATAACTGCAAAAGTTCTAGCCATAGATTCGTCTTCTGGATAATCAGTATCCATCATTGTTACAAAATTTGTAATAGGTGTTTTTGTACCATTTGCATCAACAATATAGAAGTTAAAGTCATTTATAGTATATGGAACACCTGAATGTCCAGGCATATCATAATAATTAAAATGATAATTATCAAAATATACTTGCAAATAAATGTTTCTACCTAAAGAATTTACAAAGTTTTTAGAAATTTCTTGTCTAGTGTGTGTTGCTGCATAATCAGAATAAATACCATTTTCAGCACCAAACTTAACAAAACTATCCTCGTGATCAATACCCACTTCACCCACATAAGCATGAGCCATATACATATTATTCTCTAAGTCAGTATATACACCCAAATCAGCAGTAATTAGATCTATCTCACCATTTGTAAAGGCAGTTCTTCTGGTATAACTTGTATCGTCAAAAACCTCTACTGTCTCTGCTAAGTTAGAATAATTAGCTAATTGCAATAATGTATTGTGTTTTTGGTTAAATGGAATATAATGATACAAAGTAAATAAGTCTTGATTAGCAACATTTGCTACACCTGTAGCAGAAGGCACATCTAGACTAGCAGTACCATTCTTTAACTCGTCCTCTAGACTTGTCAATACATTTTGTTTTGGATATACGGTAGAATAGAAGTTTTCGTATTTGATCACAAATGCAGATTTTCCTTCATACAAAACTTTGTTTCCTGCATTAGTATAATTTGCATAGAAAGTCTTTGATGACAATTCATCATCGTATCTGCCATACTTAAATATAGGAGAATCTACTACATCGATAGCATCTATATCTTCGTCTAATAGTAACACACAATAAGCAGGGTTGTCATAATTTTCTACATTGATAGTAATTTTGCCATCTGCTGGTACATCAAATATATTTGATGGTCTGTCACCATTTAAAAAATCCATATCAAAATCATAGTAGTTATAACCCATCATATATTTAGCACCACTAACTATTGAAGAATCTAGTGTTAAGATGTGGTATTTCATACTTAATGAGTCAAGTGTGGCATCAACACTAGTATCCGCTTGTACATTTGACACTTTATATTCTATAATTCTTTCTTTTGAAAAGTCGACATTGCCTGTAACAGCAGTTTTGGTTTCGTCATTATAGTACACTTTGGTTTCATTGATTTCGGTTTCGCCGATTTTAACTACTGTACCATCGTGATCCATACCTGCCGCATACTTAAATGCAAAAGTATAATCTTTGCCTTCTTCCACCTTTGCTGTATATGTGGTAATACCATTGTTACCAGCAGTAGGTGTAAGATTATCTGTATTTATAAATGTAGCAGCATCGTTCATAGCTGTAACATTTAGGGTTATATTATATTGTTTAGGACCTTTGTCTCCACCGTCGTCATCTTTGCCACAACCAGCCAAAGCAAAAGCTGCAGGAGCAACCATAGCACAAGCCATAGCACAACTCAAAATTTTCTTTTTCATAATCCATCCTTATTTTTTATTTTTACATTAGAATTTTAAAACTTACAGTATTAAAAGTCAAATTTTAAACATCGTTTAAATATATTTTGTGTATAAACTACAAATATATTTTATTCAATACAAAAAATATTTTTACAAACAAAAACACACCACATTTGGTGTGTTTTTTATTTAAAACAATGAATCTTCCATATAATCTGGAATATTTAATTTCAACAATTTAAGAACTGTAGGTGCTACATTACATAGTTTACCTGTAGACAATTTTTGCCCCTTATACTCTTCGCTTACCAACCACAAAGGAACTGGATTTGTGGTGTGTTGGGTAAGCACATTGCCATTTTCGTCTATCATTTCTTCTGCATTACCGTGGTCTGCAGTTATTATACAATGACCACCAGCTTTTAGAGTTTCCATAGCAATCTCATAAGCACATTTGTCACAAGTCTCGATTGCTTTGATAGCAGCATCTAAATTACCTGTATGACCTATCATATCTGGATTAGATAGGTTTACTAGTACAAAATCATACTTTCCACTTCTAATAGCCGCCACCACTTCTTCGGTAATTTCTACTGCTCTCATATTTGGCACAGAAGAGAAGTCTTGCACATCTACAGAATCCACCAACTTTCTCTCTTCATTTGTGTTAGCCTTTTCGATACCACCATTAAAGAAGAATGTAACATGAGCATACTTAGTTGTTTCACTCACATGGAATTGTTTTAGTCCATTTTGAGCAATAATATTAGATAGGTTATTTTCAATCTTTTCTGGTGGATATGCCACTAGTACTCCTTTAAAATCAGCCGAATACTCTGTCATACAACAATAACATAAGTTTTCAAAAGTTTTCACCTCAAACTTATCAAATGGTCTTTGAGTAATAGCTTGAGTAATTTCTCTAGCCCTGTCTGTACGATAGTTGAAGAATATAAATCCATCATTTTCGGCAACCTTTACATCTTCTATGATTGTAGGTTTAATAAATTCGTCATACACCCCATTAGCATAGCTGTTTTTCATAGCTTCTACTGCAGAAGCTTCTTTTGCTTCGGCTACACCATATACTAGCATATCGTATGCTTTTTTCACTCTGTCCCATCTATTTTCTCTATCCATAGAATACACTCTGCCACAGATGGTAGCAATTTTTGCCTTGCCAGCTATATATTCTTCTAATTCACTAATAAAACCTACACCACTATTTGTAAGTGTATCTCTGCCATCGGTAATACAATGAATATATACATTTGTTACACCAGCATTGTTTGCCATATCTACTAGTGCTTTCAAGTGATTAAGGTGTGAATGCACACCACCCGTAGAAGTAAGCCCCATAAGGTGTAGATTTGACCCATTTTTCTTTACATGTTCACAAACTTTGGTTAGAGCAGGATTTTCAAACAATTTACCTGTTTTGATTTCGTTGTTTATTTTAGGTAAATCTTGATATACCACACGACCAGCACCCAAGTTTAAGTGTCCTACCTCACTATTGCCCATTTGACCTTCATTTAATCCAACACCTTCACCACTAGCTATTAGTGTAGTATAAGGATATATATTTAATTTGTTTAGATTTGGAGTTCCTTGCAATTTGATTGCATTACCCTCAGTCTTGTCATTTAAACCAAAACCATCTAAAACTACTAATGTTACCATAAATTATCTCCAGTTAATATTTTTTAGTGTTTTTATAAATCTATTTTTGTATTTTATAGGCATTCTATATTCCCAACAATCAGCAGCTTGACCAGGAATATTGATTCTATACTCTTCGCCCTGCACTAGGAAATCTTGAATCTGTAATATTGTAGCTCTACAACCACTATCTAGCAACAATTTTACACTATCATACAATAATCTTTCGTTTGACACGGAACCATTTAACCCCAACAATCCAACAACTTTGTCTCTAGATTCACTATCTAAGCCATTTAAAAAGCCCATATATGTATTATTGTCGTGTGTCCCTAAGTAATATAGTGAGTTTTTGTCCACATTTTTAGGCAAATAGTGATTAGTCTCGTCACTACCGAAAGCAAATTGTAGTACAGCCATACCTGTAAGGTCAAAATCTTTCTTGACCTGTTGAGTTTCGTTAGTTAAAACTCCCAAATCTTCTACAACCAAGTCTTTAAAGCGGCAAGCAGATTTTAGAGTATTAAACAAATCTTCACCGCCACCTTTTACCCATTTGCCTTGATTAGTTTTAGTAGAAATTTCGTAATGCTCTACCAATCCTGCAAAGTGGTCAATTCTCAAAATATCGTAATATTGTAGTAGTGCATTTATTCTATTTACAACAAAATCATAGCCCACAGTTTGTAGATATTTCCAGTCGTACACACAGCTGCCCCAGTTCTGTCCTTCAGCACAGAATTCGTCTGGTGGAGCACCACCAGTAACAGTAGGCATTTTGTTTTTGTCTAGTTTAAAAACTCTATGATTATAACAAACATCAAAAGAATCTCTCTGTAGATATACCGGCATATCTCCTAGTATCTTTACACCCATTTTGTTTGCAAAAGCTCTAACTTCTTGCCATTGAGTAAACAACATATATTGATAAAATACAAGTCTATATATATCTTCTATATTTTCGGTCACAAATGCTTTTGACTGCTCACTTTCCTTATCCCAGTAAGACTGGTCTACATCGTGCCAGTCGTACACATCAAAGTGTGCTAAGACAGTTTTAAAGTAAGCATAATCAAAGAATTTAGGTTTTGATTTGGCAAATTCTACAACTTTGTCTTTTAAATCTTCTGTTATGTTGCTATAGGCCAAATCTAACAGCCTAATCTTCTCAGCTTTAACAATAATATAATCCACTTTCTCTGTGTTTTTTAAACTCTTTAATTTAGACAATTCAGCTTTATTTATTAGTTTTTTCTTAACTAAATCGTCCACAGATACAAACATCTCGTCCATTGTAAACGAACACATAGTGCCATACGGACAATTATAGTTGTTTGTATGGTTTAAGGGCAAAATTTGCCATATACTGACATTATGTTTGCTAATAAACCTGATAAAATCTCGGCTAGATTTACCAAAATCGCCTATACCATATTTATTAGGCAAACAACTAATATGACACAATACACCTAGCTTTTTGTTAGACATAAATATCTCTCCCCTTTACAAATATAAGTATACCAAAAAACAAATATATTTTAAAAACAAAATTCAAATATCTTTGCCTTTTTAATGTTTTAAAAAATAAATCAACACTCCTACAACAAAAGCACCAAACCCACAAACAGTTGCTAGTTTTGATTTGATGTGATACAATCTATCTGCTATGGAAAACAATAATACTATAAAAAATAAGACATTAAAATTCACCCCAGCCAAAACAATTATATTAGGCTTTGTGGGTATAATATTGATAGGTACAGCACTTTTGTGTCTACCTATTTCACATCAAAATAGACAATGGTTTAGCTTTGTAGATTCATTATTTACTAGCACCAGTGCCGTATGTGTAACAGGATTAACTGTAATAGATGTAGCAAAAAACTTCTCATTATTTGGTCAAATAATAGTCTTGTTACTTATACAGGTAGGTGGACTTGGATTTGTATCTATTACATGTCTAATGTTTATGATACTAGGAAAGAAAATCAACTATAGTACCAGAATGTCCCTACAAGAAAGTCTAAACAAAGACAATGCTCAAGGTGTAGTAAAAATGGTAAGAAAAATTATTATTACTATATTTTGCATTGAATTTGTAGGATTTTTGATATTAGCACCATCGCTAATACAATTTACAGGAAATTTTTGGAGTGGTTGTTTTAAAGCATTGTTTTTAAGTGTATCAGCTTTCTGCAATGCAGGATTTGACCCTTTAGGTAGTACAACTGCTGAGTTTTCAAACCTTATGCATTTTGCAAATAACCCATTTGTGCTAATTCCTATAATGTTGTTAGTTATACTAGGCGGAATAGGTTTTGTAGTACTATTTGATATATTCAATTTCAAAAAAGAAAACAAAAAATTACAATTACATACCAAAATAGTTTTGGCAATGACCACAATTTTGATTTTAGGTGGCACAATACTATTTGCAATATTTGAATGGAATAATCCAAACACAATAGGAAATATGACTGTGTTTGACAAAATAACAAACTCATTCTTTCAAGCTATAACACCTAGAACAGCTGGCTTTGCAACTATAGATCAATCATGTCTTACTAGCACTAGTCTATTTATTACACAAATGCTTATGATTATAGGTGGCTCACCTATGGGTATAGCTGGTGGTATAAAAACCACCACAATATTTATATTGCTTTTGTTTTTGTTTAAGAAACCTCTTGATGATGGAAGTATAAACTACAAATACAACAATATATCAAAAAAACTAATAAATAAAGCCATAAAATTATTGTTAGCCATAACAACACTTATTATTTTGGGAAGTATGCTTATAGCAGTATTCGAAATAAATAAAGGTGTAACATTTGGAGCAATCACATTTGAGTGCATATCTGCAATATCCACAGTAGGACTATCACTAAACCTAACTCCACTACTTTCTGTAGCTTCAAAATTTGTCCTAATTACACTTATGTTTGTAGGTCGTGTAGGAATGTTGACTGTTCCACTAATATTCAAATCTAATAATAATATAGAAAACGAAATCAAATATGCTGACAGCAAAATAATTGTCGGCTAAGGAGAAAATGTATGCAAGAATTTGAAACAGAACTACCAGATAAGATAGAAGACTATGTCATTATAGGTCTAGGTAAATTCGGTAGAAGTTTAGCATTAAATCTAGAAAATTTAGGACATCAAGTACTAGCAATTGACACTGACGAACAATTAGTAAACTATGTACGAGGTGGTGTAACTCATGCCGTAGTAGCCGATGCTACAAATCCAGAAGTACTACACTCACTAGGTGCACAAAACTTCGATTGTGCTGTAATATGTATAGGTAACGATATAGAAGCTAGTATACTAGCTACCCTAAACTGCAAAGAACTAAAAATACCCTATATTATAGCCAAAGCTCAAAACGAACAACACAAAAAGCTTCTAGAAAAAATAGGTGCAGACTTAGTAGTATTCCCAGAAGTATTTATGAGTAAAAAACTTGCAAATGCTCTATCCAAGCCTACAGTAAACGAAGCTATGTCTGTAACAGAAAACTTCAAAATTGCAGAAATTAAGTGTCCAGAAAACTGGGTAGACAAAAGCTTACTAGAATCAAATGTAAGAAAGAAATTCAAAATTTCTGTAATTATGATAAAGAGAAATGACGAAGTAATATACCCTGACAGCGAAACTGTTCTACTAGAAAACGATTCTCTAATTATTGCTGGTGAAACAAACAGAATAGAAACTATATCTAATAAATTAAGTGAAAATGTAGACTTTAGAACTGCATTTGCTGATGCTTACAATGAAGAATAAAACTGCTAAATATAGCAGTTTTTTATTTGTCTAAATACAAAATATTTATACAAAACAGCACATCAACAACCAAAAAATAAAACATAAAACAAGAACCTTTACATATAATGTAAATAGTTCTAAACAAGTCTAAAAATAAAAAATTTTGGGCATTTGGTGTTGACAATCCACTACAAAAGTGCTAATCTTTAGTTGTACAATGAAATTTGTGCGGTAAATTAAAAAATAAGGAAAACTAAAGCAATGACAAAAGTTATTCTAGTTAATGACAACAATAATAATAACTTTTTCGTAACACAATAATCTTGGGTTTTCTTCTTTTATGCTTAAAAAACAAACAACATATCGCTTAGGAAAACCTAAGCGATATTTTTTTAGCAAATTTATCAATCTATTGCAATTTGAGTTGGCTTATTAAAATAAAAAGATTAAGATATAATAAGTTTACAAATTGTGATTTAAAAAATATTAAACACATTTTAGGAGAATTTTTAAAAATGGACAAAATCAAAGCAAACAAATACAGAACAAGAAGTTGTGGCGACCTTACTATTCAAGATGTAGGCACAGAAGTAAGATTAGCTGGTTGGATAAGCACAATTAGAGACCATGGTGGTATTACATTTATTGACCTAAGAGACCATTATGGTATGACACAATTAGTATTAAAAGTAGAACCTACTTTCAAACTATGCAAAGAAACAGTAGTAAGTGTATGTGGTACAGTTATCGCTAGAAGCGAAGATACTGTAAACGACAAACTAAAAACTGGTAAAATCGAAGTAGAAGTTACAGCTATCGAATTACTAGGTGCTTGCCTAACCACACCTCCATTCGAAATTGACGAATCAAAATCTGTTTCTGAAGATGTAAGACTAAAATACAGATACTTAGACCTAAGAAACCCACAAGTACAACAAAACATCATAATTCGTTCTAAAGTAATTCAAGACCTAAGAACAGAAATGATAGATTTAGGTTTCAACGAAGTTCAAACACCTATCCTTACTGTATCTAGCCCAGAAGGTGCTAGAGACTACATCGTACCTAGCAGACTACACCCAGGCAAATTCTATGCCCTACCTCAAGCTCCACAACAATTCAAGCAATTACTAATGGTTTCTGGATTTGACAAGTATTTCCAAATCGCACCTTGTTTTAGAGATGAAGATGCTAGAGCTGACCGTTGTCCAGGTGAATTCTACCAATTAGATATGGAAATGAGCTTTGCTACTCAAGAAGATGTATTTGAAGTAATGGAAACTGTACTTCCAAAAATCTTCGAAAAATATGGTAAAAGCAAAATCGACAAAGTTCCATTTGAAAGAATTCCTTACAAAGAATCTATCGAAAAATATGGCACAGATAAGCCAGACCTTAGAAACCCTATCATCTTAAAAGACCTTACCCAAGTTTTTGCAAACACCACTTTTGGTGCATTTAAGGGCAAAACTGTAAAAGCTATCAGTGTAAACTGCGAAGGTCAAGGTAGAAGATTCTACGACGAACTTACAACTTTTGCTACTGACAACGGTGCTAAAGGTTTAGCATGGGTAAAAGTAGGCGAAGGCAAAGAAATGGTAGGACCTATTCTTAAATTTATGACAGAAGAAGAAAAACAAGCTATGTTAGCTGCTTGTGAAGCAGAAGTAGGTCATTCTATATTTATTATTGCTGACGAATACAAAACAACTCACAAAATCATGAGCTTACTTCGTACAGAAATTGCTACAAGACTAGACCTAATCGAAAAAGGTGTATACAAATTCTGCTGGATTGTAGACTTCCCTATGTTCGAACTAAATGAAGAAACTGGCAAAATTGACTTTAGCCACAACCCATTTAGTATGCCACAAGGCGGCCTAGAAGCACTACAAACAAAAGACCCACTAGAAGTACTAGCTTATCAATACGACATTGTAGTAAACGGTATCGAATTAAGTAGTGGTGCTGTAAGAAACCATGATGTAAACATTATGCTAAAAGCATTTGAAATTGCAGGATATACCGAAGAAGATATTAGAACAAAATTCTCAGCACTTTATACAGCATTTAAGTATGGTGCACCTCCTCATGCTGGTATAGCTCCTGGTGTAGACAGAATGATTATGTTACTACTAGAAGAACAATCTATAAGAGAAGTTGTAGCATTCCCTATGAACAAAAAGGCTCAAGACCTAATGATGAATGCCCCTGGCGATGTTACTGAAAAACAACTTCGTGAAGTACACATCAAAATTAGATAATGACTATATAAAGCCACAAAAAAGACGATTAGAAATGAATAACTAATCGTCTTTTTTATTCTTCGTCACCATAGGTACAAGGATTTTGCATCACAAATGGATATCCTTGTTCTTTCGCAAACTCTGCTCTGTACTCATCTATAAGACCATTTCGTTTGTAGCTAAAATACTCCTTCTTAGATACTATCATATGGTCTACTAATGCTATATTGTTGTATGCAAGCACAGTGCTAAGCACCTTTGTAAGTTTGTTGTCAGCCATACTAGGTTCTGGCCCACCTTCTGGATGATTGTGCATAACCATCACACTAGAAGCATTAGTCTTGAATGCTATCTCTAATACCTTTCTAGTACTAACATCAGTTTTGTTTACAGAACCAGTACTAATTAATTCACAATGCTTTACTTTACAGTCAGCCTCTAGACATACCACATAAAACTCTTCTACAGTTTTGCCTTTAAAGTATCTATTAGCATAAGCAGCTGCCACATCTGGAGATTTGATATATTCATCAGGTTTTACTTTGCCTTTATTATATGCATAAAAGAAATGTTTGATACTCACCAAAAAATTTGCAGTCTTCTCGCCTACACCTTCTATCTTTACTAAATCCTCAATTTTAGCATCTAATACTGCTGTAAAACTGCCGAAATAGTTTATTAACCTATGTGCTATAGGATTAGTGTCTCGTCTAGGAATCACATATGTAAGCAACAATTCTAAAAGTTGATGTTCTTCTAAATTTTGAAAATTGTTTTTGTATGAAGACTCCCTTAGTCTAGACCTATGTCCACTATGGATTTGTTCTGCCATCTTTTGAATTTTACTAAATAATACAAAAATAATCAACCAAAACACATTTAACTTGTTGACCAGGAATGAATTTATCAGTAAAATTATATAGTAATATATAATTAGAAGTGTGTGGTCGCTACACACAATTTTTTACAAAACAATTAATATAGGATGTAAATAATATGAAAATAGCAATTAGTAGTGATAGTGTATTAGACCTATCTCAAGAACAAATCAAAGAACACAACATTAAAGTATACCCTCTTACAATTACATTAGGAGATGATACATACTCTGATGGTGTAGACATTACACCAAAAATGATTTTTGAATATGTAACAGCAAACAAAGTTTTACCAAAAACAAGTGCTACAAACGAATTTACATACACAGAAATTTTTGAAGAACTAAAAAAAGAATATGATGCAATTATCCACTTTACTATTTCTAGCGAAATGAGCAGCTGCTACCAAAATGCTGTAAATGCAAGCAAAAACTTCGAAAATGTATATGTAATCGATTCTAAAGAATTATCTACTGGCATAGGTCTAGAAGTATTATATGCTTGTGCCCTAAGAGACAAAGGAATATCAGCAGAAGAAATTGTAGAAAAAGTAAAGGCTAGAATTCCACATGTACAAGCTAGCTTCGTAGTAGACAGACTAGACTACCTACACAAAGGTGGCAGATGCTCTGCTCTAGCTATGTTTGGTGCAAACCTACTTAAACTTCGTCCACAAATCATAGTAAAAGAAGGCAAAATGGGCTCTTACAAAAAGTATCGTGGCAAAATGAAAGATGTAGTATACGATTACATTAAAGATACCCTAGCCGAATTCAACAACCCTGACCACACAATGTGTTTCATTACATATTCTAGTGCTACAGAAGATATGCTAGAAAGTGCTAAAAAAGCAGTTGAAGAATATGGCAAATTCGAAACAGTATACTATACAACTGCTGGTGCTACAGTAACTAGCCACTGTGGTGAAAATACACTTGGTATTCTTTACTTCAACGACGGCACACAAGAGTGGAAATAATAATACAACACAAAAGCTTCAACATCTAAGTTGAGGCTTTTTTCTTGACCTAAATTCAACACCAAAGTATAATAAGTATGAAAAGTATAACTTTACCAACTTGTTTAAGGAGAAATTTATGACAAAAGACAAATGTGTAGGAATATGTAAAGTAGGAGAAAAGGGTCAAATTGTAATTCCTAAAGAAATAAGGGATATGTTTAATATAAACCCTGGCGACTCAGTAATAGTGCTTAGCGACAAAGACAAAGGCATAGCCATACTAAAAGCTGACATTATGGATAATTTTGCCGATAAAATATTAAAGAAATAAGGACAAGTAGATGAGTATAATATCTATAAATAATGTATCTAAAAAATATAAAACCAAACTAGCTCTAGACAATGTAAGCTTAGACATAAAACAAGGTGAATTATTTGGTCTACTAGGTGTAAACGGGGCTGGCAAAACCACACTAATCAAAATACTATGTGGTCTTACCAAAAAATCTGGTGGAACAGTATCTATAAATGGATTTGACCTAGACAAAGATATGGTCAAAATAAAAGAAATAATAGACATTTCACCACAAGAAACATCTGTAGCAAACAACCTTACAGTAAAAGAAAATCTAGAGTTTTTTGCAAATATCTATGGCAACAACACACCTGAAATTATAGACAATATAATCCAAACTTTTAGTCTAGAAGAAGTGCTAGATAGCCGTGCCAAAATACTATCTGGAGGCTACAAAAGAAAGCTGTCTATAGCTATAGCTCTAGTATCTAAGCCACAAATACTATTTTTGGACGAACCGACACTGGGACTAGATGTATTTGCTAGAAGAGAACTGTGGAAAATAATAAACAAACTAAAGAAAAATATAACCATTATACTAACATCGCATTATTTAGAAGAAATAGAATTTTTGTGCGATAGAGTGGCTATATTGTCTAAAGGAAAGGTTTTAAAAGTAGACACCATAGAAGAAATAAAGAAAACTACAAACAAAAAATCTTTTGAAGATGCCTTTGTAGAATTAGTGGAGGCAGAAAATGAATAGAACAATTAACTTCTTCAAAAGAAACCTAAAAGAAACATTTAGAGATCCTATACTATATATTTTTTGCTTAGGATTCCCTGTAGTAATGCTAATATTGTTTCAAATAATAAACACATACACAAATGGCAACACACCTATGTTTGATATGCCATCACTATTACCTGCAATGATTATGTTCTCTTACACATTTGTTCTGCTTACACTATCGCTACTAGTGTCAAAAGACAGGCAAACTATGTTTCTAAAAAGGCTATATTCTTCACCTATGAAACCTCACCAATTTATACTAGGATATGCTGGTGTGGGATTGTTGGTAGGAATAGGTCAAACCATTATCTGTATAATAACTGGATTTGTGCTAGCAACAATAACTAGCACAACATTTGTGCCTTTTACCAAAATTCTACTACTAATATGTAGCGAATTACCTATACTTATAACAATGATATTTGCAGGGATATTGTTCGGTACACTGTTTAACGACAAAGGTGCACCTGGATTTTCTTCTATATTTATATCTGTAGCAGGAATATTGGGTGGATGTTGGATGCCACTAGACTCTATGGGGAGCTTTGAAACATTCTGCAAGTTTTTACCATTCTACCCATCAGTATATATAGGCAGAGCCATCACTGGTGCTACCAAAACTCTAGGTGGCACATATGCTTTTGACACCACAGCCATACTAGGAATAATTCCTATAGTTGTATTTATGGTTACCACAGTGATATTGTCTTTTGTTTCTTTCAAGAAAAATATGATAGACTAAAATACAAACAAAAAAGAGTTGGACTAATCCAACTCTTTTTTTATTTCTTTCATAAAGTTCTTTCTAGGTCAATTCCCTTTTCTTCGGTCTTTTCGCCTTTATCTCTAAATGTTCTAGGACTCTCTGGAATTGTGGTAGCTTTAACAACCTTGGTAAATCCTGGTTGTCTGCCCCATCTGCCTATCATTCCTTTGCTACGATTTTGAGCATCTTCTATTGTTTTTGCAATAGATTTTTCTGGAGTGAATGGGTTTTCGTATGTTTTGGTTAAGTCAGTACTAGCATACACTGCTCTACCTACTCTATCTGCACCACAAATTTTTACTTCTACTTCGTCACAAAGTTTCTTTACTAATTTTCCACGACTATTGTATAGTCCAACACCAAACTGGTCTGCAGAACCTCCGTCGCAAATTTCGTTTGTAGGAACCAACATTCTAATACCTGTTTGTTCGTTTTCTACTGTTACATAGCTTAAACCTATATTAGAAATTTTGCAAGTAAGCACATCGTTCATGTGGTCTTCTGCCCAAATAGCTGTGTACATATCATTAATTTTTCTCTCTGCATCAGCGATATTTAATTCTAGACTAGTAACTAAGCTAGCTACTTGTGCAGCATATTCTTCGCTAAATGGTTGACCATGTCCACGAAGACTTTCTTTGATTGTATATTGAGCCAACAAGTCAGACATACGACGAATACCAGAAGTGAAATGTGAGTAATATTTACTCTTTAGAGCACTATGACATTCTCTATCTTTTTTGTCGTTACCAAATTGGTCGATAGGATATGGTTTGTTTGAATATTTAGCTTTTGATTGAGTGCGAAGAACAAATTCTTTGACTGTATCTGATATAGGTAGATCACTAGTTCTATCTACAAGTTCTTGCAAACTTCTATTGTCTCCGCCACCAGTAAATTCGATATCAAGCAATCTCATCATTGCTCTTAATCTTTCTACTTTTTCTAGATTTGGTTGATCGTGTACACGGTATACAGAATTTAATTTGTTAGTAAATGTATGTTCTGCTACTGCTTCGTTAGTATTAATCATAAGTGCTTCGATTACTTCCATACTAGGCAAGTGTTCTTTTTGAGTAATACCTAATACTTTGCAACCATCTTTACTTAGTACAAATTGTTTTTCATCGTTACGATTAACTTTTAATACATCACGACTTCTAAAGCTTTTCCATATACAATTAGCAACTTCGATATTAAGTGCAGTAGCCTCTTCTAGAGTTTGTGGTTCTGCACCACCAGCAATTTTTGCTCTAACTGCTACTTTGTTTGCTATAGCTCTTACATTGTTTGTATCAGCAAATTGTTGAACTTGTTGATATGCATATTTCTTTTTGCTATTAATTACAGCTTGTACAATTTGTGTTTTTTCTGGAATTCTTTCGCCAGTATTTCTATCTATTACAGTTTTGCAGCAAAGTGTAAGTCTATCTTCGCCTTCGTTTAAGCTTAGTATACCATTAGATAGTTTTTCTGGAATCATAGGGTATGATTTGTATGGTGTATATAGTGTAAACCCTTGTTTTAGAGCAGCATTCCATATTTCGCTACCCGGTTTGATATATTCTGTAACATCGGCAATAGCAGAATATGTAACATAGTTGCCGTCTGCATCGATTTCGGTATACACAGAGTCGTCCATATCTCTACAATCGAATGGGTCGATAGTAGTAAACATCTTGCCCCTTAGGTCTACATAGTCAAATTTCTTAGGGTCTCTACCATTTAGATAGTTACCATTCATATCTGTAAGGTTGTAGTCTTTAATATCTACAGATTCTGGTATAGCATTAACTTCTGCTTCAATTCTAGCACTAGGTATAAGGTTGATACCTGCTTCTAGGGCGATAGCATTTGTTTCTGGAAGTGGGTCGCCCACTCTACCCAAAACTTTGTGTAGTGTGATAGTAGAACCAGATGTATCTACTTCGTTGATAACACCACTAACCAAACAACCTTCTAGGTTGCCTAATTTTGAATTATTGTTTAATACTGCAAGTGGTTGAGTGTATTTTCTTTGGTCTTGAGCATAGAATTGATAATGGCCATACTCGTTTTTGTATACATAGCCTGTAACAACTGTTTGGTCAGCTACAATTAGACCAGTGTTTGTTTTTCCATTAGCCTTTTCTTGTCTAGCAATAGACACATTCCCAGTTCTGTCAGTTACATAACTAACAACATCACCATTTTTGTATCCTTTGCATACACCATATGGCACAGGAACTCTCTTACCAGAGCCTGTAGGCACAATGTATCCACCTTGGCTAGGACCAAGAACAAACAATGTTCCTTTTTGACCACTTTCGCCAAATTGAATAACAGTATCTTTCTTACCTTCTGGTCTTACTCTTTTTAATTGACCAGTAGTTAAAATAGCATCAAGTTCTTTAGCTACACTCTTTTTGCTAACACCTTGATTCTTTAATTCTGCTGAAACCCTACTAACAATATGCTCATAGCTAGTTCCTTGCAAATTCCTTAGTGCAATAAGTTCCAAAATTGCTTTTCTAATTCTTTTTGAATCCATATCGACACCTCACACATATTTTCTATTGTAAATATTATATCAAATAAAAGCTAACATTTCAATATGCTTTAAACTTAAAAATAAAATATTTTTAAAACAAAAAAACACACCCATCGGTGTGTTTTCTATTTAAAACTTCTTATCTAATATTTGTGCCATTCTTACACCAGAAGCACTTGCCTTAGAAAGCCCAGTAGTAAGTCCACCACATTCTCCTATAGAATACATATTTTTGATACTTGTCTCAAAATCCTTGTTTACTTTAATTCTATTTGAATAGAACTTAATCTCAGGAGCATACAACAAATTTTCCGGATCAGCAAAGCCTTCTACAACCTTGTCTACACTTCTAATAAATTGTAAGATGTCTGTCATTGTTCTATAACCTAGAGCAAATGTGATATCACCTGCCACGGCAGTTTTTAGGGTTGGTTTTACCTTATTGTTTTCTAGCTCTTCTGGCCATGTTCGTTTACCACGATATATGTCACCCAATCTTTGTACTAGTATATTACCATTACTTAGAGTGTTCATATTTTCACCCACATTGATACCATACTCTATAGGCTTGTTGAATGGTTCTCTAAAGTGATGTGTTACCAAAATTGCTAAGTTTGTATTGTCGCTCTTTTTGTCTTTGTAGCTATGACCATTACACAAAGTTAAATTATTGTCATACACTTCTGCTGACACAAAACCACCAGGATTTTGACAGAAAGTGCGAACTGTATCGCAGTATGGTGCAGGTTTGCCTACAAATCTACCTTCATACATATACTTATTTACTTTGTCCATTACTTCATTTTTTAGCTCATAACGAATACCAATATCTACAGGTCCCACTTCTTTTTTGATGTTGTGTTTGTTACAAACATCACTTAACCAGCTAGCACCTTTACGACCTGTAGCCATTACAATATGGTCGCCATATATGGTTTCTTCTTTGCCAGTTTTTTGATCTAGTACAACCACAGCTTTTACTGTATCGCCTTCTACTACAATATCTTTACAAGATGTTAAGAATCTCATTTTCACATTGTTTTCACTCAAAAAGTCTTGCACTCTACCATATAGTGCATGAGCCTTTTCTGTGCCCAAATGCCTAATAGGAATATCTATAAGTTTTAAGTTTTCTTTTAGAGCCTTAGCTTGCATTTTTTTGATTTCTTCTTTGAAAGTAGTACCTTCTAGTTTTTCATCTGCACCAAAGCTCAAATAAATTTTGTCTGTGTAGTCTAATAACTCTTTCATTTCTGGTTCGGTCAAGAATTGCATAATGTAGTCGCCACCACTACCACTTAGATACATACTGCCATTGTTATCATAATCTGACAAATGATAGCAAAGAAGTTTGCCGTCAGAAAATGCACCTGCCCCCGAAAATCCACTTGTGATTGCACAAGGTTGACATTTTAGACATTTACCTGCCTTAGCCATAGGACAAGCCCTTTCAAATATAGATCTGCCTTGGTCTATAAGTAAAATATTTTTGTGTTTACCTAGTTTTACTAATTCATAAGCACAAAAAATTCCACCAGGTCCCATACCCACTATGATTGCATCATACTTTTTGTTTTCTGCCATACAAAATCTCCTTAACTATATATTTGCCACCCGATATTAAGTGTACCATATATTTATAAAACATAAAAATAAAATGTCGCCTATCATAATATGTTTTTTTCAAAATAGAATATAACCTACAAAAAAACAAAAGTTGACTAATCAATATCTTTTACATAAAATCCAAAATTTGTTAAACTAAAAAGGATATGAGGTGAAGTATGATTTTAGATGGTAAAGCTTTGGCAACAAAGATAAAAGAAGAACTGAAAGTAGCAGTGGAAAATATAAATAACACATACAACAAAAAACCAAAATTAGCTGTAGTACTAGTAGGTAGTGACCCTGCTAGCTGTGTATATGTAAAAAACAAAAAGAATGCTTGTGCTTTTGTAGGAATAGAGAGTGTATCGGTAGAACTACCAGAAGACACCACTCAAGAAGATTTAGAAAGCAAACTAAAAGATCTAAATGCTGACAACACAATCAATGGCATACTACTACAACTACCACTACCAAAACACTTAAACGAACGACAAGCCCTAAACTGCATATCCGCAGACAAAGATGTAGACGGTTTGGGTCAAGAAAATATGGGTAGACTGCTTACTGGCGAAGACGGACTAGTAGCTTGTACACCTAGTGGTATAATGGAGTTGTTTAAGGAATACAAAATAGACCTAAAAGGCAAAAATGCTACTATCATAAACAGAAGCATACTAGTGGGCAAACCTTTGTTTGCATTACTTACTGCTCAAAATGCCACTGTTACTATGTGCCATAGCCACACAAAAAATCTGGTAGAACACACAAAAAATGCCGATATTGTAATCACTGCAGTGGGCAAAAAGAACTTTTTAACTGCCGATATGATAAAAGATGGTGCAGTAGTTATAGATGTATCTATAGTAAGAACAGAGAATGGACTATGTGGCGATGCCGATTTTGAAGCAGTTAGTCAAAAAGCCAGCTACATCACACCAGTACCTGGTGGAGTAGGTCCACTTACAATTGCACTACTACTTAAAAACACAATAAAAGCATTTAAAAATCAAAATAATATATACTAAAAGATGCAGTTGTGCATCTTTTTTGTCTAAATTTGGATACAAGCTATTTTTAGCTAATTATATTTATTTGAATTTACACAAATAAATATAGTGTGATATAATAAAATATAATTAAAATTAGAAATATGGACTAAATCAAAAAAGAAGGTGGAGATATGGCAAAATTAACTTCTTGCAACACAATCAAAAAATGTGTATTTAACTATGACAAAAGCGAATTTCCAGAACTAACTGAAGAACAACTAGAAAACTTGAGAAAAGTAGAAATTGTTTTCGGTGATATTACCAAAATCCATTGTGATGCTATAGTAAATTCTGCCAGCAAAACACTAAGATGTGGTGGTGGTGTAGACCTAGCTATACATAAGGCTGCTGGTCCTAAACTAACTGACGAATGTGCAAAATTAGGTGGTTGCAAAACTGGTGAAGCAAAAATCACAAAAGCTTACAAACTACCTTGCAAAAAAATTATACACACAGTAGGTCCTGTATATAGTCGTGAAGACAGAGAAGAAATCAGCGACCAACTAGCTAGTTGTTACTACAATAGTATGAAACTTGCTGACGAAAACAAACTAGGTGTAATCACATTCCCTGCTATCTCAAACGGAATATTTGGTTTCCCTACTAGACTATCTTTACCTATAGTAATTACTACAGTTTCAAATGCATTAAGCGAGTTTAAAAACATCAAACAAGTAAACTTGATTTGCCACTCACCTATTCAATATACAGCATATACTTCTTACTTTGAGGAAGTTAAAAAATTAGCTCTTACCAAACTAAGAAAACAAAAGAAACAATAAATCTAAAAGGGGTATACAATCCCCTTTTGTTATGCAAATAAACCACAAGGAAGATTAAAATATGGAAACAATCGTACTAGCATCAAACAATGCTCACAAAATCAAAGAGTTTAAAGAAATTTTGACTGAATACAATATTGTGCCTATGGCAGAAGTTGGATTTAATGAAGATATAGAAGAAAACGGTACTACATTTGTAGAAAACTCTAAAATAAAAACAGCCGCAATATCAAAATATCTAAAATCTAAAAATTTAGACTATATGGTTATGGCAGATGATAGTGGTCTGTGTGTAGATGCTCTAAATGGCGAACCTGGTGTATATAGTGCTAGATATGCAGGCGAACATAACCACCAAGCAAACAGAGACAAACTACTACGAGTAATGCAAGGTGTAGAAGATAGAAGTGCCAAATTTGTATGCTGTATCACTCTACTAAAACCAACCGGCGAACTAATAGTAGCTCAGGGCGAAGTACATGGTACAATTACAACTTTTGAAGATGGCGACACAAGTTTTGGTTTTGACTGCCTATTCCACTCAACTGAACTAGGCAAAACTTTCGGCAATGCCACAGCAGAAGAGAAAAACAAAGTTTCTCACCGTGGTAGAGCTATAGAAGAATTAAAAAGACAATTAGGTAAATAGTATGGACAACTCTGTAACACCACAACCTAAAAACACAAAACCACCACAACCAAAGAAAAAAATTGTAAAGCCACAGCCTAGCAATTTTAAGCAAAAATATTTTGAATTCTATGACGATGTCAAAACTCACAATAATGGACCATACGATTGGTAAAAAACACTAAATTAAGGACTTTAATATGATTTCAGTAGTATTAGTAGAGCCAGAAATTCCACAAAATGCTGGCAATATAATAAGAACTTGTGCAGCTACTGGTTGCAAACTATACATGGTCAAACCACTAGGATTTGTACTAGACGACAAACATTTCAAAAGAGCAGGATTAGACTACTTTAGCCTATCAAACTTTGAAGTAGTAGATAGTTTCGAAGAGATATATGAAGCAAACAAAGACAAACAATTCTACTTTGCTAGCACCAAAAGTAAACACACCTATGCCGAAGTGGAATACCCCAAAGATTGTTTTATCGTATTTGGCAAAGAAAGCTATGGACTAAGAGAAAGTCTACTAAAAGAGCACTACGAAGATTGTATAAGAATACCTATGACAGATGGTGCTAGAAGCCTAAATCTATCTAATTCGGTAGCAATTATTGTATACGAAGCACTTAGACAAAACGATTTCTTTAGTCTAAAAAACACAGGCGAGCTTACAGGAAGGATTGACTAATCAATCCTTTTTTTTGTTGCATACAATTCCATTACAATTTACACTAAAAATCACAAATGGGTATTGAAAATAGTGGTATGATATGATAAAATATCTGTGTTAAAAAAATATAACTTAAGGAAATTATGCTATGAAAGATTTAACAGAAAATATGTGGAATGAATTTCTAATTCGCCACGAAGCTAAAGAAGCAGAAATGATGGAAGATGGAATTTCCGTGGAAGAATATATGATGTGTGCTGAAGAGTTGATTTCAGCCAAAAATGTGATTGTAAACACAGGACTAAAAAGCCTAAGTATCAAATCACAAAATGTAGCTAAAGCTTATGCAGAAGGCAGACCACTTACAGAGCCTATGTACAAATCAAAAACAGATGCTATGGTAATAGATGCTGCTGTAGTAGAAGGCGAATTCTACAAAGAACAAAGCTGGTACAACCAAGTACTTGCTAGTGATATTAGCGAAGCTGATAGATTTACAGTAAACGACACACACAATCAAGTACTACTAAGAAAAGAAATTTGTGTAAAACATATCGATGGTGCTCTAAACGATGCAAAATTTGCACATGATGAATACATCGCTTACACAAAATCCAACGAAGGTATGGATAGAAAATAATAAGAAAAAAGAACTGGAAACCCAGTTCTTTTTTTTGTTTTCAATTATACATTTTCTTCAGGAGCTTTGTCGCAACCTTTGATGGTTAGACTAATTCTCTTTTTGTTTACATCTACATTTAAAACTTTAACATTAACTACATCGCCTACTTTAAGCACTTCGCTAGGGTGTTTGATATAGTCTTTGCTAATTTCACTGATATGTACCAAACCGTCTTGGTGTACAGAGATATCTACAAACACACCAAAGTCGATTACATTTCTAACTACACCAGTAAGTACCATACCTGGTTTTAGGTCTTCGATACCTAATAGTTCGCTCTTTAGTACTGGTTTTGGAAGTTCGTCTCTCACATCTCTACCTGGTTTTAGTAGTTCTTTAACAATATCTTGCAATGTTGGAACACCGATATTGATAGTTTGAGCTACTTTTTCTTCGCCCTCTTTTTCCACTAATTTAGGTAGTAATTCTAAGTTACCATTTTTGATATCGTCTTCACTTAAGTTAAAGTACTTAAGTAGTCTATGAGTAGCTTCGTATGCTTCTGGGTGAACACCAGTATTGTCTAGAATATTCTTACCATCAGTTACTCTTAAGAAACCAGCACATTGTTCGAATGCTTTTGCACCTAATTTAGGCACTTTCTTTAGTTCTTCTCTAGTTTTGATAGTACCATTTTCGTGACGATATGTTTCAATGCTCTTAGCAATACCAGCATTAAGTCCTGCCACATGTGATAGCAAGCTAGCACTAGCTGTATTTACATCTACACCGATAGAGTTTACACAAGTTTCTACCACACCGTCTAGTACTTCGCTTAGTCTAGCTTGAGGCATATCGTGTTGATATTGACCCACACCAATAGACTTAACATCAATTTTGATAAGTTCTGCTAGAGGGTCTTGTAGTCTTCTTGCAATAGATACAGCACTACGAAGTGCTACATCAAAGTCTGGGAATTCTTGAGCACCTAATTTACTAGCTGAGTATACTGAAGCACCAGCTTCGTTTACTACTGCATACTCTACCTTTCTATCTAGTTTTTTGATTAGGTTTGCCACAAAGATTTCGCTTTCTTTGGTAGCTGTACCATTACCTATAGAAATTACATCTACATTGTGTTTTTCTATAAGCATAGAGATACGGTCTTCTGCTTCTGCAATCTTGTTTTGAGGAGGAGTAGGATAGATAACTGTGGTATCTAATACTGCACCTAATTCGTTGATAACAGCAATTTTGCAACCGGTACGATAAGCAGGGTCTAGACCTAAGATTACCTTACCTTTTAGTGGTGGTTGCATAAGTAGTGGTGTAAGGTTTAAGCCAAACATTTTGATAGCTTGTTCGTTTGCATTGTCGGTTAGTTCATTTCTAATTTCTCTTTCGATACTAGCAAAAATCAAACGGTCGTAACTATCGGCAGCTACTTCTTTTAGTAACTCTTCGAAACAACTGTTCTTTAGAATAAACATTTTGTATATTTCGTTTAAAGCATCTTCTTCTTTAAGTTCTAGTGATACTTTCAAGAAATCTTCTTTTTCACCACGGTTAATAGCTAATATTCTAAAGCTAGGTGTTTGATTGATTTTTGATTTGTAAGCAGCATACATTTCATAAACATATGCACCTTCTTCTTCAGCTTTTTTAGGATTTAATTTGGTAACAATTTCACCAAATTTAACCATTTTTTCTCTTAAGATTTTTCTTAGGTTTGCATTGTCAGATATCATTTCTGCGATAATATCTTTTGCACCTTGTATAGCTTCGGCAACAGTGTTTACTTCTTTTTCTGCATCGATATACTTAGCAGCTTCTTCTTCCAACTTTGGATTAGCTTGTTTCAAGATAAAGTCAGCAAGAGGTTGCAATCCTTTTGCAATAGCAACACTGGCTCTGGTTTTTCTTTTTGGTTTGAATGGTCTATAAATATCTTCTACTTCGGTAAGAGTAATGGCTTCATCAAGGGATTTCTTGATTTCATCAGTCATATTACCTTGTTCGTCGATTAATTTGTAAACTTCTTCTTTTCTTTTTGCCAAACTTCTAAGATACTTTAGTCTATCGGCAAAGTTTTTTAGCATTTGGTCATCTGCACTACCTGTAAGCTCTTTTCTATAACGAGCGATAAAAGGAATTGTGCAACCTTCGTCCATCAAATTGATAATATTTGTTGTATGAGTAAGTGATGTACCAAATTCTTGTGATAATTGTAATGTAATATCCATAAGATTTCCTTTTTGTTAGTTTAAATTTTACAACATTATTAGTATACCAAATTTCAAAATAATACACAAACTTTTAAAATCACAAACAACATTTATTTGTTACGATTTTATTAAGCACCACCCTACCTGTACCCATAAAAAACAATCAAAAAAATTATAATAAAAAATCCAGCAAACTTATTGACAATCCCCCTATTTATTTGATATATTTATAAAGCATTGATTAATAATTAATTTTTGCAACAAACTTTAATAAATATGGAGAGTTGGCTGAGCGGTCGAAAGCGGCGGTCTTGAAAACCGTTGAAGTGAAAGCTTCCTGGGGTTCGAATCCCTAACTCTCCGCCAGAAAAAAACGGCTTTAAAAAGCCGTTTTTTCTTTATATCAATTTCGAATTATGCATTAATTTGTATTAATAAATATATAAAAGACAATGTGTAAAAGCATTGTCTTTTTATCCTTTGCAGCCTGTCCAAAATTTATTTACATAATCTTTTTCTATTGCAAGTTTTAATTCTTCAATCATTTTAGTGTGAGAACTTTGCTGTTCTAATAATAATAGCAATTTTTTATTTCGCTCTTTTAGCCTATCAATTTGACCCTTTGAAGGTATCACATTACTTTTAATAGAATTACAATGTTGACAGATGTACACTAAATTCCACAAGTCATCACTATACATATAAGACCAAGGTATCACATGATCAATAGCTAATTCACGAGAAGATGTTTGTTTTCCACAAATAAAACAAAAATGATTAGGGTTCTCAACATCTAAATAAGTTTTAAATTTATTTAACGGAGACCTTTTTATACATCTTTCATCAATAATTCTCACTTTTTTATTAATTCTAGGAGAACTATTAAATGATTCTAAAATCAAACTCCATCTATAATTTATTAAATCATATAAGTCTTGTTGATGATTTTTTAATACTATCGCATTATCCTTATCAATTACCAAAAAATCTAACTTTTGTTGATAGTCATACAATTTTGTGCTATTGTCGTCAATATTGTCAAATCTCCAACTAACATCATTTTTTAAAATTTTAGCAATATCAATTAATGTTTTTTCAAAATCATTTTGCATACCAATGTTTGCAAATCTATCTTCAACCTTCTCGAAAACCTCTGGCTGTTTTTTGTTTATTGCAATATAGTATTTTTCAATAAGAGATTTAATCAATGTTAAAATAATTGGAGGTCTATTAGGATTGCTTCCTTGAATTAGATCAAAAAATATAGTTTGATTCCAATAATATTTTAAAAACTTATGGGCAATTTCTTTTAAAGAAATTGTTAATTTTTCTCCCAGAAATTCTTGATTAGAGCAAATTTCGACTAAAGATTTTGCCCAAGCCATTTTATATGTATTATCATAATTACATTCTCTAATAATTTTTGTAAATCTTCCATAAAAATTATCTTGCATCATCAACACTCTCTAAAAAGATTTTCTTTTTAAAAGCTCCTCGTTTTTCAACCTTTGTATTTCTAATAATTTCAAATTCCTCATAAGAAACTTTCTTAACATCAAGAATTGCTCTTAATACTTCTTCCAAATCTGCTAGTTCTTCAACATCACCACTTTCTAAATATTCTTTAAGTTCTTCTTGCATTTTTGTATTAAGAGTTTCTAAATACTCATCATCTTCCATAATTCTGGTAACACAAGTTTTACCATTATCACTAGCAATAATCTCTGGAATTTTATCTCTAACTAACTTATTATAAATTTTCATTCACAAAACCTCTACTCACATAATCTATTTGCTAAATTTGTTAATATTCTAATATTAGAATCTTTTATTTTTTCAAGGATATTACCTTCAAGTATAAAATCAACAAAGCATTCTTTTAATTTTGCCTCAATATCTTCATTAAATGAATGTCCATAACAACATTATAACATGTTTCATTATTTTTTGTATAAATTTCTCTCAAATAAATAATTTATTTTTAATAAATAATTATGCTAAAATAAAAAGCCAGAGCATTAACTCTGGCAAACTTCTTGTGACTCGCGTCCGGCAATACCCAATTCACACGCAAACAACAAGAAGTTTATTAACATCATAAGCCATAATAATTACCTCCTTTTTAATTAGAAGAAAAATATTTTGAATTAAATCAGTTAACTTTTTAATGCGAATTGCCATCTGTAAAATGGTAAGTATTGCCATGTATTTATTTCAATTTACTAATAATTTCAAGTAGTTCAGAAATCAACATATACATTGTGGAACAAGAAAACATCTCCGATGGAGGAGTCGCATCTTGTCTATAATTTCTAAATTTAACATCATGATATTTTATTGCCTTATCTTGAGACCCTGTTTGATTTAACTTTCTATATATGTTTTTGTCATTCTTTTTATATTCTTGTCCGTTTTCCTGTTTAAATTTTTCTTTAAACTTTGACACACAAATAGTAGACTCAGAAATATTTTGTGGCTTATCATAATAACTAAAAAACCAAGTCTCAATACAAGGATTAGACCATGCAACATTAATTTTATGACTATATGCATCACGGATTATTTCATCAAAATTTACCACTCTATCTCTATCGAAAACAATCCAAGGAGTTACATAATTCGGATTTTTTCTGCACATATTTAAGCAATACTCCACTAAATTATCAGTACTAGTATTTTTTATTTGGATATCAACCCTATCAACAAGATGTCGTGGGATTGTGTTTTTTAATCCGTTTAAGTAATTAAATTCTGTTTGCTCTGTATCAACGACAATTAAGTATCTGGGTAAATTTTGACTCTTGAATCCGGACCTTCTAGGTGCTAAGATTTCTCTTTTGTTTGCCATTTTTCACCTCACTATTTTAAATTAAATGGCTTTAAGTCAGGAATCGCACCATATTTTCCTAGCAAATAATTTTTTTCTAAATCAGCATCTTTTCTTATCTTTGTTCCGTTATATTCAAAATCGGCAAGAGAATAAAGATTAGAAATTCCTTTATTTTTTTCTACAAACCATATTTCATCTCTTCTTAATAAATTATCTCCTAAATGAAATGTATCATGTGTTGTAAATAGTAATTGTGCACCAAGTGGATTTGTTCCTTTATTTGCAAATTCTCTTATAATATTTCGAACTAAAAGTGGGTGCAATCTTGCATTTAATTCATCAACAAGCAACACTCCGCCATTGTCCAAAACGTCTTTAATTGGCGAATATAAACTAATCATCTTTCTAGTTCCTGCAGATTCATTATCTAATGACAACTCTTTTTGCCCTGAATTATCAATCGTATCATGCAGTGCATTAACGGGATAGTTAGAAAACTTTTTCTTTTCGTCATCAATTTTTCTAAAACCTTTGATTGAATCATCAAAACTAGAAATAAAATCTAAAATATTTTTTTGGATTTCTTCTTTTTCAAACTGCTTAGGAGACCTTTCACTAGCAAATAAAGCATTTAAACCGCCTGAAAAATTCAAACATTCTATTTTTTCAAACCACTCTCTAACAATTTTGCAAATCTCAATTTTAAGTTTTGAACCTAATGATAATATTAAAACTTCTTTCTCTAACGTTAATCTAATCATGTTAGCATATTCTTTTGCCAGCCCACATAAATTTATTTCTTGTTCATTTCTAGCAAATATATCTTTAAATGATTTTGATGATGGCGCTTTCGTTTTTAACCATTCACTTTTTATTATGTTATCTGGATTGAGAGAAAAACCATAATCAAAGACATAACTCTTTTCGTTATACTTAGTTGTAAAAATAATTTCAAATTCAGTATCTGCCTTATTTGCTTCGTCATCAAAAGCAAATTGCACATTATTGTTAAAATCATAAAAAATTTCACTTGTTTCTTTAGAAGTACCCCCAAAAGAAAAAGACCTCAATACCATCGTCCTCATAAATTCAAGGGCATAATAAACATTTGATTTACCACTAGCATTTGCACCATAAAATGTAGCAATTGGCAATAACTTTAAATCATTAACCTCTACAATCTGGTCTTTATATTCTGTAATTTTTGTAGCTCGCATATCTATTGTATTTTTATCCTTAAAAGATCTAAAATTTTTGAAGTTAAATTGTATTATCATAGTATACCTCCTTTATATATTATGATAAGTTTTCACACTTAGTATACCATAAATTCGTAAAAAATCAATACTTTATGACACATTTGTGAGATTTTTTCTCATTTACAGTATATTTATAACAATTTTATTATTGTCTACTTTCAGTTCAACCTGAACTTTGTTTGCTCCGCCAATCAAAACCTAAATCGATAATCTCGGTTTAGGCTTTTTTATTGACTTTTTATAAGTTAAGTGTTATATTCTTTATGCCACCAAACCCGTTGTTAATACTTCATAAGCACATAGTATTTTCTCCAAAACAAAAAAGAGGATAGATTATGAAAAGTTTCGAAGATTTAGAAAGAGAATATGCTCAATTTAAAGTCAAAGCCGCAAAAGCAAGTAAAGACTTATATGATGCATTAAATGAATTAAGCCCTGAAAACCAACAACGATTCAAAAATGAGATATTGAATGTTCTACCAGTAGGGCTTATTAATTTTATAAACTCTTTAAACAACTAAATTCATAACTAGGCTAGATCAAACAAGGTCTAGTCTTTTTTAGTGGCGGTTTATGCCGTGAAAGGTTCTTGATTTACAGTAAATGAAGTCAACAATCATCTGCAATCCAATCAATAAAACCCACGAGAAGAAGTTAAAAAAACTTCTTCTTTTTTTGATGGAATATATACAAAAATAAAGATTATATGCTATACTAATGTTATTAGAATTTAGGAGCAACAAATGATAATTGAAATATTGATTGATAAAAACCTTTCTTTTAAACCAACCAGTAAATACGTTGATGTGGATTACTATCAAATAGATGGTAAAGAAAACTATATATTAAAACTTACCGCAAAACAAGAAAGTATTAAAAATGCAATAATTTTACTTTGTGAATACAATGAAATAAAAACAAAAGTTGAAGCGGAAGGAATAAAAATAAAAACGTTAAAGTGTGAACCAAGTTTATTGTTTCAAAGAAAGTTATACCCACTTATTCAAAAATTTGAAATTAACCTAAGAAAACTACTAAATATAGCACTGTGTGATACACAAGAGATTTTAAATAAAGGGTTTGAAGCATTAACAAAAGACATTAAAAGTAAATTACAATTACATAGAAAGGAATATGAAGAAGATTTAGTTTTTGAATATTCTGACCTTTCAAATATTTTTATGTTATTATTCAGAGACGAAGAAGCATATAAAAGCATAAAAGGTTTAAAAAATGATGGATTTATTCATAAAAATCTAAAAGATGTTCCTAACAACTCTATTTGGGAAACATGTTTTAAACCAAAATATAAAGATTTTAAATTTGATACTTATTATGTTGAATTATATACTTATAGAAATCATGTTATGCATTTTCACAACATATCATATGATGACTATAAAAAAGCAAATAAGTTATTCAATAAAGCAAATAAGGAGCTAGACAGAGCAATAAGTTCACACCAAGTTCTTGACGTAAAATCGACATTAAATTCAGAGATAATTGCTTCCAATTATTTAAAAGCTCTTACTAAAATGATTTCATCAATTAATTATAATTATAATACCGAAATAATGGCAACAGCTATTAAATCATTATATAACTTAAGTTCAAATTTTAATAAGTATATGTCATCAGTACTATCAAATCTGCCTGATACAAAATTTTATAACACAATATATAAAAATTTACTATATTTTAAAAATGAAGAAGATTCTAAAACTGAAGACGAAAATAATGAGAAAACTGAAGATATTATAAAACCAGAGAAAGACGAATCCAACCATAACCAAGATAAACCTGAGTGTTAGGATTGGATAACGGTCTTCCCGCCACAAAAACAACCCAACAAAGTTTGGTTGGGTTGTTTTTTATTACACACATTTAAAGTGTTAAAATATTGGGCAAATCTTCCCATATTTTACAAGTTTTTTGTATAACTACATTGCGGCCATCTTTCACATCCTAAAAATTTACCATTTTTACCTGTTCTCAAAACCATTTTAGATTTACATATTGGACAAGTTTCCCCCGTCGCCAATGTTTGGTATACACTTTCTATATTTTCTTTATAATCGCAAACAGGATAGCCTGTGCACTTATAATAAAATCTATCCCCTTCTCGAACAACTTCTAATTTACACCCACACTCGGGATCATTATGATATTTGGGCTTGTCAGAAATCTTATAACCAGCTAACACCTCATTTGCTCGCGTACAATACACCTCACTATCATCTTTCGACATCCCCACTCCATATTTACAATGGGTTAAACAATAAATAAAATCTGCCAACATCCTCTTTTGTTGGAACACACAGTTTTTCAACTTAATAACAGGAACTGCAAGTTCGTTCTTTTTTTCTTCTATTTTAGAGTGATACTTCCACTCTTTTTTATTTGTTTCACAAATAAGTATTTCTCTCAAAAAATCATATCCTATTTGCTTGTTCGCAAAATCACTTAAATTTATTTGAATTGTATTCAATTTAAGTTTTATTATTTTTTCCAATTTTTCATTATCAATAGCATGCGTTACATAAATTTCAACACAATATTTGTTTCCATCTTCATCAACCATTAATATATCAGGCTTGATATCATTTATATATTTTTCTAATTCAACATTTACAATTTTTATGCTGCGTTTTTCTTCAATCACAACACATCCGTGATCTCTAAACTTTATAGACGGCAACATAAATGTTTTAACGTCTTTCAAAATTTGTTTTGCCAACAAGTGCAACGAAGTCTCCAAACCATGCTCACACACAACTTTTGATTTATGCGCAAAATGATGAATTTTAATGTCCCCCTTACGAGCAACCATCACTCCACCACAAGCAGGACATACGCAGCCACACTTTAATCCTGATTCCACCTCATCAATGCAACACAATTTATCATCTTTTAATGCATATTGTATTTTTTCCATACAACTCTTCCCTTGTTTATAATATGTTAATAAAATGATAACATTTTAATACAAATATTAAAAACAAAAACCACGAAATCCAACAAAGATATCTCTATCTCTGGCTGAAACTCGTGGTTCTCTATTTCTAAATATTTAATTGTAAACTCACTATATCTTACACTTCCATTTAATACAACACATAATGACAACCTTTTTATTCACAAAAAAACTGAAACCCGTTTTTGTCCTTTCAATCTTTTCTTTTATCTCAAAAAGAGAGGCAATGGGTATTATTGATTGCTTTGTAGATATTCCTTATGCTTCTTTTTAAACTTATTAATTGCTTTACAATAAACAACAACTTTATCTCCCCACTCCTGTTTGTTTGTTATTTTTGAAGTTAACATACGAAATATATCTGCCTTATTCAAAGCAAAAACAGCTTGTTTATAATGAGAAGTACTATCGTGTCTAATTTCAATTGTACCCACATTAACATCGTCATGAACTAACACAACCTTCTGATAATGCATTTGATCTCTTCCTCTCGATTTAGACATTTGTCTTTCAACATTTTCGACCATGCATTCCACAACATCATTAGAAAGAAAAACATGGAATTTCTCATCATTCTTTATTGTAAGGTAATTTACTTCTCCACAATTAAAAATTGACTTAACCAAAAACGCAGCAAAAACATCTTTATCTTGCAATTTGCCACATAATGATATCATCTTTGGTTTTAATAAGATTTTATACTTGTTTTTATTTTCTAAATATTCATCAAATGAATCAGGAAAGCAATTTAAACACTCTAAGATTAAATTACCTACTCCATCTCCTACACCACCCATCACTTTATAAATAACATCTTCTTTAAACCTCGTAACAGAATATAAAAATATTTGCCACCTAGTTTCTCCACTTTTTAAAGAATGAGTGTCTCCATTTTGATCAACTACATCTTTTTTATCCGTTGCTCCATTTTGATAGTCATCCCCAACACCTATAATGCGAGCAAACTCCTTCGCATCTAAATGTCCCTGAGCTCTAACTTGTCTTGCTTGATCAGATGTCATAGCTCTTCTTCTACTATTTGCTTCTGGCATATTACTCTCCTTTACTCTCTATGCATAAAACCTTGTAGTTGGATGTTCATAACGCAACTTTTTAATTTCTTCAGAAACAAACGAAGTAATTCCTGGTCTGGAATCTCTTACATTTGTAACTAAATACAACTTATAATCTTTGCTGTATTGGTCCATAAATTTAAGTTCACCAATCGACATATTAAACACTTTCTTGCTTGTTTGAGTAGATTTTACTTCAATATATTTTTTCACACCATTTTCATAAAATTCGATATCATAAGGTGATGTTGGGTAAACTTTACTTGTATGATATATATCTGTAATTTTTGGATTCTTCTTTAACATTTCTAATATAATTTCTTCACCAAGTTTTCCATTTTCTACCTTGGTCTTATTTGCAAGTTCAAATACTGATTGTATATCTTTGTCTTTTAAATTCTTGTTAATAGTATATACTTCATTCAAGATTTCAAAGTCGTTTACATCAATTTCACCTAATAGTAACTTTTTACCAACACCCTTTGCTCTTCTAAAAACATTAGATAATGGTATATTTTGAGGTCCAACCATTGAAGTAATAAAGTTAAGAGTGTCTTTTTCTATACAATATTCAAATTCTCTAACAACAAAAGCAAAACCGCCATTTTTATCCAAAATAGTTTGAAGTACTCTTTTGTTATCAATTTTCATTCCATCAATTTGATAATTTAAAGAAATTGGATAATGCAATTTTTGTCTTCCAAAATGTGTATTGGGAGACACTATTCCTCTTCTTGAAACTATGTTTTTATCAACTTCTTCTTTTATATACATTCCAAAAGAACAAAAACACTCTAAAGGCTCTCCATCCAATAATAAATTTTTAAATTCAAAAAACTGATTTAATTTGCTTTTCGCCTGAGATGTTGTATTTCTCAGACACATTTTTTCAAGCATTTCTGGCACTTTCTTTAATTCTATATTGTGTTTTGTTAACTCTATTATATCTTGATGCCAATCTTTAGGATCTTTTGCTTGATTAATAGGGGTGTGCACTGTAGCTGTTTGACCTCTTTCAAAATCATTATAAATACCATAAAACAAAGATTTTTCATCTATTCTAAATCTAATTGTTTTCATATTTTCTCCTTATATATCAAACATATCTGAGTCAACATCTTTTAATTGCGAGAATATATGCTCTAACAATATTGTCACCAAATTTACATCCCAACCATTACCCGCTCTTTTAGATAATTGAGTATAAGAGTGATTTATGAAATCAATATCAACTTCTCTATCTGCGTCTTTTAATCCCTCTAAGCCCATTAATCTAAATTGTTCAGTTACAGACATTTTTCTAACAACTTCTTTATCTTCATGAGCCTCAATAACCCTTACGCTATTGTGTTCAGGCATTGTTAATGTTATAGAATAACCATCTATTTTAATTTTCTTATTATAAACATCAAAGCATAATGGTTTATCTACAATAAAGCTCTCAATATGATGTTTTTCTTTTAAATGAGCAATTTGTTTATCTGATAAATATAAGTTTTTTGGAACTCTATCAACAGGATCTAGAAAGTCACCTAATCTTAAATCGTTTTTCTGTTGTGGAGGAACCATTGTAAAATCTTTTGGCAAACCTCCTAATCTAGCAAACATCCATACCCTTTCTCTATTTTGAGGTACACCATAATCCTTACTATTTAATACTGCCATTGCTAATGGTTGTTCATTAGGGTCATTCTTGTCTGACACATACCCCATTTCTCTAAGCATATCATTCATTTGTTTTCTAGTTTCATCAAACTTTTTAGATAATATGCCTTTTACATTTTCAAGTAAAATATATTTTGGCTTTTTTACTTTACATATTCTCATTATGTGTTCAAATAAGGTTCCTCTTCCATATGGATCATCAACACCTTTTTGCATACCAGCCGTTGAGAATGGTTGACAAGGGAATCCCCCTGTAAATAAATCAAAATCAGGAAAATCTTCATCCTCTGGATTTGCCAATGTTATATCATTGTAATTCTTAATTGGATTACCATTCTTATCTCTATGGTTTGCATCAAATAACTCTGATGCATATTTATCAATTTCGGAATAAGCTACTACTTCATAATTAAAAGCTGGATATTTTTTCTTTAATTTTCTTAAAGCAAAGCTACCTCCGCCATATCCCGCAAATCCTTCAAACACCCTAATTGTCTTTTTATCCATTATTCCTCCAATTCTATAGATACTATATGAAACAATTTTGTCAACCTGTTTTTTCTCTCAAAGAATCTATGAATTCTTCATCATATTAAATGCAGGTAAAAGTATTTTATCTACTCTTTCCTAGCATTTTTCATTATACCACACATTTTCCAAATTTGTATTGAAAATTCAAATAAAAACAAACAAATTTTAAATTTGTTAACATTGTGTTTTATTTAACTTCTTGCATTCTTTTGTATACCGCAAGTTTATATTTTATTGGTCCTTTAGGTCCATCTTCAGATCTTCTTAAATATTCAAATAAAAAATCAAGTTTATATTCATTTCCTATAAAATCTTCAATATACACCCTAAATTTTAATTGTTCTTCTTTGTTTTTGATAAAAAATCTTTTTTCATTAAAGAATGCAAAGTTTTCATTTCTATTAATTAGTTCATCCAAATAAATTGAATCATCTAAAAAATCAACTCTTTTTACCATAAAATTTGAATGATCTGTATTTATGCAAACAACTGGTTCCATAATAAAAATTTCTTCATCTTCTTTAATTTTATTTACAAAGAAATAATCAAGTATATATCCATATTTAGGATTATTTAAATCTATAATATGATGTCTTTTTCTACCAGTATCTACAATTCTTTTTGCACTGAAGTAAGGTTTATATTCCAATTTTTTCACATTGTTATATTCAATTTGATCCTCTTTTCGCTCTTTTGCCTCATTTCTTATAGTCCACGCAACACCAATAAGTGTTATTCCTCCGCCAATAATCGCTGAAAAAACACTTATCAGCGCATTAAACATTGAATTATCTGATTTTTCATATGCAGCCAAATAAATCGTATAATAACCTAATATTATAAAAATCATTGAAAAGATTATAGCCTTTGTAATCATTGTTTTTTCAGAAAAACAACATTGTATAACAATAAACAAAGAATAGGATTCAAAAAATATAACACCAGCAATAAAAAATATATCTGAAATTGATGCATTATCACCAAAACTCATAACAAAAGATAAAACAATTAAAACTAACGACGTTACTAATACCCATATTAATGATTGAGTTTTAATAGTCTTCTTGCAAATCTTATAAATTATTAAAACTAAATAAGCAACAAATAATATACTAAATACAATATTAATAGCAACACCAACCCTTGATGTTGAATACTCTTCGCTTAAATATGATAATAAAAATACTACCAATAATGGTAAAACAAAATAACTATTAAATTTATCAACAAAGTTCTCTATTTTTTTAATCATAAGTTTACCTCAACGATATTATAACATACTTTTTCTGATTTTGTACGAAAATACAATTTATTTTTAGAAAGTACTTGTAATTGTCATTTTAAAGAGTTAAAACACACACCAACTATTAATGTGAGGTGTTTATGGATAACAAAATTTTAGCAGAAATGATTAGAGAAAAATATTATGAAGAGAAAATGACTGCAGAGTATAAACTTCAACTTAACAAAGTTGTAGAAATGGAAGACAAATTCCTAAAGGACTTTTCAAAAGACAAATGGAAAGAATATCTTTATTTAGACATAGAAAAAGGTCAACTTCACTCTATCGAAGTTGACCAAATTATTGAGTTTGTTGTTAAGTTTTTATCTCTTTAAGATTAAAAAATGCAATAAACCTTATTTTAATATTTTTAATTTTTCAATTACACCATTTATCATCTCTGGATAATATGCCATTTTATCTCCATAACTGTTTGTGATAGACTGAATAGTATCACCATCTCTACCAATGTAAGAAGATAAGCTTTCAAGTGCTATTTTTCTAATAGGATAAAAAGTGTTAATGAAGTGCAACATAAAACATTGCCCATAATTATCGTTTAATAAAACCTTTAATATTTGTTTTATAGCAGTATTTTCAATATCCTTTAAAAACTCACCATAATCTGTCGAATTAAGAGAAGTTAAAGTGTTTGAATAATTATTAACACGTTCTTTCATAACTCCGAAATATTTTTTAAAGACATTAGGCGCTAGTTTCTTCATCATTGTTAACAATGCTATAAGAATTGGATACCAATATAACCATATCAGTTGTTTACCATCTTTCCCACATTCATTACAGATCATATTAATCTCGTTTATCATTAACTGACATTCTCTTATCGAAACATTATTAACTTTGAACATATCAGAAATCAAGCTTTTCGTTTCATATTCATATTCCTTTTGTACTGAAAATGTCATTAGCTGCTTTATATATTCATAAGTATCGCCTTCTGGTAAATCTATCTCATATTGAATAAATTTTGCTAAATAACCATAAGTGTTTTGATCTTCACCAAATTTTGATTTAATAGCATTTTCTAATTGTGTTTTGTCTAAAGCAATCACAACTATCAAATCAGGAATATCCAATAAGTGATAAATGCTTTCCAACACTTTAATTTGATATTCTGGCAAACACCTATCCAATTCATCCACAAACAAAATCGTTTTCTTTATAGTACAATGATCTTTTAGGATGTTTTTAAATTCTGACATTGCATTACTATAAGAATCATACTCTTCAAATATGTTTTCATTTGAACATAATGCTTGCAAATCTAAGCTATGTGCATTTGCTAATGTGGCAAAGAACACTTTAGGAATATTTTTTAATATGTTTTTTGCACCATCTTTTATTTTTGCACCATTTGTTTTTAATTTGCTAATTGTATGCAATATAGGTATGAGTGGATTTTCAAAAAAATTGTTTTCCCACGCATTATATTTAAGAATATTAAACTTTTCTTCTTGCTCATTTTTTTCTTCGATAAAATTTAATAGTGTTGATTTTCCGCTACCATATTTACCATTAATCACCATAGTCAATCCGCGGCCATTTTGATTACCAAAGTTTTCAAACAAATTAAACAAATCTGTTATTAAACCTTCTCTTTTTAACTTATCTCCTGATAATTTTAACATAATTATTCTCCTTCTTGTTTCTTATTTCTTGTCTTTTGGTGGATGAGGGTCATTGCCATAGCTGTTTCCAGCACGAATTCGACCATCTCGACCATGTATTTTTGTGTCAGTTTGTTGATTTTTCGCAACCGACTTTGCTATATCTATCGCTTGTTTTTGCGTATCAACAACTCTATGAGCTTTCGTTGCTCCACCAGTTTTTACTTGCCAACCATTTTTATGTGGCGTTACATGTACTGCCATTTTTAGCACCTCCTAAATTAGGTTGAAACAACTTAGAGAATAAAAAAATCACTGTCAGCTAGTCTCAAAATATACTATATCTGCAAATTAGTTTTTACATATTTGTATATTTCTTTTAAGTTTCCGGTTGACAATGATCACAAATTTGTGTAATATACTTGTATAGTGATTTCACAGAATAATCATTATCAACTCCTTTGTTGAATTCTTACAAGCGACCAAACTAGAAAGAATTCATTCTCAAGTTGTAAATAAAATAACATCGAGATTATATTCGTCTCGATGTTATTTTTTTATATTGAAATCAATCAAATTAATACTCGATAGATATAACCTCTTTTATTATAATATTTATTAGCAGTCTTGCCCTTCAAGTGCTAACACAATCATGATAATACTATAAAGTTGTTTTGTCAACTTATTATTACTAATAATTAATTATTTTCTTAAAATAACCCATGCTTTTTCAAGTAATGGTCAACCGATTTGCCGTGGTCGTTTTCGAAGGTGATGGCTATGGCGATGAGATGGCGATAAGCTACAAAGGTGTTGAGTTTTATATCAGTGATTTCTTTAAACATATCTTTGTGTTTTAGGGCGTCATAATGCAGGTTGATTTCTTCGGGGCCGACTTTTTGGTTTTATATTAATATAAAAAACACCCCTACCGAAGTAGGGATGCTTTTTATTGGAAGTATCTTTTGTAAATTGTATCTATTGTTTGATAATAAACTATTCTTGATTTTTTATGTGGTTCTTTGTTTTTGTTTTCAAGATATAAATCTCTCAACTTATTCCATAAACCTTCTTCTTTTATAAGTTCTTCATAATCGCTATGGTCATTATGAAGTTTTCTAAAAGCCCAAGAATATCCTTTAGTATTTTTATCAAACCTTATGTATCTTTGTCGCAATCTATCTTCAGAGTCATAAACATAGTCAACAATAGCAAAATCAAAGCTATGTATTATCTTTGATTTTGTTTTATCTATGTTTTTAATTGTAAACACTGAAGTAGAATCCTCGGCACACTCATAATTAGAGCCAAAGTATTTATTAAATTCGTTAATAAATACCTTTTTTAATTCCTTAGGTTTTTGATAATCTGGATTATATTTTTGTATCACAAAGTTATAATCAAAATCAAATCCCCTATTACCATTAATTTCTCTAGTTATAAGATGCCTTTTACCGGCACTTCCAATAAGATGATATTGAAAAGTAACTATACCATTTTTACGCAAATCATCTTGAACTTTGTTTATTACTGATTCAACATATTTTCGTATGGGTTGATATTCACTTTTCGGAACATATTCAAACATATTTTACCTCCTTAAAGTTTGAATTGGAGGGGCTTGATATTTTCATATCAAGCGGGGAACAAATAAATCCCATAGCAAATTTATCTGTAGAGCAATTTTACCACACTTCAATCTCAAAGTCTATACTTGACTAACTTTTTTAGCATATTCTTAAAACAACCCATACTTTTTAAGGTAGTGGTCAACCGATTTGCCGTGGTCGTTTTCGAAGGTGATTGCTATGGCGATGAGGTGGTGATAAGCTACGAAGGTATTGAAGTTGATGTCGGTGATTTCTTTGAACATATCTTTTCGTTTTAGTGCATCGTAGCGCAGGTTGATTCCTTCGGGGCTGACCTTTTGATTTTTGTAGATAATCCCAGCTTGTTTGACTATGTAATCATCATATTCAGTCTTCTCTGGAACCGATTGGTCTTTTGTAGTGTTAGAGTCAAAATTGTACTATTTTGATGTGTTTCAAGAGGTTCTGATGTGTTTTTGCCACAATTTTGCCCCATTTCGCAATGTTGAGAGTTCTTCACCCCGCCATAGAAACCTAATCCGAACAATAAGTTCGGATTTTTTGTACAAAAAAATAGGGACTAGAAATCTAGTCCCTATTTTCTTCCAATATTTTTAAATCTTTTAATTTAACAGATATACAATCTCCGAAATATTTATTATCTTCATCCAATCTACCAAAATCGACCAAAACATAATCTTTTACAGCATAATCTTCCATAATTACACCTTTGTCTCCTTTGTGAACTCCAAGTTTAGAATACTTATCATCTTCAATTAATAATTCAACTTTTTCATATGCATTAAATTCTTTCTGTTTAAATCCTTTTTCTTTTGGATTAAAATCTTTAAGATTATCTTTTATATAATTCATAAAAGATAAAGCTGTATCGTTAGAAATTATTTCAACATCATTATTTCTAACTTCTAAATAAGCATAATCTCCTTGATTATATTCATTTAAAAATAATACTTTTGATTTTTCATTGTTACATTCTAAAACAATTCCTTGTGCATTTAGATATAAATTGTTTTGTTTATACTCTTCTATTAAATTTGATAATTTTACTATATCATATTTTTTCATTTCACCCAACCTCCAAATGGGGTAGTATTTTTCAGTTTTCCGTTAGGATATACCATCCACCCACTATAAAATATATTTCCTTTTAGATTTATGGGAATTGCTATTCGTTGTCCATTATAATCTAAACCTTTTAATTCGTAATTACCTTTTATATATTGTTCTCTTGCTTGTTTTTCAAACTCTTTTTGCAATATTTGTGAATCTTTTAATGTATAACCCCACGATTCAAAAAGGTCTTTTTTACCACCTGTACCTCTAAATATATAATCAGTAAATTTTCTAATATCGCATTCTGAATTTGAGACATCTTTAACCTGGGTTTGTGACTTATTCAATTTGGTACAATCACATCTTTCGTGTTGTGGTTGTTCTGGCATTTTTCTTTCTACAAAATAACAACCATCTAATTTTGTGCAAATCAAACAGTGCCCCAAAACAAGCATTAAAATTCTAATTGTTTCTCTTAAAAACCCAGCTTCATTAGGTATTCCAAAGTGATTCCATTCAATCCATTTATTATTTACAATTTGATTATCCACCATTTCAAAATTTTCAAATGTACTCATATAATATCATACTCATTAATTTTTTTCAAAATCAACAACAAAAGGTTGAAAAGCAAAATTGCTCTACAACCTTATATTTTATAGTTTTTGTTAGTTTAATATGAGTTTTATTTTGTCAATATACCTTATGCCACAAATTTATAATTTAATTCGTTTTATGTTACAAACACTCCGCCAGGCAAGAACTAATCTTAACACGGATTAGTTCTTTTGTTTTTTAACAATGATTTTTGCTTTATAACGAGGTTTTAGTTTTTTAATTTTGTAAAATTTGGTAAGATATGTATATGAGAAAATTTAAGCAAATTTATATAGAAATCACCAATATATGCAATCTTAATTGTTCGTTTTGCCCTAAAAATAATCGTCCTAAAAAATTTATGACTATAGAAGAGTTTGACACAATTACAGATGAGATATCTCCCCTAACCAACACTGTTTGTTTGCACCTTATGGGAGAACCTTTGTTGCACCCAAACATAAAAGAGATATTTGAAATTTGCAACAGAAAGAATTTGAGTGTATATTTGACAACCAATGGTACACTTATTAAACAAAATTTAGATTTATTGAAATCTGGTTGTGCAAAGAGAATTTCGGTTAGTTTACATAGCTATGAGGCAAATACTAATCCATATTCTTTGGACGAATATTTAGAAAATGTTATATACTCTTGCAAAGAAATTGCTAACAATAGCAAAACATATATCGAATTTAGATTGTGGAACGAAACCAGTAATCAAAATGCTAAAAACACATTAAACAAAAATATAATAGAAAAAATAAATAATATATTTAATACAAATATCAACTATCAAAATGTACAACACCACACAAGTATAGCTGACAATATTTATATAAGTTTTGCAGATACTTTTGAGTGGCCTATCAATACAGAAAACAAAGAGCAAAATTGTGTAAAATTCTGTTATGGTTTAAGGTCACATTTTGGGATTTTGTGTGACGGAACTGTGGTGGCTTGCTGTCTAGATAGCGAAGGCAAACTTGCACTTGGTAATATTTTCGAAAGCAAGATATTAGACATATTAAATACGACAAGGGCTCAAAATATTTATAAAGGATTTACCGATAGAAATATTACAGAAGAATTTTGTAAGACCTGCACTTATGCAAATAAATTTCTCGGTTAAACCGTATTAAAAACACAGTACTAATACAAAAAGATTGCACCACAATCTGTGTGCAGTCTTTTTTGCTAATACAATAAAAGTGTTTTGTACTACTTAATTTCTTCCTAAAAATGAATATATGTGGTACAATGTTGATGCAAATAACAGTCGAGTATTTGGGATAGTATTTACCCAAAACTAATATATCAAAGGGGGAGTTGTGAAAGTATATATCAAATCTAGTCTAGCTGTTTTACTTGTATGTCTTTGTTCTTCTTTGATTATTTTGGGTAGTTATGCCCTATACATTTTAAATTGTTCTAGCCCTATAGGTAGCAGAGTTGTTGTAGACAAAGAAAACAATATATTATCTGTAAATGACGATAAAGATATCAAGGTTCTGCAACTGAGCGACACTCAAATCACTGCACTAGGCGATGCTCTAAAAGCTCTAGATGCAATACAGATGACTGTAGAGATGGCTCAGCCCGACCTAATAGTACTAACTGGCGACAATTTGATGAATGGCAGCAAAAAGTTTATGCTGAAAAAATATATTAGGTTTATAGATGAATTTGAAATTCCATGGGCACCAGTTTTTGGAAATCATGACTACAAAACTGACATGACCATGGATACACAATGCAAACTATATGAGAGTGGCAAATATTGTCTATTCCAAAAAGGCAATGTAACAGATTCGTATGGCAACTATTACTACAACATACACAGAAATGGCAACCCTATATATTCGCTAGTATTTATGGATAATGCCATTAGTACTACCGAACATCACTTAGAGTGGTACCGAAATACTATAAATAGCATATCAAACGAATGTGGCAAAGTTTTGCCTAGCTGGACATTCTTCCATCTACCACTAGTAGAGACATATTATGCTTATCGTCAATATTACTACAACGATATCCCCTTAGATGGCGAAATGCGAGATGGAGGTGTAGCATACCAAAAAAATGATGCAGGACTATTTGATACAGCCAAAGAATTAGGTAGTGCTACAGCTATGATATATGGACACAACCATCGCAACACTTTTATAGCCGATTACAAAGGCATAAAATTGTGTTATGGCATAAAAACTGGTCGTGCATCATACCACGATGAAGACATACAAGGTGGTTGCTTGTACACAATCAAACCAGACAATACATTTACAATTGACCGAATATTCCTAGACCCTGAAGATAGACATTTTATATTTAAATAAAAAACACGGAGCAAAAATTACACTTCGTGTTTTTTCTAGTATTGTTTGGGTAAAAGAACAGTTTGTGATAATATACACATATAAAGGGAGAACTAAACTTGGCAGAAGAAAAAATAAGTAAAGGTTTAACTTCAAATATTTTAAAATTAATAGCAATTGCATCGATGACAATTGACCATATTGCTTGGGCAGCATTTCCAGAATTCTCCACACACCCGGTAGCAATAGTTATGCACATTTTGGGCAGAATAGCTTGTCCTATTTTTTGCTTTTTTATTGTACAAGGATATATTTACACCAAAAACTTCAAGAAATATTTCTGCAGAATTTTGATATTTGCCCTAATATCACATATCCCATATGTACTTACTTCGTTTAATTACAAAGATGCTTACTCATTTATACCTTGTTTCTATAGTATTTTTAACCAAACAAGTGTTTTGTGGGGATTTGCTTGTGGATTGTTACTAATCAAAGTAAATGATTCTAGTTTAAAATCTTACTACAAAATACTTTTGAGTATACTAATATGTGCAATTTCATTCCCTGCTGACTGGAGTTGTGTAGCACCACTAATTATACTATTTATGTGGGAGTACAAAGACAACTTTGTAAAACAAATGATATCAATGGTGCTGATGGTAAGCACATACTTCATAGTGTACATATTTGCAATAAACCTAATATATGCCATACTACAATTTGCCGTAGTATTAGCCATTCCACTTTTATATTTTTATAACGGCGAAAGAGGCAAAAATATATATTTCAATAAGTTTATGAAATGGTTGTTTTACATATATTACCCATTGCATTTAACTTTGATATATCTAATATTTTAGTGCAATTACTACATACAAAAAAACGGCTAATTTTTAGCCGTTTTATTATTAATAGTAATTAAAATTATTCGCAATCTAATATACTCTTTGTGCCTTGAGATTCTTCCCAGTCGGCAGCAAATGTAGTGATAGCATTTTCTATATAGTTAGTAGGATTTATACAAATCATTTCTCTTAGTAAGTCTGGAGATAGTGTGACAGCATCTGCACCTGCTTGCAAAGCCTTAATTACTTGACCACCGTGGTGGAAACTTGCAGCCAAAATTTTGGTTTTTTTACCAAAGAAATCTATATTTTGTCTAAAGCAAGCCACAGTTGCTGCTGCATCTGAGCCTCTACTTTGGATACGGTTAAAATATGGGGCAATATAGTCTGCACCAGCAGCTATAGCTACTAACCCTTGCATTTTGGTGTATATAGCAGTAGCTGTAACCCTAAATCCTCTAGATTTTAAATTTTTGATAGCTTTTAACCCTTCTTCGGTTACAGGGATTTTGATATACACATCTTTGTCGATGTTTTCTACAATCTTTTCTGCTTCCTTTATCATTTCTTCTGCTGTTTGAGAAACAACTTGAATATGAAGAGATTTATCAGCACCAATTACTTCTCTAAGTTTTCTAAAATGATTGAAAAAATCAATCTTACCTTCCTTTTTGATGATAGTAGGATTGCTAGTAACACCCACGAACGGATAAATCTCAGCAAACTCCTTTATTGTGTCGATATTTGCATTGTCAAACATCAATTCCATAATACAATCTCCTTAATATATGCTCATTTTAATCTATCATAGTCAAAAGGAAGAGCATTGTCAATCAAAGATTACAATATCTATACACTTGTTAATACGATTAAAAATCATACTTAGAAAATCCTATTGTTTTATGTTTTTCATATTCTTTTGTGTAAGTTTTCTTTTTCGTTTTGGTTTCATTTAATTGTTTTACATATATACCATTTTCCATACCGATTTGCTTTAGTTTATCGATATCAGCACCTTGTAGTATGGTTGATTCAGTTTCGGAATAGCAAGCCATATACAAGTCTGGGTGCTCTTCAAACTCTTTGATAATTTTGTCAATAAATTCTTTTTCGGTATATACCATAGTATGGCCTCCTGCACTTTTTCTTAGTGTAATGTTTCACACTACAAAAAGTCAAAAGAAATGCAATGCAATCTTTACCAAAAACACAGGACAAAATACACAAAATTTGTACTACTAAAAGAAAAAGTTGTGGTATAATGACCGTGTAAAGATAAAAACAAACTAGGAGAAATAAAATGTGTTTCATAAAATCGTATGATGGAGAAATGAGACAAATCGGCGAGTGTATGGGTTGCTCAATCGTAAAAAATTTTGACAACGACAAATATACAGGTCAAGTAGTAAAAACTAAAAACTTTACAATAGCTCAAGACTTTGAATTGCCTATAAACGGATTTATGGTAATAAGCAGTGTAAGACACTTAGAGAGCATAAATGAAATGACCAATGATGAAAAATTAGAGCTTATAACCCTAATAGATGTAACCATCGCCAGTCTAAAAAAATTAGAGGTTTGCCCTCAATATAATGTAGTTTGGGAAGAAAAAGTTGGCAATCACTTTCATGTGTGGCTAATGCCTAGACATGATTATTTAACCGATGCTATGGGAACAAATATTATGAAGAAAATAGGATATTTGTTTAAGTATGCCAAAGATAATCTACGAACAGAAGAAAACCTAAAAGCAGTAGAAGAAACCATAATTAGATTAAAAGAAGAACTGAAAGCAAACGAAACTATCAAAGACTGGATTGTTTAAAGAGGTGATTCGTATGGAAACTATGAGAAAAGTAGACCTAAACACCTACCCTAAAAAAATGATGTATGATATGTTTATAAACGAAGCATCACCTAGTGTATGTGTAACAGGGAAATTTGATATAACAAATGTGTGGAAGCAGAAGAAAAAAGGACACAGTCTAAACTGTCTTTTGTGCTACTGCATACTACATGCTGCCCAAAACATAGAAGATTTTCACTATGCCATCAAAGAAGATGGGCTGTACTACTACGAAAATATGAAAACTAATGCTGTAGTAAATGGAAAAGATGGTCAACTATACTATGCTGATTACAAATATAGCGACAATTACTTGGAATTTGAAAAAGAGTACAAACGAGTAACTAACTACTGCTACGAAAATTGTACTTGTTTTATAGAAGACACTGGTGCACAGATAGCGACTTCTGCTATAATCGACTACCCTTTTACAGCTATTAGTCTAGATGTATCTTCTGATTTTTGGGACCATTATGTAATGTGGGGAAAATATGAAAGCAAACTATTCAAGAAAACTCTAAATATGACCTTAAGATTTCATCATGCAACTATAGACGGACAATGTGCTGCTAGATTTTTTAACGAATTGCAAAAACAATTTAACACAATTAAAGTATAATCACTTCAAAAGATAGATACTTCAAAATTTTATGTTGTGATAAAAATATAAGTTGGAGGCTCAAAATGACAAACAATACCGAACTAAAGAAAATAGTAGAAAATACATGTGAAGAAAAAGAACTAGTAGATACTGTACTAGTAATTGTAGAGAAAATAGTGGCCCTTCCTAAGAAAAAGAAATTTACAATAGCCAAACTAATCGACTACGACCCTCAAAAAGATATTGTAGACCCACTAAAACAAGGAACTATCAAAGCCCTTGTATCAAAAGTTTGCAAAAAATTAGGTATACAACTAACCACCATAGACAAAAGCTTTGGTGGACTAGCATACAATGTCACCCACAGAAAAGATATTCTAAAAAAGCCAGTTAGAAAATGTACTGCTTGTGGATATGATAAATTTTTTGAAATAAAAATAGTAGACGAAGAAATAAAAACTGCATTAGGTGTATCCCCTAAAAAAGTAAAATCTTATGTTTGTGAAAAATGTGGTCATATAGAATTCTATATGGAAAAAGAGATGTAATATGCTAGTAGAATTGTTCTATACCCTAAAACTACGATACACTATGATATTTTCTTATGGTTCAAAAAATGCTGGATACATAGCACTAAAAACTCTACTACTAGTACTATTTACCATACCATTCTTTGTTTATGAGATTGTATCTTTTGTTGTAGAAATGATATTACTATTGCCATCTTTCATTCCTATAATAGGTCTACCATTCAAATTTGTAAGCTATATACTATCTTGTATAGGTAGTTGGTTTTGCACATTCCTATGCTTACCAGATGTAATATATGACACACCCAAAACCGAAGCCGAAGCAACTATAGAAAGACTAAACAATATGGAAGAAAAAGACGACTAATATCTAGTCGTCTTTTTGTTATTCAAAATAGAAATATAAAATATATATTTTAAAAGAAGCAAAATTATAATGTTTAATTTTAAATTTATGTTATAATGAAAATGAGGAGTAGAAAAAATGATTACACTAAAGATACTTACAGAGAATAGAGAGAACGAAGAGTTTAAAGGCGAACCAGGACTATCAATACATGTAAATGCTTTTGGCAATAAATTTTTGTTGGACACTGGGTTTACCGATTTATTTTTGCAGAATGCAAAATTAATGAATCTAAGCTTGGACGATGTTGAAAAAATTGTAATAACACACGGACACAACGACCACTCCGGTGGCATAACATTTTTAGAAAATAAAAAAACAATCATTATGCACCCTAATGCCTACAAAGAACGATGGTCTATACGAAGAGCAGACTATGCTGGATTTTTGATTCCTAGAGAAAAACTACTAAAGAAACACACCGTAATAGAAACCAAAGAACATCTTTTGATACACAACAACTGCTACTACTTAGGCGAAATTCCTATGACAGTTGACATAGAAAAAGATGGAAACTATGCCACAACATTAGACCACAAAATTACAGAGATAGATGTAACTGAAGACGATAGTGGTGTAGCTATTACTACCGACAAAGGTTTGTTTATAATGACCGGGTGTGGACATAGAGGAATTTGTAATACCATTGAGTATGCTAAAAAAGTAACAGGTCAAAATACTGTATATGGAGTATTAGGTGGATTTCATTTAAGAGAAGTAGAACCTCAAAAAGAAAAGATTGACTACACCATAAACTACTTTAAAGAAAACAACATAAAAGAACTATACTTAGGACATTGCATAAAAGATGAAGTTATAGAATACTTTGAAAACAACTTAAAAGATGTAACTATACATCGACTAGCTGCTGGTAAAGAATTTAATATAGATGTGGAGCCGTTAAATAACTAATTACAAAAAGAACTAAAACAATTTAATTCTTGTTTTAGTTCTTTTTTAATTAATATAAAGTATTAAGTTTTTGTCAATAATTTAATATTTATTAGCAAAAAGCATATTGTTTTATTACAAATACACAAATATGGTTGTTTGCTATTTTTTATTTTTCACATTTTTTCATAAGTGAATCTTTACTTTTCCAAAGTCAAATCCTCTACTTTTTCTTCTTCGTTTTGAACCTCAACCTCTAAAGCATCTTGCTTTAATGTTTTTAGTAGCACTATAGAATACAGTGCAGCAACAACTATAATTACAAGTGATACAACAATCTCTATCACACCACTCATTACTTCTACATTTTGAAACACAGATAGAGCATTAACCAAACTATGTGTAAGTATACAAGATAGTAGAGAGCCACCTTTGTAAAATATAATTACAAATAAAAATCCTACAGCCATAGCATAGAAAACTTGGCACACATTAGACAATATATTTGAAAATCCACTAGAAAATAAATTGATAATGTGTCCTATACCAAATGTAACACTAGATACTATGATAGCAGTTTTTACATTATCCTTTTCCATAGCTCTAAACAAAAATCCACGGAAGATAATTTCTTCTGCAAACCCAACACACAACATAGCTAGTACATTTAGTATACTCTCAATCAAATTGTAGTTTAGTCTAACACCAAACCAAACATTAGTAGAAATCAAAACAACTAGTGGTATATAGAAAAGAAAACTTTTGGCTGTAAACTTAGGCTTGCACAATCCGTACTTTTCCATAAAATTGTTTTGCTTAATCCACACATACAACAATACAGACATTGCAAGTAAAAATGGAAATGTAAATAGTTTGCTAATACCGACCATATCAGATAAAAAGTCACACAGACTAGCACCCACTATATACACAACTATAAAAAATATCGAAAATTCTAATTCACTTTTATTATACAACTTGTTTAATTTATCCATATATCTCTTACCTTTTTTATTACTCTACAATTTTAATATATTTATTCACAGATTGTAAAGTTTAATTCAACCTACAACAATATAAAAACTTAAAGCATTTTTGTATTAATCACTATTTTGATTTAGTAAATCAAATATCAATATGCTATACTACGGATATAAATAGGAGAAACAATATTTTGAAAAAGACTATTATTTTGATTATCACAATAATATTGACACTGATAATTAGTGGATTGTATGCAATGTACACTCTCGATATTTTGCCTTTTTTGAATAAACAAAAGTTTTCTTACAATGACACTGCATTACAAAACAGAGTTTTTATAATAGGCGACACCTTAACTGGCAACGAAACTGTACCCGTATTAAACGATAACTATGTCTATACCGATGTAAAAATAAACATTTCTTCTGTATCCAACTTCAAAACAAACACTGTAGGCAAAAAAACAGCCACTGTAAATTACAATGGCAAAAAGATTGAGCAAGATTATTATGTAGTAAAATCTACTTGGGACAAATCACTAAATGGCATCACCAGTTTAAACAACTTTTATCAAACATACTATATTGGTGAAAAAATAAATCTTGACGATGTAACTATTTCTTTTTATGAAATTGTAGATGGATATATGACCTATACAGAAGTACCTGTAACAAAAAAAATGGTTTCTGGGTTTAGAACATTAACAACCGGTATAAAAACTATGACAGTTTCTTACAAGGGGTATAAGTACAAAGTAAAATATTTTGTAAAAAATAGAAACACCTCAACAATTACAAGCGACAATTTTCAAGTTGGTTACATGGTTTTAGAAGATACAGTTGAATCTACCGAACATTTTGAGATACATATTGCAGCTGGAACATATATTGCTGGAGACTACAAAAAATATGCAGAAGAAGTATATGATGCTATGTACGATGCAACCGGACTATCTTCACCACACAAAATTAAAGTAATGGTAGACAACGACAATTTTCCATCTTGTGCTGGAGATACTATATTTATCGATTCTCACAATATGTTTATGGTAAATTCAAGTGCATTTGCACATGAATTAGCACATGCCGTTGTGGATACACAACCTGCATATATCACTACAAACATAGGTGTATACTGCGAAGGTTTTGCATCTTATGTAGAATACTTAACAACAAAAAAATTATACGAAACCAACCCTAAAGCTTATGCTTATTCTGGATCCTTTAGTTCTGTATTAACCAACATAGATCATCTTAAAAATGAATTATATAAGTACAATTTTGAAAATGAAATACTTGGACTAAAAAGAGATGAATTAGTTGGAAATTCTCAATATGAGACTGGTGCAAGATTCTTTAGTTATATCTATTCAAAATATGGCGATTTCACCGGATTTTTAAACAATCCTGGAGTTAATATTAAAACACTGGAAGAATTTAAAATATATTTTAAAAATTATTATGGGGCAGATGTTTTTAGTGATTTCTACAATTACGAACAATCTTTAGGAGATAAATTCCATGTAATCACATCATCTCAAGAAAATTTAAAATATTCCCACCAAACCCCACCAAATTATGATTCTATATACAATGATATATGTTGGCCTGAGGCTGACTTGTCTTCACTAAACACTTACAATTTCTTTTTCAATATGGAACTTGTTAAATCTGCTCGTGGCTCTTTAAGTATAACATACAAAGACCTATATATAGGTGTAGATTCTGCTAGACATCAACTTTCATCTAGAGGAATTGAATACGAAGACATCACCTTAAAAACAAAATACAAAGATGCAACCATTGAGCTATATGCAGCTAACGGGCTATTATTAAAAACTATTACAAATAGCACCGAAGAATTTAGTTTAAGTGGTGTAAGTTTTATCAAACTTGTAGGTGCTGGTGCCAGTCATATTTCTTTTAATTATTAAAAAAAGAACCTTAAATGCAAGGTTCTTTTTTTTACTTTTTCATAAATTCTTCTATTTTTTCTTTCGTACTTTGTTCTACAGGTTTTTTTGCTAATCTTTTGTATTGCTTTGTTACAGTCATTATACTATTTTCATCATCTATTTCTCTAAGCATATGATTTACCCTTTCTGGAGCATAAGTGGTTACATTTTCAAACTCAGCGATTTTTTCTAGGCAAGTATAATCTGCTTGCAAATCGCTTTTACCGGTAATAGCCAGCACCTTACCATCATATTCTTCTATCATCTTCACATAGTCATCATCTGTAAGTTCGCCATGTTCTCTTAGCCACTTAGCAGGCAAAAAGGCACCTTTTACAAAGAATGTATCACTTTTGGCCTTTTTAGCTTTGTCATATATAGAATTGATTTGTTTTTGCAACTTTTCTTTAGTCATAGTCTTGTTAATAAGCCAAGCAGTAAAACCCTTTTTACCTTTAAACTCTTCTAACACCAAGTTGTTTTGATACTCCATAGCACTTTTTAGACACATACATGCTCCACCCAACAAAATGATACGGGACAAATCGGTTTGTTTGGTAAGTAGTGTAGCGACCATAGCCCCTTCACTATGTCCACAAGCAATTATCTTCTTTTCATCTACAAATGGCAAACTTTTTGCATATTCAATCACCCTAGCAGAGTCAGCAACCAAATCAGATATACCCGCACTATTAAATTTGCCAGTAGACTCGTGAGTGCCTCTTTTGTCATACCTTACACATACATAACCCATTTTTACAAACATATCAGACATATTTTTGTACACATTACTTTTGAATCCAAACTGATTACCATCTCTATCTAGCTTACCTGTGCCCATAATCAATAATACTAATGGTTTCTTTTTGTTTTCGTCAGTATAGCTGATAGTTGCACCTATTTTCACTTCTCCGTCAATAATTACTCTATCTTCTTTGATTTCCATAACCCGTCTCCTTTAATTACAAGCAGATTATATCAAATTCTATTTTCAATTTGTAGGTCAAACCAAAATAAAAACTCTATGTTTTTACCGATTTGCAACAAAAAAACCGAAGAATACTTCGGTTTTTGTATTACCTATTAACTTTTAGTAGTTTTACCAAAAAATTGTATCTACTACTATAGTCCTCTACCTCTTCTAGTGCAATAGTACCATCTTCATAGTATACTCTAAAGACTGTTTTGGCAGAATGATACTGATTGTACACATCAGCAACCACAGCACCTTCGAACCCACCTTCCATATCACCTACAACCAAATTTGCAAGTTTCTCATCTTCGTCTAAACCATCTATATGTTCAACAAACTCAACCTTGATTATTTTCTTGATATTAAATAACTTTTTCCAAAATGACATAGCTTCTCCTATGCAACACTTATTCTTCTGTATTCTTTTTAGCAAAATGTACTACCATTCTATATCCCAAATATGCAAGGATAATCACTATAAATACAAACATAATTATATTTGTAAAACTAGGGAATATGCTACAAATAAACATTACTATAAGTCCTGCACAAATATTACCTAGTGTCACGGTAATCAAAGTTTGCCAGTAATTAAGTCCCAAAAATACTGCTAGTACTGTACCAGTATATACTCCTGTACCTGGTACAGGAACTGCTACAAACAAAAATACCGTCAAAAGCTTTATCCAAAACTTTTTGGCATCGCTAGAACTTATAGTCTTATTTTCCACTTCACTAGTTTTTGCTTCAGCTTTACCAGTAAAAAATTCAATTAAGGTTTTAAAAAACTTTTTATCTTTGACTGCATTGTATATAGGTTTAAATATGACAGCTAAAATTAGTGTAACGATTAGACCACCTATCACACCAGAAAACAATGCTTCCCAGTTTGACAAAGGTATAGCCCAAAAATCTCTATTCATACCAAAAGGAATACCCACCTTAAGTTCAAATAGGGGTATCATAGAAATAATTATGGTAGCTAGTACGACATTGTCGTTAAATAATGTTGCCAAAAAATTGCTAATAGCTTCGGTCATAAATTCTCCCAAATGGTTCTTATACAATATATTCCCCCAAATACAAAAATATATCTAGGGGAATAAATCTAAAACAATATTATCCTTTTATAGCACCAAAGCGACGGTCACGGCTTTGATACTCTAATAGTGCTTTGTGTAGATGATTTTTGGTAAATGCTGGCCAGTATACTTTTGGGAAATAGAATTCTGCATAAGCTGCTTGCCATAGCATAAAGTTGCTTAGTCTTTGCTCTCCACTAGTTCTAATTACAAAATCAAGTGGTGGCTGACCTTTGGTATACAAATGGTTTGCGATAGTTTCTCTGTCTACCTTAGTTACACCTTCTTCTATCATTTGATTGTAAGCATGCACAAGTTCGTCTTGACTACTATAGTTTACAGCCATATTTAGTGTATACTTAGTGCCATTCTTAGTTTCTTCTATCAACTTCTTGCAGTTTATAGCGATGTCTTCTGGTAGGCCATCAATATCACCTAGCACATTTAGTTTAACTTCTGGATAGTCATTTTTGAATTCTTGATTTAAGTATTTTCTAAATGTTTCCATTAGATAATCAACTTCGTCTTTTGGTCTGTTCCAGTTTTCGGTAGAGAAAGCATAAATACTTACTACAGGAATATTGTATGTATAGAAACACTCTTTCAAAATTTTCTCTAGTGTACCGAAACCAGCTTTGTGCCCCATACTACGAGTAAGTCCTCTCTTTTTTGCCCAACGGCCGTTTCCATCTATAATAATACCTAAGTGATTAGGAATCTTTTTTAGTTCTTGAATATTTTTTTCCAAAGCAACTTGCCCCTTTTTTAAGTGTTATCAGTATAAGTGTACAAAACCAAGCGAGTATATGTCAAATAATATAGCCTTAATCACTAGTCGATATGGCAAATAATAGCAATATATTTCGACAAAAAAGAGCGACAATATTTGTCGCCCAATTCTATATCAATGTAATATTGTAATTTAGTTTTTCTGCCAAAGTTATAAACTTCTTGATATTGAATATGCCCCACTGAGTACATACTGCAATTTTTGTACCATCACTCAAGACAATAATGTCTTCGTCCTTTATAAAAAACCTTTTGCCTGCATCACTGATAGTTTGTATTTTGTCTAATCTCTCTACTACACCTAGTGACCCCTGTAATGATTTGTCAAATACAGCAGTCAAATCGTCAAGCGAAGGATTGTTCTCTAGCACATACTTTTTGATAACAGCCAAAACCAGTCTATTTTTAGCATAGACTTTATTCTCAAACATATACTTTGTTTTGTCTCTATTATTTTGTTTTTCGCCCACTGGCTTCTCTTCTGCTTTTAGCATAAGTAGTTCTTCTAACTGTTCTACTCTTTGCTTTAACTTCAAAATTTCCAATTCGTAATCCATATTTATATATTAATATATTCCACCCAAAAAATCAAGAAAAAACCATCAAAACTTTAAAAAACTAAAATTATTTATAAAAAACTAAAGAAAACTACAAAAAACTATTTACAAACTAAAAAATGTGTGATATGATATGCATAACAATAACAAAGGAGTCAAACCATGAAACAAATTAGAACAATTGCAGGTGTTATAAAAAATAGTAAAGGTGAAATATTGTGCACACTAAGAGATCAAGGAAAATATGAATATGTATCTTTCAAGTGGGAATTCCCTGGTGGTAAAATTGAAGAAGGCGAAACAAACGAAGAAACATTAGTTAGAGAACTAAGAGAAGAATTAGAAATCGAAGTAAAAATCAACAATTTCTTCTATCAAGTAGAACACGATTACCCTGACTTCCACCTATCTATGGGAGTATACGAATGTGAACTAATCTCTCACGATATCAAACAAAATGTACACAAAGATATTCGTTGGGTAAAACCAGAAAATATGATGGAATTAGACTGGGCAGCAGCTGACATTCCTGTAGCTGAAGAAGTAGTAAAAAAATATGCAAAATAATCAAACTCAAATTATATAAGTCAACAATAAAAACAATTGATATTTTACAAATAAAAAGGACACACCATAAAAGTGTGTCTTTTTTGTAGAGCTTAAACAATTTCTTCCTTATCTAGATGTGATGAAATGCCAAAATATTGTTTAGCCATTTGTACTGCAGCTTTGACCTGTTTTTCGCCTGTAGTTCCCCATTTTAGTAGTTCGATTACCCTATCTGGTGTGGTCAAAATTCTTTGATATGTTTGACCATTGTCTGGGTCTGGTTGACTAGGACCAATACTATCTATCATAGCCATCATTCTAACTTGAGCATAAGGTGGTATACCATTTTCTTCATCAACAAGTTGGTAACCTACCATATGTATTTCATTACCCAAAGCTGTATTTGCTTCTTCTAGTAGCTCTCTTCTTAGTGTAGCTTCTTTATCTACATCAAAATCTTCTGGAGTGCCACCTATTAAAGAATACTCTACTCTGTCCTTTTTGTCTTTGCCAATGATAAGCATTCTGCCATCTGGGGTAAAAACTAGTCCGTACACTTGAGTAATTTTTGTTCCGTTAGGAACTTCGCCGTCAAACCATGTAAATGTTGCCATACAAAACCTCCTAAAATAAATATTTAATTGTGTCGCTCAATTCTAGTAGCCACTTATTATACAATACTCATACCCAACTTTCAACATATTTTCGCTATTTAGTTTTAGAAAATAAACATCTTAATATCCCTTTTATTTTGGAATAAAATATCGCTTCTACAAAAGTCTAAAGTATGATATAATTAGATATTGGTAAAATACAAAAAATCTACACTAGGAAATGGTGATTTTATGAGTAAAAATGTAACCGAAAATGCTAGCAGCTTTGATGCAGTATACGACGGCAATGCCAAAATACTAATGATGGGTACCATACCTTCGGCTGGTGGAGTAAAATATGGCTTTTTCTATATGAGCAAGGTAAACAACTTTTGGAAATACCTTACCCAAACCCTGCAAACTGACGATTTTGTCAAACTAGCAAACGACTATCGTGCACACTACAATACTGACGATTGTGAATACTACAAAGACAAAGTAAAAGAGGCTTTGTATAGAAATCATATAGCACTATTTGATGTAATAGACACCTGCGAGAGAGTGGGTTCTGCCGATAATCAAATACTTAGCTCAAAAAATAATAGTAGTCAATCTATAAAGAAAATATTAGAAGACAATCCTAATATAAAACAAATATTTGTAAATAGCTACGAAGTGGAAAAACGACTAAAGCAAATATTTAAAGAAGAAGGCATAGACGAGTTACAAAGAATAATGAAAATAGACACCTGTCCATATACTAGAATACTATCGCCTAGTCCTATGTGTAAACGAACACATAGCGAAAAAGAAATTCTAGAAAACTGGCAAATACTAAAACAATATCTAAACTAATGGAGTAAAATTATGGATATTTGGGAAAAACTATACAACAAAGCAAAAGCAGAATATCATCCTGAAGATGTGTCGCCATTTATATCTGCACACCATGTAGTGTGTGCCATAGAGGCTGAGAATGGAGAAATATATACCGGATTTTGCATAGAAGGTGCTAGTGGAGTAATAGCCCTATGTGCCGAACGAGTAGCTGGGTTAAATATGTATATGCATAGTGGTCAAACCGTTGTAAAAAGACTAATAGCTTTTAGGGACCAACCACCAAAAGAACATGGTGGCTTGCCATGTGGTGCTTGTCAAGAATTTTTCTTGCAGTTATCGGCAGAAAATGCTGAAATGGAAATACTAACCGACTATGAATCTAGAAAAACCCTAAAGCTAAAAGACTTAATGCCGCACTGGTGGGGATGGAAACGATACAAAAAATAATCTTTGGTTAAAATAACAAAAATAAAAAATGTAGTCTTTTAATTTTGACAAAATTTAAACAATATTGATACAATAAATATAGACAAAAATAGTGGAGGTTCATTATGCAAAAAGTTTTAAAAATGTTTAGCTATGCACTAGTAGTATTGTTAGCTTCTGTAGCACTAGTTGCTTGTGTACCAGCAAATGTAGAAAAGGCTGAAGCAAAAATGGAAGAAGCAGGATACACCGTAGTTGCTTATTCTAAAGAAGATGCTGAAGGTCTAGTTGGTGGTTTTGTAGCTAGTAAAGGTCTAACTTCAATGACAGCTATGCTATTCGACTCAACTAAAAATGCTGAACAATTTATAGAAGATGCCCTATTGAATGTATATACACAAGAAGGCAAATGGGTTCTAACTGGTTCAGAAAAAGCTATTGAAGATTTCAAAGCATAATTCAATAAAAAACAACATTTTAAAAATTTAAGATGTTGTTTTTTTGTTGATTGAAACAACCAAAAAGTATATACTTTTAACAGTAATATAAAACCAAAATTTATTGCATATAAATAAAATATATAAAAGGAAGAAATATGGAAAAGTTTGAAAAAATTGATTTTAGTCAAATCGAAGATTACAGCAATAGTGAAACTTTGGTAAAAAAATGGGTATTTACTGAAGAAGAAGAAATTTCTGTAGATAGAAAAACTAAAGAAACATCAACTACAATTAGTAAGGTGGTTCTTACAAACAAAAGACTAATTGTAAGCGAACAAAAAAATGATGAAACTTATCGCAAACACTCTTTCCGTCTAGGCGACATCAAAGCAGTAAACTATAGCATTACACAACAAATACCTGGACTACTATTATCAATATTCTTAATGGTGATTGGTAGTATAATCACAGCATATGGAATTGTACAAGCCATAATGAATTTTAGCCCTATACTAATTCTGGTATGGGTTGTAGGTTTAATTCTAATTGGTGTAGGTATAGCTATTTACTTGAATCGAAGAATATTATCTAAACTATGTATGACTATAGAGCTAGACAAAACTCATACACACAAATTCTTAGAATCTTCTAGTAGAGAGAAAAACAACAAAATTTTTATCCCTGCAGAATCTATTACACAAGAATTAGAACTACAAATTACACCAGAAGCTATCGATATGTGTACCACACTTGACAACCTAATTATGGAAGCAAGTGAACTGTAATTGTATAGTTTTTGACAATAAGTATAACAATAAAAGCACAACACAACATCTGTTGTGTTTTTTATTTTTTATTTCTAGACAAACAATTGATTATATTTCAAATATTTGATACCATAAATGCAGTTAGACAAAATTTTACAAAATATGTCAAACAGCATTATTTCTAAGAAGGTACAAATTTATGGAATTTAGTGTAAATCATATAGATGATGAAGTTACAAAATTATCACAAAAGGACACTGCATTTATAAAGTACCCTGGCTCTATATGTGATATAGATACATTAAAAAATTTATTAAAATTAGATTTCAAAATTTTATTACACGGCATAGCCCCTTCTAGTGGTTCACTGCTAGACCCTACATTACTAATCAACTTTGAGGAATTTAGCAAAATCATAAAACAAACAAATCAAAGATGGTTGTCTTTCCATTTTGACTACAGAACTAGTTACAACCAACCAGACTACATTCCTACACTTGAGAGCAATCTAAAAATAATACGAAACAAATTTCCTAACACTGAAATTATTATAGAAAATTTACCACCATTAGGCGATATAGAACTATGGAGTACTGATAGCAAACTAGTAAACACTATAGCCAACAAATACAATCTAAAGTTGCTTCTAGACACAGCACATGCTATAGTAGCAGCAGACAGATTTGGAATAAGCTACGAAGAATATATATCTAACCTTGATTTAGATAAGGTAGTAGAGATACACTTTTCTGGTACAGCATACAAAAATGGAATACTTACTGATTCACATACAGCTGGTAGCGACAAGGAGTTTGAATTGCTAGAATACACTATCAAAAAATGTCCAAACCTACGAATGGTAACATTTGAGTATATCCCTAAAATAAAACACACAAATCTAGCAACAGTTGGTGGTGTGACTGGTGAATTTACTACAGAACAATTATATGCAGAACAACAAGAACAATTAGACAAAATCAAAGCTATATGTAAAAAACTAAATAGGTAACAAAAAAGAACATTGAAATTTCAATGTTCTTTTTCTATTATTCAATTTGTTTTTTCTCACTTTCTTTTTCATTTTCAATATGAAATAATGAGTATGCTAACAACCCTTGTCCTGGGAAGTATGTAGCTAGACATATAATATCTGCCAACATTCCACCATTACCAAAGTAACATAGCAGCAACATTAGATCTGACAAGAAGAATAATGCACTACCTATAAGTATAATAATGTTTGACATACTAAATTCTCTAGTAGTATTTGCTATGGCTTTACCCAACATTAGCGAAATAATAAGTGCATACACTAAGCAAATAACCTGCATAAGTGCTCCACCAAAATCAAAACTCTTTTCTAGTAATATAAGCAATGCAGATGGCACAAACACTGCTGCTGAGTATATAAAGTCTGTAAGCTTAATCTTTGTTCTAATAGAGTATGCAACAAAGTAGAATATATGACCTATAGCAAATATGATTGCACCTACCATAAAATCAAAATACAAAACTACATCTCCTGCCATAGCTATCACAAATGCCGCCACCATAAATATATAATATTTTAGATTGTCGGTTTTGTTTAGACATGCATATACTAGATTAATTCCACTCAAAATTACAAACATTGAACTAGTAGCAGCTTTTAGCTCTACTCCACCAAATTCTGAGTACAGCATTACCAGTATTACTATAGCTTCTACCATCAATATATTCAAAACAGTAAACAATTTCTTCATTTTACTTTTCCTCTAACATGGTAATCAAATTGTTTTTCAGCTCCTCACAAATTTCTTTGTCTTTTAGACCATATGCAACATTTGCAAGCAGATATCCCAATTTGCTACCTGTATCGTATCTTTCACCTTTTAAGTCACAAGCAACTACTTTACCTTGACCAGCTAGAATGTTTAAAGCTTCGGTAAAATTCTTTTCTTTATTAAAGTTTTTGCTTACTTCTTCAATTACTTCAAACACATCTGGATTTAAGATATATTTACCAACAGCACTTAATGTAGAAGGAGCTTCTTCTACTTTTGGTTTTTCTACCATATGTGTAATATTTAAAATACCATCTACATTATCTATAGCCATAATACCGTATTTGTACACATCTTTAGGATCTACACTATAGCAACCAACTACAGCTTTTTGTGTTTGGTTGTAAACATCTATCATTTGCTTTATTGAGCTAGAATTTTCGTTATAGAAAAGTTCGTCCCCATACACCATAAAGAACGGATCGTTGCCTATAAATGTTCTAGCATTCATAACTACATCAGCAACACCTCTAGGCTCATACATTCTCTTGTATAGTATTCTAGCCAGATTAACCGGTTTTTCTGCTTTTTCTAACAATGCAAATTTACCATCTCTTGTTAAGTTTTCGTTTAATTCTGGAAATTTGTCAAAGTGGTTAAGTATAGCTTCGTTATTTCTACCTACTAGTAGCAGAATGTCGGTCACACCTGCCTCACTTAGTTCCTCAATAATATATTGCAAAATAGGTTTGTCTACCACTGGAAACATTCCCTTTGGCACTGCCTTTGATGCTGGCAAAAATCTAGTAGCCAATCCACCCAAAGGTATTATAGCTTTTTTAACACTCATTTTAATTATCTCCTAAATTTTTTTATTATACTAGCACAAAAAACAAAATAAATCCAATCTAAAACCATACTTACACCCCACAAAATATAATATACTTTCATTTTGTTTCATTTGTACAAATCACACACATTATATCAATTTAGTCCAATTTATTTGCTTACAAAATTATAATATGGTATATTTCAAAAAAAGAGTGAAAAAGGAAAAATTTTATGGCAAGAAGAAGGAAAATTTGGATACCTGTAGTTTGCATACTTGCAACCATAATTATATCCACACTAATCATATATTTCTTTGGTGCATTTTTTGTAGACTTTAACAACTTATCAAAGAAAGAATTTTTGATGCCAGGACTAGATACATCATTTGTCCCACAAGGCTTAGACTATAACGAAAAACATTCTAAATTTCTAGTAAGTGGATATATGGCAAATGGCGACGGTTCTAGAATATATATAGTAGATGGCAACACATATAATTGCGAAAAATATGTAACTGTAGAACTAGATGAAGAACTAGCTTGTGACCACTTTGGTGGAATAACCAGCTACCAAAACACTATTTGGGTTACAGGAACCAACAGTGTATTTAGAATAAATATGGTAGATGTTTTAAACACAATCAATGGTCACAGTGTAGAAGCTCTAGACGAATTCTTAATCCCTAACAATACCGACTTCCTTACAGTGTACAACAACAAGCTGGTTGTAGGCGAATTCTATAGACAAAAATCATTTGAAACAGACCCATCTCATGCTGTTAAAACCCAAAATGGTACCAACAGAGCTTTGGGCTTTGTATACAACATCAACGAACACAATAAATACGGTGTAAATTCTACTACTCCAGAATATGCGATATCTCTACCAGATATCGTACAAGGCATGTGCCTAAATAAAGATGGCAATATAGTACTATCTACATCTTATTCAATATTTGATAGTCACTTATACATACACAAAAATATTTTAGAAAGCAACAATTACACTACCATAACAATTGCTGATCAATCTATCAAAACATACATACTAGACAATACTACATTGTTAGACAATATCACATGTCCTGCAATGACAGAAGAAGTAGCTCTAGTAAATGATAGAGTATTTGTAGGATTTGAAAATGCTAGTAGCAAATACAAACTTGTAAATCGTGTAAGAAGCAAGTATATATATAGTTTAGGAATTTAATAATACAAACAAAAAAACTCCCAAATTTGGGAGTTTTTTCTTGTTCTGTATCGTATTATGCTTCTGTATTTTCGCTATTTGTTTGCCCATTAGCATTTTCAATAAGATTGCCCTCAGCATCAAAATACATTTTGCCCAACTCGTTACATCTTAGTCTTAGCTTATCAGCAATTTCTTCTTTTGAAAGACCTTGATTTGCCAAGGTAGAATACATAAATGGTTTGTCGATAATATATGTTCTATCGCTCTTCCTAAAATATGTAACATATATAGGCAAATCATATCCGTGCTTTAGAGCATAATTTGCAAATACTACAAATCCAGGATGAAAACCTTCTAGTTCACTCAAATATCCTTTAGTAGAATCTTCTGGATATACCACGATATTGTGTCCTTGTTTGATAGCCTCCATACTTTCTTTGATTGTCTTTACAAAGTTTGCATCTCTGTATGTAGAAATCAAACTCAAACCTTTATAAAACAAATTTGTAAGTGGTGAAGCAATCAAACAGAACAATCTAGCTAAGTGTAAGTTCCAATGTTTTTTCTCGTGATAGTATACTCTAGTTTGATATTTGTACATCTTGATAAGTCCTGAATTCATCTCACTAGCTCCCCACATACGAAGTGGAGCATTCATATATATTTCTAGAGACATAGGAGCATCTGTACCTTCGTGATTTGAAAGTAGCACTCCACCTTCACCGACTTCTTCGCCTAAATAGATAAATCTAGGTTCTTTGTATCTAGATTTCATCATTTTTTTTAGTAATCTAAACCACCACTTTCTCTTTAGTTTACGGTCTACAGGTTTTTGTTCTGTAGAATTTTCTTGAACCAACTCTTTCTCGTCCATTATTTCTTCTCCGCATTATTTTTATTTTTGATAAATGAAGAAACCACCAAGGCTCCTTGTGTAGGTACACCCACCAAAAATATTAGCCACATATTGTATTCAATAAATGTTAAATATACTGAAAGCAAACAAGTCCAGTTTAATACTGTCAACACCACAAACTTATACACTCTATTGTCCCAGTATCTACTAAACAACAATAGTATAATGCAAGAAGCAGGGAGTGCCCAGATAAACATTTTCCACATATTTACACCAACAAAAGTGTTGTAGTACACAAAAGCTACAGTAACAGCTGACCAAACAATCATTACAGAAAGTAGAGTAGTTGCAAATTTATTGATAATTACACCCCTATCTTGTTTGTCTAGCTCTTTATCAATCTGCTCTTTTAGTAAATACTCTATAGGCACATTGTATACTTTAGCAATACTTTCTAGTACTTCTACACTAGGAGCCAGTTCTGCTCTTTCCCACCTGGATATAGCATTGTCTGAGTAGTTGATTTTCTTTGCCAAATCGTTTTGTGTAAAGCCGTGTTTCTTTCTTAAAGTTATTAAGTTTTTAGCAATTATTTCTTTTATATCTTTTTCCACATATATATTTTATCAATTATTAAAATTTTTCACAACTAAAAACAGCTTCGCTGATTTTTCTCTATGGGAATTCTGTTTTTTGTACTTTTAAAAAATACAAAATTAAAACTCGAAATAAAGCCATATTTTATACACATTCCCATATAGTGGGAATTGCAAAATGGATATTCCCACATCACAAGAATAAGTTGGGAACACCAAACAAATCTTTCAATAGGAAATCTATTATTTTCTTTGATAAATTAGAAGTATAAATTAGATACTATATTCGAGGAGAATTTAATATGAAAACAAAAAAAATAACACTCGCTAAAAAGAAGCAAAAAGAGATACCCATCTTCTTTGCTACAGACGATAATTATATACCATTTTTAGATGTAAGTATAAATTCAATAATCACAAATGCATCTAAGAAGTACAAATATATAATCAATGTGCTGAACACTGGTCTTAGAAAAGAAAATGTAGATATAGTCAAAAGACAAGAAAACAAAAACTTTACAATCAATTTTGTAGATATAAGCGAAGCAGTAGAAGGCTTAAAAGATAAGCTAAAAAATGTATATCACTTTGGGCTAGCCACCTACTACAGATTATTTATACAATCACTATTTCCACAATATTCCAAAGTGTTGTACTTAGATTGCGACCTAGTAGTACTAGGCGACATATCAAAATTATACAACACTAATATGGGGGATAATATAATAGCCGCTATACCTGACCAAGTGATAGCAGGAAAAGAAGAATTTAGACAATACACCAGTATAGCACTAGGCATTCAACATCAAAATTACATCAATGCTGGTGTAATGCTAATGAATCTTGACAAGTTTAGAGAACACAATATAGAGAATAAATTTGCATACTTAGTAGAACACTACAACTTTGATACAATCGCACCAGACCAAGACTATATCAATGTATTGTGTAATGGAAAAATAAAGTATCTACCTAATGGCTGGAACAAGGCCGCATTACAAAACAAAACTGAAGGCGAACTAAACCTAGTTCACTACTGTCTATACAAAAAGCCGTGGCAAGTAGATGATGTAATAAACGGGAGTCTTTTCTGGGAATATGCCCAAAAATCACCTTTTGCTAGCAAAATAAAAGAAATCAAAGCGGCATTTACTGACGAAGACAAGGCAAAAAAGGAAAGGGCCAATATCCAAATAGTGGACCATGCCCTAAAGATTATTAATTCTACCAACACTTTCAACAACATTGTGTTTGGTCAAAAAGTATTAAACAACTGCAATATATAAATATACGAGGCAACAATGGAAAAATCACAAGACAGATTAGATGTTTTAAAAAGGATAGAAGAAAAAGAAAAACTTGGTCTATTTCATGAAGATGTAGAAAATGACCCACCTACTAAAATACTTATGCCAGACAAAGTAGATTATCTTAATAAGAAACTTAGTAGCAAAATAGGCACTGTAATAGCCAACAAAATGGGCACAAAATTCTTTGAAGAGCAAATAAAAGAAGGTCAGTTTGCAATCAAACAAGTAAATGGTATAGAAAACTTCGCATCAATAGAAGGTGGAGCCATTATTACTTGCAACCACTTCAATGCTTTCGACAACTATGCCGTATACAAAGCAATCAAACCATATTTGCACGGCAAGAAATTGTGGAAAGTAATTAGAGAAGGCAATTACACAAACTTTCCTGGTATAATAGGATTTTTCTTTAAACACTGCAATACCCTACCCCTTAGCTCAAACACCGACACAATGAAACTATTCTTTTCTGCTATGAAAACACTACTAGCCAAAGGCGAAAAAATACTAATATACCCTGAGCAAGGAATGTGGTGGAACTATAGAAAACCTAGACCACTAATGAATGGAGCATACAAATTTGCTGTATCTAACAATGTGCCTATAGTACCTATATTCATAACAATGGAAGACGGCACAACTCTAGACCGTAACGGATTTTTTGTACAAGAATACACCATAAACATACTACCTGCTATGTACCCAAACCCAGAGTTGAGCAAAAACGAAGATATACAAAGGTTAAAAAATCAAAACTACAAAGCATGGGTAGATACTTACGAAAAGTTTTATCATACCAAACTAGAATATTCTACTGATGCAAAAGTGAGTGGACTATGATACTATATTTAACCATTATATTTATAGCAATGATTCTTATCAGCATACCAAATATCATATTTTGTGTAGGAACTATATACTCTAGTGCACTAGTAGTCATCACCCTAGTAGTCATAGGTGTAGTATTTCAGTTTGGCATAGATGCAATATTTGCCGTAGTTGTAAGCAAGTGGCTACCAGATAGCTGGTTTACACCAAATAAAAAATTATATCAAGTATCAAAAAAAGAACAACTATTCTATGAAAAACTAGGCATCAAAAAATGGAAGGATAAAGTGTGGGAACTGGGTGGATTAGGAGGATTTAGCAAAGCAAAAATCAACGACCCTGCAAATCCTGCTTATTTTGAGCAGTTTATGCTAGAGTCAAACAAAGGGATATTTGTACACATAGCAGGAATGATAGCAGGGTTTAGCTATATGCTACTACTGCCAGGCAAGATGAGTATATACATCGCACTACCTATATGTATGGTAAATCTATTTTTAAACATTCTACCTATATGTATACTTCGATACAATATTCCTAAACTACAAGTAGCACAAAAAAGAGCTATTAGAAATATAGACAATCAAATAAACAAATAAAAAGAACTAGCGATGCTAGTTCTTTTTATTTTATTCTTCTACTGTTTGTTCTCCACTGTCTTCTTTTAACACTTCCACAACTCGATTAAAGAAGTCCATCATATTCACATTAGCCATTCCACCATAGTTCACATGAGAACTATCATAACGATATTCACATACAAAACCCATTTCAGCACCAGTAATGCTTGCACCTTTTTCAAATGTAAACAGTCTAACATTTCCATTATCAGCAATCGACAAAGCTAATGCATAGCTATCTAATAATTCGTTTACAAAATCTTCGCCAAATTGTATAAACAACAAAATCTTGTCAGTAGATTGTTTGATATCTCCAGTAATAGATTTAACAGGCACAACCATTTCTGGCATATTGTACTCTTTAAAAATAATTCTAGGAGCATCTGTACTAATGAAGTACTCCATATTTTTTGGATTTGGAGCTATAGTATTTAGAAAGAAATCTTTATTAGAATTGATAACTTTGATAAGCTCGTGAGCAAACATATAATTATGTGTAGCCATAGTATCCTCCCCAGTATTTACCTTATTAGCATACCACAATAATTTAAAAGTTAAAACTCATTTAACTTTTATTTGCATATACATAGCAAATTTTTGCTTAAAAAACAAAAAAACTCTAACCGATTTGGTTAGAGATTGTTTTCCTTAAACAAGTTTAAACACCTTAAGTCACAATATTTGTAGACCTTCGCCTTACAATGACATACAAAATGATTATTCGTTCATACTGAGAACAAGTCTGAGCATAAGGGAGCGACCCCTACACTTCTTGCCCATAACAGATGCAGTAAGTGGAATGTTGCCACCAAATTTCACCGAACATTCAGAACCTTAGAAGGGTTTTGCGATATCCTTTCGCTAGACATACGGCTACTCTTACGACAATCTATCTTATACATTGCTTTCGCAACTTCAAGTCTAACAACCTTATTAGTGTTCCCCTGCATATTCTCAGCACTACCTGCCAAACTGTGTAAGGGTTATTCTCCACCGGAGCGTCTATTGTGATTGCGATAGATCTGCCTAACTTATCAAGTTGTATGGTTGCACTAATGCCTTAAGTTGTCTTTTGGACTTCTGTAATAAATTCACATTTATCACAATGGCTGTTATTCTAAACCTATCAGTCGAGAACAATCCACTTTTTCGGCACTATCTAGGGACTGGGGTAAACCAGTTGTGCACCTAGATACAAATATTGTGACTTAAGGTGTTTAACCTTAGTAGTAGTATTATATGCTAGTGATTTAGAAAATGCAATACTTATTTTACAAAATTTTAAAAAATTTTTTATATTTTTACATCTTTTGACAATATTTGTGATAAAAATCCCACATTTGTTGTCAACACAAAGAAAAACAGACACAAATTTTGTGCCTGTTTAATATTTTAGTTTTCGTGTAGCAAGTTCACTGTAGAAGAATTTGTAACCACAGCCTCGCCACCACTAAGCAATTTTTCTTGTTTTTGAGCTTGTTCTTTGTCTTCTTTCTTTTGTTTGTTGTATAGAGTACTATACTTTTTGTTGTTCTTTAATAGATACTCGTGAGTACCATAGTCTATAATTTTGCCTTGATCTATAAAGTATATAACATCACAATTTTCGATTGTAGATAATCTGTGAGCAATAGTAATAATTGTTTTGTCTGTCTTTAATTCTTCGATAGATTCCATTACATATTCTTGAGAAATATTGTCTAGTGCACTAGTAGCTTCGTCAAATATGATAACTTTAGAATTTTTAAGTAATGCTCTAGCTATACAAATTCTTTGCTTTTGACCACCACTTAATCTAGTACCACCTTCACCTAAGAAGCTATCTAATCCTAAAGGCAAATCTTTTACAAATTCATAAGCATTAGCAAATTTAAGTGCTTGGAAGATTTCTTCGTCTGTTACACGACTATTTACTAATTGCATATTTTCTCTAATAGTAAGGTTGAATAGATATGGTGCTTGGTTTACCATTGCCACATGTTTACCAAAGTCTTGTGACAAGGTTCTAGAGTTTGTATTGTCAAACAATATTACACCATCGGTAGGATCGTATAATTTACATATAAGTGCCACAATAGTACTCTTACCACAGCCACTCTCACCTACAAAAGCTATATGTTGGTTGCTAGAGATTTTGAAGCTAACATCGTCTAGAATTTTTTCGCCTTCTTCGTACTGGAAGCTTACATTTTGAAATTCGATATTACCATTGAATACTGGTAAACTTACATTGCCAAATTGATCGTGTAAGTATGTTTCGTTGTTTGCTAGTTGGAATACCCTAAATGCATTTACTTCGATTTCCTTGAAGTAGTCTTGCAAATTTCCTAAATGTACAGCAAATTCCATGACAGAGTTTTTGTACACATATACTGAGTAGAATATAGTCAAATCTAATCTGCCTAAACCTATCAAATAAATACACAATACTATAAATAAGAAATTACAAATAATACTTACAAAGTTAGCAAGCATTAGTAGTGCTGAGCCCACATACCATTCTTTGTTGTCTGCTTTCATAAAGTCTTCTTGTAATTCGTTTACATGACCTATAATATTTGAGCTAAGACCCAAAGTTTTGATATCCTTGATACCTCTGATAGATTCGCCTATCATAGAGTTGATATACTCAGACTTCTTTAGCACACCTGGTTTCATAATAGCAAAGTAATGTATTCTTACTTGATATACTAAGTATCTTATAATAATAAATGTAAGAAGGAATAAACCCAACCACACATTAGTTATAAATACAAATACAATAAAACCGATTCTAGACATAAAATTTACTATAGTTTCACTGATTGACTTGAAACTATTAGCCAAAGAATTCAGGTCGTTTGTAAGTCTAGTAATAAATGCACCATTGCCTAGCTTCTCAAATTCGCCTATGTTTATATTGAAACTATCTCTAATGATGTCCATTTTAACATCTCGTTTTACATAGTTTTCTAATTTCTTAAACAAAGGCACTCTAGCCATATATACTAGCTGGTCTGCTGATTGAAGGCCTGCATATATAAGTGCAAAAGTAACTGCCATAGTAAAGTCTTGGGTAACAGTCATACTAGAAATTACATTACCTAGTGCTAGTGGTGCAAAAAATCCTATAACACCTGTAACTAATAGTGATGCCCAAAACCCTATACATAACCATTTGTAGTTTTTGAAGTAACACAAGTACTTCTTTAAATTATGGAAGCCTTTAATGGACTTCTTTTCTTCAAAATCTTTCATAACATTGCCCTTTATGTTTAATTTTGTCGCCTAATTGTAGCACCAAATAAAAAAAATAACCACCAAAAACATATAGAAAAAAATATTTTTGAAAATATAAAAATTTTTAGTGAAAAATTTAAAAAATTACCCTTTGTGGTTGTTTGCCTATAGGTACCCAAAGTGCTAGAATATATATGAAAAAATAAAAGAGAAAGGAGCAACAACATGAGCACATTAGAATTAGTAGACAAAAAAGTATATAATGCAATTAAAAAAGAAGAAAAAAGACAACATGAAGGGCTAGAACTTATAGCTAGCGAAAACTATGTGTCCGAAGCAGTTTTGGAAGCTATGGGCAGCTGTTTTACAAATAAGTATGCAGAAGGATATCCAAACAAAAGATACTATGGTGGTTGCGAAAACATCGATGTTGTTGAATCCTTGGCAATCGATAGATTAAAACAAATATTTGGCTGTGACCATGCAAATGTACAACCACACTCTGGTGCAAATGCAAATATGGCAGTATATTTTGCCATGCTAAAACCTGGCGACACAATCTTGGGTATGAATTTAAGTGACGGTGGTCACCTTACACACGGTTGCAAGGTAAACATCTCTGGCAAATACTTCAATGCTGTTAGCTACGGAGTAGATGACAATGGATTTATCAATTACGATACTGTTAGAGAATTAGCTAAAACTCACCAACCAAAAATGATAGTATGTGGTGCTAGTGCTTATCCTAGAATTATTGACTTCAAGAAATTTAGAGAAATAGCTGACGAAGTAGGTGCATATCTAATGGTAGATATGGCACACATAGCAGGTCTAGTAGCTGCAGGACTACACCCTAGCCCAGTACCATATGCTGACTTTGTAACTTCTACCACACACAAAACACTAAGAGGACCTAGAGGTGGTATTATTCTATGCAAAGAAGAATATAAAGAAAAGATAGACAAAGCTATCTTCCCTGGCACACAAGGTGGTCCATTAGAGCATGTAATCGCAGCAAAAGCTGTATGCTTTAAAGAAGCACTAAGCAAGAGCTTTGTAAAATACCAAACACAAGTAGTTAAAAATGCTCAAGTACTAGCAGAGGAACTAAAAAGACATGGTGTAGAACTAGTAAGTGGTGGCACTGACAATCACCTTATACTAATAGACCTATCAAATAGAGATATCACTGGTCTAGAGCTAGAGACATTACTACAAAAAGCACACATCACTACAAACAAAAATACTGTTCCAAACGAAAAGAGAAAAGCATTTATAGCTAGTGGTGTAAGAATAGGTACACCTGCTGTAACCAGCCGTGGTATGAAAGAAAAAGAAATGATAAAGATAGCTAGATATATAGCAGATATCATAGAAAACAAACAAAAAGCTGTATCTAGAGTAAAAGCAGAAGTTTTAAAACTTTGCTCAAAATTTGATATAAGATAATAAAAAAGAAACCCAAACAAATGGGTTTCTTTTTTTTGTATTAAATTTTGATAGTTTAAGTTTTTAATTAAAACATAAACAAAAATGTAGCAATCAAAATTTGAGCAGCATAGTATGTTGCATGGTTTATAGTTGTAAGGAACTTATCTTCAACTTTGCCACCAAAGTATTGCATAGACAATACAAGGTCGCTAAGTAAGAACAAGCCCATACCTACAGCTAGAACTACAAAGTCTAGAGACAAGCAAGCCAAATAGATTGAGAATACTGTCATAAAGTTAAGTAGGAAACTATAACCTGTGCTTTGCCAGAAGAACTTGCCGAAATCTAAACCCATTTTTTTGCCACCAAAAATTGTAGCTGGAGTTAGAAGAAGTGCAACACCTGCAGCAACTAAGATAGGCAACAACAAATCGATTGTTCCGTTTGTGAATAGAATTGTGCCTGCAAAGTAGAAGATATGACCTACAGAGAATGATAACATTCCTGCATTTAGATAAGTGTCATTGCTTTCTTTGTACACATATTTCAAATCTAGAACAATGTCGCCGATCAAACCACATACTAGACCCATTATAATGAACACACTACCAACATTGAACCATGTAATTTGAGTAAAGCTCATTACACCGTACAATACAAAGCAAAAGCTTGCTAAGGTTTTGGTAAGGATACCCCATACTCCACCTTTGGTAACACGAACAAAAATGAATAGTGCTGTAGTTAATACTGCTAAAACACATAGACAAATTTGAACAGCCATTTTTTATCCCCCTTTATTTTAATACACCCAAAGTGTATCATATAAAAAAATAATTTACAATTTTTTTAAACATTAAATTGTTTTAAACAAAAAACAGAGCCCAAAAATTTGGACTCTGTTTGATATTTAAACCAAAACTATTCTGTTTTTGACATTAAATATATATTTACAATACAAAAACAAATTATTTCTCTAGTTCTGCCTTTAACATTTCGTTTACTTTTTGTGGATTTGCTTTACCCTTACTAGCTTTCATTACTTGTCCCACTAAGAAGCCTATAGCACTTAGTTTGCCAGACTTGTAGTCAGCTACAGATTGTGGATTGTTTTGAATAGCAGCTACCACATAGCTTAATAGCTCGTCATCATTGTTTACTTGCTTTAGACCTAATTCTTCTACAAGTACATTAGCTGACTTGCCTGTTTCCCACATTTTTTCAAATACTTGTTTACCAGCAGTAGCACTGATTTCTTTCTTTGCTACAAGTGTAACTAGTTCGCTAAGTTCTTGAGCTTTCATTTTGTTTTCGTTACACTCTTTCAATTTGCGAAGAACTTCGTTGATGATAAAGTTTGCAACAATCTTTGGCTCGTTTACATAGCTAAGCACTTCGTTGAAATAATCACTGATTGCCTTTGATTCTACAAGCAGACTAGCATCATAGTCGCTAAGTCCATAACCTAGATAGATTTGTTTTAGCTCACTAGGAAGTTTAGGAATGCTGTTTTTCAAACTTTCAATTTGTTCGTTTGAAATATATACAGGTAGTAGGTCTGGGTCTGGGAAGTAACGATAGTCTTGACTATCTTCCTTTGATCTCATAGACTTACTTTCACCGATGTTGTCGTCCCATCTAAGTGTTTCTTGAACAATTTTGTGACCATCTTCGATTTCTTCGATTTGTCTTTTTTGTTCATAATTGATAGCACGATATACTGCTTTGAAGCTGTTTAGATTTTTCATTTCGGTACGAGTACCTAGTACTACACTGTCACTTGGTTTTACTGACAAGTTTACATCACATCTAAGGCTGCCCTCTTCCATCTTAACATCAGAGATGCCTGTGTATGCGATTGTATTTTTAAGTGCTTCTAGGAAAGCAACTGCCTCCTCAGCAGAAGATATATCTGGCTCAGTTACAATTTCGATAAGTGGTACACCACCACGGTTGTAGTCAACTACTGTTCCACCTATACCATCGTGAATAAGTTTGCCAGCATCTTCTTCTAAGTGAATTCTGTTTAATCTAATTTTCTTTGGTTTGCCATCTACATTGATTTCTACATAGCCATTTACACATAGAGGTTTCTCTAGTTGGCTAATTTGATATGCTTTACTAAGGTCTGGGTAGAAATAATTTTTTCTCTCAAACACACTTTCGTTGTTTATACTACAATTAAATGCAAGACCAGCTATTACTGCATATTCTACAGCTTTTTTGTTTAGTACTGGAAGTGCTCCTGGGAATCCTAAACAAACAGGACAACAGTTTGAGTTTGGTTCGTCACCGAAGTTGTTTTTGCAACCACAGAAACATTTGGTTTGAGTTTTAAGTTCGCAGTGAACTTCTAAACCTATGACTGTATCGTACTTCATATTAGTTTTCCCCCTTCATAGTTTCAAACACATCTGCTACATTGAATAGTGTCTTTTCTGAGAACTTTTTACCTATTAGTTGCATACCGATAGGTAGATTATCTTTGTTTAGCCCACAAGGAATGCTGATAGCAGGTAGTTCTGCAATATTTACAGGAACAGTATAAATATCAGACAAATACATAGCTAGTGGATCGTTTGCCTTTTCGCCTATTTTGAATGCTACAGTAGGACTAGTAGGACTCAAGATTACATCGCATTTACTAAATGTGTCTGCAAATTGTTGAACTAATAGTCTTTGTACCTTTTTAGCTTTCTTGTAATAAGCATCGTAGTATCCACTACTTAGTACATAGTTGCCTAACATAATACGGCGCTTAACTTCTTTACCAAATCCTTGAGAACGGTTTCTTAGATATAAATCATTTAGATTTTTTGGGTCGTCTACACTTACACCATATTTTACACCATCAAATCTAGATAGGTTACTAGCAGCCTCAGCAGAACTTAAGATGTAATAACAAGCAAGTGCACTGCCTACAAATGGCATACTGATTTCTACAATCTCTGCACCTTTGCTTTTGTAGAAGTTTGCAGCATCTAAAATAGCATTCTTTACTTCTTCGTCTAAGCCCTCACCAAAGAATTCTTTGATAAGACCGATTTTTACACCCTTTACAGAACCTGTGAAAGAATCCATATAGTCTACTTTTTCTACATTTGCACTAGTTTCTTCTTTTGCATCGTGGCCTGCTAAAGCATTTAGCATAACAGCAGAATCTTTAACAGTTTTGGTTAGAGGACCTGCTTGGTCTAGCGAACTAGCAAATGCTACTATACCATAACGAGATACTAGACCATAGGTAGGTTTTAGACCTACTACACCACACAAACTAGCTGGTTGTCTAACAGAGCCACCTGTATCTGTACCCACACTGGCAAAGCCTAAGTCTGCAGCTACAGCAGCAGCACTACCACCACTACTACCACCAGGAACACATTCTTCGTTTCTAGGGTTTAGACAAGGATAAAATGCTGAGTTTTCGGTAGAAGAACCCATAGCAAATTCGTCCATATTGTTTTTGCCTACAATTACAGCATAATTTTTCTCTAGATTTTCTACAATAGTAGCACTATATGGAGCTACGAAGTTTTCTAGAAATTTGCTAGAACAGGTAGTATTGAAACCTTTGATGTTGATATTGTCTTTGATAGTGATAGGAATACCAGCAAGTGTAGGTAATTCTTTACCTTCACTAAACATTTGGTCAACTTCGCTAGCTCTAGCTAGAGCATATTCTTCCATTACACTATTAAGTGCATGAAGATGTTCTTTTTCTTTGATTTTAGCTAAAACTTGTTTAGTAAGCTCTACACTAGTAACTTTACCTTCTCTTAGAAGTTTAGCTAATTCTAAAATACTTAATTTTGTGTAATCCATAATACCCCTCCTACTCTACTACTTGTGGCACACTAAAGCCACCGTTTCGTTTTTTAGGAGCATTTAGGATAGCAGATTCTTGTGGTAGAGATGGTTGTACTTCGTCTTGTCTAAGGTCATCTAGATTTACAGCAGTAAGTTCTTCTTCTAGACCAGATGTGTCGATTTGACTCAAAGTATTTACATAGCCTACTATAGAATCCATATTCTCTACGAAAGCATCGATTTCGTCTTCATTAAATTCTAATTTTGAAAGTTTTGCAACATGCAATACATCTTTTTTAGTAATCATTTTTTGCACCTTTTAAATTTATTTAAATAGTTAAAACACTGCATATTTTCGCATTTTACCATTTTATCGGTAAAATTATACCATAATTAATAAAGTTAGTAAAACATATATATTTTAAAACCACACAAATTTAGAGTAAAAAATCAAAAAAGTAGCCTATTGTATTTGTTTTGTAAATATGCTAAAATAAAATTAGGTGAAAATTATGGATAAAAAGATAGAAGAATTAATTACATATAATTTTGTTGACTACAAAACTTATCAAAGCTACGAAGCACTACTAAACGAGCAAGTAATAGGTACTTGCAACTATTCCGTAGACAAAGGCAAAGCTTGGTTGTACATTGTAAGAGTTGCAGAGCCATTTAGAAAATATGGTATAGGCGGAAACTTAATTCGTCTAATGGAAAACGACTGTGCTCTTAGGAGAGTAAGAGAAATAGAAGGAAAGTACTTCCCTCAAGGCGAAGAAGACTCTGTAGTTAGAAAGTTTTATGCAAAACACGGATACAGCATATACGACGAAGGATACGAGCATTTTGTATCTAAATTCAGCCCAGAAAAACAAGATATTTCTGGCTTAAAAATTACAAAATCAAAAGGCATGGAAAAGTAAAAAGGTTTGGATAATTCCAAACCTTTTTTGTTATATAATAACCTCAAATAATGTAATAATATAGCCCAAAATCACTGCTGTACCATATAGTATACCAAGTACTGTCAGGTTTTCTTTGATGCTTTTGTTTTGTTTAAACAATACTGCCAAACCTATACCGGCATTTACACATAGTCCTGCTACAGCAGAGCCAAAACTGATACCATCTAATAGTAGCAGTTGTGTAATAAGTACCGAGCTAGCACAATTTGGTATAAGTCCTACTAGTGGCACAATAAGTGGTTGTACAAACTTAACTCGTTGCATAAATCCTACCACATTTTCTTCCCCGACAAAATGTATAATGGTAGACAATACCAAATTGACAATAAATATATACAAAAGAATTTTTAGACTATGTATAAGTGGGTGCACAAAGAATTGTTTTAGATTGTTTCTTTCTTCTACTACATCGTGCCCACAACAACCATTCAAGTCGTGGTCGTGTATGTCTACATCGTCACTAGGCGGTACAATTTCTACAATAGTGTGGTGTTTACAAATCAAATTATACACCAAATCTACACCATAACCTACCACTAGAGCAAATACAAACTTAATAGCGAGTATAGGAAAAATTAAATATGCCTTGTCTGGATTAGACAATATAATAGGTATAGCCTCATCGCTAGTAGCTATAAATATAGCAAGTAATGTCCCCATACGAATATATTTTCTTGAGTACAAATCACTAGCAACTACCGAAAATCCACATTGAGGAACCAACCCCAATCCTGCACCTACTACTGTTGCATATTTACCATTAGTATATTTTACAAATTGTTTTGATGTGCTTATCTTTTCTTCTGCAATTTCGATAATAATATACAATAAAATTAAAAATGGAAATAATTTTACAGAATCAAGCACTGCCTCTAACAATACTTCCCACATAACAACAAATTATACCCCCTATACTATACATAAAACAAGTAAACTTTTGTTTTTATTTAAAATACTTGTCGAATTTAACATATAATCCAGAATTTGTAAATATTTTTTTGAATATACCCCCTAACTTTTATACAAACTAAACTAAAACAAATAAGGGGGAAACTATGGATAGAGAAAACAAAAAGACTCTGTTACAAATTGCATACTATGGCACTAGCATTCTTACAATAGCACTAAGTATTGTATTTATGATTGCTATGGGAATGCACGAGGTTGCAGTATACCAAAAAATTGTATACTACATTTGGTCTATTATATTAATTTTGACCATAATACTAGATATAGTAGCTAGTATCAAACACGACTTCAAATTCCTAACTGGTCTAGTAATAGCTGCTCTTGCATTCCTATGTTTAGTAATGGGCATTATCGTATATGCTAGTTTTAGTGTAGAATGGATGGTACCATTCTTTGCTATGGGCAGATTCTTTACACTCGTAGGATTTAGTACAGTGCTTACAATCTTAGGCATTGTGGTCTTCTGCACTGGCGAAAAATTAATCAATCATAACGAAAACAAATAACGAAAAAAACAATGAGCATAACGATTGTTCATTGTTTTTTATTGCACGATTTGATATAATCTATGTGATTATGGAACAAAAAATTAATTACAACTTAGAAATGGAAAACTTAATAAAAGATTTTGACGGCACACAAACACTACTACTACACAGCTGTTGTGGGCCATGCTCAACTGCCGTAATTACCAAACTAAAAGATTTTTTCGACATTACACTCCTTTACTACAACCCTTGCATACACCCAAACGATGAGTACGAAAAAAGACTAAACGAGCAGATAAAATTTATAGAAGAAATAAACAAGACCCTTTCTAGAAAAATAAAAATAATAGTACCACCACACGAACCACAAACATTCTTTGACTTTGTGCAAAAAGTAGATAACTACGAAACCGAAAAAGAAGGTGGAGCTAGGTGCTATGCTTGCTACGAGCAACGACTAGAGTATACTAGCAAACTGGCTAACGATAAAGGGTTTGACTACTACGGCACCACCCTATCGGTTAGTCCATACAAACGAAGCGACTGGCTAAATGAAATAGGTCTTAAATTACAATCAAAAAGTAAGTACTTAGTAGCAGATTTCAAGAAAAAGGACGGCTACAAACTAAGCATTACCCTATCTAGACAATACGACTTATATAGACAAAACTACTGTGGTTGCATATACTCATACAACGAAATGAAAGAATACGAAGAAAAAAATAAAAAGACTGGAGAATAACTCCGGTTTTTTATTTATTGTCACTTCTACCCACAAGATAGTCTACAGATGTACCCAAAACTTCTGCTAAAGTAGCCAAATGATTTACAGATGGGGTCTTTCCAGCATTCCAGTTTGCTATAACACCATTGTTTACACCCATAGACTTAGCTACACTATAATCAGATTTTCCAAGTTTGGCAGTATTGTACCTTGTATAAAAATCTTTCAAAACAAATTTGACACCTTTCTTTATATTCTTGTAGTTATTATCTTCGGTTAAACCTAATATATAATCACAAGAGCAATCAAAATAATCACATATCTTTATCAAGTTATCCACTGTAGGAACACAACCCAAAGCTTGAGATCTAATAGTACTTTCTGGCATACCAATCTTAATCGCAAAAGCTCTTTTTGACAAATTATGTTCACTCAATAGTTCAATAAAATTTTCCCTAAACTTATTCATTTTTATTTCTTCCACAACTGTATTTTTTACAATTCTAGAAAAAATAACTTTAAATATCGTTTATCGTCGATAAATAAAGTGTTATAATATCTATAAATTAAACTTGCAGGGGGAAATTATGGACGAAAAAGCTTTTGCATTATTATTAAAATTGTTATTAGAAAAAGAATTAAAACAAGAAGTAAAACTAGATGGTAGGTGGGTAACCGTATGTTTTAAAGATAAAAGTTTCTGTTTTAAAGTATTAAACACTGGTGAAAAAGAATATAATGATAATTAAAAAAACGGCTTTTACTAAAAGTCGTTTTTATTTATAACTTTACCTATTTTTGCATTAGCGAAATACAGTGCCCAACCTATAGTATAAGCTAGACCAAATATAGCTATTGCCCACACAATGGTCATAAACCATGGCTGATTGTACACTAGTAAAAACGGATATGGTCCTTCTACAACCCTTAGTAGATTTAGCAAAAACATTACTAATCCATATATGATTGTAGGCACCAAAGCCAACACCGTGTGTTTTATATTTAATTCTGGTTTTAGTTCAAAAAATATAAATGAAATAATAGATAATAGTGGGCATATCAAATGATGATATGGTGTGGCATTTACTAATACCATTAGTCTAAATCCACCCTCACCTATCATAGGTATAAGCACCACAAACACCACTATCATAGTTACAGCTAGACAGCAAGTAACCATAAATCTAAGCAACTTTAGCCATAGTGGTATGATGTACGATTTTGAAACAATAACACATATACCATAAGCTACAAAACTTGCACTAACTAATAGTGCAAAAATATTAGAAAGCTGAGTGTAGTACACAAATAGTCCCCAACCATAAGCAAATGCAGACAAAAATATGCCTACCACTTCTAAAACAAATATAGCAAAGTTGATAACTACGGCAGTTATTAAAAATATTGATTGTTTGTTTTTAGACATCTATTTCTTTAAATCCTTTTTGTATCAATCCATCATATAAAGCATCAAATACTATATGCTCTAGATAATGTGCATGATGTTTTTTGTCGTATTCATAGTAGTGTTCTAGGTGCTTCACTGGAATATTGTTTGTCACCTTAAATGTTTTGGTATCTAAGAAAATGTGTATACAATGAGCATACTCAAACTCATCTTCTTCCACATATGTAATAGTATAGAAAATTTGGTCTACTAGTGGGTTATCCAAATTTTGAATTTCTAATTCTTTACTCATAATATTATCTCCTAATAAAACAAAAATATTTTAGTCTTAGTTGTCTTCTGCATATTGTATTTCGGCAAAACCTCTTTTTTGAATCCCCTCTATAATTATTTCAAAAATGATAGGTTCCACATAAGTTTCATACGAAATATTACCATCTTCGTCTTCGCCACCCAAAATCATAGAATCTTGATTTTTGTATATCACATATGTTTTGTTCTCAAAATCAACTTTTAACATATCTACATACTCATAATCATCTTTGTCGATATATGCAATAGTATAAAAGGTTTGACTAGTTTCCATAAATTAATCCTCCCTAGTAATTTTAAAACCAAACATTTTAGTAAAAAATTGATCTACAGGTTTGTTGTTTGCAAAATCAATTGCAATATCTTTCTCTATTTGAACATACTCAAAGTCTTTTTTCAAAAAGTTAAAATTAATAGAAGACAATTCCCACGAACCATTCTCTGGCAAATAGAAAAATGCATACCAATTATCTTCTCTAAGCACTGCATACACTATGTCCCTACCAACCTGCTTGTAGTAATCTATGTGATACAATTTCTCCCTCATCACACCACCTCTTATTATTTTGAAAGCACAACTAATGTCTCTACATGGCTAGTGTGTGGAAACATATCGAATGGTTGTACGGTTTCAATCTTAAATCCATAATCTGTAAGGACTTTTAGATCTCTAGCGAGTGTCTTAGGATTACAACTTAGGTACACTAACCTATACGGATTTAACTTATTAATTTCCTCTAGTACAGACACTTGAGCACCTATTCTAGGTGGGTCTAAAAATACCGATACTACAGCACCATCTTTGTACAACTTGCGATAGTTTATTCTATTGATAAGTACTTCGCATTTACCCAACATAGGTGTAATATTAGATTCGCATTTGTTTAGCTTAATCAAGTTTTTAGCATCGTTTACTGCTTCTGGTATACTTTCAATAGAAACCACATTTGCACCGTTTTTGGCAAAAACTAGACTTGTGATGCCAATTCCTGAGTATAAATCAAGAATAACTGACTTATCATTGATTCTTAGTTCTTCAAAAATTCGTTTGTATATCTTCTCAGTAATTTGTGTATTGATTTGGAAAAACGAATTTGGAGACAGCTCAAACCTAACTCCTAGCATCTCTCCTCTAAGTTTTTTGAAGCCAGCCTTATGCACAAACTCTTCATCAAATACAGCATTGTCGGTTCGGTTGTTTATATTTAGGTAGAAGCTTACATTCTTAAATACTTTTACTAGCTCTTCGTAGAACCAGTCTCTGCCAGGGAATGCCTGAGTAGTAACAACCATAGTAACCATAATTTCGTTGCCTAGTTTTCTAGCTACTACATACTTTAGTGTACCCTCATTCTTTCTTTTGTTGTAAGGTTTGATTTTGAATTTGCGAATAAAACTACGGGTGATTTCTATCAGTTGTTTTACCCACACATCGTGCAGTAGACAACTATCTACATCTACAATCTTGTTGCTGTTTTCTTCGAAGAAACCCACTTGTGCTTCGCCCTTTACATCACGAATAGCAAGGTGCACCTTGTTTCGATATTTGTATGGGAAATACATACCTGTAGTTTTTTCTACAACAGGAGAAAGACCGAACTCAGCTAGAGCTTCGATCACTTGATGTTGTTTTTCTTTAAGTTGCTTTTCATAATCAACATTTAATAGTGTACAACCACCACATATATTAAAATATTTACATTCTAAGTTTTTCATATTTTTAGTGTACTATACTTTTTGATTTTTTCAAATTATTTTAAAACTATCACACAAAAAAAGAAGCAAACATTTGATATCAAAATTTGAAAGTTCGTGATATAATTTGATTGTTATACTAAAGGTCTTCCCCGACCTATACATATACAAAACAAGGATTTTAAAATAATGATAGAATACAAAACAAAGAAAAAACTAAATAGTGGTATGATGAGCACAGCATACCTACTAGACGACAACTATATTCAACTAGTAGGTAACCGAGACGATGCCTTTGATACTTACAAAGATATGAAAGACAATGCCGACCTACTAGACGGCAAAATAACTTGTGTAGATTACCCTCACAATATGATACTAATAGAGCCAAACGAAGAATACCCTTTTGGATCGCTTGTATACCCACTTGTAAAAGGTAGTCCCCTAAAGCCAAGCACTCTAACACCTATCCAAATAGAAAATGTGGCAAGGAAACTAGTAGAGTTTAACTACCAAATGCACAATGCCGATATTCACTGGGGTAGAGAGTGGGCTATCAATCACGAAATGGAAAAGATACACAACAATATAGAAATTTTAAAAGACTATATGACTACAGCCGAAATATCAGCCCTAAACGAATATGCAAAAGAATTTGATAATTACCTAAATAGCAAAAAGAATTTTTGTATAACTCATGGCGACCTATGGGCAGACAACTTGATTGTAGATAGCCAAAACAATTTAACTGGCATAATAGACTTTGGCAATATGGCATACTTCTTGCCAGAGGTGGACTATGCTAGCATGTGGGATATGTGTGATGGGTTTGTAGACAAAATGATAGAGTATTCAAAAGAAGACATTACCAAACATAGTGTAAATTTATTTGTAATGCACAGAGAGCTATGTTGTTTTGAGTATGTACTAGCTATAGAACCAGAAAATACTAACTGCCAGCTAGAAAAAATACGAGAAGCTTTAAAACTAATACAAAAAAAGAACTAGAAAATCTAGTTCTTTTTTGTTTACCACCCTGTAGGTCTAGTACGATATTCGCTAAACCACACAGTATCTTTGAGTAAAGTATTGTTGTTTGAACACTCTACAGTAACCACACCTTTCGTAGATTTAACCACAATGTCGCCATTCATACTACTAAATCCTACATCTTCGTATTCTGGGTCACCTATTTCATCTACACCAGATTGTATAATTTCGCCCACGGTAGGCACATATACTTGTGTAGTCCACTTAGATATTCTATCTATAAACTCTTGTGTAGGGAAAGTATTTTCTAAGTTGTTTGTATATTCTACTGAACCACAGCAACAACAAGCTACACAAATTTCTGGTTGAATGATATCTAGTAAGCAATCGTTGCTAGATGTTCTAGAACCATGGTGCCCAGCTTTGTATAGTTTAACCTTTGACAAGGTATTATGTTTTACTAATTCCTCTTCGCCTTCTTTCTCTAAGTCGCCAGTAAATAAATATTTATTGTCCCCTTCTTCTATTTGAAAACAAACAGAATAGTTGTTTTCGTCTGAACTATGGTTTTCGTAATAGTAGTTGTACAAAATATTTAGTGTGGTATTTGTACCTATTTCGTAGCTCCTCTTTGCCCCGTCAGTTTCGTTGTAGCATTGTAGTGCTGTATAGTGAGTAGCACCTGCTTGTATTTCTTTTGTTCTCTCTGCCACATAAGTTTGGTATGTAGCTGTATCTTTGTTTGTACGAGGGAAATCTATAATTGTTTCAAACTCATATATCTCAAACAAACTATCATTAGTATTGTCACCTGCAAAACAAGCTATATGGTCACGGTCAGCATGGGTAATTATACCAAATTCAATCACACCATCTGTCACAAATTCGTCCACATAAGACTTAATGTCGTCTACACTATTTGTTCTAGAGCCGCCATCTACTAATATTTCGGTATCGCCACACTTAATTAGCACACAGTCACCTGTATAGTTGTTGCCTAATTCCATAAAGTGGAAAGATATATCGCCACCATATACTACATCGCTTTTGTATATAGGATTATTTTGTCTATCATATAAATGTGCACCTACAAAGCCCACACAAGCACCTACAACCATAGATAGTATACACAAAAACACTGTTAGTAATAGGGAAAAACTTTTCTTTTTAGCCATTGTCATTCCCCTTTTTCTTGTTTATCTCCTCTGGATTTTCACCAGCTACTTCTTGTACAGGTGGTTGATTGTCTTCCACTGCAGGAACATCTAGCCCTGCAAGTACAACATCAGCAATTTCTGCATCAGCCTTTGTAGGACGCTTACCTATATCAATTCCATCGCCAGCATCGCCATCGCTTATAATAATTACTGCAACAATTACAGCTACTACAAATACACTATAAGAACAAATAAGCAGACTTTTGAATAATTGCTCCATTGTATAATCGTGTCTTCTCATTACAAAAACAAATGCTAGAGATATAGCAGACAATATAGCTGCCATTACAAACATATCTTTTTCTAAAATTTCAAAAGCAAAGGCATACACTAGTATAAGTGCAATAACCAAAACCGAATTTATAAAGTATTTGGTTTTTCTGTGATTAACCATAAAAGGAATACTATTTAGTAAGTGAAATCCTATATATGTAGCAAATCCTAATGCTACACCTTGTACACAATCTAAAATAGTTATGCCGAACTCGCCCACTGTATAGCAAACACTTACAGCAACACCCGTAAACACTGCATTTAGCCCTATAATAACAGCAGACACTATTCGATTTCCACTATATATAGCAGCAAATGGTATACACACAAGCATCAACCCTAAACCCACTATAAGTCCTGTGTAGCCCTCAAATATTTTTGAGGAGCCAAGTGCAACCAAAGAAACCACTAGTAGATATGCTATATTTAGTAAGGTATAGATGATTGTTTTGTTTTTAAGTTGCTCAGTCATCATTACACCTCCACCACAGTAACCACTCTACATTTTTTAACATCTTTGTACTTAATGTGATTAACCGTATATGTAAGCACATACACACCTTCTTTGGTAGTATCTACCTCTCCTGAAACCTCTACTTTGTTAGATATGTCTTTGCCAAAAGCAGAAACTTTGTACCCTTCATCGACAAATGTATCGCCTACAGACAGAGTAATATCTTTCTCACCAACTAGCTCAAAAGTATCGTTTTTTGTAACATATCTATATGCAAAAAATCCACCCAAAGTAGCAGCAACAAAAAACAATAAAACTAGAAAAATGGTAAGACCATGAGTCTTTTTGATAGCTTTGACAGCTTGTTTTTTGTAACTTCTAGCCATAAAAACCTCCACAAAATTAAAACCATTTAATAAATATGAAATTATTTATTAAGTAGTTACTCTTCAATTTTATTATACTTTTAAAATTTGACAAAATAATTTGTCGTAGTTAAATAAATTTTGTATGCTCCATACAAAAATAACTTGAATATCAAAAACTAAAATAGTATACTCTATGTGTTACATCAAAGCGATATAATGGGGTGTCGCCAAGTGGCTAAGGCAGAAGATTCTGACTCTTCCATTCGTGGGTTCAAATCCTACCACCCCAGCCAAACTACAAAAAAGACTAGACCGAATATGGTTTAGTCTTTTTACTACTTGCAACATTGTTTAGGATAATCTTGTTAAATTACAAATATCAAAAAATATTTTATCTTTTTTATCAATAATTTGACAAAGATATGGTCAAAGTGATATTTAGTAAAATACAGAGGTGGATTTATGAAAGAATTTTTTGCTTGGCTATTTAGTGAAAACACATCAAATTTAAAGATAACATTGTACAATGGTTGGCACATATTTTACCTGTTGCTAACATTTGGCATAGCTATATTGATGACTATTTTGTTTAAAAACAAATCACAATCTACAAAAGAAAGGGTATGTAGAATATTTGCCTACATTACCATCGGTCTATATGTGGCAGACTTTTTTATAATGCCATTGTCCGACAGTTATGACGGCATTAGCACATACAAATTACCTTTCAATATATGTACTATTATGGCTGTAATGGTTCCTTTTGTTCAATTCAACAAAAAGTTGGACAAAATCAAAACACCAGTAGTAGCTTTAAGTATAACATCTAGCCTAATGTGGATGGTATATCCTGGCACTGCATTAGGTGGTCAACCACCATTTAGCTATATTATATTCCAAACATTTATGTATCACGGAATATTGTTTACTTGGGGATTTATCAATCTATCACTAGGCGAAGTTACATTTGAAATCAAAAAAATATGGAAAGAATTTGTAGGTATATTGATGATTTTGGTATGGGCTTGGTTCGGCAACTCTATATATGGCGACTGGAACTGGTTCTTTATACAAGAAAGTATATTCCCATTCTTGCCAGACCAAATCATGCCTGTAATGGTAGTCATTAGTGTATTTGGAGTATGCTTAGCTGTATACGGAATATACTATCTTACCAAATATATTGCAAGTAGGATTGCAAACAAAAAAGAACATACAACCTCACCCAAACTAGAAGAAAAATAAAGTGTTTTTACCAAAAAAGACTAAACCATAATCGGTTTAGTCTTTTTTATCTTTATGGATAAATAATTATCATATATACCATTAGGCCGCTAGAATTGCCTAACTGCACATAGCTATACCCTTCAAAAGTAAATCCTGTAAGCATTGAGGCATCTCTAAACAAAACATTTAGTGAAAGACTGAAACCACTTCCCATTAAAACTTCAAAAGAAAATGTTTCTGTTGTTGTATTAAATGGCTTTATATAATAATCGATTAAAGCATTGAACTCTGCTTGAGAATTAATTTCTAAGTCGTACTCAGTACCATTATACATATAATTTTGATTGTCATAGTAATTATATACTGTATCAGCAACTAATTCATCATACTGGGTGTCATCTTGTCCACCTATAAATAATTTATAACTATCCGTAAACAAGAAGTTGCAATATGAAAGATAACTTTTTTCATCATCACCTATACCAAGATCACCATGTGTAGCATCTATGCCATACCACTTACCATCAATATATACTTTGTTCCAAGCATGATTTGTGCTGGTTGTTCTTACAGCCGGTATATTTTCAATTTGTGCCAATACCAATAGAGCTTTTGATATACCATCACATACAGCTACACCCTTGTCAAATACCCCTTCTAAGTACCATGCATCGTATTTTTCCCAGTTTGATATACAACGATCTGCAGCATATTGATCATACTGAACATTCATAATCATCCAATCATATATAGCTTTTATTTTTTCAAAATCATTCATAGTATTATCGCAAATACTATTCAATACTGTTTTGGCTTTGTTATACATTCTTTCTGCACTAGATCCCACCACACAAAGTGGTTTCAATCCTTTCTCCAAAGCATACATAAGTTGATTTGAGGTTTGTACTGGCAATGTTTTATTTACATAATCAATATTAAACATTGTGTTGCTTGGCAATCTGTTAGATTGTTTGAATGTAAGCAATGCATTATCTTGTTGATCATAAACATATCTTTTTGTAGGATCTGCAGTATACTTCGCTTCGATACTTAATACATCACTATCTAGTTTGATACCCGTAGTACCATAGGTCAAAGAAACATTTCTAGGATATGTAGATTGATCTATCGCACGAGAAACAAGATTTATTGTTGGGGTAGTGTACACAATATTGAACGGATATGTATCAGTAATATAATTAAATTGTATATACTCTACAAAAGCAACCAACTCATCAAAAGAATTAATTTCTGTAGTATGAGTAGTAGATGCTAGACTAAATTCATCTAGATATGGATAGAACCCTTCGTCTAAGAAGTAGTCCCAAGAGCCATACAATGTAATATCATCTTCTGGCATTGTATCAAACACATATTTGTGAGTAAGTAGACTATCGGTATACCACCCATCTAATGTATAACCGGTCATATTGTAACTACTTGCTAATATTGTAGGAGCTGATACACTTGTACCTGGTAGTGCCTTAATAGCATGATTATCTAATTCATTATCGCCCACTTTAAATGTAATAATGCCATACATATATTTCCAGTTTGCCGTATATATTCTATTACCTGTAGAACCTTTAGAAATAGTAACAGAAGTAGACATTCCACTAATATCTGTACCTGACCAACCTAAGAAATAGTAATCTGTTTTGGTAGGATTGATAATCGTAAATGTATCTGTTTCTACAGTGTAATTAATTTTGTTAGTTCCAGATACAACCCCGTCATCAAGATTGTATGTGATAGAATATGTGATTATATCAAAGTGAGCATACAGTGTGTGATTTTTCAAGCTAGATATAGTTTCTACTTTACTGCCACCACTAGCTTCGGTGTACCAACCTAAGAATGTATAACCCGTTTTGGACAAATCTTTTAGGGTAATTGCACCGTCCAAAACTGTAAACGATGTAGTATTTGCATTAGTACAACCATCGTCGCCTACATATGATATGTTATATGTATTTACTGTATATATAGCAGTAAGTATTATGTTTCTGTCAATATCTGCTATGATAACCGTCATTTGATTAGAATATAGTGTGGAACCATTGTACCATCCCACAAACTCATAGCCATCGTTTACAGTGGCAGAAATTGTAACTGTAGAGCCTTCTCTGTGTAGACCACCACCTGTAAGAGCTCCTGCACCAGGATACCCCGAACTTAGTGAAACTGAGTAAGAATTAAAGTAAGAATAATGTGCAGTATACGACCTATCGCCACTACTACCTTTTGTAATTGTAACCACCATAGTAGGTGTATCTATACCAGTGCCGGTCCACCCTATAAAGTCGTGTGACGGCTTGGTAGGATTTATAAGTGTAAATGTGTCGGTGTCTACATCGTAAGTGGAAGCATTGTGTCCACTTACAGTGCCACCATCTAAGTTGTATGTAATAGCATAATTTGTATTTTCGAATCTTGCATACAAATTGTAGTTGGTAGCAGATGCTGTATCAATAGCTGTAACCTTGCTACCACCATGTTGTGCCGTATACCACCCCTTAAATGTGCTACCAAATTTTGACAAATCCTCTAGTACAAAATCTGGATCTAGAACAGTGTATGATGTAATATTGTTATTCTCAATGTCATATGGTATATGATATGTAACAGTATAATTGATAGCCGTATATCTAGCCTCTAACTCTGTATGCTCAGCTATACGGCTAAGCAAAAAGTTTCGGTTTGAGTTATATAATTGACCATCTAGATACCAACCATTAAATGTGTAACCATTATTAATGGTCGCACCGATATACACATTGGTCAAATGCTCATAGCTACCTGCACCAGATAGTTTACCACCACTAGGAATATTAGATGTAAGTGTTACATTAAATTTCATTTTTGCAGGACTAAACACTGCTGTATATGTGGCATCTTTTGTAACAGGAACCAGTGCTGGTTGCCAGTTCGAAAAAGTATATGTGCAGAAGTTTTCGTCTGGTTTTGTAAGTTCTCCTGTATAAGAAGGCATGGTGTTGTATTCTGCTTGAACCAAAGTTGGTTCGCCATTGACGATAAATGTAATGTTGTACTTTTTGATAGTCCACTTCGCAGTAAGAACCATATCTTCGGATACAATCATATCATTGTGCCAAGCAGTATCGCCTATATACCAACCATCAAAAGTATAACCATCTTTGGTAGGAGTAGGCAGTGTGATTTTCCCATTCTCATCTGGGGTAAGTGTGGTTTCGTTTAACGAAGTGCCCACGGCATCGAGTGTAACTTCGAGTTTGCCGTCATCTAAGTTTAAGAAAAAATATGCACCTATCGCAATACCACATATCAATATTAGAGTTGTAATTAGTCTCAAAGTCAGCCTTGCTCTACTTGACATTTTTGCCCCTTGTACAATTATTTCATAATCATTGTACCAAAACAGCAAACTTTTGCAAAATGTATATTTGATAAAAACAAAAAACCGAAAGAAACTCTTTCGGCTTTTTATTTACTAAATTTGTAATATTCATTTACCAGACTTCTAAAGCCTAGAACTTTTAGGTAGTCATATGTAATCTTGTAATTTGATTTTGAGAATCTACCTGTAGACAAATATCTAAGATATTGTACTAGATAATTGTCTATAATCTCTAGCCTGGCATGGGTTGTAATTACAGGGAAAAACCACTTACACCAAGTAAAATCTTTGACATTGTCCCTTTTGTAAAACTTAGTATTAAACACTCTAAGCATTACCTTTATTGTGTGTTCGGTAGTTTTAGATTTTCTAGTTTTCCATCGATACAATGCTCTAGCTTTTCTTCTAATCTTAGCTTTAATTTTGTTTAGTGTAATATTAGATAAGTCTATAGTACCATCGCAAAACTCAAAACCTAAAAAATTCCATGGTTCGTGTGGTTTAAAGATAAACTCTTTCTCTGGATTAACAGCCAGTCCTTTATCACTCAATGTGGTCAAAATATATCGTTTATATTCGCTTAGTGTAACCAAATCTGGTGCAAATACAATAATATCGTCCGAATATCTAGCATAGATAACATTCTTTTTTTCGAAGTATTTGTCTAGGTCTGTAAGATATATATTTGCCAAAAATGTAGATAGTGGTGTACCTGCCATAACACCTTGTTTTTCTGTTATTTCGACACCGTCTAGTATAGCTTTTTCACTAGTAATTATGTCCCTTATAAATTCATACAACCTGCTATCATCTACTAGCACTTTCTCAAGTATAGGCAATAGTTTGCGTACAGGGATACTATTAAAGTAGTTGCTTATATCTAACTTGTAAGCATACATATTATATATATCTTTGTTTGATAACAGGCTAAATATCGCATTTTTTATGGTAAGATTTTTCCTAAACGAAAAGCAGTTTGAGCTAAATGTTTGGTCGTACTTTGCCATACAAAATAGTACAAATTTCAAAATGGTATTTTCTGCATATTCAAATGTATATATTACCCTTTTCTTGCTAGTACCAGTTTTATTTAGCAATACCTTACTTGGCACAGAAAAAGTATATGTACCATCTACCACCTGCTTAGCTATAGGCAAATATTGTTTGTCATTTACATATGATATTAAATTTTGTTCTTCAGCTTTGGACAAATGAGATTTTTCAATTTTATAATCTAAAAACTCATTCCACTTGTCGTGGTCCAAAAGTAAATCAAGTATACTCATAATTCAATAAAAAAGAAAGGAAGTTAGCTTTGAAAGCAATAATATTGCTACCAGACTGAACAAGTTTCGGCTATCTGCAAAACCATATATAAAAACTTGCTTCGTCCTATCACAGATGTATACAAAAATACTTTCCTTTCCATTTATTATGATACACTAAACAGCACTAAAAGTCAAACAAACTAATATGCTACACCCTTAACCTACTGGAGCCTAAAAAATATACAACACACTATATCTTTAGCCCACTTAAATTTGACAATCAAATACATATATGCCAAAATTATATTGATAAATTATGGCGAGGAACAATATGAAAGTACTAGACAGATTTTTAAGATATATAACCATACCTACAAACTCAAACTCTTACACAGGAACTACACCTAGTACCGAATCTCAGTGGCAACTAGCTAGAATACTAGTGCAAGAGCTTAGACAATTAAATATGGACGATGTTTACCTAGACGAAGAACACTGCTATGTGTATGCTCACCTAAAAGGCAATCCTAATGCTCCTAAAATAGGATTTATAGCACATATGGATACATCAGAAAATGCCAGCGATGAGAATGTAAAACCTCAAATAGTATATGACTACGATGGTAAAGACATTAGATTGAGTGATACCGAAACACTAGAAGTAGCCAAATTCCCTAAACTTGCTAATTTCAAAGGCAAAACTATAATAACTAGCGATGGCACAACCCTATTAGGTGCAGACGACAAAGCTGGCATTGCAGAAATTATGACTATGCTACAATCAGTACAAAACTCAAACATTCCACACGGAGATATCTATATAGCATTTACACCCGACGAAGAGATAGGCGAAGGTACCAAATATTTTGATTTTGACAAATTTAAGGCAGACTTTGCTTATACGATAGATGGCGAAGATTTGGGCGAGCTTTCGTACGAAAACTTCAATGCTTGTAGCATAAAAGTAGACATAAAAGGACTATCAGTGCATACTGGTTCTGCCAAAAATGTAATGGTAAACTCACTAATGATAGCTAACGAAATTACAAATAGTTTACCAAAAGAATATCCGGAAAATACTGAAGGATACGAAGGATTTTACCACCTAGACAATATGAGTGGAGATGTGGCACATACTACAATGAAATTTTTGATCCGCGACTTTGACTTAGACAATTTTGAGAAAAGAAAACAAATATTTAGAGATATTGTAAGTGGTCTAAACAAAAAATATAATGATTGTATAACACTAACAATGCCATATTCTTATGCTAATATGAAACCAGTGGTAGACAAATATCCACACATTATAGAAGCAGCAAAAACTGCTATGAAAAATGTAGGGGTTACACCTATAATCGAACCTATAAGGGGCGGCACTGACGGAGCAGAACTATCACACAAAGGGCTACCTTGTCCTAACCTATGTGCAGGTGGACACAATTTCCACGGAATACACGAATATGTATGTCTAGAAGATATGGAAAAAATCGTAGAGATACTTGTAGAGATAGTTAAACAATTTGCAAAATAACCAAAGAAAATATTTTGGAGAACTATATGACTATAGAAGATTTAGTAAAACTAACAGAAATGTATCAAGTTTTAAAAGATGAAGGCAGTATATTACCTGCCCAAAAAGCTGTATACGATGTTTCTACATTTCTAGCCGATACTGCAGGAGCTTTGTTTGACGATAAATATTTCAAACATATAAAACCCGAAACAGTACAATCGTTTAGGACTATAGGTGCAGACAAATATGCTGACCTTATAGAATACTACTTGCAACAATACGAAACTGTAAAAAAGCCAAAATCACTATATAGCATATTTATAAAAAATCTGTTTGCACTAGACCTAAATAGTGAATTTCTAAACAAATTAGACAAACTACTAGAGACCGACAGCCTTACAGATAATTATATAGAAAAATATCTAAAAGATAACAACTTAGACAAAGACATACAGTTATATAACAAATTTGAAAAGATTAGAGCAGTCAAAGAAAAAAACAAAAAGAAAGTGCGAAGAGATAGAATAATATTCTTGTCTATTTTCTTGTCTTCTCTAATGATGTTTTTGATACCTATACTGATAGCTGCCATAGACTTTGGTGCAGACGGCAACACCTACAACCCAGTAACCACTCGTGCAAATTTTGTGGCTATGGGTGTGGCTGTGGTAGCTCTACTAATATCTACCCTATACATAGACAAAATAAAACGAACACTATGGAAGGTTGTACTAAATATAATTGCAGTATTTACTGCTATGTTTGTAGCAGTATTTATCTCCCCTGATGCTACATTCTTTGTGTATATAATAGGAGCATACGAAGTATCCTTCTTGTGTTATTACTTAAAAAACAGAAAGTTTAGATTACTAGTGCAAAATGACAAATCAGTAACAAATCTATTTTTCAAACAATCAAAACTCAACCACTAAACTGTGGTTGTTTTTTGTTTTTAAAACAAATAATTTAGTTTTCTATATACAAAAAACTTTTTTATGATATAATATTTGTGTTGGTTATACTTATATGGCTAACAAAATACAATTTAATAAGGAGAAAATTATGGATGTAAGAATTAAAAGTACAGATTGCGATTTTAAAATGAGAGTGGCTGGAGCATTAATCAAAAATGACAAGCTACTAACAGTACAAATCTGCAACAACGGATTTTACTGTCTGCCTGGAGGTCACATTCACTTAGGCGAAAGTTCTCAAGAAGCTATAGTTCGTGAATTCAAAGAGGAAGTAAATGTAACAGCTAGTAAAGCAACTCTTATGAGTGTGGTAGAAAACTTCTTTGTAAACAAGAAAGGCAAACAAGTTCATGAAGTATGCTACTTCTACATTGTAGAAACAAATGACCCTATCGACACAACCGACTACCTATTCACAGAAAACGATGAGGGCGAACTAAAAGAACTAGAGTTTAAATGGACAAACCTAAAAGAACTACACAATGCAAACTTTAGACCTGCAATCTTAATCGACAAATTCGAAAACAAAAACTTTAATTTTGAACACATAATTTTTAATGATATAAAATAATAAAAAGGCGATTAGCAAGACATACTTTGTTAATCGCTTTTTGTATCAAAAAAATTATTAAAAGAAATAAAAAGCACAGATTGTTTCTGTGCTTTTTGTATTTTAATAATCGCAGTTTTTTGGAGTACGAGGGAACGGAATAGCATCACGGATATTTTCTATACCAGTTAGATACATAATCAATCTTTCAAATCCCATACCGAATCCTGAGTGTACACAACTACCAAATCGTCTCAAGTTTAGATACCAGTCAATCTTTGACTTGTCGATACCCAACTGGTCGCATCTTTCGCAAATTTTTTGGTAATCTTCTTCTCTTTGACTACCACCCATCAACTCACCTGCACCAGGAACTTCTAAGTCAACAGCTGCTACAGTTTCGCCATCTGGATTTAATTTCATATAGTAAGACTTGATATCTTTTGGCCAGTTCTTTATAAATACTGGTCCGTTGAAATATTCGGTTATATACTTTTCATGCTCTTTAGCAATATCTTCGCCATACTCTGGTTTGAATTCCCATTTTACATTTGCCTGTTTCAAAATGGTAATTACATCTTTGTGGTCAATACGAACAAAGTTAGAATTTACCAACTTAGTAAGCTTCTCGATAAGACCTTTTTGTACAAAGTTGTCTAAGAATTCTAATTCGCATTTGCAGTTCTCTAGTACATAGTTTACTACATACTTTAGCATTTCCTCTTCTACATTCATTAGCTCTTCTAGATCACAGAATGCCATCTCTGGCTCTATCATCCAAAACTCATTTGCATGAGTTTTTGTATTAGAATTTTCGGTACGAAGTGTAGGACCAAAGGTATAAATCTTGTTGAATGCCAAAGCAAATGCTTCGCCGTGTAATTGACCAGAACCTGTGATATATGCTTTCTTACCAAATAGGTCTTCGCCCCAGTTCACCTTGCCATCTTCACCCTTTGGAAGATTGTTTAGGTCAAGTGTGGTTAGCTTAAACATTTGGTCGCTACCCTCACAATCGGTAGTAGTAATGATAGGAGTATTTACATACACATAGCCATTAGTATTAAAGTAAGAATGTATAGCATTTGCAGCCACACTTCTTATTCTAAACACTGCTTGGAACAAATTTGTTCTAGGTCTAAGATATGCTATCTCTCTTAAAAATTCGATACTATGTCTTTTCTTTTGTAGAGGATAGTCTGCATCGGTAGTACTAAAAATTTCTACAGCAGTTGCATGTATTTCAAAGGGTTGTTTGTTCTCAGGAGTTAGTACAAATTCACCCTCTACTGTGATAGTAGAACCGGTATTCATTTTAGCAATACTGTCGTAATTTGATAACTTATTGTCAAAAACTACCTGTATACCTTTAAAATATGTGCCATCTGTCAAATCTATAAAACCAAAACTACCGTTATCTCTAACTGAGCGAACCCAGCCAGAAATGGTTAAATTTTTTGGTGCAGTACTAGTAGACTCATACAATGATTTGATATCAATTTTGTTCATTATTTATTTTCCTTTTCTATTAACTTTAGACCAACATCTTTTAGTTGTTGTTCACTTACAAAACTTGGAGCACCCATCAAAGTATCTCTGCCAGTTTTGTTTAATGGGAATGTAATTACTTCTCTAATGATCTCGTTGTCGGTAGCTAGCATAAGTAGTCTGTCGAAACCGAATGCACAGCCAGCATGTGGAGGTGCACCATAACTGAATGCATTGTACAAAGCACCAAATTTATTTTTAACTGTATCTTCGTTGTAACCAGCTAATTCAAAAGCTTTTACCATAAGTTCTTGGTCATGGTTTCTTACTGCACCACTTAGTGATTCGTAACCATTTACTACTAAGTCAAATTGATATGCCACTATGCTAAATGGGTCGTTGCTTTCTAATGCTTCTAGACCACCTTGTGGCATACTGAATGGATTGTGACTAAAGTCAATATTTCCGGTATCTTCATTTCTTTCATAGAATGGGAAGTCTACTATCCAGCAGATAGCAATTTTGTTTTTGTCGATAAGATTTAATTTTTCGCCTAGTTCTTTTCTAAGAACATTTGTAAGTTTGATTGCCATTTCTTTTTCGTCAGCGATAAAGAATATAGAATCACCTACTTTTAAGTTAAACTCACTGATAAGTTTAGCACCTACTTCTTCGGTTACAAATTTAGCAATACCACCAGTAAATCCTTCCTCAGTGTATTTAACCCATGCACACCCTTTGCCTTCGTATTGAACAATTAATTTGCCCAAATCGTCATAGAATCTACGAGGTTGATCTGCACATGCAGTAGCAATAGCTTTGATTGTCTTGCCTTGGAATGCACCAAATTCTGTTCCTTCAAAAATGGTTGTCACATCGTGAACAATAAGTGGGTTTCTAAGGTCAGGCTTGTCACTACAATATTTTTCGATAGCCTCTTTGTAAGGGATTCTTACAAATGGAGCAGTAGACACTTCCTTTGTAGTAAACTCTTTGAATAATGCAGTAGAAAATTCTTCACAAGCAGCAAATACATCTTCTTGAGTAGCAAAACTCATTTCCATATCGATTTGATAAAATTCGCCAGGAGTACGGTCTGCTCTAGCTGCTTCGTTTCTAAAGCAAGGAGCAATTTGGAAATATTTATCAAAACCAGACACCATTAGTAATTGCTTGAATTGTTGTGGTGCTTGTGGTAATGCATAAAATTCTCCTGGAGCATTGATTGTAGGTACAATATAGTCTCTAGCACCTTCTGGACTAGAAGATGTAAGGATAGGAGTTTGCACTTCCAAAAATCCCATATCGGTTAGTTTGTTACGAGTAAAGTTTAGCATTTTTGCTCTAGTAACAATAAGGTCGTGTGTATTAGGATTTCTTAAGTCTAGATATCTATATTTTAGTCTAAGCTCTTCTTTTGTATTAGGAGCATCGGCAATTTCAAACGGTAGTGAGCTTTGGCATTTGCCCAAAACTTTTAGGCTAGTGATTTCCACTTCGATTTCGCCTGTTTCCATTTTAGGGTTTTTGCTTTCTCTTTCTAGTACTTTACCTTCTACAGTTATAGTACATTCTTTGTTTACACCATTTAATAATTCTTCGTTGTTTACTAATAATTGTGTAATACCAAAGTGGTCTCTAAGAGTTACAAAGTTTAGTCCACCTAATTTTCTAATACTATTAACCCAACCAGCAAGTCTTACAGTTTTGCCAGCATCTGTTAATCTCAATTCTCCACAGTTGTGTGTTTTGTAAATATTTTGATTAGTCATAAATTCTCCTATTCGTTGTATTACATTTTTTGTTGATTAAAAAAATTGCAGATTGTACTATTTTGCAATTTAATTTATTTAACCCGTTTTTACTCCTATATTGTACACTTATGCCTACTTTAAGTCAAATTTTAATATTATTTTGTTTACAATTATTCACAAAAAACAACCATAGAGTGTTTGACATTGTTGGTCATTTTTAGTTAAATATTTTTGAGGTAAAAACAATGAGTATAATGAAGCACAAAACAAATATCACTTTGTACAATAGTTACTTTGATCTAAACGATGCACTTACACCAAAATCTATACTAAATATTTTTCAAGATGTAGCTTCTGTACATGCAGAAGAAATAGGTGTAGGATATAGCGATATGTTAGCCAAAAATCTATACTGGGTGCTAAGTAGAGTAAAGTTTGATATAATTAAGCAACCTACCCCAAACCAAACTGTAATAGTAGAAACTTGGCCACTAGAGAAAGGCAGAATTGACTTTGATAGAGATTTTTTGATAACCAGTACTGACGGCGAAGTGCTAATAAAGGGCACCAGCAAGTGGTGTGTAATAGACACTGTAAATAGAAGCCTACAAAGAACTGACAATGTAAACTACTTAGGCGAATATTGTAGCCTAAAAAATTATGAAGATAGATTCAACAAAATACTACTACCAGAGAACGAACCACAAATTTGTTTTGAGCATAAAGTAGCATATAGTGATATAGACCACAACCAACATATGAACAATACTAATTATGCTACCCTGGTATCTAATGCTACTAACTGCAAATCATACTCTCATTTTGAAATCAATTTTATAAATGAATGTGTGCTAAATGATAACATAATAGTAAAAGCTATAGACAACGAATACATAATAGGATATGTACTAGACAAAGTATCTTTTGTCGCTTATATAAAATAACAAAAAAAGAACGGATTTTCCGTTCTTTTTATTATTTATTATTCGTTTGTACCGTCACCTTCGGCATCGTCGAAAGCTTTACCGAAACGAGATTTCTTTCTGCCTACTTTCTTTTCTTCTACAGGTTCTTGTGGTGCAGGTTCTACATCTTGTTGTAACTCTTCTACTGTAGGAACACCATCTTCTAACTCTTCTGCAGGAACTTCTTCAAATTCTACACCTTGAGAATTTGGAACTTGTACTGGTTCTTGTGGTGCAGGAGCTTCGTCTGTAGATTTATTTAAGAATTTGTCAATACTGCTTAATTTTCTAAAACCAGCTGGCTTTGGAGCAGGAGCTTGTTCTTCTTCTGCTTGAGGTTCTTCTTGTGGTTCTGTTTGAGCTTGTTGAGCAGCTAATTCTTCGTCAGTAATAAACTTAACTTCATTAGAGCTATATGTTTTGAATGTTTCTTTGAAACCTTTTTCACCAGCTGTAGCAAATAAGTCTTCGTTTACAACCAAATCGTTGATTTCTACAAATTCAATTTCGAATGCTTTCTTTAATTGTTTCTTGTAAGGAATGTATTCTTTAGCAAGACCTTTTTCGAATAAGTTGATATCTTTCTCTGTAACACCGATTTCCATCAAGTTGTCTTTGTATGTAGAGAAGATAACAGCTCTCTTACCGATTTCTTCCATACGAGCAATAGATTCGTTAAGTTGTTCGTATTTAGAAGGATTGTCTCTATACATTTCTTCTAGTCTTTGTTTACAATTAGCCACATTTGTATTTACATTTACAAAGTTTACTGACAATGCTGTGGTATCGATTTCTTCTAGGCAACCTTTTACATGTAATAGGTTTTCGATGTTGTCAAGCATTGTAGTAAGAATAGCTGTATTGTTGTTACCTAGTATGATTACTGGGTGTCCATCTGGGCATTTTTTGAATTTACCATCAAAGACATCATAAGCACATACTACTGGTAATTTTTTGCAATCTCTTAGCAATGTGTTTAGTCCAGCTAATACTTTTGATTTTTCTAGATAGAATCTATCAACCTTAGCTCTTTCTTGCTTTTCCATTTTGGTATAAGCAACTACCATAGGCTTCCAGTCCATATATTGTTGCAACAAAGTTTTAGCAATTACAGCTTTTCTTCTGTAATCACTTTCCATTTGTTCTTCTTTGAAAGCATCAAATTCTTTAAGTAGGTCCATCATATCAGCAAGATTATGATTCAATTGATTGATAATTTTTCTTGTCTTACCATTTTCGCAAGTATCATCAACCAAAATAAGTTCGTTCTTTTTTAAAACAGTGAAAATATCCATACACTATCCCCCTATATTACATTTATTATGTTAATAAATTTAGAAAATATTGTCAAACAATCGCAAAATAATTAACATTTTTTTGCTTAATTTACTTAAAATTTAAGGGTTTTACAAGTTTTTTGCAGACTTATCACTTTAAATCCCAAATTATACAAATATACACCATCACCTAAAATTGTCTGGTGGAATATCGACACTTTTGTATTTATCAACCAACATATTGTATTTTTTTATATACCTATCCAATCCTGTGCCTGACTTATCTAAATAATAATTTGGTTTGTTTTTACCTATAATTACCCCTGCTTCGCAATCATAGTAATCATCAAACTTGTACAGGTATAAGCACCCAAAGTCTTTAATATGTTCCAACTTACTCTTAAGCCAAGCAAATTGTTCAAAAGTAAAGTGCCCTTTTTGAAGCTTAATTTCTTCTATATCTTTCATTTTTGATAAAGCAAGCAGTTCTTCCACTTTGTCATTTTGTGAGACCACATATACTTGAACACTTTTTAGTCCTGGTATATCACCCAACACCTTTAGGCTACCTATTTGCACAGGAATATATCTTGATGGTACGGCATTACAGGTGTCTATTACCAACCTTTCTATACTCGAATTTTTTAAATTTTCGACTCCATCTATTATACGGGTATTATGAAAAACAAGGCTTAAATTTTTTAGACAACTATTTTTAGACACATTCCAAATCTTGAATGGTTGTGTAGTATGCAAAACCTCTATGTTTTTTACATTTACAAATTCTTCGATTAGACTATATTCACAGTCACAATATATCAAATCTATACTTACTACTCTATCACATATAGCCTTAAAAAGTTTCGAAACATCTTCTTTATCCACTCTATTTAGGTTAATACTTTGCAAATTTTCGGCACTAAAAAAATCTAAGACTTCATTAAAATCATTAGTAAAATGTTTTTCACTAATCCCACAATATTTTATGCTATCACCACAGAATAAACTATGTGATTTTAAAAATTTTGTGGGATTAGACAGTTTCTTGATACCTATACCATAACAATATTTGTATTCCATAATTTCCCCTAATTTAACTACAAATAGTATATCATCGACAAATGCAAAATTAAAACAATTTTAAAATAAAGAATAATATTGATACATTTTTAAAAAAGCATTGACAATCAAATAAAATACCCATATAATATTGAGTGTTAAATTATAATTAAGAATATGCGCCGTTAGCTCAGCTGGATAGAGCGTTGGTCTACGGAACGGCGTCGAAACTCAATTTTATGGGTTCATTTGAAATTTAAATTTCAAATTCACTTAATAAATTAGTTTCTCCTTTCCCCAAAACTTCACATCGTTCACTTTTGGGGTCCCCGAATTAGTAGCCTTTGGTTCCTAATTCTCAAAATAATTTATATTTAATATCAGTTATGCGCCGTTAGCTCAGCTGGATAGAGCGTTGGTCTACGGAACCAAAGGCCAGGAGTTCGAATCTCTTACGGCGCACCACATAAAATCGAACCACAAGATGTATGGTTCGATTTTTTATTTGTTAACTTAACACTTTAAAGAATAGAGTAATAAAAAATGAGAGGAGTTCCTCTCATTTTTTCTTTTGTATAATATTTTTTAGACAGTAATCTCTATATCAAATACATCGTTTAAATATAGTGTTAGTTCAAATGAATTACCTTCATATAGCCCCATAGCAGTAATTTTGTATGGCATATATACTCCGCCCACAGATTTACAACTAAAAGCATAAGTAATATCGATATCTAATACATCTACTCTTTCTGCCATAAATGATGCAACAACATCACCATATCCATCTTCTACAAATTCAACTTCGGTATCCACACTAAAATCATAGAAAACATACATCGCATACTCAGTAGTTTCTAGATATTCTGCAGTATACTTTTCGAATTGACCTGTCACATCTACTAATTGACCGGCAGAGTCTAGCATATTGAAAAATATGTTGTCTATATAATAATTTGGTTTGTATGATTCAAAGTCGTTAGCCTCTATTGCTTGTAGCCCCAACTCATAGTCGCTATTAGCATAAAGTACTGACACTTCTGTTTCACTATCGTACACATACATAGACGACCAGCTACCATTATTTCTAGTGATAGTGAAGTCATAGTTTGCCACAACATCTACTTCGCCCTTTAATTCGTTTATTAAAGGCATAACATCTATACCATAACCCCCATCAAAGTCTGGCTCAAAGTCTTCGTCCTGGGAATATCCGTACAACTTGGTACCATTGTCATATGTAATTTCGTCCAAAGGTGTTTCGCCTGACAATGGTATATATGTTAATATCCTGCTTTCATCTTCGGTTTCGAACCTAGTCGTTATAGATAATAGTGCTATAGGCTTTTCTTTATTGTTAGTTTTAAATGTATAGGTAGCATGTTTGTAGTTCGAATCACCTAAGTACTGATTGTAATACACCGTAAGTTCTTTTTTATCTTTATTTCTACCTATTTGATATGCTTGAAAGAATTTGGTTCTATCAAATTTGCCATAACTTATCAAATCTTCATTGAAAGTCATATATTTGTACCCTGTGTCCACAGGAGTCGCAAAACCTGTTAACTCAAATTCATAATTGCTCACATCACTAAGATTAGTAAACTTAGAAACTTTGGTAGGATTGTGATATTCTTTCATATACACTGTAGTATATATATTGTACTCATCGTCGTATTTTGAAGCTGATTCTCTAAAGTTTGGGTTATAGAAAGCCGCCACATCTATATTGGCATCGTACATAAAGAATCTTTTTTCTACTGCCTGAGTATATCCATTTTCGTCATCTTTGTAATGCTCGTACTCTAGCTTGTATGATTTATTGAAATCCATCACTGCATATTCTGCACATTTTTTGTATGTGGCTTCGGTTTGAATGCTTTCGTATCTTCCATCACCACCCCAAAATAGTATGGACACACTAAATATTATGATAAGTCCGTGCAAGAACCAGTGAAGAATACCTCCAATACCCCCGCCAAACATATATATAATGTCTAGTATTGACATACATATAATGTAGGCAGAAACAGCGAATCCAATAACTGTACTTTCTGGGGCTCCCGCTAGACCTACATAGTAAAATCCAAAAAGGAGTCCATATATAGCAGTATTAGCAAAGAAACCACCTGTTTCTACTGGTGAGAAGTGTAGTTCGTAGTCATCATATTCGGCAAACCACGAATTCCACTTCCTTTCTACATTTACCAGTGTATACAAGTTTTCGTGTACTACAGGATTCATATAGCCATCGCCAAAATAACACAACATCATCATTAATGACAAAGCTATGAGCACCACAATCATAGTGGTTGATACACCGTTTTCTCTCACATAAAACAATAAAATAATAATTGTAATAGCATCGGCGATTGCCAAAAATGGCAATAGATGTTTAAGCGAAACTATAAACCCTGCTATCACATACATAACTCCAGCACATAGTATTATTTTGAGTGCTAGAGACAATATATCTGCAAATGTCATAGATTAAACAATCTCTCCTTAATTTTTATACAATATACTTATGCTTTTTGTATATCTTTTTCTATAAGGTCTTTAAGCTCCACAAGTTCTTCTTTTAGTGTAGAAGCACCTGCAGTAAGTCCTATTTTAGTAGACTTTGAAATATTAAGTCCTGCTTCTTTTAGAGCCAAAGTATAATCAAAAATATTTTCTATAAAAATACTTGGACATATAGATGACATATTTTTGTATAGCTCTATAGAATTGCTAGAATTTTTACCACCCACTACTATCATAATATCGCTTTGTTTAGCCAATTCTACCGAATGTTGATTGATAAGTTTTTGGGCAGAACAGATAGATTTGTTTACCACAATTTCACAATTATTTTGAGTAAGAATTTCGTTAATTTTGTCAATATACAAATCTGCTTTTTGCATATTAAATGTGGTTTGACATACCAAATAAAACTTGTCGTTGTGATATGATTGAAGTTTAGATATATCTTCTTCATCTTCTACTAGTACACAGTCAGTATTACACCAGCCTACAGTTCCTAGCACTTCTGGGTGCATTTTGGTTTTATGTTTGCCTAGCAATATGATTTTGTATCCTAGATTACTATATTCTTGCACCTTTTTGTGAATAGCCGACACATTAGGGCAAGTACAATCTCTATATTCTATACCCTTATCTTGCAAATACTCAAAAGTTTGTGGAGGTTCGCCGTGAGCCCTAATAATTGCAATATTGTCTGGGGTTAGTTTGGCTATATCATCTTCGGTCTTAGCTCCCAGCATAGCCAAAGAATTATTCACATTTTTATTGTGAACAATCTCCTTGAAAATTGTAACTGAATTACCTTTATTAAGTTCTTCCTTTGTGGTATTGATTGCCCTTAGACAACCACCACACAAGCCACATACTGTAGATATTTTTATATTTTCCATATTTGCAAGTCCTTAAAAACATCACATGGTGCTGTTTTCATAATTTATGATAACAAAAGAATAGTTATATTCCAACTTATTATCTATATTTACATACAAAAAGCACCTATTATTTAGGTGCTTCCTCTGTCTTTTTAATTTTTCGTTTATTTAAAATCTCTTTGATAATAAATGGTAGGTGTACAAGTCCCAAAAGCAATACTCCTAACAAAATCAATGTGCCAAAATATGCAAACCAACCATTATTTAGATTTAATAGAGGTATACCGTCCATAGGAGGTCTTACTGTGAAAAAATAATTTGTTTTATATTGTTGTAATGCCCCATTTACCCATATAGAACAAATAGCAAGTCCACCGATTATGCCCATATTTCTAAAATAAGCTTTGATACCTAATACTGCTTGCTTGCTAATAAACAAGTATAAACCAAACCATACCATACCAGCATGATACAAGAAACATTGATATGCTGCAGGACTAGTAAATGATGTTCCACTAGCCGGTATAATAATAGCTAGTATACCACCCAACACACTCATAGGAGCAACAAAGGAAAGTAGGTTTTTAGCCCCACTATCTTTTTTCGTTAACAACATATAAAAATATATAAATATCATAATACTACAAAAATGCAATGGTAAAGATGTTGGCAAAATTACCATGCCGCCACCCTTAGCTGGTCTTAGGCCGCAATATATTTTTACAAGTTCACCCAACAAAACTATAATACAAATAATGATATTTGAAAGTCTAAAACTGAATTTAAATTTGATAGAGCACACAGTAAGTACCACTACCACAGCAAAACAAATAGCTAACCATATAAAATGATTTGTAGAAAACATAAATTTCTCCTAAGTAAAAATCTAACGATAGTTTACACTATCAAAAATAAAATCTCCAACTTTAAAAAACTAAATTTGTTTTTCAATTTTTTCTTTTAGTTCTTCTTTTTTCTCTGGAGAAGCAAACAAAGAATCTACTGCATTAAACAAAATCTGCTTAATTTGATTATTTGTAAAGTGAAAATGACTATCTAATAGCTTCCATTCATTTTTTAGAGTAGTATTAGACACTGTCATATTATCGGTGTTGATAGTAACCTTAATTCCGCGGTCAAGTAATTGTAAGATAGGATACTGTGATATATCTGTAAATACTTGTGTGTTTAGATTACTAGTAGGACAACATTCTAGTGTGATCTCGCTCTTTTTGACGATATCTAGTACATCATCACTTTCCACACTCTTTATGCCATGCCCTAGCCTAACCGTACCAAAACCTATAGCACTAAGTATACTACTAGCACCATCTGCCTCTCCGGCATGGATAGTGTATGGCACACAAAGTTTGTCAGCCAATTCAAATATATATTTAAAATCTCTAGTAGGATATATAGCTTCGGCACCAGCTAGGTCAATAGCTTCTACACCTTTGCCTATATATTTACTAGCCACCCTTACAGTTTCACTGTTTTCTTCGACATTGTTTGTATCTCTCATACAACACAAAATCAATTTGCAGTCCATAGGAGCTTTCATAAGCCCATCAACAGCGGCTTCTACTACTTCTTCTTGAGTAAGGCCTTTGTCTGTGTGTTTTTGTGGAGCAAATCTAATCTCAGCATACATTAACCCTTGTTCTTTTAGTTCGCAAATTAGATTGTATACAGCCATAGATATAGCTTCTTTGGTTTGTAAAAGCGAGCACGGAAAATCAAATTTTTCCAAGTACTCATTCAAGTCTCTACAATCTGGTTGCACACTAAGCATAGAAATCAGTTCTTCGTCGTTATCTGGTATAGATATGTTTTGCAATTTGGCAAGTTGTTTTACAGAATTTAGAGACAACGACCCATCTAGATGCAAATGTAAATCTACTAAGCAGGTAAGGTCATCTATATTTACCCTACTCTCTTCTTGAATATTTTTCATCACCTTTATCCTTAAATTTATTTTTTAGATTATACCACAATTTGAAAATATTTCATTTTATTTAAAGCAACTTTTATCTTTTTTTGATATATCAATTATTGACTATAAATACACTACTTTATCTATCGTCCACTTTTGTTTGCAAAAAAACCTAAATTTTGATAACTTAAAAATAGAGAGGATAATTATGGTTTTGTATGTAATGCGACACGGCACAACAGTGTGGAATGAAATAGGCAGAAGTCAAGGTAGAAGCCAAAATAGACTAAGCAAAAACGGCAAACTTGTAGCTCAAGCAAGTGCTCAAAAACTAAAAGATGTGAAATTTGATATTATTTTTAGTTCGCCACTATGTAGGACTATTCAAACGGCAAACATTGTAAATAAGTATCACAATGTCAAAATACTAAAAGACGATAGACTAATTGAGTTTGACCAAGGTTGGTTCACAGGCAAGCTAGTAAAAACTTTGACCGAAGAGCAAAAACAAGCTCGTATCAATCGTGACCCTAAGTATGGTATGGAAAACCTAAAAGCTGTGTATGCTCGTAGTAGAAATTTCTTTGACTATCTAAAGGAAAACTACAACGACAAAACAGTACTTGTAGTTACACACAATGCTATAGCTAGTTGTCTAGATCTAATCACTCAATATGGCGACTACGATAATGAGCATTTTAAGGTAATGAATCACTTTGACAATGCCGAGTTTAAAAGATTTGAAATATAAAAAAAGAGCAGAAAATTCTGCTCTTTTTTGTTATTTGTTCTTCTTGTACCCTATAAATTTAGCTACAAAATATGTTCTATAGACCACATCTCAAATTTCATATATTTCTCCACATCTGTATTTTTAAATATGTTTTTATCAACCTTAGTTAATAACTATACCATACATTTCTTTCATATCAAACAAAGACAAAATCAAACTCTTTATATATGGCACAAACTTACCTTCATCAAACAATTTTTCTATGTCTTCTTTTGTAGCCCACTTTACAGCTTGAACTTCTTCTTCCTGAAGCTTTAGTGTACTCATATCTATTTCTTCTGCTTTTAGAAAATAAAAATCGTCAAATCCATTTTTGAAATTGATAGTAAAGTATGGCCTAATATCTGCAAAATCATAATTTAGTCCCAGTTCTTCTCTCATTTCTCTAGCAGCAGATTGTTGACTAGTTTCACCAGTTAGCGAATGTCCACTAAGTGTAATGTCCCACAAATTTGGCCAACCTTTCTTAAATGGTTGTCTTTGTTGTATAAGCATTTGATTTTGCTCATCGAATATACACACATGTACCACTAATCTGCATTGGTTTTCTTGTAACTTTGTACCTCTGTCTAGCACTAGTCCTGTTTTTACACGATTGTTGTCGTACACATCAAACTGTTCCATTTTGTCTACACCTCAAAAAAAAACATTTTATACATTATACATCAATACAACAATTAAACCAAAAAATCTATAACATTGTCGCAAATTTTTTAAAAAATTATTAAATATTATTTTCTTGTAATAAAAAAAATATGATAAAATAAAACTACTAAATATTAAAAATTTTATTAATAGTAATTAATTATCGAAGGGAGGAAATTATGGCAACACCAAAAAAGACAAGAAGAGCTAGTATATTTTCTATGATAATATCTATAATTATGCTAATCGCATATTATATTATAGGTCAAGTATACATCGTAATCGCAGCACTATCAGAAATAGGTACTGATTCTCAAGCATTAACTATATGTATGAATATTGCCATATATATAGGTATGGTGGTAATGGCTTTAGGAGTAATAAACATAGTATTGTCGATACTTACACTGATAAAAACTCACAAAAAAGAACTTGTGTATGTCCCAAAAGCAATACTGTTGACTATGATGATTTTACTATTAGCCCTTACAGCATTAAACTTTGTAATATTTGCAATTTTGGTAGTACCTATGCAATTTGCACCTATGTCATTTATCCACTTAGGATTTGCACTATTCTACTTGCCATGTGCTATGGGTATAGTCAAAAATTTCAAATACTTTATTCGTCTAACTAGAAGATCTACATCTACCAACGAAGAGCCTGCAGCAGAACAAGTTGCAGAATAATAACAAAATCACCCCAAACCACACAAATTATAGTGTGGTTTGTTTTTTATGGACTTATTTTAAAATTTTGGTTGTTTTAATTTGTAACAAACAAAAATAGTTGTTATTATATAAGCAGAAAAATATATTATATATATTTTATTATGAATTTGTGATTTGTAAATATCAAAATTAGATACACAAATCATTTAAAAATATTATTAACAAGGGACAAAATTATAATGGCTACTTTTGACAAAAACCAAAAATCACTAATACTTGTAAATGTTCTCAAAGTCATACTAGACCTATTTACTAGCACATTCTTGACATCACATATTTTATCTATTACTCCAGATGATTTGCTAGGTAGTGGACTACTAAATATTGGTTTGTTTTACCTTACACAATACACAGTATTTTATGCGATTTACTTTTTGCTAAGCTTCTTTGTAGACAAAAGCAACAGAGTATCACTGCTACGAATAGGTGTAATCATAAATGGTATGCTACTAGTGTTGCTAGCATTCTTCGGTGAACAAATAGCTAGCTGGATAGTTGCAGCTGGTGCCATCTGTGGTATATCTACTGCATTCTACTATGCTAGTTACAATGTAATGAAAAACGAACTAAATGGTAGAAAATCTATAAAAGACTACAACCTATGGTCTACCATACTAAACAATGTAGCCAAAATGATAATACCTACCATACTAGGTTACTTAATCGATGCTACTACATATTCTTATGTAGCTATATACATCATTATCATTGCAACAATTCAATTGATTGCCACATTCTTTATCAAATCAATCAAACCAAAAAACTCAGACTTTGACCCAGTAGAATATATTAAATTTTTGCACAATGACAAAGACAGCTGGAACAAACTAAAACCTACCTACTACAACTCTATACTAGCTGGTATCAAAACAACCTTTAGTGTAATAGTAATCATACTTACAATTTACACATTCAAGACCGACCTTAGCTTAGGTATATTTACATCGATCTTCTCACTAGTATCAATGCTACTACTACTGCTATACAAAAGAACAGACAAAAATCCTAAGATTAGCAAAAAACTAATATATACATTTTTAGGTTTGCTACCACTAGTGGTTTGTATAGTGATGGTAATTTGGTTAAACCAAATCACACTAGTTTTGTTTAACTTCACACTTACTCTAGTAGTAATGTTTACTGACTACATAGGCGGAAGCGAAAGAGATACAGTAATCAAAAATATAAATAAATATGAATATATCGCAGAGCACCAAGCCATGGTTGAATTCAGCTTGACTGTAGGTAGAATAATTGCATTTGGTGTATTTATATTGTTTGGACTATTTGCTAGTTTGACAGCATTCAAAATTCTACTTATACTAGTAGTAATTTCAAACCCATTCAAATTTATGTTTATGTATCAACAAAGAACAATTCGAAAAGAGTTTGAAGAAAAGAACAAACAGCTAGCTCTAGAAGGCAAAGTGATAAGTACAAATCCTAATGCCGAAGAAGAACATATCGAAGAATAAATTTAATAATAAACAAAAAAAATAAGTTTTAGGGTGGCGAACTTTAAAACTTATTTTTGTTTAAAATCAAGTATTTAATGCAAAATATATCAACTTTTTGACATAAAACCAAAAAATACAAACAAAACATATACACAAAACAAAAATATTGTGATACACTAATCACACTAAATATAAACACATAAGGAATAAAATTATGAAAGTAATTGAAGTAGAAAATTTAAGAAAGGAATTTGTATCTAAAAAAAGAGTAACAAAACCAAACGGTAAAAAGAGTATCTTTAAAAGAGAAAAGAGTATAAAGAATGCTGTAGACGGTATTAGTTTCTCAGTAGAAGAGGGCGAAGCTTTGGCATTTATAGGTCCAAACGGAGCTGGTAAAAGTACCACTATCAAAATGCTAACTGGTATCCTATACCCTACTAGTGGAGATGTAAAAGTACTAGGTCTAAACCCTAGCGAAGATAGAATAAAATTGTCTTACCAAATAGGTTCTGTATTTGGTCAAAAAGAACAATTATGGGTACACCTATCTGCTTACGAAAACTTCAAATTCTTTGGTTCTATATACGACATCAAAAAAGATGTACTAAAAGCAAGAATAGAAGAACTAGCAAATATTTTTGAGATAAATGACTTTATGCACCAACCAGTAAAGAGTTTAAGCTTAGGTCAAAGAATGAAATGCGAAATGGTAGCAAGTCTATTACACAATCCAAAAATGCTTTTCTTCGATGAACCTACAATAGGTCTAGATCCTATAGCAAAAGAAACTCTTAGAAAGTTAATAAAGAAAATCAATCGTGAGCTAGGCACTACTATATTCTTTACATCACACGATGTGGGCGATATAGAAGAAGTATGTAAGAGAGTTATCATCATAAACGACGGTAAAATTGTTTTAGACGATAGTATGAAAAACTTGAAATACCATCACCTAAACAAAAAGATAGTGGAAGTAAATCTAAAGAAAAATGTTACTATACCTAAGAAAGATGGCATTACCATACTAAAAGCAAAAGAAACTTTGTACAAAATAGAAGTAGACATGAACAAAACATCTATGGACGAGCTACTAGGAATGTTCAAGGCTGACGACCTACAAGATATCACTATTTCAAGCACCCCACTTGAAGATATAATAAAAGATATATACAGAGGAACAAATGAATAAGTACTTATCTATATATGCAACAAGTTTTAAGCAAGAGTCCAAAACTCTTGGCAACTCTATAACTTCTGTTATATCGTTCGCAGTTATAATCTATATATTCAAACAACTTTGGGGTTATATCTACGGTGGAGGCGGTGGTGGCACACTAATCAACGGCTACACACTAGATATGATGATTTGGTATATGATTATGGCAGAAGTGCTAATGTATGCACTTAATGGCAGAACTGTTACTAGAGCATTTGCTGCAGACATCAAGTCAGGCAAAATAGCTTATCAATTAAACAAACCTTACAACTATTATTCTTATCAAATAGCAAATCAGTCTGCTGGGTTTATATGGAAATTATGTTTCTTAGTACCTACAGGTATTGCTATGGGACTACTACTATTAGGTCCTATCGAAAACTTTAGTGCATTATACATACTACCTTTGCTTACTAGTTTGATACTAGCTTGCTTGCTATTATGTATAGTATACGGCACAGTGGGATTACTATGTTTCTGGATAGAAGAGGCCACACCATTTACATGGATTGTACAAAAATTCGTAATGTTATTTGGGTTATTCTTCCCACCAGAATTCTTCCCTACTTGGCTACAACCATTCATCAACTACAGCCCTATATATGCTATGATGAGTGGTCCATGCAAACTACTAGCTAGCTTTAGCTGGGATTTATTCTATACTGTAACTATATCTCAAGTAGCATATATAGCTTTGTTCATGGTTATAGGGCTACTTATGTACAAATTTGGAACAAGGAAGGTAAATGTTAATGGCGGTTAAGAACAATTTAAAATTAATATTTAGCTACTTTATTCTAAATATTAAGAAAGAATGGAAATACAAAGCATCATTTTTTATGCAACTAATTATGATGATAGTAAACGATTTGTTTTTTATCATACAATGGGTAATCATATTTAACCTAGTAGACAACATAGGTGGATATGGTTTCAACGAAACTATGCTTCTATGGGGCATAGCTGCTGGAGGATACGGCTGGTGTCATGCACTATTTGGTGGAGCATGGAATATCAAAGACATAGTATACGATGGCAAACTAGATGTATATCTAACTCAACCTAAGAGTGTACTACTAAATGTTTGTTGCTCTTCTACCGAAATAGCAGCACTTGGCGACATAGCATACTCATTTATAGTACTAGCTATAATAGGTGCTCCTTGGTGGTGGTACTTAATTATGCCATTTGCAGGAATTCTGGCAGGACTAGTATATGTATCTGTATATGTAGTATTTACTTCCCTTTGCTTCTACATAAAGAGGGGCGATGCTATAGCAAAATCTGTAGAAGGCACTCTAAACAAATCTGGCAACTACCCACCTGCAATATACAACAATGTAGTAAAAGCAATTTTCTACACAGTTATTCCTGTAGCATTCTACACCTTTGTACCAGCACAATTTATGTTCCTTACATTCAATATATGGGCAGTACTAGGTGCAGTAGGATTTACAGCACTATGGGTAATACTAGCATTTGCTATGTTCAAAATGGGGCTAAAGAAATATAACTCTGGCAACCTAATGGGTGGCAGATTGTAAGAGGCAAAAATGGCTATAGAAATCGTAAGAGAATACTTCAAGAATTTTGGTATAGAAAATCGAATACTAGAATTTACTGAGTCTAGTGCTACTGTAGAGCTAGCCGCAATGGCTGTAGGTTGCGAACCTAAAAGGATTGCTAAAAGTCTAACATTTATGGTAGACAACAACCCTGTACTAGTAGTAACTGCAGGCGATGCAAAAGTAGACAATTCAAAATACAAAGCAGTATTCAATACCAAAGCAAAAATGCTAACACCAGAAGAAGTGGACAGCATGATAGGACACAGTATCGGTGGTGTATGTCCTTTCGGCATAAAAGAAAATGTAACAGTATACTTAGATGTATCACTACAAAGATTTGATACAGTATACCCAGCTTGTGGTAGTAGCAATAGTGCCATAGAGCTAACCATAAAAGAACTAGAAAAATACTCAAACTATTCTTCTTGGGTAGATATTTGTAAAAACTGGGAATAAAACAAAAACACAGGTCATCAACCTGTGTTTTTTTGTTTTCAACAAGCCAAATTTAAAACAATTAGATTTATTTATTTTATTTTTGAATTATTTTTTGTTACACTTAGGGTGTCAAACAAAAGGAGAAAACCTTATGAGCAAACAAGAAATAAAGATTGATATAGTATCACCTGTTAGTTTTTTTAATGAATTTGTATTTATTATAGACCGAGATGACGACCCGTTTTGGGTAGCTATGGCTAGAGATTTTTTCTGTAGCTGTATAGCAGAAACACATATCGACAAACCTATAGCACAAATTTTCAAAACTTTTGTAGTGGCAGAAGACAGAAACAATATGTCTAGCTACAAAAAATTTGATAAATACAAAAAGAGCGAAAATCCAAAAATTCAAAAGATATTTGAATTTAACGAAAAACAAAAACTATCTATATACAAAATCATTCAACAAAAATTTGATACTTACCTAAAGTCTAGAAATGTAGACACCGAAAAGGCATACGACTTTTTCGCGACCGATGGTATATACCAAATTACCCTTGATTGCTGGTTTAAGGAATTGTATAGACTACAAAACTCACATGCTGGCGAAGTAATGGTGTGTGGCGATATTGTAAAACCTATAACTTATGGCGACCTAGTCAACGAAATAAAAGGTCTGCCTGACGGACTAAACAACCACGACAAAAACTACACTATTCAACAAAAAATTCGTGAGAAGACCAAATATATAATCAGTGAAACCGATGTAACAGTATACAACAATCAAAACTTTAAAAATATAAAAGCAAGCTTCAATCTTGTGTATGGTTCTACAACCGATGGCACTCTTAAGAAATTTAAGATATCACCTACCAAGTTTGCTATGCTTACCAAAAATGCAAAGATTTTCTGTGTGATTGACAACAAAGAAAAAACAAAAAGACTATACAAGCAATTCAAAGAGTTTGCTAAAAAGGCTGCTAAATGGAATAAACCAAAACATATAGAATATGTAAGTGTAATAAGTGATGCTTGGTACACTGGCAAATTTGGGATGTTTAAAAAATTGCCTGAAATCAGTGCCACTTGCGAATTCTTGACTGGAATATTCAAAAGCAACGGATTTGATATAGACGGCAGTTTTGCTGAGACAAACGAAGTTATAAAAATCCTAAATCAAAACAGCAAACTTGACCACCCTATAGGTGCTGACTACGACACAACTATTAGCGAAAACTTGATAGCAAACGGATACGAACTAACCAGAAACTATATGTCACACGACTATACATTAAAGACCAAAACAAACACTACTTTTGTATCTTTTGCTGGATATCCAAATGACGAAACAGCATTTAAACTAACACAGTACAAATTTAACAAAAAATCTAACAACCTGTATGGTATAAAGGTAGGTACAAAAATAGAAGTTGCCGAAAAGGTGTTAGAACATTTTGGATACGAAAAATTCTCTGGTAATTATGTAAACAAAAAAGTAATTATAAAGCTAAAAACAGAAAATGGTGCTGTAGCTAGAGTGGACATTAGACTACAAAGCGAATACTTAGGCAATCGCATATACTAAAAAACAAATCTGCAAGGGTTATTCTTTGCAGATTTTTTTGTAAATAAATTAATCTTTATTAATTTACTCTTTTATTTAACTATAAGTTTATGTTACAATTAAGTGGTTTTTTATAAGGAGAATTTTTATGAAGTACGAAATCGAAGCAAGACTACTAGAAGTAAATGTAGAAGACTTTGTGTCTAAGCTAGAAAAGCAAAAGGCTACTTTTGTGGGAGACTGGTTGCAGATTAGAAACTGCTACGACTTTACACCAGTGAGAGAAAATAGCTGGATAAGGCTAAGAACTAATGGTGCAGAAACCACCCTAACTATCAAGGAAATTGTTACAGACAAGATAGATGGTACAAAAGAGAGCGAAATAGTAGTAAGTGACTTTGATGCTACCGATGAGATACTAAACAAATTAGGCTACAAAGCCAGAAGCCGTCAAGAAAACCGAAGAATAAGATATATGCTAAACGGAGTAGAAATTGACATAGATTTCTGGCCTATGATACCTACATATGTAGAGTTTGAAGCAGAAAGCGAAGCTGATATAAAAGCAGTATGTGAGCTACTAGAGATAGCCGTTGATAGTCTAGTAACACTAGATGTCAGCAGTATATATAGCCACTATGGTATAGATATAGAAAAGCTACCACAAGTGGTTACACTAGAAGAAGATAGAAAACCTAAGAAGTAATAAGGAAATTATATGAAAAAAAGTGAAATAATAGAGAGGGGATTAATAACCACATATAGAAAAAGACTGTGGTCTAGATTTATAAAAGCTATCAAAGAATATGAGCTTGTAAACGAAGGCGATAGAATATGTGTATGTATATCTGGTGGCAAAGACAGTATGCTAATGGCTAAACTTTTTCAAGAACTAAAAAAGCACTCTCCTGTCAAATTTGAAGTAGAATATCTGGTAATGGACCCAGGATACAATCCAAAAAATATCAAAATGATAAAAACTAATCTAGACATATTAGGTATTCCTGCTATAATCAAACAAACAGATATATTTAGTGTGGCAAACAATATGGACAAAAACCCTTGCTATATATGTGCCAGAATGAGAAGAGGTGCTCTGTATCAATTAGCCAAAGATATGGGGTGCAACAAAATAGCTCTAGGACATCACTTTGACGATGTAATAGAAACTATACTTATGAATATGCTAAATACTGGTTCTTTCCAAACTATGCTACCAAAACTACATAGCGACAACTTCGAAGGTATGGAGCTTATTCGCCCATTGTACTTTATTCGTCTAAGAGATATAATCACCTGGAAAGATAGCAACGACCTAAAGTTTATAGAATGTGCTTGTAGATTTACTGAGCGAAACAATATGGCAAAAAATGGTAATTCTAACTCTCAACGAATAGAGACTAGAAAGCTGATAGAAAAACTACTATCCTACAATGAGAATGTAGAATGGAACATTTTTAAGAGTAGCGAAAACATAAATATGGACAAAATATTAGGCTACAAAAAAGGTGGTCAAAAACATTCTTATTTAGAGGACTACAATAAAGACAAAAAATAATATACAATTAAAGCCTTAAATGTTAAAATCATAGTGTAAAATTTTAACTTACGACATACAAAATAGGAGCAAAATGTTAGAACTAAAAAATATTACTTACAAAGTAGGACACAAGACTATTTTAGATGACATCAACCTAAAGTTTGAATATGGCGACATTGTAGCTATCACTGGTCACAATGGTAGTGGCAAAAGTACCCTTGTTAAACTAATAATGGGTATCATCAATCAAACTAGTGGCGATATATATCTAAATGGTCAATGTATCAACAAATTAAATATTACCAACCGTGCCAAAATGGGTATCGGTTTTACATTTCAACAACCAGTTAAGTTTAAAGGACTAACTGTAGCCAACCTACTAGAAACTGCTGTAGGTGGCGAACTAGCTATCAAGTGTGGTTGCGATTACCTAAGCAAAGTGGGTTTGTGTGCAAAAGATTACCTTGCCCGTGAGTTAGACTCAAATTTGTCTGGTGGTGAATTAAAAAGAATAGAGCTAGCTATCAACCTAGCCGAAAACAAAAAGATAAATATATTTGACGAACCAGAAGCTGGTATAGACATATGGAGCTTTGGTGGTCTAACCGATATATTTAAAGAACTTAAGAGTAGAAATGGTATAACTATCATAGTTACACACCAACAAAAAATATTAGATATAGCTGACAAGATTGTAGTACTAAATAGTTCAAAACTAGAGAAGTTTGGACCTGCAAAAGAAATACTACCTACTTTGCACAGCTTTACCTGCAAGAAGTTGGAGGTGGAAAATGACTAATATAGACAAAGAGCTACTATCACAAATAGCTGACCTACACTCTACACCAGAGGGAGCATACAGCTTTAGAAAAAATGGCGAATCACAAATAAACAGTACTGCCGAAATTGAGATAGTACAAAAGACAGACAAAAAAGGTATAGACATTTATGTAAAACCAAATGTGAAAGGCAAGAGCCTACACATTCCTGTAATAGTAACTAAGGGTGGACTAACCGATGTAGTGTACAACGACTTCCATATAGGCGATGGTGCAGAAGTTACAATCGTAGCTGGTTGTGGTCTACACAATACAACCCAAGAAGATAGTGCCCACAACGGAATACACAGCTTCCACTTAGGCAAAAACTCAGTAGTAAATTATATAGAAAAACACCTTGCATTAGGCGAAGGTTCTGGTGGCAAAATATTAAATCCAGTAACACAAATTACTATGAAAACAAACTCTACATTCACTATGGAAACCACCCAACTAGGTGGTGTAACCAGCTCTGACAGAGTAACCAAAGCTAAACTAGCGAAGAATGCAAAACTAGTAATCAAAGAAAAAATTCTAACTACTAATACTCAAACTGCAAACACAAAATTTTATGTGGACCTAGTAGGTGAAGATTCTAGTGTAGAAGTTGTTTCTAGAAGTGTAGCCAAAGACAAATCTTACCAAAACTTCTACTCAAAAGTAAAAGGCAAAAATAGATGCTTTGGTCATGTGTCTTGTGACGGCATACTAGTAGACAATGCTAGAATAGATTCTACTCCACAGATAGTTTGTGAGAATGTAGAAGCAACACTTGTACACGAAGCTGCCATAGGCAAAATTGCTGGCGAACAACTAACCAAACTAATGACTATGGGTCTAACCGAACAAGAAGCAGAAGACTTAATAATAAAAGGTTTCTTAAAATAACCATACAGGAGAAATGAAGAATGGATGCAGTTGAAATTGCAAAGAAATATCTAAAAAGTTTAGAAGAAAACAAAGAAGTAAAAGTAAAACCTATAATTGTAGATTGCAACCCTGGAGTGGACGATGCATTAGCTTTGATGCTACTTTCTGACAATATGGGTATGTTTGATGTTAAATTAATCACAAGTTGTGCTGGTCCTACACCTATAGACATCACAACAAACAATGTTAGATTTTTTGCAGAAAACTTCTTTAACGACATCAAAGTGGCACAAGGCAGTAAGTGTGCACTTGTCAAAAAACACATTGTAGACCCTAACCTATACAATGGCAAATGTGGTCTAGGCAAATATGAAATTACCGAACAAACCTACCCTGTACTACCTAATGCCGTAGAAGAAATTGCAAAGGTATTAGCAGACACCGAAGAGCCTGTAACCATAGTTACATTAGGACCACTTACAAATATAGCAAAGGTCGTAATCAACTATCCTGAGCTAGTAGAGAAGATAGATTGCATATACTCTATGATAGGTTCTGTAGATGGCACTGGCAATATAACAGATTACTCAGAAACAAATTCTTATTTCGACCCAGAAGCTTTCGATATAGTAACAAAGTGTGGGGCAAAACTTGTAATCAATCCACTACAATTAGGCAATGAAATTTGTATTCAAAAATCAAGCTTTGACAAGATGCCAGAAAACAGCATAGGAGACAAAGTAGTAAAAGTACTAGCAGATTCTATAAACAATACAAACCAAGTTTGTTTATATGAAATCAACACCATATTAGCACTTGTAAAACCAGATTTCTACACTTTCTCTCCTTGCGATATAAATGTATATACAACAAAAGAACAAGGTGGCAAAACTGTAATTACAGAAAACAAAAATGGTAAGCACTTAGTACAAAAAGCTGTAGAACCAAAAGAAATCAAAAATTATATTTTGAAAGCATTATTCAAAAATTAATGGAGACTATATGATAGCTAGACCATCTAATGACGAAATAGCATTCTATTTAAATAAATGGAATAATGATAATAAGCTTATAGAAAAAGATAGTTGTCTATATAAACTATTTTTAACTACATATCCAAACAACAAAGATTTAGATGATATACTAGCTAAGAGTAGTACACTAAACAGTTTGTACAGTACAAATATATTTTCGATATACGATGTGGCCAAACATATACATAGTCTAAAAATCGACGACAGACTAAAAAAGAATGATTTGACACTAGTGAAAGACATTGCCCAAAACACTATAAACAAAAAGAACAAAAACTTTTACTCGTTCGCCACAAAGTATTGTAATCACCACAAACCAGATAACTTCCCTATATACGACAAGTATGTAGAAAAGGTATTGATGTATTTCAAAAAAGATAAGTTTGCAAAATTTAAAAAAGCAGACTTAAAAGACTACGAAAAATTTTATACTATACTGCTAGAGTTTAAAAAATTCTATAATATAACTTATGGACTAAAAGACCTAGACAAATATCTGTGGCTATTAGGCAAAGAAAATTTTTAAAAGAAAAAAGATATAAACTATTTTGTTTATATCTCTTTTTTTAACCTTTTATCAAACTAAATGTATGATTGCCTAATGTTGCATTAGCACCTTCTGTTTTTTGATTTATCTTAGTAAGAATCTCTGCAACCATATAGTTGTTTATATCTTTTACTGATTTTATATCATCATCGCCGTCATCTTGAATCTTTGTAATTAGGTCTACCAGTTCTTTGTTTTTATCATTAGACAATTTGTTTATAAATATCTCGTTGTCACTAGTTTGAAATCTAGAGCCAACCTTGCTTAGTTGACCTATACTAGTAATGTATATGCTGTCAGGAATCTTGTCTGCGAATTTGTCTAACTGACCTTTGACACCACTCAAATTAAATTTAACCACTGTAGTTATAGTAAATCTGCCATCGGTATTTTCTACTATACTAAGTTCTAGCAGTTTGTATACTGGATTATCTTCCCCTTTTGCAGACTCATTTATAAGAGCACCTAATTCGTAGTCTTGCAATACTAGTGTGTCATTGAGTGAGTAAGATGTTAGATTTAAGTTTACATTACCTTCGGCATTGTATATAGCAAACCCTGCTTGTATTGCCTTGTTTTTTAGTGAAACTGCATCGCTATCTCGTATAGCATTGTTTGTAAGGTCAGCTTCTGCCACAGGTTCGCTCAGCCACTCAGCATAATCTTTTAGTCTAGTAAAACTAACACCATACATACCTAAGGCATTTCTCACTGCAAACACTCCGGCTACACCTAATATAACAAGTATTATAATTCCTATAATCAAATTTTTTAGGCAGCCTTGTTTTTTTGATGGTATTAAATTGTCCTTTTCTTTTTTCTTAAAAAACATAATAAACCTTATCTATATGTATACCTACATATTATACAACAAATTGCGACTAGATTGCTAGTCGCAATTTATTTGTAAAACATTATTTTAGTGTCCAGCACCTTCGATTGTATCTAGAATTCCATCAATTTCAATGATGTGTTCTTTGATAACTGTAAAGTCTTCTATATAGTTGATAGCTGTTGTAATAGTACCATCTACACAATCTGTATACTTCTCATTTAATTCTGCAATCACAGATACAGCTGAATCGTAAGCGGTTTGAACTACAGGGTTTGTCCTGTGTTCTTCTGGAATCATTGATTGTATATCGTTACCTGGTCCCACCATTTTGCCTGTAACAAATTTAGCAATTCTAGCAACTTCTTTCTCTGGAACAATACACAAACTACCTAATTCGTTTAGTTTGCCACCTACTGCAACTATTGCATCTGGATTGTTTCTATCTACTTCAACATTTGCAAATGAATCGGTCAAATCTTTTAATTTACCCAAATCTGTAAATATAGCAGTATATGTCATTGTACCAGCATCTGCTTTTGCAGCACAATCTTTAGCATTTTGTAAGATGTTGTTGATAGCTGTTTGAATGTCTGGCTCTGTACTTGAAATTTCTACTTTGTCTACAATAAATTTTAGAACATCACTTCTAATAGGTCCTATCAATTTGCTTGTAGCATAAGAATCTAATTTTGCACCAAATCCTGCAAAGTTGAATGCTTCAACATCTACAGACTTAAGACCTTCTACAGTATCCATAAAGTCATCTAGTGTTGTAAATTCTGCTTCGTAGTTTTCGATATTGTCACAGTTGTTTTTGATTTTGTCTACGATAGTAACCATATCATCGTCCATATTGCTGGTATCTAATTCGCTTACTATCATTCTAACTATTCTAGCTCTAACTGCTGTTACACATACACTTGGTTTTGTGCCATCTTCTTCGTCATAACTATCTAGAATTCTACCAAACTCTATAAAGTCAAATTCTTCTTCTACCATAGACAAATCTTCTAAGAATTCGAATAGACAACCTAATTCTTGTTCGTAGCTAATGCCTGGGGTAGTAGTAATGGTTGTTTTGATAGTTTGAATAATTTCGTACATATCAGTACCAGGCTCTTCTTCGCCTGCAAATTGATCAACAGCTGCTTCTACCATTTTGTTGATAGCAACTCTGTCTACTAGTACACTTTCTTCTTCTACAATTTCGTCTAGTGTAGCACCTATACTAGCCACTTGTGTGCTAGTTAGGTCGGCTTCACCTAAGTCTAGTACTGCTTTGATTAAACTTCTAATTACACCAAACTCTGTTTCCCAACAGATGTCTGTAGAATTGTCGATATTTGTCTTGATTTGATTTACACTAGAAGTAAGCATATCTTCGTTTCCTGCAGTAAAGTCACCTACTGTATCGATTAGGATTTTTACTACATTTTTAATCTCTGCTCCAAATAAGATACTGCTTTCTAGCTTGTCTAATTCTCTACCAAAATCTACTAATAATGTAGAGTTATCTGATGTTAGAGCTGTTTTTAGGTCAGATGCAGCAAATATATCTTGAGCTACATCGATTACCCCTGTAAATTTGTCTAGTTCTGTTTCCCATGCTTGTACATTAGAAATTTGTAATTTTACTCTTTCCAAAACTACTGTAAGGTCAGCAAACTCTACTGGTACTACAGTTTTGGCGAAGTCTAATACACCTTGCATAATAGGTTCAATTCTGTTACCAAAAATTTGTGTAGTTTTGAAAGTGTCTAGTACTTTGCCTACTTCTTTTGGTTTTACATTTTCACCATCTTTTACACTGTCTAAAATACTTGTGACAGTTTCAAATACTGAATTAATTTTTGTAAATTCTGTTTCAAAATTTGTGACAGTACTTAGGTTGTTTATAGACCCCAACACGGCTTCTTTTATGCCATTCATATCTTCATTGAAGTTTTCTAGAGCTTTTGAAGCTGTATTGTACAACTTTGTTTCTGCAGCATTTAATAAAATATTGTAATTTGTAGTATCTAATCCACCATAAGCTTTGATAGCATCTAGTAGTTTACCCACTAGTGGTAGAGTGTTGTCTGTAATATAATATTTACTCTCTAGGTCTAGAGAATTACTAATATTAATTACACCAGTTAGCATAGCTTTAAACAATGTTTTTACTTGTTCTGCTGTAGCTTGTTCTTCGTTGATTTCGAAACCTTCAGCACTTACAATATTTGCCACATAGTCTAATCCTGTATTTACTACTATAGGAAGCAATGTAGACATAGTGTTCATATTAAAGATTTCGTCTGTAATATCTTCTACAGTATCAGTATCAAACAAGGCAATCATTTGTGTCCCAGAAACTTCATTATTCATCAATTTTGTCAAAATATTTTTTTCATTTGCTATTTCTGCAATATTTAATACTGACAATAGTTCGTTTTTTAGTGTGCTGAATCTGAAATTTTTTAGTCCTACTACACCAGCTTTGATTGCTTCATCAAACAAGGCTTCGCCTGTTGAAGGTATTTTGATTACAGAATTTGGATTTTCTACCACATCAGTAAGTACTGTTTCAAATAAGCTGTCACCTAATCCTGTAATTGTATTGATACTAAATGCATGATTAACTGCATCTTTTGCCGCAGTGATAAGTCCTCTCATGCTTTCTTGTGAAATTGTATCTAAATTCATATTAAGTATATCAGTTACATCACCTACTGTAATCAAGATATTTTTCACTTCGTTTCTAAGCTTGATATTTGTACCACCAACTTTAGCAGAACTTAGTATGTCGTATGTAAAGTTTGTGTAAGCTTCTATACCTGTATACTTCAATATTTTTGAAACAGCACTATCGTCATAAGCATTTAGGTATGTCATTACTGGGCCTACATTTAACTTGGTAATTTCGCCACCCTCAAACTCTTTGTATTCCTTTAAGCCTGTTTCTTCATTAACTACTGGTCTGGTATATGTACCATAGGTTTCATTTTCTATCTTGTTTGCCATATTTACTATAGATAGCACTGGCATAAGTGTAGTAGCACATACAAATGCACCTAATACTGCACCTACTAGTAGCCCAAATAGTCTGTACTTAGGCAGTTTGTTACCATTTTTGTCTTTCTTCTTGATAACTATACCATTTACAATACCCCACACTGGATATAGCACAATTTTGGTTGCCCAGAATAGTAGCACAAATACAAATGAATTGATAAATAGTGTTACCAAAGTGATTAGTATATTTAATGTGTCAGGATTTGACACTATAAGCTCGCCCATATCAGGTATTTGCATAATGCCATACTCTGCCAACAATCTAAGTGTATCGTATGTAACACCATCTACTGTTACAGCTAAGAATGGTAATTTAATATCCATAACTGCTTTGGTAATCACAGGTGTCAAGAATAGCAAAATGATAGCCACAACTACTATCCAACCTGCTCTAAAAGCTGTCTTTTTTAGACCTCTAACCATACCCCAAAACATTCCCACTAATATAAATAGTGCAAATACAGCTAGAACTCCCAAAGGTATATATTGTTCCATAAAACCCTCACAAAAGTTTATTTGATTTATAAAATTTAAACACACACACATATAGTATATGTAATTATTACATACTAAGTATATAACATAATCACAATAATAACAATAAATAATTTTTTGTTTTTATATCTTTTTTACAAATTTTATATAATAAAATTTTGGTCAATACTTAAAAATGTGTAACAAAAAAACACCCTACTTCGAATATAGAGTGTTTTATTTTTTTAACCATTGTATCCCAGTGAATCGTTCTAGAAAAAACACGATAGAATTTTCGCCATACGGCAAGATATAATCTACCCTGCCTTCAATATTGTCTACGATAAATGGACCATCGTCTGCACTATCTATGCTATAGCCTCTATTGTCGCCTAGCACAAACACCTGATTGTCACTTAGCACCAGCTCGCCATCTACATTGAATGTAACATTGTCTATTTCACCAGCAAGTGCTCTATCTCTCAATATATCAAAATCTGCCAAAGTAGATTTCATACCTAAATTGTTTGGGTCGCCACATTGCTTAATGTCTAGTATATAATTTTCGACCAAAGCCTTGCCATTTCTGTATACTGCAATATTCCCTTGAGTATCTGCTTTTACATTTATTCTATCGCCAGACTTGCCTATTAGCCTTTTGATGATATATGTAGTCTCGCCACCATCAACAATTTTTAAAACAATTACATCACCATAGTCGCCCTTCGAAAATTTGTTGATATACACAGTATCATTTTTTGTGCCACCTATAGCATTTAGTGTAGGTTGCATACTCACACCATACACAGGAGCTGTATTGTATGTAATAGTAAATCCTAATACAAAAACAGAAATTAGTAGACACACAAAAATAAATAGTCTACCCAAAACTTCTGCTACTATGCTTTTTCTACCATCGGTACCAAATATTAAATTGTCGTCTTTGCCTTCAAACAATTTCATTTGCATATATATTACCCAAAATAATTTTAACACAAAATAATATTTAACTATACTAAAAACAAAATAAAATCCAAAAATTTATTAAAGTATGTTTGTAGAAATTTGTTAGTTTTGTTAATATAAAATGGGTAATGTGAGTATATGTAACACATATGCTTACTCAATTTAAGATAAGGGAAAAACAATATGACACTAGAACAGTACTTAGAAATCTTAAAACCAGAAGTTGAAAAACTATTTAAAGGTGACCAATCTGGCCACGATATTTCACACCTTGAGCGAACACTAAAAACTGCTCTACACATACAATCAAAAGAAGGTGGTGATAGAGTGGTTGTAGGCATAAGTGCATATATGCACGACATACATAGGGTAATTTCTATAGAAGGAAAAGACTTCGCTTCCCCAAAAGATTCTCTACCTAAAGCAAAACGAATCTTGAAAAAATTAAATCTTGAAAAAGAAACTTTAGACAAAATTCTAGAATGTATAGAGTATCACGAATGCTACAACTGGAGCGACCCTGACAATGCAAATAGATCTAAAGAAGTACACATTGTTCAAGATGCTGACAACCTAGACTCTGCAGGAGCTATGGGTGTAATTAGGTCTTTTGTATATGGCACAATGTACGGCATACCTATGTTTGATGCTAATCAACCTTTAGTTTTTGACAAAAACTACATAGAAGACCACATAACCAAAGAATCTTCTCTACATTATGTATACAAAAAATGTTCTTTCCTAGACAAGAGTATGAATACCCGTACAGGCAAAAAATTATCTAAACCTAGAACAAAATTTATAAAGAAATTTATAAAACAATTCATAGCTGAGCACGAGTGTAAATTCTAAACTCACTATTGACCTATACCTATATTAGTGGTAAAATTAATAATAATGAGGAGGTAAGCCTTATGTCAGTAAAAGATATGAAATCTATAAAAGATAATGCTGCCAGATATGATGCTGTTCGCAAACAAAAAATTGAAGCAGCCAAAGCCGCCGGAGTAGACTTTGGCAGATTGTCTGTACCGGACGATTTTGAGTTTGGTCAATTTGGTGAAGATTATTTCAAACAAAGATGTCCTCAACAACTTCCTATACCTATTACAGATAAACAAGCAAAAGTTTTGATGGATATGAAAAAGAAAATGATAGGCATACCATATGTTACTAAAAACAAAGGTAAAATAATACAAGGTGCTTACTTTGTATCTGATACCGATCCTAGATATTTCTTTGCTGTATCTATAGTTACACCAGAAGATGGCAACGATAAGTTTTTTGACTACAATGTAAAACTAGATGTGTGCTTGTCAGGCAAACAATGGTTGCCACTAGCCAGATTTGATTCTTTCGGTCCTGGTCACCCTAACTACACCAAAGATGGTCAAGTAGTAGAGCCTAACAAAGTAGTAAACCAAAGAACACCTCACCTACACTTGTACGACGAATTTACACAAGTAGTATGTGACGATATCGAATACACTCCTGCTCACGATGTGGACAGAAGATTGTTTACCCAGAAAGAATCTAACGATCCTCAATACTTTAAGTCTGGTATTAAATCATTCTTTGGAATGCTTAATATACAACCTACTTACAACAAAGTAGTAGAAAACAACTATCACTTTACACATCAACAACCACTTTTTAGCTGGGAAAATATAGACTACTCTAGAACACCAAGAGAAATGAGGGAGGGAAAATAATGAAATATAATGAAGCAAAACAACTTGTAAAACAATACTACAAGACAGAGCAATTCTCTACCGACATCGAAACAATTATTATAAACAAACTACTTACAAATAGTGCTTATTACTTTGTGATCCTAAGAGATACTAAAGACGGTGGCTCAAAACTAACCGACCTTAGAAAAACTTGTGACTACTTCGACTACGAAGAAGATTACTACAAAGAAATTTGTGCTAGACACAATGTAGAATTTAACAACTGGGCAATCGAAACAACCTTTGAAAGCATCAAAGATTTAGAAAATATGATTGCAGTATTAGACGAAATTAGTAACAACTAAAATAAAAAGAACACACTAGATTCGTGTGTTCTTTTTTGTTACTTTTTCACTTTTTCTTTCTTTACAATTTTTTGATAATTTTTGTATGATTTATCAAAATCGTACTGGTACCAGTTGTACCACTTTGCATTACACAAAGGACAATATTCTTTTTCACCACCAAAGAATCCTTTTTTCTTTATAGGCTCTACTATCTTGTGACATTTATGGCATTTTAAGCTCTTGATATGATTTAGATGCTCCTGACAATTGTTCGCAGCGATATCATACCCTTGAGAAATTCCAACTTTTTCCATAACTATATTAAACAACTCTTCAGCTTTGTCATAGTTCTTTTCTTCTAGATATATTTTACCCAACCACATGTATGTATTTGGTGTTTCGATTGATTCCTCTATTGTCTTTTCTAAAATTTCTTTTGCTTTTGCTGTGTCTTTTTTTGCATAGATTCCGTCTCTATACAACAAGGCAAGATAGTTTACAGATGTATTATCTCCCATATCGATAGCTTTAGTTATATGTTTGTATGCTTTTTCTGCATCTTTTTCTACACCATAGCCATTCATATACAAAAATCCTAGAAATCCATGTAAAAAAGGTATTGCAGAGTGCTTAGGATTGTACTTTATAATGTTTTGTGCAGATTGAAAAGCTAGTTTGTCGTACTTATATGTATATAAAACTGATAGAATGTAATTGTAGCAATAAGTAGTAGTTTCTGGATGTTTTTCTACAATCTTTCTGCATATTTCATAAGCTTTGTGTACATCTCTTTTTATATATCCTCTGCCATTCATATAGCAGTGCCTCAAAGCATCAAGTGCCACAAGTCCAGCATCTGGATTGTAAGCATATTTTTCTGCTAATTCACAATATTTTCTATCCTCTGCACCCACATTGTACACATAATCAGTAATTTTTAGTTTTTTGATAGGGTTGTTAATATCTAAAAGCCAAAAATAAGCTCTAAGGGCAAAATAAAATTTCTTATCTATACAATATTGCAATATTTGCTCTGCCTTTTCTGTATCTACATCTACACCTATGCCCAAATAAAGCATATTTGCATATATTACCAGTGCTTCTCCGTGTTTAGCATCTAGCAACTTTTGTGTTTCTTTTATTGCTTTATCAAAATCTGGTATCTCGCCAGAAATATATTTAAGCAAAATGTATCTTACAGCACACACTACATCACCATTGTCTGCACCCTGTTTAAGAATCTTTTCGCCTTTTGCCTTGTCTTTTACAACACCTTTTTTGGGAGAAATATATCTAAACCCTAATTCATAACAAGCATCAAATTGCCCTTTTTTGATTAGTTCTTCCAATTCCTCTACAGTATTGTTTAAATATTTATCTTCGTTGTATTCGACAAATTTAAATTCGTCTAATTCATAATTTAACTTAATTTTATCCATAATTT